>CAJOEX010000015.1 GCA_905233415.1 Paludibacteraceae bacterium
ATCAGCGCATTAACTATCCTACAATATATTAATTTTATTAATAACAAACCGATTGGGCAAATTAAACATGCGCTACTTTAATTCCGCCAATGGGTATTAGTATAACAAGTATGAAAAAGTATTTTTATTTCGCTATTGCGCTGGTAGCTTGCGCATTGGCATTCACATCGTGTAACCAAAAGATTGACAGTCCGCTCGTAGGTTGGTGGAGCGTCAGTACTTATCTTGTTGACGAAACTACTCAGCAGGAACGCGCAGCTAGTAATGAGCTCAATTTCTTTGACAATGGACAATTCCAGCAAAACCTTTACTATAAGGGTACTTTCGATGGTTTTTACGCAATGGGTACGTGGTCTGTGAACGGAAACAAAGTCACGATTAGCAAGACTACATCCGGTAAGATTAACAACAACAATTTCGTCAATGACAGCAGCTTCAAACCTTACACAGAAGAGTACACATGGCGTATTGATGGCCACTATTTGTACCTCAAAACTGCTGACGGAACAGTATATGAATTCCGCGACGGAGAACCCTAATCAGGTATTTTTAAACAATCAATATTTTATTAACAATCAAATTTTTAATCCCAATGAAAAAGATTTTTTCTATGGCTCTTGTAGCCTGCATGGCAGCTTTGGTAATGACAAGTTGTAACAAAAAAGACGAACCGACGCCGACGCCGACACCGGATCCGCAACCGGACACCAAGGCGGTAGCAGCAGCTATTGTATTCAATGCAAAATTTGACCCGCAGACCATTGAGCAGTGCGACATCTCGTTTGACTACTACGATGAGAACGGCAACAAAAAAAAATGAAGTCGTGACTACCGCTGATTGGCAGAAGGAAGTAAAGACAGCTTCTCTACCTGCAACCCTCGGCTTCCACTGGAACCTGGCTATCAAAGCAAATTTGGACACTACCAAGTACGAGCATTTCAAAGTGGATGCTGAATTCAGTTACACCAGTGCCTCTCTCAATGCCGAGGGCGCTGCCGTTAAAGAAAATAAGGCGCTTCCTGTTCATGCCGGTGGATCGATGGCAATGCGTAAGAGAGAGTTTTTTGTGGAGTCTATAATGAACAACAATCCTATCAAATTCGTGCACAAGTACGATGCAGAAGGCAAGTTTACAAGCGAAGACTGGAAATAAATAATACGCGTGATGAGGCAAAACCAAATTGAACGCGCATTGCAATTCATCCGCACGGGTAATTAATACGAAATGGCCAAGGCCAAACTGCCGGCGGCCGCCGGCTGCACATTGTGCGGCCACTTTTTTTGCATTTTCTTGCAGAAATATTTGTATGATTCAAAAAAAAAGCTGTACTTCTGCAGCGGATTTGAATGAAATATCCGAAGTTGTACTTCTGATTTTAAAGAAATAATTGCAATATGATTAGCCGTTTTTATCAGTTAAGCAACGAATTTGATGGTAGTGTTTTCCTGTTTGGAGCGCGTCAGACAGGTACGAGTACTTTCTTAGAGGCAACCAGAGGATTTTGTATATTGTAAACGGGAATAGTCCCCATGAACAATATAACACAATTTTTCTATGTATTATATTAGAATCATCGGCAGAGCGCCGTGAAAGTTTGACAAGTCCTCCGTGTCTATTATATTATAGTTCCCTTATAAGGGAATATAATAGTAATAGGACAACCGTTGGAGGACAGTCAACAAACGCTTCGGCGCCATCTACGATACTGCCCTCCGCAAACATCCCCCCCTGCCCCCGCACACTTAACGGGTGCACAACGCGACCACTATGGGCTATCGACCGCCCCCGCAAAACCCATCTGACAATTTACGATTGATTGACGAATGAATATAATTGACGATTGGACGATTGACGAGGTACGATTGATTGACGTAAATAACTCGTAAATCGTAAATCGCTAAATCGTAAATGAAAAAAAATGCAACTAAATTTGCACGGTTGCATTTTTTTTTGTACCTTTGCGGGCTGAATGGTGAAGAAGGCTTTTATAGGGATTATTCCGGCTCGGTACGGCAGCACACGCTTCCCTGGTAAACCGTTAGCAATCATCGGCGGCAAACCAATGATCCAACGGGTTTACGAACAAGCCAAGAAAGCTTTGGAAACAGTCGTTGTCGCTACCGATGACGAACGGATATTTGACTGCGTACGCGGTTTCGGAGGCGAAGCGGTAATGACGCGAAGCGACCATAAATGCGGCACGGAACGCTGCTGCGAGGCGGTCTCACTTCTAACAGCGAAGCGGTCTCACAGCGAAGCGGTCTCACAACAACGCGGTCTAATCATCATCAACATTCAAGGGGATGAGCCTTTTATACAGCCGGAACAGATTGAGGCGCTGAAAGGCTGCTTTGCGGATGAAAGCACACAGATTGCAACACTGGTAAAGCCTTTCACAGAAGCAGACAGTTTGGCAGACCTCGAAAACCCGAACACACCGAAAGTGGCGGTAGCGTTTGATAAAACGGACGGGAACGGACAAGTGCCGGAGATGGGGAGAGCGTTACTGTTTTCGCGGTCAGTAATACCTTATGTGAGAGGTGTTGACAAAAGCGAGTGGCTGCAAAAAGGCCGTTTTTACCGCCATATCGGGATGTATGCTTATCGGGCGGATGTGCTGTGGGAAATTGTGCAATTGGAACAGACACCGTTGGAAAAAACCGAAAGTCTGGAGCAGTTGCGGTGGCTGGAGAACGGCTACACTATCAAAGCGGCTGTCTGCGAGACGGCTTCTATAGGGATTGATACACCGGAAGACTTGAAAAAAGCGGAGGCTTTTTTCAAGAAATTTGAAGATTCGAAGATTTGAAGATTTGAAGATTCGAAGATTTGAAAATTTGAAGATTTTATAATATTATTTATTAACCTAAAAATTCAAACAAAATGGAAAACCAAACACCGACTCCTCACATTGGAGCAAAGTACGGCGAAATCGCCAAGACAATGATTATGGCAGGTGACCCCCTGCGTGCAAAACTGATGGCAGAACGTTTCCTTGAGACCCCCGTTCAAGTGAACAACGTTCGTGGAATGCTCGCCTTCACAGGCACATACAAAGGCAAACCGATTACAGTAATGGGTCACGGTATGGGAATGGCCTCCATCGGTATTTATACCTATGAGCTGTTCAACTTCTATGACGTTGAGACAATTATCCGCGTCGGCTCCTGCGGCGCACGTCAGATGTACGTCAAATTAGGCGATATCGTTATTGCACAAGGTGCTTGCACAGACAGCAACTACGGTATGCAATACAACCTGCCGGGCAACTATGCGCCGATTGCCAACTTTGACCTTTGCCGCAAAGCCGTTGACGCTTGCGAAAAACTCGGCTACACCTACCACGTAGGTAATGTGTTCGCAACAGACGTATTCTACTGCGAAGACGAGCGCAAGCTGAACTGGACCAAAATGGGCGTACTGGCAGACGAAATGGAAGCTCCCGCTTTGTACATGAACGCCGCTCGCGCAGGCAAGAAAGCACTCTGCATCTGCACCGTCAGCGACCATATCCTGACCGGCGAAGCCGTTAGCGCAGCCGACCGCCAGAATACGTTCACAAAGATGATGGATGTGGCATTCTCAATTATTTGATGAAGAAACTTCTGATTATAGTGTTTGCGATACTGCCGTTGTGTCTGAGTGCACAACGGCGGTCGCACGACACATATACCCCTGCTCCTGACGAGCAGCCAAGTGCATCGGACTCCGGTTACGAATACGACAGCCCGAGCACTTCCAATAAGGACAAAAAAGACAAAGAACACAAGAAAGTATTTACCGGTTTCTCAGGCGGCATGATGATTCATGGCGGTTATTCGTTTGCCAGTTCGCCGGCAGAAATGTTCCGCAACGGAAGCTTGACCGAAAACGGTTCATCGCTGACCGACCTGCCCAAAGACGGCTTTACCATGGGATTAGGAGGTACTTTGCGCCTACACCTTATCGATCACATTCATTTGGGCGGCGAAGGACACATGTCCTATATGCCGCTGACAAAGTCAGGCACCAGCATCCGAACCGGCTGGGGAGGCGTGATGTGCGATTTTTACGCCACATTGGGCATTGTTCGCCCGCTAATCGGTTTATGCGTGGGCGGCGGTTCGACAAGACGGATTTATGTGCCTGACGAAACAGGCTATTCCGTCAAAGGCGAAGACGAGGTGGAATACAACGCTTCATTCACCAAGACTCCGTTCTTTCTGTTTGACCCGTATGTAGGATTGGAAATCGCGTTGGGGAAAATCAGCCTGCTTATACGGGCAGATTACATGCTTCCTTTCGGGAAAAGCGAAAACGGTCTCGCTAATACGAAATTTAAAGATGAGACCTTTCTCCGTCCGAGCGGTCCGAGACTGTATATCGGCTGCCTGTTCGGACATTAACAGATAGACATTTATATTATAATTATGGATAAAAATACTTGGATTGGATTTTTACTTATTGCAGCCATTATTGTAGGCTTTACGATGCTCAGCCGCCCGTCAAAAGAGGAATTGGCTGAGCGTCAGCGTGTTAATGACAGTATCGCGTTGGTTCGTCAGATGGAGGTTGAGGCACAGCAACTCAGTGCCGCTATCGCTGCCGAACAAGAGGCACAACAGTCGGCTTCCTCTTCTGCGGATTTGGGACAACTGATTGATGCCACATACGGTCCGTTTGCGCCGTCTGCCAAAGGAGAAAGCGAGTTGATTCGGTTGGAGAATGAGCACATACGCTTGTTCGTGGATACCAAAGGCGGCGTCATTCGCCGCGCAGAGCTAAAGGAATACAAAGCTTACGGGGACAGTGTAAACGACTTGTGTCTGTTCCGCGGTGAAGAGAGCGAGATGGCGTTTACGCTCATTACTGCCAACAACCGCATTATCTCCACCAAAAACCTGTATTTTGAACCGATAGACCCGAACGCCTTCAATGTCACCATGCGGCTTCGCACGACAGACTCGGATGCATGGATAGACTTTGTCTATGGCCTCTGCGACGACGATTATATGGTGCATTTCGACGTCATTCCGCATAACGCGCAGGCTGTTCTGGCGCAAAATGTCAACTCATTGGAAATGCAGTGGCGGCAACTGATTCCGCAACAGGAACGCGGCCGGAAGTTTGAGGAGCGTTACGCCCAACTGCAATATATGCTGGTTGGCGGAGATATGGAGAAGTTGAGCGAGTCGAAAGCCGCTACCAAGCGCGAAAACGCACGCATTCGCTGGATTGCGTTCAAAGACCAGTTCTTCTCAACGGTGCTGATTGCCAACGACGCTTTTACGACCTCTACGCTGGAATCCACCCCGCAAGACCAATACACCAGATACATTAAGGAATACAAGGCAAACACCAGTGTCGCTTTTGACGTGACCGGCAACAAAACCACCGGTTTCCTGTACTACTTCGGTCCGAACCACTATAATACGCTCAAAGCGTACGACAAAGGCAAAGACAAACAGGATAAACTCTATCTGAATGACCTTGTTCCGCTCGGTTGGAAGATTGTGAGTTGGATTAACAAGGTGCTGGTTATTCCGATGTTTGACCTGTTCATGTCATGGGGAATGCATATCGGTCTGGTGATTCTGCTGATGACGCTGGTTATCAAACTCATCATTCTGCCGTTTGTGTTTGCGTCCTATAAATCAAGCGCGAAAATGCGTGTGCTGAAACCGCAAATTGACGAGATTAACGCCAAATATCCTCCTGAAAAGATGCAGGAGCGCCAGAAAGAGACAATGGCATTATACAGCCGCGCAGGCGTCAGTCCAATGTCCGGCTGTCTGCCGATGCTGTTCCAGTTCCCGGTACTGATGGCGATGTTCTGGTTCTTCCCGACTGCCATTGAACTGCGCGGACAGGCATTCCTGTGGGCAGACGATTTGTCCGCCTATGACGCCATTTTGACGTGGACTACACCTATTCCGCTGCTGGGAACACACCTTAGTTTGTTCTGCTTGCTGATGACGGCAGTAAACCTCGTATATACCTACATCACGATGCAACAGCAGACCATGGACCCAAACATGAAGTTCATGAAGTACATGATGTACGCAATGCCGCTGATGTTCCTGTTCATCTTCAACGACTACGCTGCCGGCTTGAGTTATTACTACTTCCTGAGCCTGCTGATGACGATTGTACAGACGATGATTTTCCGGATGTCTATTGACGAGAAGAAGCTCCTGGCAGAGATGGAAGCAAACGCCCGAAAAAAAGCCAATAATCCTAAGAAATCAGGCTTTATGGAGCGGCTTGAACGGATGCAGCGCGAGCAACAACGTATGGCGCGCGAGAACGCCAAGGCACAACAAAAGAAGTTCAGATAATGAGAATTATCATCATAGGTCAGGGAAATGTCGCCTGTAATCTGCAGGCGGCGTTTTTGCGCAAAGACATATCGGCAGAAATGGTGTCTTCCTACGAGGGTCTGGACACTATACCTCAAAATGCGGATGTGTATATTTATGCCGTTCGGGACGATGCTTTGGCGGAAGTTATCAGCCGCGTACATGTTCCGCAAAGGGCGCTGCACGTACATACAAGCGGCACGCTGTCGCTGGAAGTGTTCGGTTTGGACAAACCGCACTGCGGTGTGCTCTACCCCTTCCAGAGTTTCTCAAAAGCGCATATCATCGAAGATTTCAGCACTGTGCCGATGTTTATCGAGGCAAAAGGAATAGACGATATTTCGGCGGTTTATACGCTTGCGCTCAGTCTGACACCGCATATTTACGAAACGACGCAGGCTGACCGTGAACGGTTGCATGTGGCAGGCGTGTTTGCCAACAACTTCACGAACTACATGTATTCCGTGGCAAAGGACATGCTGCGCGGCACACAGATTCCTTTCAAAGCGTTACTGCCCTTGATTGACGAGACAGCTGCCAAAGTGCATACACTTACACCGGAAGAGGCACAGACAGGACCCGCTATCCGAGGCGATGAGAAGGTGATACAACACCATCTGGAACTAATCCAAGACGGGAAGCAAAAGGAACTTTACCGCCTTGTTTCCGAACTGATTCAACAAAATCGAAATTAATACAACAACATACTATGGACTCAAAGTATAACCCGAGTGAGATTGAAGCCAAGTGGTACCAATACTGGCTTGAGAATAAATTGTTTCACAGCGAAGTAGATAACGCGCGCGAACCATATACCATTGTTATTCCGCCTCCGAATGTGACAGGCGTGCTGCACATGGGCCACGTGTTGAACGAAACGATTCAGGACGTGCTGGTTCGCCGTGCACGGTTGGAAGGCAAAAACGCCTGCTGGGTTCCCGGCACAGACCACGCTTCGATTGCAACGGAAGCCAAAGTCATCAAACGCCTCAAGGAACAAGGCATCAACAAATCCGATTTGACCCGTGAGGAGTTTCTCAAACACGCTTGGGCGTGGACGGACGAACACGGCGGCATCATCCTCAAACAACTGCGCAAACTGGGTTGCTCCTGCGATTGGGACAGAACCGCCTTTACCATGGACGAAACCCGCAGCAAAGCGGTAATCAAAGTGTTCTGCGACCTCTACAAGAAAGGCTTGATTTATCGCGGTTTGCGCATGGTGAACTGGGACCCTGAACGGCAGACTGCCCTTTCGGATGAGGAGGTTATTTATCATGACGAGCACTCAAAGTTCTACTACCTGCGCTATGCGGTAGTCGAAGAACCCGGCAAGTATGCGATTGTGGCAACTACCCGTCCGGAAACGATTTTCGGCGATATAGCCGTCTGCATCAACCCAAAAGAGGAAAAGAACCAGTGGCTGAAGGGCAAACACGTGGTTGTTCCGGGTGTAGGACGCGTGATTCCGATTATTGAGGACAGATATGTGGAAATCGGTTTCGGAACAGGCTGTCTGAAAGTAACGCCCGCACACGATGCCAACGACTACATGTTGGGGCAAATTCACAATCTGAAGTCGATTGATATCTTCACACCGGACGCACATTTGAATATGGACACAATGGAAGAGGAGTTGCAGCCGAATGTGCGCAAATATCACGGTATGGACCGTTTCGACTGCCGCAAAGCCATCGTGGAAGACCTCAAAGTACTGAACCTTGTGGAGAAAATCGAAGACTACGACAACAAAGTCGGCTATTCGGAACGTACAAATGTGCCTATTGAGCCGCGGTTGAGTCTGCAATGGTTCATACGTATGCAGCACTTCGCAGACATAGCTTTGCCGCCGGTAATGAACGATGAGATTGAGTTTTATCCCACCAAATACAAAAACACCTACCGCAACTGGCTCGAAAACATCAAAGACTGGTGCATCAGCCGCCAATTATGGTGGGGACATCGTATTCCCGCGTACTACGATGCAGCTATTCTCGCCGAAACCGGTTTGGAAAACTATCCCGCCGACAAGATTATCGTCAGCGAAACCGCTCCCGAAGGCAATTATGTGCAAGATGAAGGAGCCCTTGACACATGGTTCAGTTCGTGGCTGTGGCCCATCAGCCTGTTCGACGGTATCGAGCATCCGGACAACAAAGAGCTTCAGTACTACTACCCGACCGCTGACCTTGTTACCGGTCCGGATATTATCTTCTTCTGGGTGGCACGCATGATTATGGCAGGCTATGAATACGTGGGCAAGATGCCGTTCAAACACGTCTATTTCACAGGCATTGTGCGCGACAAACTCGGTCGCAAGATGTCCAAGTCGCTCGGCAACAGTCCTGACCCGTTGGATTTGATTGAGCGTTTCGGTGCTGACGGCGTGCGTATGGGTATATTGCTCTCGGCACCTGCCGGAAACGATATCCTCTATGATGATGCATTGTGCGAGCAGGGACGCAACTTCTGCAACAAGATTTGGAACTGCTTCCGTATGATAAAAGGTCTGGAAGTCAAAGACTTCGACCAACCCGCCACCAGCAAAACCGCTACGGAGTGGTTCGCTGCCAAACTGGCGGAGCAGAGTGCCGAAGTGGCTGACCTCCTGCACAAATACCGTTTG
Source organism: Paludibacteraceae bacterium (assembly GCA_905233415.1). Classification (GTDB taxonomy): domain Bacteria; phylum Bacteroidota; class Bacteroidia; order Bacteroidales; family Paludibacteraceae; genus Colicola. Next base: position 8,967 of record CAJOEX010000015.1, read on the forward strand.
AGCGAAGCGCTGATGGCAATCTATAAACTCTACTGCGACGAGTTCTCCGGCTGGTATTTGGAAATGGTGAAACCCGCTTACCAACAGCCAATTGACCGCACGACCTACGAGCGGACACTGGCGTTCTTTGACGAAATGCTGCGCCTGCTGCATCCGTTCATGCCGTTTATCACAGAGGAATTGTGGCAGAATCTCGCCGAACGCAAAGAAGGCGAATCGATTATGACCAGCCGACTAAACAATCTCGGCGGCGCAAGCAACTCGGAAATTCTGGCACAAATAGAAGAAATCAAGGAAATTATCACCGGTGTGCGTAATGTCCGTGCATCAAAGAACATCCCGCCGAAAGAGAATCTGACGCTTGTCAGCCCGAAGGCATTAAATGAATTGGTGGGCAAACTCGCCAATTGCGAAATTGTTATCAGCGCAGAAAAGGAAGCCGGAAGTGCATGTTTCATTGTGGGTACTACAGAGTATTCCGTGCCGTTGGATAAGTTTATCAACGTCGATGAGGAATTAAAGAAACTCGAAGCAGACCTCGCACACCAAGAGGGCTTCCTGCGCGGTGTAATGGCAAAACTGAACAACGAGCGCTTTGTGGCAAACGCCAAACCTGAAGTCGTTGAACTCGAACGCAAGAAGAAAGCCGATGCCGAACAGCGTATTGCAACGCTGAAAGCCAATATCGCTGCCCTAAGTTAGTTATTAGTTAGATATTAGTTAGATACTACACTACCATCAAGCAGCCATTGAACATACTTGGTCCTTGTGCCGCAGAATCGGAAGAACAGCTTCTCCGCATCGCACAGCGTATCTCGCGCGTCTCTCGCGCGTCTCTGACCATCTTCCGTGCCGGCGTTTGGAAACCACGCACTTCCCCGGACACGTTTCAGGGCGTTGGCGATATTGGTTTGAAATGGCTGCAACGGGTAAAAGCCGAATATAATCTGCCTGTCGCCACAGAAGTTTCCACACCGGAACAGGTTCAAAAAGCACTTGCAGCGGGCATAGACTATCTCTGGCTCGGTGCACGCACTTCCGCCAACCCGATTCTCGTACAAGCAATCGCGGACGAAATTGCGAAAGGTTCGCCTAAAGGGGTGTTGATAAAAAATCCCGTAAACGAAGACGCAGACTTGTGGATTGGCAACATCCAACGACTGACTACCAATTGCCAACGACCCGTTTATGCTGTTCACCGCGGCTGCAACCATCATCCTTGCTGGGCAATGGCATATCAGTTACGCAAGAAACTGCCTGAAGTCCCGTTGTTGCTTGACCCGAGTCACATGAGCGGTGATGCAGGTAAAGTGGCGGAGTTATGCAGCATTGCTGACGAACTGGCTTACGACGGACTCATGATAGAAGTACATGACCGCCCGCAAGAGGCGCTTTCCGATGCCAAACAACAGATTACGCCCGATGAATTGGAGCAAATCATGCTGCAATCATCCAATGGTCAATCGTCCAATGGTCAATTAACCTGGCTTCGCCGCATGATGGACGAAGTGGATGATACATTATGGGAAACCATTGCCCGACGCATGAACGTCAGCCGTCAAATCGGCGAATACAAAAAAGCAAACGGCATAGAGGTGGTACAACCTACACGGTTTGAAGAAATTAAGACCAAGCGGCTTGCTTGGGCGACAGAACATAACCTGAGCGAAGAATCTGTCCGGGAGCTATTGGAAACACTTCACCGTGAGAGCATCCGGCAGCAGCAATAATCACGCTATACGAGGCAACAAACGCACTAACGCCAACGTTGCCGCCGTGTCCGTAATCGTATTCCTGTCACCGCGCAAGTGCAGACATTCCGTATAAACGTTTTTTCTGTTAGCTATCGCAATCCAGACTGTTCCGACCGGTTTTTCCGGCGTTCCGCCGTCCGGTCCTGCAACGCCGGAAGTGGCAATTGCAAAATCCGTATTCAGCACTTTCATTACCCCAAATGCCATCAGCGCCACCACTTGCTCGCTGACAGCACCATACTTTTCCAAATATTCCCGATTTACTTTGAGCACGTTTTCCTTCACTTCATTGGAATAGGCAACCACGCTACCTTTGTAGAAAACGGATGAGCCGGCATGTTTGTTGAGCAGCATCGCCAATTTGCCGCCGGTGCAACTCTCGGCGGTGGCAATCGTTTTGCCAAGCGCTTTCAGTTTCTCCCCGACAAGCACTTCCAACGGCTTGTCCTCTGTCGCAACCAGCCATTGTCGGGTTAACGCAATCAATTTGCGTTGTTCCGCTTCAACGGTTTCAACCGGCACGCCGTAACCGCTCAAACGCAGCCGAATAGTATGGTTCTTTGGCAAATACGCCAAATGAATATTCTCCGGCAAAGCGTTTTCAAAGTCCTCAATATGAATGGCAAGCGCAGACTCCGGAATTCCGCTCACCATAATGGTTCGGTGCGTAATCTGTTCGCTGCTTTCTTTCTGCAAAACGGGCAGCACCTGTTCGCGCATGGCTGTCTCCATCTCATACGGTACGCCCGGCAGAGAAAACAAATGCTTTCCTTCCAGCGTCTGCCAGTACATCAACGGCGCCGAGCCGACTCGGTTTGGCAAAACGGTACAATTGTCCGGCACAAGCCATTGGGTTTCCGTAAGGCGGTTCAGCACAGCCGGCCGGTCCTTGTATAAATTGCGTATATGTGCCTCAACAGACTTGTCGGGCACAAGGTGTCCACCCATCAGTTCACAAAGTACGTGCTTGGTAATATCGTCCTTCGTGGGACCGAGTCCGCCGGTCGTGATGACCACATCCACCCGCGATAATGCAGCCATAACCGCTGACGCAATATGTGCCGCATCATCGTGCACGGACGTAATCTGGTACAATTCGATACCGACCTTGTTCAGTTCTTCCGCCATAAACGCGGAATTGGTGTCAACTACCTGCCCTATCAGCAGTTCGTCGCCTATGGTAATTATTTCTGCCCGCATTGTTTTTTCCATTCTGTGGCGGTTAAATCCAGTTCGTCATACCAAGCCTGCCCGAAACGGCGAATCAGCGGTTCGCGCAGAAATTTATATAAAGGCATATGCAGTTTTTTGCCGAGTTGCCGTGCACAATGGCAAATATCCCATCGGTGATATTCCACCCCCGTCAAATCACCGACTTTCGTCAATCGGATTGGATACAAATGACAGGAAACCGGTTTTTTGAAAGCAATCTTGCCCGCATTATATGCTTTCTCAATCAGGCAATAGCACCAGCCGTTGTGGTCTGTACGGGCAAAGACGCAATCTTTGTCATTGACAATTGAAGTGACTTGTTCTCCGGACGGGTCGAGGTAGGAAATGCCTTGTTTTTCAACCACCTCGCGGGCTTCTTTGGTCATTTCCGGCAGCAGAATCGGCAGTATAGCCTCCACCTCTTTCACTTCTTCGTCCGAAATCGGAGCTCCCGCATCCCCTTCGATACAGCAGCAGCCGCGGCATTTGTCCAGGTCGCAGCAGAACTCTTTTTCAAGCACGTCCAAAGAAACCAATGTGTCTTGTATCAAGAACATCAGAGCAACACTCCTTCAATGAAGATTTTAATGCCTATTCCGACAAGAATCAAGCCTCCGACCAGTTCAGGATGTACAGGCAGCAGTTTCTTTGACTCCGAACCTATCTGGCAACCGGCTATGGAGAAAGCGAAACTGACAATCGCAATCAGAAATACTCCCATCCACAAATAGTCCGGATAAGGAATAAAGACAATGCCTGTCGCCAAAGCATCAATGGATGTTGCAACAGCCATCAACAGCAGATACCGCAAGGTCCAATTGGCTTTGTGCGGCTTGTCCTCGTTCTTCTCCCGCGCCGCTTCAACAATCATTTTGCCCCCGATAAAAGCCAGCAATAGCATAGCTATCCACGGCGCATAAGTGGCAAAAAAGTTCGTGAACAAACTGCCAGCATAATAGCCGATTAAGGGCATTCCCCCCTGAAACAGTCCGAACAGAAAAGCCATCAGAAAGATTTTCCGCCACATTCTGTAGTCATGCACATCGGTATCCAACCCTTGCGCCACACTGACGGCGAAACAGTCCATTGCCAGACCGATTGCCATCAATAATATCGTCATCAAATCCATTAGTGCTTGTATTTATACCGTGCGCCGGTTTTTCCTTTGGCGATATTGGTCAGTTTGCCTTTGACGAACGTCTTGCGGATAGGCGAAATGCGGTCGGTGAATACATGGGCTTCCAAATGGTCATACTCATGCTGCACGATACGCGCTTTGAAGTCGGTAAAGGTATCTTCATGCCACTTGAAATCGGCATCCTGATAACGGATGGTAATGGTTTTCGGGCGAATCACATTCTCCGAAATACCCGGCAAGGAAAGACACCCCTCACTGTATGTGGACGTTTCGTCGGAAGCCTCAATGATTTCTGGGTTGATGAATGTCTGCTTGAAGTCCACGCACTCAGGATAGTCTTCGCCAAGTTCAGATCCATCGACAATGAACAGCCGCAGAGACTTGCCTATTTGCGGTGCGGCAAGACCGCAGCCTTCAGCGGCTGTCAGCGTCTCCTGCATATCGGCTACAAGCTGTTTGACATCTATGCTGCCCGGCTCGACATCTTCCGTCGGCTTCCGCAGCACCGGCTGTCCGTATAGGTAAATTGGAAGTACCATGTTGATTTACGATTTAACGATTTACGATTTTATCATTTAGCCTGCAAAAGTACTGTTTTTTTTTGAGATACACAAATAAAAGTGCAAGATTGCCGCAGTTTTATATATTTTAGCCTCTAACCAATAGCCTTTCGCCAATCTTCTCTCGGGGATAGCGTAGCATGTTACGTAGCACTTTACGAAAGCTCTGCTTTCAGTCGTGCGAGTATCAATGTAAGCGAATCGTAGCATTACGGGACTTCCACGAGACTTCGTCAGCCCTTCGTATTTGGCGATTTTTCCTTCCCCTTATATCACTTTTGCAATTGTTCCACGTCCGAACGGTCACCGGTACGTCACCGAAGGGTGACCGTGTGGAACAATTGGCATTTTTGCCATTTTTCTATATTTTGTCTTCTGTCCCGGAGAGACAAAATTCCCCAATCCAAGACCTTTCCAAAACCCTTAGCCGTAGACAGGACCACCACGCGACCACCACGCGACCACAATGGGCTATCGGAAAACCCCGCAAATTCTATCGAAAAAGAATTTGACTCTTCAATAAAATCTCCGCTTGCGGTGGGGCAAGCGGAGACATAAATGGTTTTAAAATGGTTCCACTATTCAATTAGTCATCAGCCTATTGTTGTATTTGCTGTTTGATTATGTCGCTTAGTTTTGGCACGAGATATTTATATGCTTCTATTGCAGCACTCTCGTAGTTGCGAAAAGCCCCTCCTTTTTCGCTGAATTGCTTCTTGCAAACTACTTTTCTTGAGATACATTCTTGTATAACCAATTGTGCATCAGCATATGCAAAATACGTAATTATGCCTCCAAGTTCTTGCTTTGTGTGTTCACGAGTTTCTACTGTAATTAGAATCTCCCAATCTGCGACATTTGAACTATCTACGAATGACACATCATCATTTGAGATGTTGCTGATAATATCTTTGCAGAATTGAGTGTTAATACTATAAAGACACCCCAAAATAGTAATCTGAATTTAAATCTCTTCATGCGAAAAAAGTGCTGTGTTTTAGAAGTAACTAACGAACTAAACGGATAGAATAACCAAAACAACGAATGTTATGACCGAGATCCTTGCCGCCCGTATTGAAGTATAATCTCCAAGCAGCATCAGATCCAAATAGTGAAGATGCCCAATAATAACCATAGGTACCCTTATAATACTCTGAACCACTACAAAGACTATAGCCTTCTGCAGGAAGGAACAAAGACTCGCGACTTGGACCAACTACTAAATAACCATTATCTTTCCATGTCCATATACATAAGTTTAATAATTCTTCCCATTGATTTTTTGTAGGCAGATTGCGTCCATAGAACAGAGTTGCTTGTTCATAATTCAGTAAACCATCATCTTCGTTTTTTGATTTCCATAGCGTTCCACTGGGTAATCCTAAATCAATATAGACAGCAGTCTCATTCGAAGGAATGCTAATTTTTGAACTTTTACTTATAGGTTGTTGAGAGGGTGAACTTTTTAAATCCCCAAGCATTTCTTTGGCAAGTGCGTTACATGGACTTTGTAATGTACTATAATCCCCATCCATTACATTAGCGAACTGAGTTGCAGGGTTAGTCATTTGACCTGTTTCTATATTTACCAAATAAGACTCAATATACAGCTGAGTTCCATCTTTGGTTACTGTAGATACACAGATATATTGCGCCCCTGTCATTATACCGACTCGTTTACGTTGCTCATCATCAACTAGACCTGAACGTTGGAAACCGTGTTCTTTCAGCATTGCATCCACATCAGTACGTGTCAGTACTTGAAAATTTGATTGCCAACCAAGAGCTTTGCGTAATTCACCGCGTATCATATTGAGTTCTATTGGTTTGCAGGGGTCAGAGCCTTTGGAAACGCATGGCTGTAATAAAGCGATCTTTAATTCTTCAGCATAAGTCATTACTGCAAATAAGCAGAATAGAACAAGAAAAAACTTCTTCATAAAGATAATGTTGAATAGGCGCTAAAAAATAAGTGTATATCAAATGCTTTAAAATGGTGAGCCAAATTTATTGACACACCTTATATATACGTATTGTAATAAGAAAAACGATTATTCTATTTGATTTTTTATATCCGAAAGCATTGTATTATACTCTTTGAGTACGCGCGTCCAATTTTTATAATCTTCATCGCGTGCTCCATCAGTTTTATAGGCAATCTGGCTTTGAAGCAATATTTTGAATTGTAATAAACCATCACCATTGTCTGGTTTCTCTTTGATTTCAACGCGAGTACGTACAATGTAACCTTCAAATTTAAAGAGTCGTAAACTCCATGCTGAACGGTACCATCCGGATATGTTATCATTAATTTCTAATGTCTCAAATGCTTCAGAAAGGAAGTATTTCATACGTTGAATGGCGTCTTCACGAGACATCCCTTTTCTAACCGTTATAGTAAAGGGTTTATTTGCTTGATCATTTATAGGGTCAGATGCTGCATAGCCTTGGTCTGGCGAAAGGTCTTTTGTTAAATTAGCAGGAACATCATCATTGAAATTCAAGACACGACTATACTCAATATAACCCTCGGCTTTCACATTCAACTTAATTGCTCTGTCTTTGAATAATTTGATAGTCGCTCTATTTTGTCCATCACTAACGACAACACCATCTACAAGGAATGTTGCAGCAGGTACGTCTACATAAACTTCTACAGAACGTGTGTTACGAACCATCTCAATATTGTAAGCCATTTTTATATCATGCTGGTCATTGAAATTGATAGTTTTTACATATCTATCGTACTCATCTGCCACCAACAGAATACTTTTTGATTCCCCTTTATTGATTGTGAAATCAATGGGACTTTGTCCCATGAGACGTCCGTCTACATAAATATCAGCAGTTGAGGGATTAGACGTAATGGAAACGCTTTTGCGATTTGGTTTGAGGTTGATTTTCATGGTTGACGGGGACTTTAAATTAATAACAAATTGTTCCGCATCGTAACCATCTGCTTGAACTGCAAAGACCAAGTCAGTGATAGAAACCTGAATACTATACACGCCAGGAGAAACGGGTTGAACGATTTTTCCTTTTTGATAAACGATAGCGTTTTCTGGAGAAACACTAACAGAAACATTTTTTGCAAACATTGCAATTGAGCAACAGAAAGTTGCAATCAGAATTAAACTTTTTTTCATAATATTGAAACACATTTGTGCCTACTCTTTATCGGATTTTCGGCTTTCTCCGTTTATTATCTTAATAATCATATACTTTTCTTCTGCTAACATTTTAGCATACCTTGCGCTACCCTTAGGCTACTCTTGCACTCTCCTTGCATTTCCTACAAATCTTAATAATCGTTAACTTTTTGTTTGCGGCTATATACACCAAAAAGCGCAGACCTCGCTGTTGATTACTCGCAAGCCAGGCCTTCGCAATGCCGATAAGTCAAATAAAACAACAGGAAACCTACGCCGATATGACAAACCGCCTTGTAAAGAAACAACAAGACGGGTGCTTTGTCACACCCATAGGCATCTATTGCATACTTTGTTTTTGACTTATCAAGTAAAAGGTTGCGAAGCTTTAGCTTGCCAATAACAAAGCGTCAATAAACGCTATTATTATGTCTGTAAACCTACCCTTAAATGAGAGACACTTCCCTCCGGCGTACGTTTACGGCTGCAAAATTACTACAAAAAAATGACACTTGCAAATATTTGGTGTCATTTTTTGTTATTTTATCTATTCTTTAGTCGTTTTTGTTGTTATTCTCAAGTGCACTAAAAGTAATGTTGTTAGGAGATGGTCCCGTGATGCACGCTTGCTCTACGGCTCAATACGACTCGTGACTATATCACTCGTATGAGTTTTCGCCGTGAGCTACGCTCTCCCCATTCGAGCAAAGCTCTCTTGGGACCCCAAAAACGACAGGAGTTGGGCAGCCGCACCTCCGCCTCTTCAATCCGCAAACATTGCATTAGTTTGCGTATCGAGAATTTCTGTCGCGAAATGAGACAACTTTGTCTCAAAATGCGACAGTTTTGTCTCAAAATGAGACAGAATTAAAAGAAAGAAGCAAAGAAAATATAAATAATATAGAATAATATTTAACTAACTAACACTATTTTGTCAGTTGGTTGGTTATTTTTTCAAATTCTATTTAGAACATCCATAGTGTTTATCATCACGGGACCATGTCCTGACATACACATCATACCAGCGCGAGAGTAGCGTGAGAGCAGCGCAAAAAAGTGCGCTCACTTTTTTATTGTTGCAATGATGTATTGTCAAGATAGCCTTCAAGGATTATGCAGGCGGCGAGTTTGTCCACGACGGCTTTGTCACGGCGCTGCGATTTCTTCATACCTCCGGCAATCATCGCCTGATGCGCCAAAGTCGAAGTGAACCGCTCATCATATTCCACCAGCGGAATAGCCGGAAAGGTGACACGAAACCAGTCCATAAACGGTTTGATATAACGCATGGAATCACTATCCGCGCCGTTGAGTTGCGTCGGCTTGCCGATTACAACCGTGTCAATTTCACCTTTCGCCAGTTCGGTCTGCAACCAACTCCGCAAATTAGCCGTATCGATGGTAAGTAACGGATTAGCCGTTATACGGAGCGGGTCCGTAACGGCTAATCCTGTGCGTTTCTGACCGTAGTCAATGGCAAGAATGCGTGCCATCAATTATTCAGTTTTTCCTGAATCGCCTCATACTCGGCATCCATGTGGAAGCGGTAATAGAGGGTCTTCAGCGTAATCATGAAGTCACGGTTCTCGGGATCCAGTTCATGTGCTTTCTCGAAGAACGGCAAGGACTTCTTGAACATTTCGTTCATTTCAGCCAAAGCCTGTTTATAAAGTTTCTGGTCTTGGATATACGTAGCGTCCTCATTCATCTTCACAGCCTGGTTGTAATAAACACGGCCTTTACCGGCATACGCATCCGCCAGTTTCGGATCTAGTTCGAGTGCTTTGTCGTAGTCCGCAATAGCCTCTTCATAATGAGCCTGATTAGTATTCAGGTTACCCTTAATCATATGGTATTGCGCCACATTCGGCTCGCGTTCAATAGCCTGAGCGAGATGGTCAATAGCCTCTTGTTCCTGACCGGAGAAAATGTAGAAATTGATAAGATTCTGCAGGAACCACGGTTCTTGCGGGAAGCGAACCATTGCATCTTGCAGCACGCGGACAAAGTTAGCGGTATCGTTCTTCTCCACATATTCCTGATAAAGGAACTGATTAACAGCAACAGCCTCTGTATTACCGTCTTTCAAACGCTCCAGAATAGCAATCGCCTCATCGTGCATTTGCGCCTGGATAGCAAACAAGGAGGCATAATACTCATACTGTGCATACGTCGTATCCTTCGCGATTTTTTCCTGGAACGCTTCATCCTGCATCATCGGCAATGAGGGTATTCCCAGGTGACGCATGAACACATTGTACGCGCCACGGAAATCACGCTGCTCGTTCAGATGGATGCCGTACTTTACAAAGTCCTGCTTGTCGTAGTACTCAAACATCTTCTTGGCAATGTTGTTACGGGTTTTGGTATCTACGACTTCATGTCCTTTCTTGTCCAGCGTCGGCGTCATAGCCAGTTCGTCCGCTTTAATCCAGTAGTCGTAGCTCTCCATAATACCCTGACCGACTTTGTCCTTGTCAATAAGTTTTCCCATCGACAGGTCACGGTCAGCCTGAACCTTCTGCTGATAACCGACAAGACCCGCTACAAACCATGTATTCGCCTGGTCTTTGGTTTCATCGTTAGCCAATGCTGCACCGAGTAATTGACGTGCCTGGTCAAAATCGCCCTCCTCTTGAAGAATGAGGCTCTTTGCCTTGTTTACATTTGCCTTTTGTGCGAAGCAGCCGGCACTTATCAGTACCAATGCTGCGAGAAATAATGTTTTTTTCATACTATTCGTTGTTTTCATTGTTATTTTCTTCGGGTGTTTCCAAAACTTCCGGATTCTCCGTGTTATCTTCAGTCTCCTCTTTCGGCACGACGCAGCCGAACATGAGTGTGTCGTTGCGTTTCTGGAGTTCAATGAGTTTGACGCCTTGTGTGGCACGTCCCATGACACGGATGGTATCCATCGCCATACGGATTGCCGTTCCGGACTTTGTAATAAGCATCAAATCCTCGTCATCGCTTACGGCGTGCAAGCCTACGAGTTGTCCGGTCTTGTCGGTCAGATTCATCGTCTTAACGCCCTTTCCGCCACGGTTGGTAACGCGGTAAACGGGTTGTCCGTCCTCATCGTCCAAGCGTGTGCGCTTGCCAAAGCCCTTGTCGGAAATAACCAAAACAGTCTTCTCACTATTAGGCTCTACACAAATCATGCCAATCGCTTTATCCTGTCCGTCTTCATCCAATTTTATTGCACGAACACCGCTTGCGTTACGTCCCATCGGACGCACACCGGCTTCATTGAAACGGACGACTTTACCATTGTATGAAGCGATGAGCATTTCGCTTTCGCCATCGGTAAGGGTCACGCCAATCAGTTCATCCCCGTCGCGGAGACCAACAGCGTTAATACCATTGGCACGCGGACGGCTGTACGCCTCCAGAGTGGTCTTCTTCATCAAACCGTTCTTGGTTGCGAAGATGAGGTAGTGATTGTTGACAAATTCTGCGTCATTGAGACCTTTGACATTGATGAACGCACGTACTTTGTCACCCTTTTCAAGGTTAATCATGTTCTGAATTGCACGGCCTTTAGACTGCTTGTTGCCCTCCGGAATGTCATATACTTTGAGCCAATATAAACGTCCGCATTCGGTGAAGAACATCATCGTCGAGTGCATGGATGCCTGGTGCAGGTACTCAATAAAGTCCTCATCACGGGCAGAACCTGCCTTGCTGCCGATACCGCCTCGACCTTGCTGCCGGAACTCTGTCAACGGAGTACGTTTGATATAACCGAGGTGCGAAATCGTGATAATCATATCATCATCGGCGTACATGTCTTCAGGATTGAATTCAGTTGCCATTTTGACAATCTTGGTGCGGCGCTCGTCCGCATACTTGTCCTTGACTTCCTGCAACTCCTCATTAATCACGTCATAACGCATGATTTCGCTGGCAAGCAGTTCGTTCAAGTGAGCAATGAGTTTCTCAATCTCCTCATACTCGGCTTTCAATTCCTCTATACGCAAACCTGTGAGTGCGCTCAGACGCATATCCACGATGGCTTTCGACTGAAGATTGTCAAGATTGAAGCGTGCTTCGAGGTTGGCCTGAGCATCAGCCGGCGTACGGCTTGCTTTGATGATACGAATAACTTCGTCAATATTGTCAACCGCAATAATCAATCCCTCCAAGATATGCGCACGCTCTTCGGCTTTGCGAAGTTCGTATTTTGTACGACGCGTTACCACATCCATGCGGTGGTCGATAAAGTTGGCGATGAGGTCCTTGAGGTTCAGCAACATCGGGCGGCCATGAACAAGTGCGATATTATTCACACTGAAAGATGACTGCAACTCCGTGAACTTATATAACTTATTAAGGACAACCTGCGCATTCGCGTCACGCTTTACCTCGATGACAATACGAATGTCACGGGTACTGAGGTCAGAGATGTCAGAAATGCCTTCAATCTTCTTTTCTGAAACGAGGTCGCCGATTTTCTTCACAAGGTCAGCCTTGACCACGCCGTAAGGCAGTTCGGTAACAATAATCTTTTCACGGCCGTTGTCTTCGGTTTCGATGTCCGCATTGGAACGTATAACAACGCGTCCGCGTCCGGTCTCAAAAGCGTCTTTTACGCCCTGATAGCCATAAATCGTACCGCCGGTCGGGAAATCGGGAGCCTTTACGTACTCCATCAAATCCTCAACGGTAATATCTTCCGTGTCCGGATTCTCAATACGTGCCTTGCGGTTGTTGACAAACGCCACACAGCCGTCAATCACTTCGCCCAAATTGTGGGTTGCCATGTTCGTCGCCATACCGACGGCGATACCGGTTCCTCCATTCACCAACAGGTTCGGGAAACGGCAGGGTAATACAGCAGGCTCACGCAGGCTATCGTCGAAGTTCGGGACCATGTCCACGGTGTCTTTCTCAATGTCGCGAAGCATCTCTTCAGCCAGTTTGCTGAGACGTGCCTCCGTATAACGCATCGCCGCAGCACCGTCACCATCGACATTACCGAAGTTTCCTTGTCCGTCCACCAGGCAATAGCGCATGTTCCACGGCTGCGCCAGACGCACCAAAGTGCCGTAGATACTACTGTCACCGTGCGGGTGATATTTACCCATAACATCACCGACGATACGTGCACTCTTCTTCGTCGGTTTGTCGCTGCTTACGCCCAACTCGTTCATGCCGAACAGCACACGGCGCTGAACCGGCTTGAAGCCGTCCCGCACATCGGGCAACGCACGGCTCACAATCACACTCATCGAGTAGTCGATGTACGACTTGCGCATTTCCTCGTCAATCTTGACAGGGATAATTTTGTCATGCTCGGTCACATTCAACTCTTCATTGAGTTCTTCATTCATTCCATTGTTTTCGTTATCCATATGTATTATTTATTTATATTTTTCAAAAGAACGCACAAAAGTACAACAAAAAAATGACATATGCAAATTAAAACGCATTTTTTTGCGATTTAATGCGTTTTTATTCATTTTCGACACCCTGTCGAAATGAATATGCACCATATCTTAAATCGCAGATATACCTACTCTATCGGCATTATATATAAAAATCTTGCGCAGTCGCGCGCGCACGAGAAACAACACATACAACCTATTTGAAAATTATAATGCGCACAAAAAAAGAGGTTTTTGCAGGTTTTGTGAAAAATATGCATCTTTTTTGCAAAAAAATTTGGTGGATTAAAAAAAAAGCAGTACCTTTGCAGCCGCTTTTGAGAAAAGGGGTTATATGCCTAATATGTCTCCCTAGCTCAGTTGGTAGAGCAACTGACTCTTAATCAGTGGGTCGAGGGTTCGAGTCCCTCGGGGGACACACAAAGGAAAGAGGACGCAATCGCGTCCTCTTTTTGTCTATGTAAGCAATCGGATTAATGCTTGTTAAACTCAAGGATAGTGTTGAGTCCGATGAGGACAAGATGCTTTTCGTAGCGGAAATTAAAGCGGCAGTTATTTAATATATAAGGTGCATTGCCGCCGGTGAGAAACAAGGCATAATGCTTGCAGCGCTCACCCAGTGTACGGACATATCCCTTGACCTCATAACCAATGCCACGGATAACGCCTGCTGCAATGGCATCGCGGGTCGTCTTGCCGAACAAAGGAATCAGTTCATTCTCCTCCACTTCGACCAAAGGAAGTTTTTTGGTCATGCGGTTAAGCATCGTCAGCCGCATTTTTATGCCCGGTGCAATATTTCCTCCCAGAAACTCGTTCTTTTCAGAAACGAAATCGTACGTTATGGCAGACCCTGCATCAATAATCAGCAGATTCTCATTCGGGCAAATAGATGCCGCACCGACAGCCGCAGCCAGCCGGTCCTGACCAAGTGTTTCGGGAGAACCATAGCAATTCTTAACCGGCACGGGCGTGCAGTGGTCAAACAGAATAAAATGCTGCGAGAGACGATTAAGCACATTCACCACCGCCGGTTCTATATTTATGACCGAAGATATAATGCTGTCCGTAATGGGATAAAGCGAAAAGAGCCGCTCTATATCACTGGCGGAGAAGGACTTGTAGATAAAGTTCTTCACCATACGCCCTTCGTCGTTAAACAACGCAACTTTGGTGCGTGAATTGCCCTGGTCAATGGTTAAATTCAAAATATAAAACCCGGAATTACGAATTATACCTCAACGTTTGCATAAAGGAAACGCTTGATGGATTTCTTGGGCGTTTTCTCAAACTCATGCGGGAAGAGTTTGACGCAGTTGAGCTGTTCATAGGCAGCCAACTCGGCATTCACCTGCTTGCGAACTTCCTCCATATGTGCTTCGACTTGTTCTGCCGTCAAGCCACTGGCATCAACTTCGTTGTAATCGGGACAAACAAGTGCCACCAAACGAGCATCATCGGTCTGAATAACAAGCGATTCAAGGACATAAGGCATGTTATTGAGCTTTGCCTCAATTTCCTCCGGGTAAATATTTTGGCCCGACGGACCAAGCAGCATCGTCTTGCAACGGCCTTTGATAAAGAGATAACCGTCTTCGTCAATGAAGCCGAGGTCACCCGTCCGCAGCCAGCCGTCTTTGGTGAAACTTTCCTTTGTCGCCTGTTCGTTCTTGAAATAGCCCTTCATCACATTCTCACCCCGAGTTACGACCTCACCGATGCCTTCTGCGTTCTGGTGAATCAATTTCACCTCCATAATGCCGGGCAACGCACGACCGCAAGAATATAGTTTGCCGCCCTCCTCATAAGGCGTAAAACAAATGAGCGGGGCACATTCGGTCATACCGTAACCTACCGTCATCGGGAACTTGATACGATGCAGGAACGCCTCCACTTCAGGATTAAGCGGCGCACCGCCAATGATAATCTGCTTGAATTCACCGCCAAACGCCTCCACCAACTGTTGGCGAATCTTGCTGAGTACCACTTCATCCAGATAGGGAACTTTGAGCACCCAGCTTACAGGCGGTTTCTGGATTTGCGGCACAATCATCTTTTTGTAAATCTTCTCAAGAATGAGCGGCACAGAAAGGATGGTTGTCGGTTTAACTTCCTTGAAAGCCTGTAGCAGAATCTTCGGCGACGGAGTGCGACCAATCAACCATGAATGCCCGCCGGAAGCAAGACATGCAAGGAAGTCAAACGCACAGCCGTACGCATGAGCCAAAGGAAGGAACGCCACATGGCGGCATCCCGGGTACACAAGTTTGATATTAAACGCATAGCGGATATTACCCGCCAAACCGTTGAGCGGCATAATAACGCCCTTACTGAAACCTGTCGTTCCGGAAGTGTAGTTGATGGAACCGATAGCGCTGTTGGGACGTTCGTTATACTGCACGCTTTCAGGCGTGAAACCTTTGGCGTACTTCTTGCCAAACGCATCCTCCACATCTCCCCAAGTAATTTCCTTGTGGTGACGGTGCGCTATAAGCTTGAAGTTTGTGAGCGAATAAACCGCCTTGAGCGTCTCCAGTTGCTCAAGGTCCATATTCTCCCAAATCAAGTCGGTGATAAAGAGCAACTTGGATTCGGAGTGGTTGATGATATGCTGTGCATCATTGGCTTTGAAATCCTGCAAGATAGGTACAATAATCCCTCCATACGTGATGGTTGCAAGATAAACGGTCACCCAATTGCAGTTGTTGCGTCCCATGACGGCAATCTTGTCGTCCTTCTTGATACCAAACAGTTTGAACAACAAGTGCAAGCGCGCAATCTGCGCCGCAAGGCGCCCGTAAGTAAAGGTGTTAGCCGTTCCGTAATCCGTAATCGCGTCCAAGTCCCAGTTTTCACGGAAGGAACGCTCATACATCTTTACGAAATTGTCTTGTTCTGATGTCAGCATAGATTTTCAGTTAAATAGTAGTGCTTACGCACGATTATTGTGCCGGTTCGGGCACATCAAGCAATTGGTCGGCAGGGAGCTCCTCTTGCGACACTTCCACAATGCGGTCAACAATAAACTGGCTGTTCCCGCGCCAGGGCAACGTGCCGAAATAGCGTTTCCAATGCAGCTTGACTTGCCTGCTGGAGTGGTTTTCAATCTCCATCGCCACAGCCGCGTCTGCAACTGAGAACTTGAACTCGTTGGACTGAATCGTAGCATTGGAGTTCTTGCTGTTGTAGCCGGTTTGAATCATCTTGCCCTCATAGGTCTTGAAGATGATTCCTTCTTTCTGGAAATAGTTAATGTCGCCTTCATTCGTGCCTTCGCTATACACAAAGCAGAACTTGAAGTAGATGAATCCCGCCAAAACGACGAGGATAATGGCTGTTAACCAACCGATAATTTTTCCTTTTGTTGACATATGATTTAATTTACGATTTGGCGTTTAACGTTTTTAGGCTTTGCCCAATTTGGCGGCAAAGGTACTACATTTTTTTTATATGTGCAAATTTTTTTTATAAAAATTGCACAAGGGCTTTGTTGGCGAAGCCGTCAATATACATTTCTATCGGTTTTTCCAAGCGGACGTGCCGGAGGTATTTTGTTTCAGCAACAGCGGGCAGAGCGTCCAATTGGGCAAAGTCAAGGCATTCGTCCGGACGGGCAATCGTATCTACGTTGATATAACCAACATTGAAGGACGTCAGATTCTGGAAGAAATGCGAACCTTGACTTGGCTCAATGCGGAAGTCCGGCAAACTGCACTCTACAATTGCTTTCGCTTCGCTGATATCGCCCCACTGTACAGGCACGCCCAATGTCGGAATATTCGATCCCCAACGGCCGAAACCGATGAGAAGATAGTTCGCTTTGGCGTTCCTTATTTCACTGTTCCACTCACGCATAGTAAGCGCCATTTCACGCGTGTGGAGCACATCAAACGCTTCGGGACGCAGGTAGATAATATCTCTTATCCCCTCAATCTTCCCCACCCCGAGCGCCGACTCGGATTTCAGTAACGGCTTCTCCGACTCGTGCACCTCGTCCCAATCGACTTTGGCTGTCAGCGAATCCGCCGAAATCGGTCGTATCTGCAGCACATTGAACACCGCAGGCGATTGCATAAGGTCAACGGCATATTCGATTTCAACAGGCGTCTTGATTTCCTGTTGCGCAATGTCCAGCAGACGGTTGATAATATCCGCAAGCGGGAACGTATTGAACTTGAGTTGCGGCGCAAAGGTAATATACCGCGGTCCGGACGGGAAGCACGAGTCAACAATACGCATGTTGTCGCGGTCGTAAGTCGAAGCAATCTTCTTGAGTGACTCAAACTGCTCGCAATCGGCGACAGAGAGACGCTCCATATTCACCGCCTCATCCACAGACATCACAAACCGTTCGGGCTGCATCGAAAGCGCCAACATCGAACGCTGCGTATCACGCATAGTAAGGTCCGGCGAGGACAATTGCAGCGCCTGCTTCGGGTATTTTGGAGAGAAACGCAACACCGGCTCGCCATCAACTACCACTTTGCCAAGACCGTATGCCACCTTCACGATTCCTTCGTCCGCACGTTCATAATTCACCGGATAGAAATTCACGCTGCGTGCCACGCCGGACATGGTCGGGAAGAAATAGCCATTCTGCTCGCTGCCGCAGATTTCTTGCAGCACAATCGCCATCTTTTCCTCGGCAATAACGTTGCCGGTCGAAAGAATATAGCCCTTCGAGGACGAAAAATACACCGACGCATAAACCGACTTGATTGCTTTTGCAAGCAGCCGCAGCTGTTGGTGTTTGTCCGGCGAGTTCGGAATCATGTACGTCGCATAAACACCCGCAAACGGCTGATAATATGAGTCTTCCAGTTTTGACGATGAACGGATAGCCAGCGGCTTATCGACTACATCCAGAAACTTCTGCAACGCCTTGACCAACTCAAGCGGTAGTGCCGAAGATATGAACTCCGACAATATTTCTTCGTCCGAAGCAGGCGAGTTAATCACATACTGCAAACCGTTCTCCTGAATAAACGCGTCAAAATAGTCCGTCGTAATAACCATCGTCCGCGGCACAAGCACACGCACATCCTCCCATTCGTTATAGAGGTTGTATTTCTGCAGCACATGGTTCAAGAACGCCAATCCGCGCGCCTTGCCACCCAACGAACTGTTGCCGAGCCGCGAGAACCAAATCGTGTCGTTATATGTCTCAGGGTCGAACTTTGCAACGACGCCCAAAGCCTGTTGCAGACGGTACTCATGGACGGTTTTGATATTGATGGCGCGAATATTTTCGATGTCGTCATCATCCTTGATGGTGAGCGGACTGACTTTCTTGCCGACATCAAACAAACCGCGAGCAAAGAGCCATTTGCTCAGATAATTATTGTCTGACAACCGGCGGAAAGCCTTCGCAGGAATATTTTGAAGCACACGCTCAAAGTCCTCAAGGTTGTTCGCACGCGCAAGCTCACGTCCGGAACGCGGGTCAATGGCGACAAAGTCTCCGAATCCGAACTCACGACCGATATAATCGCTCAGTTCCTGCATCAACGTCTTCGAGGTCTTCATCACAAATCCGACGCCAAGCTGCTTGGCAACCGACTTCATCGACGCTTGCGACGATTGCATAAGAATCGGCATCGTCGGGTTGTCCTTGCGGATAAGTTTGCAGAGTTTGACACCGGCGTCAAGCTGCTCCGTCGAGGACAAATCGCCCTTGTGCAGCACAAAACCGATGTCGGAAATCACACCGATTATATTCTGCTTGTACCGTTCGTACAGTTCTAACGCCTCGTCGTAATACGTCGCCATCAGCACTTTCGGACGACAGCGTTTGCGGAAGAGCTGCTGTTTCTCGTTGATTGCGTCCTGAATGGCGATGCTGTTCTGATTGAGCACCAACTTGTAAAGCAGCGGCAGGTAAGTGGAATAGTACCGCACCGAATCTTCGACAAGCAGAATTGCCCGCACACCGGCTTCCAGAATGTCGTGCTCGGCATTCATCTTGTCCTCAATAAGCTTGATGATGGCAATGATGAGGTCCGTCGAGTTGTTCCAGCAGAAGAAGTAATCGATATTGTGTTTGTCCTCATGCTCAATGCGGTCAAAGACCTCTTTGGAGAACGAAGAAAGCAACACAAACGGCGTATCAGGAGAGAGTTGTTTGGACTCGGCTGCAAAAGCAAATGCATCCGTTACGCCGGCATTGTTCATGGCGATAACAAGGTCAAACTGCCCGTCTTCCTGGAGCAGTTTCAAGGCATCAGTCTTGTTCTCCGCACGAATAACCGCAGGCGGGTTGCTCAGATTGAGGTCGTTGTACTCCTGTGCGATTTGCACGTCAAGCCGTCCGTCCTCTTCCAGCAGGAAGTTGTCGTAGTTGTTGCACACGAGCAGAATCCTCCGCACGCGCTTCACCATTAATTGTGTATAATCATTCTCCATAATGGATGTTTTTGATTTGCCTATTTTCTGTTCTCAATCTCTTTTACTGTGCGCTCCACCACTTCCTCTAACTGATATGTCGCGACGCCAAGCGGTTTCTGAATATCTTTGAGCGACCATTCAACTACCGTCTTGTCTGAAGATTTACATATAACTAAGCCGACCGTTGGGTTATCATGTTCTCCACGCATCAACTCATCTACGGCTGTAACATAAAAATTCAATTTGCCTGCAAATTCAGGAATATACTTAACCGCTTTCAGTTCAACAACCACATACCGATGCTGCGGAATATGATAGAAAATCAAGTCAGGGAAGAAAGTCTGCCCGCCAGGCATCTGTAACTCCATTTGTCTGCCCACATACGAAAAACCTTTGCCGAGTTCAAGCAGGAAATTGGTAATGTTCGTCACCAAAGCTTCCTCCAACACATGTTCATCATAGCCTTTTTTGAGATGCAGGAAATTGAGGTCCAACGGATCTTTAAGTATTTCTTGTGCCAACTGTTGTTCCGGCAGAGCAAGTGTATTGGAAAAGTTTGTAATGGCTTTCCCTTGCCGTTTGTACATGCCGCTTTTTATCTCATCTTCCAATCTACTGCGGCTCCAGTTTCCAGCAATCGTCTGATTGATATAGAATAGCGCCTCGTCAAGCGAATTGGATTTTGAAACAATTTCTATATGATGTCCCCAAGGAACTAATGCAAAATCAGTAGGCATCTCTAATGCGCCACCAACTGGGTGGCAATTAGGCGTTTCTAATTTGGCAACAAGTTGCTGCCAAAATTCGCCAACAGGCTGCTGGCTATTTGAATCGTCTAATTTGGCAACAAGTTGTTGCCATTTTGTAACTTGCTCACAATAAAACAGATACCATTGTTTCATGTACCGAATATTCCTATATGAGAAGCCCTTCTCTTCCGGGAACATCTGCTGCAAATCAATGCTCAGTTGTTGCAACACTCCGCTTCCCCATTTGCTTTCCGCTTTGAGGGCAACAATATCACGTCCCAAGCTCCAGTAGAACTCAAGCATCGATTGATTGATACGCACTACCGCTTTGATTTGGCTCTGACGGTAGCGTTGCTTGAGATCAGACAACCATTGCACATAATCTGTACTGGCTATCATCCCGTCTCTATGTATAAATTCCGGCTTCATATGTTGCTTATAGCTGAATTATCGAAATATTATGTCTCTCATCCACATTTCCCCGCAACTCATCCACTATACTCACCCACTTCGCTTTTATAGGTTTGTGTTAATTATATCCTGTTTACACATCCTTTCAACTTTATAGGAAATTGCCCTTTATTAAAAGCCCCATCTGCTTCGTCTGCCAGAGCTTTTGAAGAGATTGGTGCCATTCTTTTTTCGCCATCCTTCAGGATCATACTTTTTTATTTTCCAACCGGCTGTTAAACTCCTACCTCTAGGTACACCCCAGAAAGAACTTCCCCCTGGAACGTCCGCCTTTTCCTGAAGAATAAGTCTTTCCTCCATCATATTTTGCAGAAAAATATCCAAACGGGATAAGAAAGATAGCAAATATTATAAAAGATGTCGTAAACCATATAGAAAATTCATCAGATGTATCTCCAACACTACCAGCGGCAATCAAATATGCAAGTATAGCTGCTCCAGGTATGCCTACAACGATTGAGGTAGCGATTAGGCATCCCGAATCATCTTCCTTCTCTATATTTTTAGATTGGGTGTTTTCTTTTTCTTGATACTTGTTGACACTCGCTGTTCTTGAAGCCTGCGCAGCCACATTGTCATACATCACGTTAGTCTTGATTGACTTGTATTTAGCTGAGTTGATATTCTGTAAACGTTTATCGTAAGCTTCAATGTAAATACGCCCACATTTCTTCTCGTCATCATCTGCGATAATTTCTATAGAAGCCTCTATATTACTATTTTTGAAATAGGATTTAATTTCAAAAACATCTTCCCTAAGAGCCTTTAATATAGAAGCCTTTCTAATATTAGAAGGAACATCTTCTTGTTCGTTTGGTTCTCCAAATTGTTGAGTCATATAGAATAGCAGTTTGTCATAAACCTTTCTCAAATTTTCATAGCCTTCGATATTATCACTTTCGCCATCAATGGAATCAAACACGAACCTATTATGTGTCTCATACAAATGAGAGAAACACCAATCGATTTTGTTTCCTTCTACATCCGTGCTTATTTTTAATCTCCCCTGACTATAATATGTTAAATGAAGATTGTGTTGGGTATTATCTAATTGATTTACTGCATAGAGAAACTCTTTAGCAGGGAGACCTAAAGATTGCCCAAAGAAAGAGAGGTACTTCGTTTTATTTTGAGAATCAATAATCGGCTTCATTTCATTCAATCTACCATATGAAGATGATGAGCCATCCTTACTTATACAGGCATCTAGAATGCTTTTTAATTCTGTCTGAGCGCGTTTTGCTTTTTTAGGGACACGAATCATCCGGAAGAAAGAGTGTTTTATTCTAATCGCAAATAGAACATTATCACCTTCATTAGATGCGGCATATGATGAAACATCTTTCATACCAAATTGCTCCCCCAATATATGAATTTTTTGGAGATCGGGATAGAGAGCCACTGTATATTTGCCCGGGTAAATCCATTTTTGAAGCCACTCTATTTCCTGAAAAAGGTATGCTTCAGCTTTTTCAAGAGGATACTTTTGAGCGAGTTCTAAAACTTTTTCTATATTGTAATCTTGATCATACGCATAATTGACACATCCTACATATAAAGTAGGCATACCAAACTTCATTATATACTCATCCATATAATGGTGCCATAAGTACCTGGCTTCATTATATTCTTTGGCGCATACAATAAGTTGTTGCTCTATTTTATGATCAATGTCCATGAGCCTAATATCGTGTTATTATATGTATAACATTCTTTATTTTCCGATTAGATAATTTTATAAGTTGCATCTTTTACGCCTAAAAACGCATCGCTGACGACGGTTTTAATTTCTGGGAACAGGCACTTGTAATCTTTATTATTTGGTTTCAAATAACATCTTGTAATGTAAGGGATGAGTGATTTATGAATATCCACACATGATAAATTATCTTCTAAAGGTCTATAGTTATTATCATAAAAGAGTAAACAACCATCTTGTGCGACGATATTGTAATTAGAAATGATAACATTCGTAGAGTACTCAAATTCTTGGTGGGCGAACTTAAATGAATATGCTTTATTCTCAATCATAATAGATTTGTTTCCAAATAACAGATTGAACGTACTCAAAGATAAAAGAGTCTTTAAAGCATACTTACTTGACTCTTGAAATATGCTATTCGTTTTGTTTTGTTCAGAAAAAGAAGTTTTTACAGATATGTGATTTGCAATATCGTCAAATGAAACTCCTATTTGTGGTGAATAGTATAGAGACGCATAATTCCTTATTGAATTGTCAATAGTATCTGCATGTGCAACTTCTTCACACATAAAGAACAACGCAGTATTAATATCTAAAGAAAAATCCAAAAAGAGAGAAAAACCTGTTTGATAATGTTGTGCAATGCTCATTAACATTAAATCTGTACATTCAAATCCCATAGAAGCGCAATATTTTTCGATTAGATTATTATTTGCTCTTCGTAGTGTTTGAATTTTGCGATACACTTCTGTTGCAGGTAAATCTTCTTTGTTATTACAAATGCAATATCGTTGTGCTGAGGTGTAGTTTTTGTATTTTGCCTCTTTTACTCCTCGATAGTATATTTTCGATGATAAATTTAAGTGGGAAGCATACCATTCTTCAAATTCAGAAATAGTATTGACACAGGTATAGGTAGAAAAAACATCCTGTTTTTGTCTATGTGACTTATACTCGTCTAACATCGTGCTTCAAAAATCTTTTCGTATATCAAATATCTTTTTTACCTTTATTCCGGTATCCCCTGACGCAAGTCAAAGTATAAGGTGTCATTTCACTAAAACCTTTGCGGCTGCAAAGGTACTACATTTTTTGCATATATGCAAATATATTTGCGGAATTTTGTAAATGGGAGCAAAAAAACTATGCAAGAAATGGAATATGCATAGTGGGATCTGCGCGTAATTATACGCGCAAAACGGACAATGAATCAAAGACCGGAGTTAGCCGGTCGAGCATCCAAATGCCCATAAATGGTCATTAAGTGGAGGGGTGGCGTTTTTGGAGTTCGGCACGGAGAGCGGCGGCTTGTGCCTCAAGGATTTCCGCCTGATGACGCAACATGTAATCGGAAACATGCTCGGAAGAGGTCTTATCCGCGGCAACGTCCTCTATATGCTGCAAATAGTCTTCATACCAAGACTCGAAAGGATGTTCGGACTTCCATTGCTGCTGTAGAAGCGCGAACTTCCAACCTTTGGCATCCGAGTACTGCTTGCCATCGGGAGTGCGGTGCATCGCATCCTTCCAGGCCTGAGTGATTTGAGCTATCTGC
>CAJOEX010000016.1 GCA_905233415.1 Paludibacteraceae bacterium
CAATCAATAATCCACTACTCCAACTATACCATTAGGGCTGCAACATCAACGTTGCAGCCCTAACTTTATATAGCCACCTGTACTTTAATGGATGGTTACCCACATTCAATCTGTTTTCAAAATATCGCTGCAAAGATATTATAATTTGTTGAAAAAGATTCTCACTCAACAAACTTAACATGAGTATAAAAAAATAATAAGCCGCTGTGTTTCAACGACTTATAGGCTGTTTCTTTGAAAATGCAGAGTTGCTGACTCTACAAAAACACTCTACATTGGCTCTACATTAAGTTAGGTAAGAACGGCGTGATGTCAGTGTTGCACTTAGTCCTTTTGATATTACTTGGCGCACGATATTCTACCTTTCTTCCAAATAGAGTGCAGAAAATAGGTAGCCAATTTTTGAAGGATTTTGGATAATTTTTAAAGATTTTTTTACTTTCGTAGATGGTTAATGCATACCGCGTCCACTCAGGATCTGAGACTTTTGCTCTATCCTCTATCAAGATATTCAGTAGCATTCCACAATCTGTGAGCTTGGTATAGCATGGTAAGAACACTGTCTCCAAGTCTTCTATTGTTGGCTTAATCGGCTCGTCTTGTGTCTTCGTTTGTAGGGCGGCTTGCTCTTTTTTGACCTGTTTGTCTGGAGTGATAGATGATATATTCGGATGTTCAATGCCTTGTGATAAACAAAAACCTTGCTCATATAATGCATAAGTACCTTTATCCTCTTCTGGCAATCCATAGGGTTGCCTACCAACCAACCTTGCAATATGATCTTTTACTTTTTTCGTTGCTTCATCTTCAGTAGGAGGTTCTGTTCGTAAAGGATCATTTTCGGCCTTCAGTATTTCCAACATTTCTGATATACAGTTTGCACGATATGCACCATACAACATAAAACGCTCACCCATTTCAACTTCTGCATATTTAATTTCTATAAATGACGGCTTTTTAGTGTATAGATATTTGGTCAATGTATACAAACCGACGATTTCTTGTACACCATAATCTAAGAAATGAAATTTAATAGGTGTATTTAATGTTGCTCTGTATTCGTCTTCTAATAAGATTCTCCAATCTACGGGTTCTGCATGTTCTCTGTATTTGGATAGCACTTTTGTGGCAAAGTATAATTTGAATTGTATGGATTCTCTGATGAGCCATTCAGCATATTTATCTCTAACTTTTTTCCAATCTATACGCAGGCATTTCTCGAATAATTTATCAGCGTCATATAGACTTAAAGCTTGGAGGGTGATTTCACGTCGCCATTGACTGTTATCTGATAAGAAATCTGCGATATCCTCTTCTATTTCGCTAATACGATAGGTCTGAAGTGCGTCCATCATCAGATTTTCTGTCCGGTCTGTTTGCCAACTTGCCGGTTAACAATACAACACCAAACTTCTTGTATATCTCTTTTGATATGCGGTAGAAACCATCAAATTCTTTAATACATACCTCTTGATAATGATATAAGCAATCCGCTTCAGCTGGGGAAAGAGTATTATCCTTGCAATGTTCAAGTTCATCTGCACGTTCAGAACTATTGAATAAGAAAAGAAGAGATTCTTGTGAATCAAAACCCAATAATAATACGCTTCCCCATGTTCCGTTCCTAAACTCCATATACGGTGTTATACGCAAACATCGACTCTTCGAAATCAATTGGCGTTTCTTTAATGTCAAATCTCCGTTTTCCATGATATTTACCGATAATTTTAAGTGAATAAAGTTACTATTTCAATCCTATAAAATCGCTCAATGGCTGAATGTGAGCCACTTGGGTAAATTTGCGCTTGTACAAGTCAATGGTTTGGTAGAAATGTACTTGCTGTGCCGGGTCAAATCGCAGCACGGCATAATACGGTGCGTTCTCCGCGGAAAAGCCCTTTTCCCGCAGTGCCTCGGCTGTCCAAATCTGGAAGCCTTTTTTGGTGAGTTTGTATAGTTCGGGCGTGTTGCCGTTGGTGTGCAGGCACACGTAGCCCAGCCTCTCAAAGCCCTGTTTGACAAGCAGCGAACCTTTTGAGTCACCGGCACGCACGTAGGTAATGCCTGTTTGCATGGCGATTTGGCGGTCAATTTGGCGCATGTGGTTCACAAGAACAGTTGTCTCTTGCGGGTTTTCACGCATTTTATCAAACAGTCTTTTGCGTGTGGCGTTGTCCTCTAATGACTCACGCCGGCGGTTTGCCAAGTCGCAAAACTGCTGTTCCTGTTCGATGCCAATATAGTTTCGCCCGAGCAAATTAGCGGCAATGCCGGTTGTGCCCGACCCGCTGAACGGGTCAAGAATAGTGTCGCCCTCGTTCGTCGAGGCGAGAATAATACGATAAAGCAGGCGCAAAGTCTTTTGTGTGGGATGTTTGCCTTGTTCTTTTTCCCATTTGCCGACCGCCGGAATACGCCAGACGTCCGTCATTTGCGTGCCGCCGTTCAGCTGTTTCATGGTCTCGTAGTTGAACTTGTGCGTTTTCTTTTCGTGCTTGCGCGCCCAGATGATAAGTTCGGTGGAAAAGTTGAAATATTTGCAGGAGAGGTTTGGCGGCGGGTCGGTTTTCTGCCAGGTAATGGTGTTAAGAACTTTGTAGCCGAGTTCTTGCAGGCAGCGCATTACGACGTGGATGTTGTGGTGTGTGCCACTAATCCAAATTGTGCCGTTGTCTTTGAGTTTGAAACGGCAGAGTGAGAGCCATTTGCGGTTAAAATCGTAGATGTGTTCGGGCGTTCCGCCTTTGTCCCAGTCGCCTTTGTCCACGCAGACCTGTTTGCCGCTTTGAACGCTGATTCCGCCGTTGCTGAGGAAGTACGGCGGGTCGGCAAAAATAGCTTGCACGCTATTGTCGGGAACAGCCGCAAGCAGTTCCATGCAATCGCCGTGGAGGATGGTGAAGTCAGTATATTTCAAATTATTAGCTATCACAAGTTATCTCTTAAATCTTCGTATGCAGCCCAAGACATAAAACGTCCTTCGCCATTCGGATAATTAACATCTTCTTGACCCCAAATCCATTTGTATGCTTTTATCAATTCTTCTGATGGTTCTCCTGAGTGGAAGAATAAACCCCGAATATCATTGATAAAATCATTTGGTTCTTCTCCATTCAATGTTCTTTCAAGAAGATCAATAAGTTTCTTCCCTTCAATAGGATTCTCCTCACATTTAGCTGTTATGTCATTAAGTATCTGTTGATGAGAGATCTGCCACAGGGAATTGTCTTTTGGGTCAAAGATAAAGACGAGTATATCTTCTTTTTTAGGCTTCCCGAATACACTTTTTCCGCCTGGCTTTGTGATGACGATTTTGCGACCATCTTCACATTGCTCTACTTCGTAGCCGCGATATTCTATAGCAATTACTTTTGCAGCAAACTCTTCACGAGGTGCATTCCTAATATTCAACTTCTTTAAGTCAATAGCATGTGAATAAACGTTTTTAGCCATAATATTATTTGATTTTAGAGATAAATTCACTTATTGTGGTCAGATTATATATACTTGGTATTGCAGCAAACGCTTCTTCTAATTTGTTACGGGCAGAGTTCCAACCAATACCGTCAGTAACCCAAACAAACTCAAAGCCTGGAATACCGTTTACTTTCGGAGCAACATCTGTGTAGGAGCGTGCAACTTCGTTGAGTTTGGAACCACCTCCAGAATAGAAGTTGACTTCTATGAGATAGGTTTTTCCTTTTGCAGAAATAGCAAAATCAAAGACTTTTTGGTCTGCACCAAGTACAGCAGAAATAGCAGGAAACTCTTTGGAAGAAACTTGTTCACGGTATACAATACCGGCATTGGTAAATATTCGTCCAACGAGTGTTTCTGTAATATTTCCGCTTCTGTTCTTACGAGCATTGGTATCAAGACCTGTTTCTACACCGAAGACATAATCAACAAGATCCTTCACCTCTTTGTTCTTGAATACTTTATCGAGACCTGTGCCTTCAATGAACTTCATAACACCATCCACAGAACTGAACAACGAATGAACCGGATGTATAGTTCCGTCATCCTCTAAATATTTCATGTTCGCACTCTTGCGCGTGGCTATAAGAATGTCCATTACATCAAACACGCGCGGGTCTCTATTCCACAAAGCTTCAACTGCCTCACGGAGATTTTCCTTTCCAATAATGTAATTGAGTGTATTAAGACTAATTTCGATGTCTGCGACATTCTTTGCAATCTTCGGAAAGTCGCAGTAAAAATCAAGCGTTGCATTTGTCTCACGCAATTGAGACATAAACAGGTTGAATTGTTCTGTGGTGTGTGCTGCCATAATATTATACTGCGTTTAATTTGGTTTCTGTATAGTTACGAACAAGAATTTCCTGTAGCTTGCCGCGTTTGGCAGGGTTAGCATTGACGCTGCGCGCCGCCCAAACACGGTCTATAATATATTGTAAATAGAGGTCGTCAAAGAACATGTCTTTGCAATCGGAATTGCTCAACATGAACTTAAAACCTGCTGCTTGGACTTCGTCGCAGAACTCTTTGAGACGGCGTTGTGCAAGGTCATTGAAAGGTTCTTTGGCGTAGTCGTTGAAACTGCTGGTGTTGTTCAGCGGACGGTAAGGGGGGTCAAAGTAAAAAAGCGTTTTCCCCTTTGCATAGGCAAGTGTCTGCTGATAATCGCCGGTCATGATTTTGACGTTTTGGAGTAATTCGCTGTCTGCATAAATGGTTACAGGGTCGCAAATCATCGGCGTTTCATAACGCCCAAAGGGAACATTGAACAGACCGGATTTGTTTACGCGGTACAAACCATTAAAGCATGTGCGGTTGAGAAAAAAGAACAAAGTTGTGTTTCGAATCGGGTCTAACGATTTGGTGTTAAACTCGTCGCGCATAAGCATAAAGAATTGCCTGCGCGTCTCTTCCGTCCGCAAGGAGTAGTATTCGCGCTGAATTTCATGGAGAGAAGCAATTAACTCCGCAGGATTATCCCTCACCACTTTGTAACAAGTTGTGAGGTCTTCGTTGATGTCGTTAATAATGGCTGACTTGATGTTGGAGTGTGTCTGTAACATATAGAAGAGCATTGCTCCTCCGCCTACGAAAGGCTCAATGTAAGTGACGTTCTCCCATTGGTCAAAGTCAGCAGGAAGTAGGGCTTCCAGTTGGTCAATGAGTTGGCTTTTTCCGCCCACCCATTTGACGAATGGTTTCGCTTTCATTGTGTCAAATTTCCAAATTTCGTGCAAAGGTACAACTATTTTTTGATATGTGCAAATTTTTTGAGGAAAATACAAAAGAGTCCAACCCACAGGGCTATGATGGAATGTTTTAATGATGGAATGTTATAATGATGTAATGTTATAATGATGTAATGGGTAGCGTATCCCTTGCGTATCGTATGCTGATTTGTTGTTACATTGTTCTGATTACGACAAAAATCTCCCTCAATAAGTGCTAATTTTCACAAAAACATCCCTCAATGAGTGATTTTTTGCAGAAATTATTTGCATATGTCAGGAAAAAGCAGTAATTTTACAGGCGATTTTAAAAATCCAGCTGATATGATAGACAATACATTGATTGCATACCAAAATGAGCAATTGCGCACAACACCGAACACGTTTCATCGGTATATTCTCAAATCACATGCAAAAGTACAACAAAAAATGCACTTCTACAAATAAAAGTGCATTTTTTTGTTGTTATTGAATCATTGTGCCTGTGACAGTATAGAGGTGGTTGTTCCGGCGGATAAGGAGCCGGCCGTTGTGAAGGACCTTTTCTGTTGGCGGTTGACCGTTGGCCGTTGCTACACTTTCCATAGAGGCATTGTCCTGATACGTGAAATGGATGGTTGAGCCGAAGTGCGTTTTGCAACATCCCGAGAGGACAGGTATTCCGTCCTCGTAGGAGAGTGTAACCATGCCGTCCACAATATACCAGACAGCATGTGCCCAGTTGTTGTTATCCATAAGTGCGGCATAGCAGGGAATAAGCACATTGCCGTAGCGGCCGAGCGAAGCGCTGAAGGTGAAGTCAGCTTCTGTGGCGTTGACAGGATATGTGCCGGCCGGGACAGCAGTAACGGGCGTATAGAAACCCAAATGCAGTACTGGCCGCAATCCGTCGGTATCCAACTGACGTTGCATCAGAATAATGTCCAATATGCCGTCTTTAGGAACGCTGCTGTCAATCCAACGAATGCTGTCAAGCAGGAAAGACAATTCAACCAGCGCGTTTTGCTCATCCTTAAACGGTTTGTCTTTAGCGTCCATTTCCTCTCCTTCCTGCGGATAATTGATGATGTGCGGAGCCTGTGTGAGTGAGAACGAATATTCACTGCCAATCTCATCGGAAAGGAACATTGAATAGGTCCATTTGCCGTTATCGGCGGGCTTGAGTGTCAATGTGACGGTTGTGAAAACGTAAGGCGGATAGCCGAAGAAATACGAATTAAAGTCCGATTGGTTTTGGAAGAGCGCAACGCCTGACAGTTGGTTATCTGCCAAAGAGAAAGTGCCATCGACCAATTCCATTTCTTTATTGAGCACTATATCCACAAGGACATTGGGATATCCGTCGGCGTCAGATGCTTTGTTGAAGAAGTTCAGCGAATAATGGTATTCTTCTTTTTCGGCATCCGACTCTTCGCGCATATATGTAACTACCACAGAGTCAATCGTCAAAGTGACAAATTCGGGTTCTTTAGGTGCTTCGTCCGGGTCGTAGAGCATGTTGTAACTGCGGACGTTGATATTGACAGTGGACCCGTTGTGAGATATTGCCTGTCCGGTAACAAAGATGGAGTCTGTTTTTTGGTTGTAGGAAACGACAATAGTTCCGCTTTCCAGATAATAGGGAGTGTATTGCCCCCATGCATCCTTGTCACGGACGGCAACGTAGCACGGGTCGTCGTTTTGTGCGCCAAGATAGCCTTTAGAGGCAGTGAGCGTGCCTTGATTGCCGGAGTTATTGATAGCGTAGGAACCTGCAGGCCAAGTGAGTTCGTCCGAGAGAAGATTCAGCTCAATCCAATCGTAGGTTTCGTGTTCAATTTCGTTGAGGGTGATATTGATAAATCCTGTTTTCTGCTTGAAAGCAACGACATCAGCAATGAAATCCACCGTAGTAGCGGTTTCAGGTTCGAAGCGATAGGGGTCTTTTTCGGGCTCAGTCCCTTCGCCGCTTTCGGCATAGGCAAAGTCAAAGTTTGCGATGTTGTAGGTATATGTTGTGCCTTTGCGGGTTGCCTGAATAGAGCCGCTGAGCGTACAGGTGGTTTCGTCTTTTTGGGTGATGGTAAGTGTTATGTCGGCATCTGATGCGCAGTTGTACCACATATCGACGGTTTCACCGTCTGCTTTGGTTTTGTGCACGTAACTGCTGATATAACTGATGGTTTTGTCAGCAGAAGAGAAAGCGCCGATGGCAGAATGTGAGGCAGGCCAGACGTCAAATGCTACTTCGTATTCGCCTGATGAAGTGTGCGCCTCAACTGTAATAAAGAAATTATCCTTATCGACAGTCAGATCATCCACAGTCACTTTTGAGGCTGTCAGATTATACGCAGCAGCGGCCGATAGAGCCACTGCTGTCCATACGAAAAGTATCAACGATAAACGTTTCATGTCCTATGTTATTTTACGCTTGCGCCTTGCACGGTATAATATTTGCCGTCACGCTCGATAAGCAGTACGCCGTTTTGGAATACTTTGCGGTATCTACGGTCGCCAATAACAGCGTCAATCTCTGTGGTAACAAGTCCGCTTTCGCCGGTTTCTTCATTAAAGAAAAATGCAATGCCGGCACCATCGTTGTCGGAGAAGTGATAGTAGTGGGCTGTTTCAATACGTTTGATGCTATGGACTTGCAGATAATTCGCGTCAATATCGGCGCAGATGAGTGTTCCGCCGTAGAAACTATATTGGTCGGAGCCTTTGGACTTAATCTTAATGGTACTGATAGAGTCGTTGGCGAGGTAGCGTGTTCTGTCTTTATTGATGTCTTTGACATAACTGTTAATCGCCAAGAGCGGGGTTTCGGTGCCTTGTGTGCCATATGTGCCAACGATAGAGGCCGAATTGGGAGAAATGTCCAAAGCAACTTCATAGTCATGCGTAACGCCGGAAGTGCGGTTTTTGCCGGTGCATGATAGCACGAGGAAATAACGTATGGAGCCGTAGTCGTTGTCATCGCGATATACTTTAACGCCTTGTACCGCCATGTCGTAGTGGATGTATTCCGTGTGGAATTCGGTGTCAATGCCGAAAACGAAAGGCGTCTGCTCGATGTTTTGGTTTTGAATTTCGTTTACATCAAAGGAATAGTAATAGCACCACATATTAGTGGGGTTCAATTGTACATCCGTCACGTACAATGCGCATTCGCCTACAGAATAGAGGTTTTCACCGACTTTGTTAATCACGAACGTAGATTCATAGTTCGGGTGAGGACGCCGTGCACTATAGCCGTCCACTTTCACTTCCGTACTTTTCGGGTTGATGTAGTTTTGGTCGTAGGTGGAACCGATAGATACAAATCCCTCCGTGGTGTATGAGCCTTCCAATGTTCCGTCATCTGATGTAAGATAGAGTTTTACGGTAGCATTGTAGGTTTTGTCATTGCCGTATTCCGCCAAGTTCTTGGCTGTGTGTTTCAACGTTACAATGAAAATGTGCTTGCCACTGTAGCTTTGGTCCTCAAAGTCAACAGAGGTGATACCGCAGTTGTAGTAACGGTCTGTGGCGTTGAGACCGGTGGCTGCAAAAACGAGTGCAGCGAAGAAAAGGAACTTTTTCATATTTAAAAATTTAATAGGGTTAATAATATGTTAATAATATTCTTTACTGTATTATACGCCGTATTGTATTATACGCCGTCGCTGACGGAAGCGCCTCCTTTGAACTGAAGCGGAACATTGGGAATGCCGCCAGCACCAACGGTTTGAATACCGAACTTGGCACCTCCACCACTTGCGAGCAGGGTTCTCATTACTGACATTTGATAAACAGATGTTGTCGGAGTTGTATATTGTTTCGTTTTCATAATCGTGTCCTTTCTTAATTATTGGATTAAAATACCTTGTGCGTTATATGTTTTGCCGTCACGGATGATGAGCAGTTGTCCGTCATGTATTACTTTCCGAACAGAAGGCAGGTTGTTGTCCGCCAGTACCATTTCGATTGGGGTTTCTCCATTGAAGTTCATGTTGACATGCGCATTCGCCATACGTGCAGATGCACTTTTGAGGAGCCAGTATGCGCGCATACCTTTGAGCGTGCCGGGTTTTGCCCAATAAATTTCATTGTCGGCTTTTAAGAAAAGGAAATGCTCATTGTCAGTAAGTAGCGTGAGCGGTGATAATATTCCTTTGAAGAACAGGTCATCCGTTTCGATTTCCATCGGTGTGTCTGTTATGTTGCCAGGGTCCACATTGCTGAAAGAGGGATTAACAGCTTCAATAGAGGGTTTGATGAGGTACGGTTTGCCTTTTTCGATTTCCGTTGCAATGTCAAAGGTCAAAGTCAGTTCTTTCTTGGACTCATCAAATGTGGCATCTACTAACTCCTGAATGTCCGTGTCGCCAAATGTAGCACTGATTGTTGCTGCGTCCAAGTCCAATGGCGAGCAGAATGTGTTGTAATATGAAGTGCTAAGTGTGCGCCCGAGTCGGAGAGTAAAAGGAGCAGTTACTTTTTCTTTAATCGCAGAAAGTATATTAACAGCATTATTGTCGGTTTCACTAATTAGGACCTCTTCCGAAACTGTGACCTGCCAATGTTGTTCGTCACTCCACGGGGCACTTGACAAATTAGCACTATTTGTGTTGTCTAAAATAGTAGATATGGGCACTTCCATTGTTAAAGGATGACACGGGTTGAAGATTGAGTTATAGGCAGTCGTCCCGGTGGAAGTGATGCTTGACGAACCAATGTTGTTGGAGCATGTGGGAACAGTGTTCTGGTCTAAAATAATACCAGACATGAACCAATGGTATGCTAAAGCGTCGCCTAAAGCGGTAATTTCGCCTTTAAGTTTGATTTTGTGTACCAGACGGCGGAAATTCCCCCACGGATAAGAACTACCTGCACCTAATGTGACAGATTTTGAGGCAGACGGATTGGATGCATCAAAAGTAAGTATTCCATCTTGATCCAAAGCCCAAGTGACACCTGAACCGTATGTCGCATTTAATGTGCCGCTGACGGCTTGGGCTGTTGCACCGGGGCCATATTCGGTAGTGGAGTATTTCCAAGGCTTGCCGACATTATTATAAGCGGCAGTTGCGCCTGACGGTACATATAATTTAGCGGAACCTCCGTACGTGATGGCATTTGTCCCAGCGGTTGGTGGAGTGGTTCTGTTGACGCAAACAGTAGTCTTTACAGCACAGCGGAATGCGTAGGCGCCAATTTGTGAAACAGTACCGGGTATATTCAAATTGTCAATAGTGGCATTGTAGAACGCATAGGCGTTCACAGTAGTTATGCCCGGCTCTAACGTCAACGTCTTCGTTGTAAATTCGCATCCATAAAAATGGAATTTGCGGTTAGAAGCATTTGAATCTCCATAAGGGTTGGAGGCGATATCGGCAAAAGTAATAGATGCCCACTCATTAGGAGATCCTGCATAGTAAATATCCTCCATTTTAGTACATAAAGCAAAAGCGCTTCCGCCAATACTGGTTACAGATGTGGGAATATTCACGCGAGTAAGGTTATTACTTTCTTTCATGAAAGCATACGCACCGATATGTGTCACACCTTCCTCAATAACAATTGCGGTCATGGAACTTGTGACCCAACTTGGGTGAAAGGAATAATTGTAATTATCCATGGCGCCATCAGTGCCCGGTTTGGGAGAAACGGTGATGGTAGTGCCTGAAGTGGTGATGGTAGTGTTACCGCTCGTGTATGTTGCCGCACTTGCTGGAAGCGACATGGTAACGAGACATAGGGATACAAAAATAAAAGAGACTAATACCTTTTTCATAACTAATAGTGTTTATTTTATACCTTAAATATACGTAAGCCTATGAGGGCTTGACAACAAATCGGCTGCAAAAGTACAGCATTTTTTTCAAATACACAAATAAATGTGCATTTTTTTACGATTTTTGTATCATTTGTGTCTTTCCTGCCAAAAAAAACGGGCAAAGTGTCAAACGGTAACGGGCGGAATTCAGTCCTTTTTTGCAAGCGAGGACATAATGAATCCGTAGAGGGTTGTAGGCGGTTTGGGAAGACGGGCTTCCTTTACAACCGGCACCATCGGGCGATTACGGATGGCCTGTTGCTGCTTGAGATAACGCGTGAGACGAATCTTGTAGGAACGGGAAGAGATAAGTTCCTCCCAACGGGCAGTCCACTCCGCCAACTGTACAGGATCGGCATAAATGGCCTTGACCTGCTTGGCGAGATTGGAGAACGATTCGCGAGCCGGAGCCTGCAGTTCGGTCGGTTTGCGGTTGTAGTGGCGTTTGATGGCATAAGCCTGCTGTACGCCGTTACGTGTACGGAAAACCGTGCGGTCTCTTTTCTTGAGTTTGCCGTGCAAGCCGGCAACCGGAGCTGTGTAAGTTACTGAAGCCATGATATTAGTTGATAATTGATAATTGACAATTGATATTTCTTATTGATATTTCGGTGATGGTCCGTAATAGGCGGCCCTAACATTCGGTTAACATACGGTTAACATTCGGATGAGATACGGTTAAGCCTATGTAAAAAATCGTGCAAAGGTAGTAAAATTTTTGCGAGTGCGCAAATGTTTTTTGAAAAAAATATCATTTTTTTTGCATATGTGAGAAAAAAGCAGTACTTTTGCACGTTAATTTGGGAAAATATGGGTTTGAAAATAGAACATATCTACAAGCAGTTCGGCAAACAGTTGGTGCTGAAGGATGTGTCGTTCAGCATGCAAGACGGAGAAATCGTCGGCTTGTTGGGACCAAACGGCGCAGGGAAAAGTACGCTGATGAAGATATTGGTCGGGCTGGTGAAGCCTGATAGACCGGCTGCGCCTGTGAGAAGTGGGACCGCTGCGCTGTGGGACCGCTTCGCTGTGAGAGGTGAGACCGCTGGCGCTGTGGGAAGTGAGACCGCTGGCGCTGTGGGAAGTGAGACCGCTGGCGCTGTGAGAGGTGAGACCGCTGGCGCTGTGGGACCGGCTATGCCTGTGAGAAGTGAGATGGTGGTGGATGTACCGGAAAGAGTGGGGTACCTGCCGGAACAAAATCCGCTGTATGAGGATATGTATGTGCGGGAGTACCTCAAATTTATTTACGATTTGACGATTGACGATTTACGATTTGGCGGTGTGCAATTCGGCAAGTTGCGTGGCGGTTTGCGCTATGATCCGGAACGGGTGGAGGAGTTGATACGCAGAGTGGGACTAACACCTGAAGCACACAAGAAAATCGGACAACTGAGCAAAGGATACAAACAACGTGTGGGATTGGCACAGGCTCTTCTGAGCGACCCGGATTTGTTGGTTTTAGACGAGCCGACAACAGGTCTGGACCCGAATCAGCTGGTGGAAATCCGAAGACTAATCAAGCAAATCGGACGTGACAGAATGGTGATTCTATCCACCCATATCCTGTCGGAAGTGAAGGAAATCAGCGACAGAGTGGTGGTGCTGGACCACGGAGAAATAAAAGCCAATCGGTCAATTGACGAAATAACCGACCTTGAGGAAATGTTTCAGGAATTGACAATTGGAAGATAAAACCAGGATTATGGAAAATGATTTTGATATACGGGAAAAGATGTCGGAGAAGGAGCAGGACAACGCCTTGCGGCCGTTGCGGTTTGCAGACTTCGCCGGACAAACAAAAATCGTAAGCAACCTGAAGATATTCGTTCAGGCAGCAAGAATGCGGCACGAGAGTCTGGACCACGTGCTGCTGTTCGGTCCTCCGGGATTGGGCAAAACGACGCTGAGCAATATCATCGCCAACGAACTCGGCGTCGGTTTCAAAGTAACGTCGGGACCGGTACTCGACAAACCCGGCGACTTGGCAGGCCTGCTGACATCGCTGGAAGAAAACGATGTGCTGTTTATTGACGAGATTCACCGGCTGAGCCCTGTTGTGGAGGAATATCTGTACTCGGCGATGGAAGACTACCGCATCGATATCATGATAGACAAAGGACCGAGTGCGCGGACGATTCAGATTGACCTGAACAAGTTCACGCTGATTGGCGCGACAACGCGTTCGGGACTGCTGACTTCGCCGTTGCGGGCACGTTTCGGCATCAACTGTCACTTGGAATACTACGACGCGGATATTTTGGCAGGCATCGTGAAACGGTCTGCGGGACTGTTAGGCATCGATATTAACAGCAAAGCAGCCGGAGAGATTGCACGTCGTAGCCGTGGTACGCCGCGAATTGCAAATGCCTTGCTGCGGCGTGTTCGGGACTTTGCCCAAGTGAAAGGCGACGGAAAGATAGACCTTGATATTGCGCGGTATGCGCTGGAGGCGCTGAACATTGACACGTTTGGACTCGACGAGATTGACAACAAGCTGCTGTGCACGATTATTGACAAGTTCAAAGGCGGACCTGTCGGACTGAATACGATTGCCACGGCGATGGGCGAAGATGCGGGAACGATAGAGGATGTATATGAACCGTACCTGATTAAGGAAGGATTCATCAAACGGACACCGCGAGGCCGTGAGGCGACAGAATTGGCTTATCGGCATCTCGGAAAAGTACCCGGAGTGGCGCAAGGGGAACTATTCTAATTTACGATTTAATCATTTACGATTTACGATTGATTGGGCGATTGGATTATTGAGTTATTGAAACAATATAAAGCCATATTATTGGATTGGGACGATACCATCGGGGATTGGTCAGATGCAGCCCGGCAGGCGCTGGAGGTGATTTATGAAAAGTATCACTTGGACGAACTGTATGAAACCGTTTCGGAGTTCTTCAATACGTATGAGCCCTATAATCTGGAACTTTGGAGCAAATACGGACGAAACGAAGTGACCAAGGAACAACTGCACTTCGAGCGGTTTTACTATCCGTTGATGGTGAATCAATATCCTGAATTTCGCGGAGTGGACAAGAAAGAACTGGCACTTCAGATGGGCGATGAGTTTCTGGAATTGACGAACAAGTATTTCAGCCTGCTTCCGGACGCGGAAAAAGTAGTGAAGTACTTGGCGGCAAAGTATCCGCTGACGATTTTGAGCAACGGATTCAAGGAAGTGCAGTACTATAAATTTGCGCACTCAGGATTGGAAAAATACTTTACGTACACCATCATCAGCGAGGAAGTCGGCATCAACAAACCCAATCCGAAACTGTTTGAATTAGCGTTGGAAAGAAACGGCGTGACGGCGGATGAGGCACTAATGATAGGGGATAGTTATTCGTCGGATATTGCGGGTGCCCAAGCCGCAGGAATAGACCAAATATGGATTTGCAACAAGCCGGAAGAAGGACAAAGCGCGACGTGGATTGTGCCAAAATTGGCGGATGTGATGCAGATTATATGACAAAATGGCAGAATACGTGCCGATGGCACGGGAATTGTGATTTGAAGATTTGAGAATTTGAAAATTTCAAGATTATGAGCAAAGGTAAACATAGACACGAAGAACAGCTGGAAGGGGTTCAGCAGCCTGTGGAAGAAAAACAGGAAGAAGTGAAGGAAGAACAGCAGGAAGAGGTGAGTCCGATTGCTGCGTTGGAAGCGAAAGTAGCGGAACTGGAACAGAAAGTGGCAGACTTGGAGGATATCAAACTGCGTCAAATGGCGGAGTTTGACAACTACCGCCGTCGGACCAACAAGGAGAAACTGGACCTGATTGAGACTGCCGGAGAAAGCATTTTCAAGAACATGCTGCCGCTGATGGACGACTTTGAGCGTGCGATGGCAGCGATGGAGAAATCTGAGGATGTTGACGCGTTGCGGGAAGGACTGAAGTTGATTTATCAGAAGTTCCGCAGTTTCCTTGAGCAGAACAAAGTGACCGAAATCGAAACCGAAGGCAAGGACTTTTCCACCGATGAACATGAGGCGGTGACGCTGTTTGCCGCAGGCGAAGAGAACAAAGGCAAGATAATTGATTGTACACAGAAAGGATATAAATTGGGCGACAAAGTCATTCGCTTTGCCAAAGTTGTTGTAGGAGAGTAAGTTATGGCAGAGAAGAGAGATTACTATGAGGTCTTGGGCGTGGCGAAAACCGCTACGGCAGACGAAATAAAGAAGGCGTACCGCAAAAAAGCGATACAGTACCACCCTGACAAGAACCCCGGCGACAAAACCGCTGAGGAGAAGTTCAAGGAGGCGGCTGAGGCGTACGAAGTGCTGAGCGACCCGCAGAAACGGCAGCGTTATGACCAGTTCGGCTTTGCAGGTATGCAGGGTGCAGGCGGTTTCAGCGGC
The DNA here is from genome assembly GCA_905233415.1 of Paludibacteraceae bacterium. Taxonomy (GTDB): domain Bacteria; phylum Bacteroidota; class Bacteroidia; order Bacteroidales; family Paludibacteraceae; genus Colicola. The sequence continues at coordinate 15,385 of CAJOEX010000016.1, forward strand.
GGAGGCGGCTTCACGATGGAGGATGTGTTCTCACAATTCGGCGATTTGTTCGAGAGTTGGGGAATGGGCAACATGGGTGGACATTTCTCGCAGTTCTTCGGCGGCGGAGGCAGCAGACAGCGCGTGCGCCGCGGAACAGATTTGCGGGTGAAGGTGCGTCTGACCTTGGAGGAAATCAACTCCGGCGTGGAGAAGAAAATCAAGGTGAAGAAACTTGTTCCGTGCAGCCAATGCCACGGTTCCGGAAGTGCTGACGGCAAAGACGGTGAGACCTGTCCGACCTGCAAAGGAAGCGGCCGCGTGGTTCGTACGCAACGCGGAATATTCGGAATGATGCAGGTTCAGGAGGAATGCCCGACCTGTCATGGCGAAGGCAAAGTAATTAAGAACAAATGCCCTAACTGCTACGGCGAGGGTGTTGTGCGTGACGAGGAAATCATCACTATCAAGATTCCTGCAGGCGTTAGCGGCGGAATGCAAATACCGATTCAAGGCAAAGGAAATGCCGCTCCGCACGGTGGAGTTCCGGGCGATTTGCTGGTGCTGGTCGAGGAAGAAGAACACAAGGATCTGGTGCGCGACGGCAACGACATCGTCTATAACCTGTTGCTGGATTTGCCGACCGCGATTCTTGGCGGACAAGTGCAGATCCCGACACTGACGGGCGATGTGAAGATTACGATTACACCCGGCACGCAGCCGGGCAAAGTGCTCCGAATGCGTGGAAAAGGCCTGCCTATTATTGACCAGTATGCCCGTCAATACGGCACGGGAGACCAGTTGGTGAACATTGGAGTTTATATTCCGGAACGGCTGTCAAAGGATGAGAAAAAACTGATTGAGCAGTTGCAGGACTCGCCGAATATAGTGCCGGGGAATGCGGATAAAAAGAACTTCTTCAGGAACCTGTTCTCGTGAGAAAAGTACTGCTAATATGTGCGATAGTTTTGGGTGTTGGTGTAGCCGGCGCCCAAACGTTTTTGTATGATGTGGACTTTGTCACGAACTTCGACAACCGCGAAATCCACCACCCGTACGAGGACTCACAAACGCTTTTCGGCATTCGTCTGACGCCTACAATCGGGGTCGGTTTTAACGACTCAATCGGCGGAACGCATAAACTGATGGCGGGTGCGAGTTATGTTCAGCCGTTTGGTGCCAAGTGGCGCGATTGCACGGTGACACCGACGGTTTATTATCAGTTTGACGCAAAAGGATTTCGCCTGAACTTCGGCTTTGTGCCCTATGATTTTTTGACGGAGGCCTTGCCGGATTACTTGCGGAGCGATTCGTTGGCGTTTGCTTACCCGAATATACAAGGCGTGCTGTTTCAGTACCGCAGCAAATGGGGTTTTGCCGATTTGTTGTGCGATTGGCGGGGAATGATGTCTGACGATACCCGTGAGGCGTTTCGGATTGTCGGAGGCGGCAAGTTCCGCTATAAATGGCTGTATGCCGGAGGCTATGCCCAACTCAACCACCTTAGTCACAACTCCGGAACCATTCTCGGCGTGTGCGATGATATTGTTTGGAATCCGCTTGTAGGCGTTTCATTGGGCGAACTCACGCCGTTGGATTCGTTGGCGTTGCAGGTCGGTTATATAGGTTCTTTCCAGCGTGACCGCCGTGCGGAGGAGCAATGGTTCGCACATGGATTTCATGCTGATTTCTGCCTGACTTGGCGGTTTATCGGTCTGCGAAACGAACTCTATGTCGGGCAAAACCAAATGCCTTTGTATCCGCAGTACCGCCAAATCCTCAATCAGGGCGACCCGCGCTATCAGGCAAGCATCTACAACCGCACGGATATTTTCTTCTATCTCATTCGCAGACCGTTTGTCACGGCTTACGCGGGCTGGAATTTGCTATATTTGGAAGGTTACGGATTGAGCCACCAGCAGCAGGTTGTTTGCCGGTTTAGCCTTGAGCCGTTGCTCCGATATACGAAACTCACCAAAGACGAACGGCTTTTGGTGCGCAAGCAGGGTACAAAACTCCGTACGCTTACTTATCGTTAGTTGGCTCCATTAACATAACATATACGAACTTTGAGGCGGCCGTTACTCATATTATTCTGCGTTATTTCTTTGGCGTTAAATGCCGAAGTGCAGCCGCGCTATCCGAATCTGGCGGAAAACACGGGTATCGCACCTGCATTTTTCGGACCGAACGCTTTGCCAGTGCCGGACATGTTGGACGGACGCACGCAGGAGAAACTGCGTATTGAACTGGCGGCAGACGGATTCTTCGGGTATGAAAAAGACCTGACGGCTGATGTTTTCGCAAAGATTTATATTCCTTTGTGGACGCCGCGGGTGAATCTCACGGTTTGGATGCCTGTGATGGAGTGGTACCGTATGACACCCGAACGCCAGCGGACCTGCCGTTTGCAGGACACGCTTCAACTTGCCGGACACGAAGCGGGTGATGTTTATATCTCTACCGATATCCAAATTCTCAAATCCCGCAAATATACGCCGGATATTGCTTTTAGGGCGGCATTCAAAACCGCTTCCGGAGGCAGTTTTGACAAAGCCCGTTATTTCGATAATTCAGGGTACTGGTTTGACCTTGCCGTTGGCAAATCACTAATGGTCAAATCGTGGGAATTGCGTCTCGCCGGCTCGCTTGGTTTCCTGTGTTGGCAGACGGACAACGGTCGCCAGAATGATGCGTTGATGTACGGCGTGCAACTGCTGGCGAAGTCCGAATACATTGGTGTTCGTGCCACTTGGGGTGGTTATATGGGTTGGGAAAAATACGGCGACCGACCTATGACCGTCAAAGTGCAGATTTCCGGCTACGCCAAAGGGTTTGAGCCATTTGTAGCATATCAGTACGGCATAAAGGATTATCCTTTCCACCAGATTCGTGTGGGTTTGGCGTATCACATAGACATTCTTAAAAAGAAAGAGCCCAAACAATGAAACGCCTGACGGTCATAATCGGCGCGATGCTGTGCGTTATTGGCGTGCAGGCAAATTGGGTGCGCGACACGACGGCTTTGGAAATCAGCCACACTTCCATGACGGGCACGGACAGCGTTCCTGCGGAGTTCTTCCGCAAATGGTATCACCGCAGCGACTTGATTTATTATTTGGAAGCGCTCAACGATCATACGATTGTGGAAACCCACACAACGGGACAATGGTGGTTGCCCGACCGACTGACCTTTGCAGTGAATGGTCTGCCGTGCACAAACAACCGCTATTACATAGATGGTTTTCGTGTGGATGACCGCTTTCAGCCCGGCAGCACGGTTTATGTGCCGAACATGCAGCAGTATGATTTGGCGATGGATATTCATTCAGGGCAACTCTTCTTTGACCGCGATACAACGGCACGCGATTATGTTCGGGCAAGTTATAATTTCGGTCAGGTAGGCAACGGCGCGCCTGCTGCCGGCACGCAGGAGATAATCAATCTCTTTCACCGCTCGGCGGTACAATCTGCTGATACATACAAGCACATTACAGCCCGTCGCCACCATGCGGGAGCGGGAACGCTTGCAGCGACTTACACGTTTCACGACAAGGCAGGTAACGCATATCGCCAGCATCTCTTTGCCGCTTACGGTCAGCGTCTTATCACCAAAGAGGACGAACGTGGTCTGATTCTCGACGACCCGTTTTATTCCGCCTATTATTATAAAGTTCAGGCGGACGGCTTGTTGCCGATGAAGCCCAATGCGGCGTTTCGGGAGTTGGGGTATCGAGTGAACTTTTCCGGTCGTGCAGACGGCGGTAGCGAGTATTTATACAATTACAACGAGGTCTATGACCACAAAAACTACACCGCTTCGCTCTATGCCAAACGGCAGTACCTCACTACCGGACTTACTTGGTCGCTGAATACCGTCAAGCACGATAATCCGAACTTCAGCAAGAATATCATCGACCAAGATGGCGAGAGTTTCGCACCATGGATAATGGACGGTCACACCCACGAATTAAGTTGGGCGGTCAATTACGAACAGCCCGTTTTACCGTGGTTGAGTGTCCGTGTCGATGCTTATAATTCCCTTATTCTGACACGACCGATGCACAACCGGTGCACGAACGATGTCTATTTCCGTTCACCCGTGGCAGACGCTTCGACGCCTCTTTATCGCTATGAGTGGCAGAGCAATGCCTTTACAGGCGGAATCCTTGAAAACACGTTTGGCGTGAAAGCCCACTATGCTTTGTGTCGCCAATTGGATATCAACGGTTTTTTGGATTTTACGTTGGACGGTATTCTATTGCGCAACAAGTCCAAAGTCTCTCCCAATTTTCAAGCAGGTGTGAACTTCGACTTGCATCCCTGCAAGTGGTTTGAAATGGGGTTGACCGTTGCCCACGAACGCTTGCCGTACAATGCCGATTATTTGCGCTATTTTTCGGACGACTACATGAATGCCGATATTTATTATGCCGGCACGAACACGCTTTTTGCCACTTCCGGCGGCAAGTATCATCATTACCGCAAGAACCTGCATCAAACCTCCTATCTTGAGGTGAATATCCCGATTCGCTTTGTCTTTGGCAAGGGACGTCACGAGATTGTGCTGCAAAACTCCTACAAGAAGTTCTTTAACGTCTGGCACACCTATTATCTAGGTTCTCCGACCGATTACGGTTACTACGTAAACAACGAATACGACGTAAACAACGTTTACTTCCAATTTGCGGGAACGAAACAATACGAAGTCGGTTGTACGGAGCCATTTGGAGACAACGGCTTGATGAATTCGCCCTATTATTTCTCCCAGCTCAGCCGCTATACGTATACCGGTCGCAAAGTAACGGTCAGTTTCGGTTGGCAGTCGATGCAGGCAGCGGGATATACCGGTTTGGGCAACGGTGCTAACAGCAACACGATGGGCGTGCTTTCAGAAACAACCGCCAACCCCAATACTACCAACGTCGTGCGCAATCCGAATGGCAAATATCCGGGAGTTAGTCGCATGGATTTGGACAAAGGCTTTGTGGCGCGCTTCTATCTCGCCTATAATATCTGTCAGTGGGTGCAAGCCGGTTTTACTTTCAAATGGACTGATGGCAAACCCTTCACCGCATACCGGTATTATCTGTCTTCCGACAGCGAAGCGCTCCAAGCCGCAATTCTTCCTCTTGACTCTCGCGGTACAAACCCGACAGACGGCAATTTCGGCTCACGGCACGGAGCTGTTTTCCATTGCGATTTGCACCTTCAAGGCAAGTGGCAGGTCAAAGACCTTTCCATGTGCCTCAATATTGAGTGCTACAATGTTTGGGATTTCTGCCACGACTTGGCGGAACTATCGTTTGTGCAGGATATTACTTATGCTTCCCGCGCCTCAATGATATTGACTGTCCCGACCGGCATTTTGGCGACATATACGATTGAATTATGAAACAACGACTGCTATATTTCCTCAAATACTACCTCTTCTGGGTGCTGTTTTTCGTGGCACAGAAGCCGTTGTTTATGCTGTGGCAGCATCGTCTCTTGGGCAATATGAGTTGGGTGGATTGGTCCCTTGTGCCGCTTCACGGCCTGCCGCTTGATTTGAGTGTGGCGGCATATATTACGGTCTTTTATGGGTTGCTTTTGTGCGTAAGTTGTTGGACGCAAACCGGCCTCCTCCGTAAAATAGCCAACGGTTATACTGCCCTTATTTTGGCGATTGCGTTGCTTGTCATTGTCGGCGATAACGGCTGTTTCCCGTCGTGGGGCTACCACATTGACCGTGATATCTTCGACTACCTTGCCACGCCGAAGGAAGTGCTTGCTTGTGCGCCGTGGTGGTTGTGGTTGATTGGCTTTGTAGTAGTAGATATCTTGTTTGCGCTTTGGTGGTTGCTGTATCAATATTTGAAGATTGGAAGATTTGATGATTTGAAAATTGTAAAATCGCGCATCATCGGCACGGTGACGCTTTTGGTTCTTACAGCGTTGCTTTTCCTACCTATTCGTGGTAGCGTCACCGTTTCGACGATGAATACAGGCCGTGCCTATTATTCTGACAACCAAATGCTGAATCTGGCAGCGGTTAATCCGGTCTTTAATCTTGTTGAATCGCTGAGCGAAAATACCTTTGACAGCAAGCGCTACCGTTATATGCCTTCCGACGAAGCGGCGCAATTGCTGCACGAGTTGCGGCCTGATAGTGGCAAACAGGCTCAAAACATTCTCACAACGGAGCATCCGCATGTAATCCTTGTTATTTTGGAGAGTTTCGGCAAGTGTGCGTGGGAGGCGATGCCGAATATGCAGCGCCTTGCTTCCGAAGGGGTATATTTCAGCAATATCTACGCCAATTCTTTCCGCACGGACAGGGGCTTGGTGGCTTTGCTCGCCGGTTTTCCGGGCGCTGCAACCAGTTCCATTATGACTGTACCGTCGAAGTCGCTGCAACTCCCGCAAATAGGTCAGGTGCTTAAAGTCGCCGGCTATGACCTTAAGTTCTATTACGGCGGCGATGAGGATTTCACGAACATGCGCTCTTTCCTTGTCAATGGGGGCTTCGAACAACGTGTCGCTGACCGTGATTTTCCGCTTTCCGACCGTTTGAGCAAGTGGGGCGTGCCGGATCATATTCTGTTTGATTATGCCGCTGGAGATATTGTTAAAAGAAGTGGCGAAAGCAAGGCGTTCTCTGTAATCCTGTCACTTTCGTCCCATGAACCGTTCGAGGTGGAGTATCACCATTTCGCCCAGCCTTATCTCAACGCCGTTGCCTATACGGACAGTTGTCTCGGTGCCTTTGTGGACACGCTCAAAGCCTCTCCAATATGGGCTAATACTTTGCTTGTTCTTGTTCCAGACCACGGCTACCCTTATCCGCAAGGCGTGATGAACTACGATCTTGCCCGCTATGCGATTCCGCTTGTTTTTGCTGGCGGAGCAATCAAGCAGCCGCAAACGGTTACGACACTTGGTTCGCAAATCGACTGGGTGCCGACGCTCCTGCATCAAATGCGCATCGATGCGGAGCAGTTTACCTTTGCCAAAGACTTGCTTGACACCACCCGCCCTCCCTATGCCTATTACCACTTTGTGGACGGTTTCACGCTGATAACACCTTCTGACACCACCATCATAGATGCCGTCACAAACCAACCTATAAATGAGAAAATGCGTAAATGTGAAAATGATAAAATGAGCAAGTCTGCTCGTGCTATAACCCAACGAATCTATGAAAGCCTTGATTAGTATATTATCTTTTTTGCCGCTCCAAATCTTGTATTTCCTTGGCGACGTGTTCACCTATCCGCTTATGTATTATGTCATTCGCTATCGCCGCAAGATCGTGCGCAAAAATTTGCGCCTCTCTTTCCCCGATAAGTCCGATATTGAACGCAAAGATATTGAGCGTCGCTTTTACCGTCATCTGACTGACCTTTTCGCGGAAGTGATATGGTCTTATCGCGCTACCGAGGCGCAAATGCTGGAGCATTTCGAGTCTGTGAATGTGGATAAAGTTGAGCAGTGGGCGCAGCAGAAGGGTGGCGTCATATTTATGCTTGGGCACCTCGGTAACTGGGAGTGGACGGCTGAGGTGCAGCACCGTTTCGTCAACCCTGAAATGCGCCATTACAATGTTTATCGCAAACTCAACAGCTGTTCGGCGGATAAAGCGATGACTGCAATTCGGGAACAGCGTAGCGGGGTAGGGAGCAACATCGAGAAAAACAATCTCTTGCGGCAACTCGTGGCGCTCAAGAAACAAAACGCCAAGTTTACGCTCGGTCTGATAGCCGACCAGAAGCCTTCGCCGCGCAACCAGCACTATTGGACCACATTTCTCAATCAGGAAACCTCATTTTTGGACGGCGGGGAAGTGTTGGCGAAGAAGTTTGACTACGTTGTCACTTACGTGTATATGACTTGCCCAAAGCGTGGACATTACGTTGCCCGCGTGGATTTGATAACCGACGATGCGAAAAATACGGCTCCGAACGAAATCACCGAGCAGTTTGCGCGTCGCTTGGAAGAGAACATTCTTGCGCAACCGGAACAGTGGCTTTGGTCGCACAATCGCTGGAAGTTCCCCCGGCCACAAAGTGCCACAGCAGCGTCATAAGCGGCAGCCACATTGTGTTTAGGTCACGACCGAACGTCTCAAACATCGCCTGCATCACAAACACAAACATGCAGGCTGCCAAATACAGCCGTTTGGATTTTGAAGGCAGCAGTCCTATCGGCAGACCAATACACAACAGCAGTAGTGCAAGCCCGACCAACCCGAATTCCATCATTGTCTCAAGGAACACATTATGCGGGTGCATTACCTGATAATCCACTTCTCCGAAACGGGTTTTTGAAATGGATTCGTAACCTTCTATATAGTGCACGCAGAAGTCTTTGTCCGCCCGTCCGCGGGCAATAAACTGTTGACGCGCGGAACTCACACCCCAGCCGAAAACAGGCTTTTCTTTAGCGGTCTCATATGCCACGCGCCAGATGTACAACCGCGGGTTGTCTTTCGCCGAATCGTTGTGATATTGCGGATTGAAGTACCAAACTGCACCGCCGAACAGCAGCAAAACGCCTAAAACCGGCAGCAACCATTTCCGATGGTGCTTGTACAGGTACACACACGGCGCAACCGTCATCAAAACAAGCATCGTCAGTTGTCCTGCACGGCCTTCTGACAGTAGCAAACCTGCCACGCAGCCGGCCATTCCTATTCCCGTCAGGACTTTTGCCCAACGCTTGCAATCGCTGTGCAGAATCGTCCATGTGCCGAATATCAGCGCGATATTGCAGTAGAAATTCACCGTCATATGCGAGTTTATCAGTTCGCAGCGCCAATAGTTCAAACTGCCGAGCCAGTTGACAAACGGTTTGGCAGGGTCTTTCCACATCGCTACCGCCAAAACCACCGCCATATATACGCAACTGCCGAGCATCGCCCATGTCACATAATCCAGCTTCAGTTTGCTCTTCATGCCGCCGAGACCCATAATCCCGATTAGCGCAAAAGGCAGATATTCCCGCAGTTTGTATAGGTACGACCACGTTTCCAGCGGGTCAAACAACTGCCGCACCGGAATGCACGCGTAAAACGCTATAAACACCACATACACCCATTTGTCACGCGTCCATTGCCAACCGTGCCAACGGCAGTTTACCGCATAATCCACAAGGTAACCGATGCCCGCAAAGTACAGCCCCCAACGTTGCAGCCAGTTGTAGTGAAACGGCAGCGAAACAACCACCATCAGTATGCCCAATGCTGGAACCCATGCGATGACTTCACGCAGAAACCTTATTGTTTTATCCCGAACGGTGTCCATGTTACCCCATTTTCATTATTTTCCCGCATCAGTTCCTGATTGGGTGCGTAATTCGTATCAAACCGCTTGTGGTAGCAGTGGTATTCCACTAACAATCCTTTCCGCGAAAACGTCTTTATTCCTGCGCGTCCCAAGCGATACCACAAATCAATATCTTCTCCGTAACCCGGATATTGGAAGCGTTCGTCAAAGCCGTTCACACGCAGCAAATCCTTCTTGTAGAGCGAGAAGTTGCATCCTAAAATAAACCGCTCATAATCTCTGACAAACAGTTTTCGGAGCCATTTGCTGCTGACATGCAGCTTATGCTCCATGCGGGTTTTGTAACCGCCGAGTGTATCGCGCAGCAACGCCCATGTCAGACCCGCTCCGAACCGTTTTTCGGTCAGTGGTTTGGCAAGCAGATACTCTGTCGCATGTTGTCCCATGAGTACGCGCCTGCCGCTCAATACCTGACCGTGTGCTTTTTCTGCGTAATGTTCTTCCACAAAGTGCCTGTCAACGATGCAGTCACCGTCTATGAACACCAGATATTTACCTCTTGCAGTTGCCACCGCGCGGTTTAGTATCCGGTTCTTGCGCCAGCCCTCATCTTCGTGCCAGACGTGCTGAATAATCAGCGGCACACGCCTTTGAAACTCCTTTATCCGTGCCACCACTTCGGGTTTGCTTCCGTCATCCGCAATCACCACCTCAAAGTCCCGGAAGCTCTGTAATACCAGCGATTCCAATACTTTCTCCAGCAATTCAATCTTGTTGTAGAAACCGATAATCACCGATACTTTCGGCTCTATGTTCTGTATGCTGTCAGCGAGGCGGTCTGAGTGCTGTGCGCCGTGTTCTGTAACCACTTTTCCCGCTGCCTGACACGCACGGCAATAAACCATATTTTCCTCATGGTCCTGCCAGTTTTCCTTGTGCCACAGGTGATATTGTATTGCCAAGTTCCGCAGCGACACAATCCGGCAACCGGCTGCCTGCATTCGCCACTCGATATCGTAATCTTCTCCCGTAGCCGGCAGGGTGTAATGTTCGTCAAAGCCGTTTATCAGCAGCAAATCCGCGCGGGACATGGACATATTGCTCCCTACAAGGTGCTTCACTGGCCGGCGCAGCCATTGTGCCAAACCGCAGTAGAACACTTCCTCCACATACCGGCAGCCGCGTCGTGCAAACAGGTACGGCACAAAGTTGATTTTCTTTCCCGCCAAAAACGCCTCACTCAATGCCGGACTCAGCTTAATCCGCTTGCCGGCAAGCATTACGCCGCGCTGACGATACTTCAGATGCCACTCCATGAACCGCGGATGAAGCACGCAGTCACCGTCAATGAACACCAGCCAGTCCGTTCGCGCAGCAAGCACACTCTTGTTCAGAATCCGTTCTTTCTGCCATCCTTTGTCGGCTTGCGTCAGGTGTTGCATCGGCCAGCGCCAGGCATAGGATGCCACAAACGCAGCCATGGCGGCATCCTCGCCGTCTTCGGAGATGATAACCTCAAAATCCTGAACGCTCTGTTGCTCCAGACTGCGTACAACCGCTTCAAGCGACCGTACATCTTTGTAAACCGATATGATTAGCGTTCCGCGGGCTGCCACTGTTTATTGAACCGCCTGACCGGTTACCGTGTAAATCGTTCCGTCACGGAGAATGTAGATCGTTCCGTCACGCAGGAACTTGGTCGGAGTGGTAACATCCTCTACATTATGAATGTCTTGTGCCTCCAGCAAGTGGAGTACCACGGTCTTGTCCTCATCTACGGTTACTTTGTACTTTGCTTTGGTTACTGTTGACTTGCCGTCCTCCCAGTAATCGAACTCAAAGCCTTCCTCTTCTTCGAAGGTCAGGGTAACTGACGTACCTTCTTCTACGGTCAGTTTGTTGTTCTTCACGGTTTCGCCGTCGAAATAGACGGTAGCCTTACCCTTCGGCTCAACAACAACGGTGAGCGTGTAGTATTCCGGCTCATCGTCTCCGCCGCCGCCACTTTCTTTCACGAAGTAAGCTGTCAGGTCGTAGTCCTTGTCCATGGTGATGGTACGCGTTGCGTGTGTATCGCCGTCAGACCACTTGTCAAACTCGTAGCCGTCATTCGGCGTAGCAATAATCTTCACGCTTTCACCTTCATTATACGTGCCGTTTACTTCGTCATTAACCTTACCGTGTGCATCGGCAGAGATGGACAGCGTGTATGTCTTAACCGGTACATAATTAACTGTGAAGTCCGGACCTAATATACCGCCGAGGAATTCTTTACTGCCATAAACGTCCAATGCCCAATGGTACGTACCGTTATCTTCAATCGTTACTGTTTTGGTAGTTGCAGCGATATAGCCTTCGTCGAAATAGAGCGTCCATTTTTCGTCATATATCTTCAGTCTGAAGTCTGTATATGCTGTGCCGCGCGGAGTCCATGAGAAGGTGACATCCTTGCCGTTTACTTCGGCTTTCAGGTCAACAGGCACATCGGCGTTCGCAAGAATGGTCACTTCGCCTTCAACCCGATCCGTCAGTTGCCATTTGTCATTGTTGTAAGCATATACCCTGTATATATATTCCGTATCCTCCGGCATACCGACTGCCAGCGTTACGGAGTGATTGGAAGCGGTAATATTGGTGAGATTCGTCCAACTGTATATACCAACTTCTTTCACGGCAACACCTACTCTATATACGGGTGCATAATCCACGGCATCAAAATCAACCGTCAATCTGCCTGCAACGGAGTTGTCGGTTGTTACGGTGAAGCGATAGTCGTGATCCGCATTGTCGCATTCATCGTCCGCAGCAAGAACCCAGTTCGCCGGTTGGAGGGTGTATAGTTGCTCGAAGCAAGCCTCGTCCTCGGTAATAATCGGCGAGTCTTCCGATTGCTGTGCACCGGTCCAATCTGCGTTCGACTTGATTTCCTTGTTCACAACGAGGAACTTGTAGCCCGCAGCATTAGGTTCGATTTCGGCTTCGAACCACTGTCCGCCTGCATTTGTCGCTTTAACTATCTGACCGGCTTCGCCTACTTTCCACCACCAGAACCAAACGCCACCGGTGATGTCCATGTTGTTGTCCGTCGGAATCAGTACGCGAATCTTGGAAGTGGTCAGTTTCGACAGACCGCTTACATCGAAGGATATCTTTTGGCTCTTTTGCTGATTTTTCTCGTTATCGGCAGACCAAACCTGTGCAGATGCTTCACCTTCCACAGCAAACGCCGGAGTGACAAGTACATACTTGCCGCTTTCGATGGTCAAGTCTGATGCCAAATACCAGCCGTCAACTACTGCGTTATGATTGTGGTCTTCTACCAATATATAGAACTGATATACGCCGCTCTTGACGTCCCACGAAATCTTGTAGCAGTTGTCTGTTGCTGCAACGGCTGTCAGGTTCTCGATGCTGTAATCCACAGTTGTCGCAGCCTTAACCGGAGTGCCATAAACCCATCCGGAAACAGGGTCACTGCCGATTCTGGAATATACAGCCCAGTTGAGTGTGCGCTCATCGCCTTCTGCAAAGGTATATTCGTAGGTGTATAAACCTGCATCACCGGTAACTTCTACGAAAACCACATCTCCATCCCCGTCATACAGGTCAAATATACAAAGTTCTACTTCAACGGGCGCATTCCACGTGAACGTAACCTTCCTGCCGTCAACTGTTGCGCTGAGGTTGGTGGGATGATAGTCTGGCTTCTCGCCGGCTGCTTTCACCGTGAACGTGCCGTTAATATCACCTACCATCAGGTTCCAATCTTCATCATTCACGAAGAATCTGTAGTCATACTCCGTATCTTCCGTCACATCGAAGGACATTGTGTACGTATGATTTTCTGATGTGAAATAGAGAGGCAGACTATAAGAGAAACCATCCCCCGAATCTTTCACCCTCCACGCCATCTGATACTTAGGAGCATATTCCGCCGCATCAATGCTAACCGTCACTTTTTTAGCCACAGAGTTATCAAACGTCAGCGTAGGACGATAGTCATGGTCTGCTGCACTGCAATCCGTTGCGTATAACCCCCATGTGCTGTTAAACGTGTATTTACTTGCCAACGCGAAGCAAGCATCCGCTGCGCCGACAGCAGGCGAGTCATCGGACTGTTGTGCGCCTGTCCAGTCCTCGTCAGACTTAATTTCCTTGTTCACCACGAGGAACTGATAACCCGTTGCGTTGGGCTTAATGTCCGCACTGAACCAACGGCCGCCTTCTTCCGTCGCCTTAACAAGCGAACCCGTTGTCGTACCGGCGGGCCACCACCAGAACCACACGCCATTGCTGATATCCATGTTGTTATCGGTCGGAATAAGTACACGGATTTTTGCGTCTGTTATAGCTATAAGGCCGGAAACGTCAAAGTATAGGTACCTATAGTAACGTTCATCTCCATCTTCATCGACTGATGATACATAGACGTATGCTTGACCTTCGGCACCAAAGGCAGGAGTGATAAACACAAACTTATCGCCTTCAACCGCCAACTCGGATGACTTGACATACTTCGATACCATGGTACGACCATTCGGATCTTCAACGTATATATAGTATTCAGGGACAACGTCTGAATAGTCCCAAGTTATCTTGTAGGTATTGTCTCCGACGGCTGTTGCATCCAGACTCAGTATCACATACGGACTTGGTTGCACCGTCACGACTTCGTAACTCTCGTAAGCGGGAGCCGCTACATTCTTGTACTCATCTAAAGGCGTAACGGTCCAATAGGTAATATCCGTTGCTGCCTCAATATACCAGTTGATAAGATCGGTAAGTCCGATGAATGTAACATATCCCGCATGCTCAAGCGCATCGGTCGGACCGGTATAGACATCTAATCTATATTGCGCTGCCTCATTTTCCTTGGGATCAACAGTTAAAGTCAACTCACCGGGAGCACTTGCTACCAGCGTAGCCGAAGCAATCGAGTAGTCTTTGACTTCCGCATCGCAGTCTATTAATTTCGCATTATACCACTTTATGGTTACATCACCGTATGCGTCATAATATAGATAGTCTCCTGTCTGCAGGCAAAAGTTATTCTCTTTGAGTATCATATCCAAATAAGCGCCGTAATCCGTACCGATACCTGTGCCCGCATACAAATCCACGTAGCTGATGGCAGGATCCGGTACATTGAGTGTAGCCGACCACCAGCGGGTGGCATCCTCTTGAATTGCTTCTGCTTCCAGCCAAGCATTATTTGTGCCTTGCACTCTTATCCTTGTGGGCTGAGACATGTCTATTTCACTGTACTCCGGCACATAGAAACGTATTTTCACGTCACCCAAGGCGGGGAACGTTACGGTAATGGTTAGAGTTGCTGCATCCAATACATAAGGAACACCGTATGCATCGGCTGGGAACACCTTGATGGAATAGTCTCCATTGACAAGGATCTTGCTAAAATCGAATGACAACTCATTCTCTGTTACGACGGAGTTCTGTATAATAGATCCAATAGGATTGAGAATTTGCACATTGTACGTTTCGGCATCACTGCTTGCATCCCATGTGAACAGGTAATGATTTTGTTCTCCTTCTGTTGCAACAAGACCGGTAATATCAGCAGGAACGGTTCTTGTAGCACAAGGGTCATCAATAGTGAATTCTGCATCAAAAGGTGTACCGAATCGATGGAATGCCAATACAACACCATTGACATCGACGATACCAAAGCCCACTTCATCGACATAAGAGCCTGCTGTCCATGTCCAATGGGGTGTACCGCCGTAAGCATTGACCGTAGCCCAGTCTTCTGAACCTTTTCCAAGGGTAAAGGTTTGCTCTATACCATGGTCTTCAACGGTAAGATAACCGCCGTTCCAACCGTCTCCATAGGAGTCCGTCATCTTGATGGAATACGAGCACACAGGGGGGAAACTCGGCGTATAGGTCGTCCAGTTGCCAATGGCGTTAGTGGATACCCAACCTGTAATCGTAAAGAGGTTGTTGCCGTCGGTAGGGACTGTATAGTCGAGTGTCTGGTCGATTTTGTCATCCCAATTAATCTCTGTATAACCGAACGGCATACGTACAAACAGAATTCCGTCATGTTCATCGGAAATTTTGCCGTAAAAGATATTGCCCTCGATGTGGGTCATAGGCGTGGCAGCATTTGGGTCTGTCCCTCCCCAGGACCAGATAAAGTAGGAGTAGTCAGCATCTCCCCAGTAACCCGGACCGTTTGTGTCGAGGTAAATCATTTTTGCACTCATGGCGACCGAGCATACCGCCGCCGCTAAAAGAAGAAAGAACTTTTTCATTGTTTGATTACATTTAAGTTAACCCATTGGCGGAATTAAAGTAGCGCATGTTTAATTTGCCCAATCGGTTTGTTATTAATAAAATTAACCCATTGGCGGAATTAAAGTAGCGCATGTTTAATTTGCCCAATCGGTTTGTTATTAATAAAATTAATATATTGTAGGATAGTTAATGCGCTGATTT
>CAJOEX010000017.1 GCA_905233415.1 Paludibacteraceae bacterium
ATAGTCTTAACACTCACATGCAATAATGCCGCCAATTCCTCACGCGTGATCTTCGGATTCTGCTTAATGAGCGCAGTAATGTCTTGAGGGACACCTTGAAGGACATCTTGAAGGACACCTTGAGGGACATCTGTCTCTTGACTTGCCACAAACACGTTAATCTCGGATTGCTGGTTTTATTTCCTCGTAAGGACCAACTAAATAATTCTCATACTGCTTTCCTTTATCATCAAGCGACATCGCAGTAGAGTGCGTGATGATAGAATACAAGTAGAATTTCTTGTAGTCTATCTGCTGGTCGATGCTTAAGGCTCGGTAGCGTTCTATGGTTTGCAGTATATCAGCCATATTGATATTGTTTAGCGATTGTCTTTTTACTTTGCACACAAAATACGTGCAAAGGTACTAATTTTTTTGAGATAATGCAAATTTTTCTGCACTTTGCAAAAGATTTAGTGTTTTTTACTCATGTTTCATCAACATAGCTCTTATACTCCGTGTGCTCCAGCTTGTTCCCTTTTATGCATCAAAGGGAACAACCTTATACGCATACAACCTATAGTGTATTCCTCTTAATAGGGCACAGCTTGTTCCCTTCTTCGCATCAAAGGGAACAACCCTCATCCCACCATATACTATGCACCATACACATATTTTACACACTCTTCTCCGTGCTCCAGCTTGTTCCCTTTTATACACCAAAGGGAACAAGTCAGTACAACTTATTCCTTCTTACGTATGCCTCAGCTTGTTCCCTTTTTTACCTCAAAAGGGAACAACCTTACACGTTACTTTCCCAATAATTCGTTATATAGATTCAAACCTTTGGCTGTCAATTTATATGTTTGCTCAGGCTTGTTGGGAGAACCCGGATAAGACATTGTCACGTAACCCTGTGCAACAGCCGGCTTGAAATAATTGTAAATAAAGATTCTCCGGCTCTTTTGCTTCAAACCTAATTCTTCTACTATCTGGCGGCGAGGCAACGAAGACTTGCCTATAACCTGAACCATCTTGCGTACACGCAAATCAACATCCGTTCTGAGAAAAGGACGATTACCACTTTCTCTGTCATTTACTAGTCCTGCTGCAGTAAGGTCTATGCACACGTGACACGATTTCAATCCTTCCTGCACATCCGGACTGTCACTACTTAATACTACTTGATGCCCGACCTTTTGCAAAGCAGACATAATCTCCGGAACGAATTTCTTGTTCGCGCGATTCTCTCGAATTAATATCTTCACGGCTTGCTATATGGCTTGTTCCTTTTCCAACATCAAAGGGAACAAGTCAAATCGGGCGCAAAGGTACAACATTTTTCTCTTATATACAAAAAAATCTGCATTTTCGTGCAGATTTATATAGAAACGCCATGTAGCGAGCGTCAATAAACGCCTTTTGTATGTCCTTCTGTTTTCCGTCAGTAAGTAACGCCCTGTTTACGCTACTGGGAGCGGTTATTTAGTTTTTCTTGTCGTCGTCTTCGAAAGGTAGTTCTTCAGCTTTGGTTTCCTCAATCGGTTTAATGTAATCCGAAGCTTTGTTTGGAGAAATAATACTACGTCCAAGACCCTTTTCAATATTCTCACGCGCTGCGCGCGCAGCGTCACCGCCTTTTTTAGCCACTTTCTTATTTGCCTCAACACCTTTGGGATTATATTACTTCGAGAACTCTGTCGTTGCTGCTTCTGCCAATGTGTTGAGCGCCAACTCCAAATTGGTCATATTGTCTTGAAGGTTTTCCTTCTTCAGCCCTTTAAATTTCTTATATTCTCCTGTCGTTTTACCGCTCCACGCTTTGGTGATAATATCCGTCAAAAGCGCAAATTCGCGACCTTCTTGTACTCCACCGCGTTTCCATTCATCGGTTAACTCCTTGCGGGTTTCGATAGATTTCACGCGTTGGTTAATCCAGTTCTCTCCGTAGCCCAATCGGCGATAGTCATTAATGGCCTGTTGTATAGATAGTTCCGGATCTTGCAATTGGTCGATTCGCTCGCTTCCGATTTGTGCCAACCATTGTTTTAATGGCTCGGCTTTCTTAGAGGGAATAGACTGAATAATACGTAGAAGTTGTTCCATATCAGCTACGTCTGTTGCACGATTCTTGCCATCAGAAGCTGGCAATTTCAACTGTTTACAATTTGTAATCAGTTCATTTGCACCCTCTTGTTTGAGACGCTTTTTAAGTACCGCCCAATATACAGTTGCACCGCGGGCATTGGGCTGGTCGGTTAATACTTGCACGACATCCGTGACGGAGATATAGTATTTCTGCTCTTCGTCATCCCAAACAATACGTACTTGTTTGTCATCAAAAGCCTGTATTTTCAGTTCACGTGACATAGATAAACTTTTATAATTCCGCTTCTTTTCTATATGTCCTTCTGTTTCCCGTCAGTAAGTGACGCCCGTTTTTACGCTGTGGGGCAGCGGTCCTGTTTTACGTCATGGATGGGACGATTAGTTTATTTTGTTTTTATCTCAAAAACGATCTAATCCTACAAGCGACTCTCGTAGGCTGCGTGCATTTGTTTGTGGTGCTGAATTTCCCATTCGTAGTCAATTACATGGCTCGCGGCTTCTGCTATATACCGCATTGCTCTTTGGTCATTTTCTTGTGCTGACATTATTTTTTCAATTTTGCGCTGCAAAATTACTACTTTTTTTTTGACATATGCAAATAAATTCTACTTTTGTCGATATTTTATTTCTTTTGTCTCGCGTACTCCACGGGATGTTTTCTTTTAATCAAAAACAACATTCCTCTCCTTATTTTCTGCGGGGATAGAGGGTACGGATAAGTTCGTCATAATTGGATTTGAAAGCGAACACATCTTGCAGGGACGGATAGTTCTGCGGATCTTCGCAATAGGCATGGGCATACAGCAGGAAAGCCAGACGGTTGTCATCAAACGAGAAGAGCGATGCTACGCGCGCCAAATCGTCCGTGCAGAAATGACCGAGGGTAACAGCCAGTTTGGCGATTTCCAGTTTCTTGTCTTCAAACGATTGTTGTCCTATGACCTGCAGCGTCATCGATAGTTGCTCCGCTGTGGCGCAGGTAATATGACGTTCGGGACTATGACCATGTCCGTGTTCATGTCTGGGGCCATGTTCGGGCTCGTGATGACGAGGCGGCTGAGCCGTCATCCCGGCAGCCATCGTTGCTGCCAACAGGAGTAAAAAGAATTTTTTCATAATATCAGTTTTTTTATTTTTAATTTGTCGGGCCTTATGGCAAATCCGGGTGATAGATAATCGAACCTTCTTGCTTACGGTAATGTAGAAACATGGTCATATAAACAGGGGCATATAGTACGTTTCCCTTCACCGAAACATTCCCATTACTAAGCATGATAGCACGACGGATGTAGTATTCTGCATTCGTCAGTTGTCCGTTTATGCAATAGAAAATGTGTGTGTGTTGTCCGTTTTTCCAACGTGTTTTGTGCTTATTCTGTCCGTTTTTCCAAAAAAAGACGCTGCAAAAGTACTGCTTTTTATTGATATACGCAAGAAAATAGCAAGATTTTGGACAAAATAATGCATTCATAACATTAAAAAAGAACAACGGCGCACGATAGTGATGCACCGTTGGTTGTTTTGTCGGGATGACAAGATTTGAACTTGCGACCTCCGGTCCCCCAGACCGTTGCGCTACCGGACTGCGCCACATCCCGTCGTTTTTTAAAAGCGTGCAAAGGTACTGCTTTTTTCTGAACCCTGCAAATTTTTTTGCAAAAATATTACTTTTTCCTTGTTTGTGCCGGTTTATTGGTCTTTTTTTGAGCCTTTTGCAGGAATTGCTCATAATCTTCAACCGAGAACGTAGCGGGAATAAGCTGGTAATTCTCCTCTGTGATGCACAGCGGCTTTACCTGCAATTCCTTAAAGAGCGATTGCAATTCCGCATTCTTCGCAGTCAAGCCAAGATACCAATCCGTTTCGCCAAGATTCTCATAACCGGAAATTCGCAATGCGCAGCCGTTCTCCCATACAGGCATCTTCTGCAAGTCGAAATCCCGAATCAAGAACTGCGAGAAATTGAACAATGCCACCTCATACAGCAGTTTGTTCAACTTGGACTCGTCCGCTTCCGGCAAGCATAGCAATATCAAACTCGTTGTATTCGTCTCCGGAGAGAACTGCTTCTCACTTGTATCTTCGGACGGTTCTTCGCTCTGCTGACGCAGTTCGCTCAAATCGGATTTCATAGCACCTTTCTGACTTTCCATACCCTGCCCCATCATCGCCAGCATGTCTTTCGCCATAGCTGACAATTCGCTTTCCGGATAACGGTTGACCATTTCGCGCAGCGCATCAATAAAGGCATTCTGTCCGTCCGTACGGGCAATCGCCACGGCGTTCAGGAAGAGGAAACGCGGCATCAACGGCGACAAGGGATAATGCTCATCGGCATAACGTTTATTGGCTTTGACGGTCGCAAACTCACTCTTGCGATACGCGTTATAGGTCGCTTCATAAACCGAATCCTGTTCCTGCGCCATACGTTGGAGCTTCTCGAAATAATCAGGCTGGGAAACAATGCGGGCTTGGTCAGCATCAGGCCAACGGCGCATAATCTCCTGCTTATAACGTTCCGCAGCAAGCTTGTCATCGTTTTTGAGCGCTTGGAGATACTTCATGTAATAAAGGTCAAGGAGTCGCGGTTCCTGCGGGAAACGGCGTTCAAATTCAGCAAAGGTTTCGTCTGCAAGTTGTTGGTCCTCCACCTTGTCCTGATAAATATATATAAGGTCGTAAAGTGCGTCTGCAATGAGGCTGTCGGAAAGGGCAAGGTCTTCCGGCGTTTTAGGAATCTGCTGCAGATAATACTCGGGCTTGTGAATGTCGGTTTCCTCCACCACTTGGGTTGAATCGGCGGGAGTATCCGAACTTTCCAACGATTCGGAAGAGTCGGAAGAATCTGTTATGTTTTCGCTGCTGAAAGAAGCCGAAACCGCCTTGCTGCGACGGCGCCAGTTGTCTTCAAGCGCACGGTTGCCCCATTGTTTGGTAAACGCCTGTTTTCCGGAACGAATGAGCTGCGTATTGTAGAAATACCAGTCTGCCGCAGCACCGCCTCCACCGCCAAGCATATTCCGTGTATCCACGCTTTGGAGACCTTCATTTTCCGCTTCACGCTGTGCGAGCTGCTCCTTTTCAGCGGCTTCTTTTTCAGCTTGGATAAGGTCTTCGATTATCTTATCAACCACTTGTCTTTGTTCCTCGGGCGTCATTTTGGAGAGCCGCTGGAGCGAATCCTGCAACTGCACGACAGACGAAGCGGCAATCAGTTCGTCCAAGACCGCAGAACGTTTCTGCAGACGGTCGTAGTCTTCGCTCTCGGAAGAAATGATGGTAACCGCCTCCTGGTAACAAGGTTGTGCCGGTTCGTATTCACGACGGTCATAGTAGAGGTCCCCCGCTTTGATAAGAACAGCCGCTTTGTCCGGTCCGGCTTTGGTGCTCTTTTCAATGGCAAGCGCATAGTTCTCCAAGGCTTTGGCAGTATCACCTGCCGCCAAGTAAATATTGCCGATAGCACCATATATACAATCCAACTGGTCCTTATGCTTCGATAGTTTTGCCATCTTTTCCAACGTTTTGACGGCTGACTTTCCCTGCAAGACGGCGAGATTTATCCGAGCATTGAAATCCATCGCCGGAACAGGCGCCAAATGGATACACTTCTTGTATGCATCGGCAGCCTCTTTATTTTTGCCTTCTGCCTGGTAGAGTTGCGCCAAAACATAGTAGAATCGCGGACGATGGACATTGCGCTTCTCGTCCGGCAAAGCCAGTTTGACGAATGGAATCGCCTCGTGATATTGTTTTCCTTTGAGAAGCACATCCGCTTTAGCGGAAGAATACTGTGATGCATTTTTGCGGCTGAGCGCGTCAATATTCGCCTTGTTGAGCATATCTTCCGCCTCATACTGCCAGCCCATTTCGGCATATGCACGCGCCATCCACAGTTGGCATCGTGCCACTATTTCCGGGTCGTTCTCATAGTGCTTGATGACATAGCTGAACGTTCCTATACTGCCGAGGAAATCGCCTTTGCTGAACTCCGCTTCGCCCAAACGAATCCAGACTTTGCCCATCTGGTTGTTGAACTCTTCCAGTTGCAGCCATAGTTTGTATTTCGGGTCGTTCCGTTTCTTCGGGTCCGGTTTGGGTTTTGCTTTGATGGAGTGCAGTTTGATGCATTTGCGGCATTTCTCAATCGTCTTGTCCATCTGTGAGGTTGCCGCTTCCGCGGCTTTATGGTCGCTGACAGGATAAAGCGGGATAATGGTTGAAAAATCATCCTCGTGGGCTTTGATGGTCGCACGCTGTCCTTCCTCAAATGCGATGTTGCCGTTGAAGAAGATGTTGTATTTTACCTTTGTCTGGTGGAATGAGCGGTTGGCAGCCGTGTTCTTCTGGGTAGAACAGCCGCCTGCGACAATCGCCAAGGCGATGAAAAATATGAATATTTTTCTATTTGTCATTTATTAGTCAAGTCCTTTTATGTGGCTTTTAGCCGCCACGAATTCTTTGAGGTAGAAGGGCTCATAATACGCCACTTCGCCGGTTGTTTTGCACGCTTGTCCTGCTTTCATTTTTGCTTCCGCCGACTCGCCCATACATGCCGCATTGGGCACAATATCCGGCACAAAATGCCAGTTTTCGGACTCCAGTATCTCACGGCATTTGGCAGCTCCGTCGCCGAAGAAACAGACCGCTTCGCTGTTGGGAGTCAGACTTTCACGGCTCTCTACAACAACGGCTCGGATGGGTGTGAGCGGACGTACTTGTGCGTCATAAAGAGCCGTATAAACCTCCATCCGCCGGGCATCGATCATCGGTTGCAGGCAACTGTTTTCAGGCAGTTTGAGTGTCGCTGCAAGCGATGAACATAGCACTTCTGTTGTCGGAATCGGAATCAAAGGAATATCCAACCCGTAGCATAGTCCTTTGGCGGTGCTTGTTCCAATGCGCAAGCCGGTGTAACTGCCGGGGCCTTCTGACAGGGCTACCGCATCAAGCTTCAAGCCCTTCTGCCGTGTTTCGCGGAGCAGTTTATCAATGAACAAGGGCAATTGTCTGGCGTGATTTCCGCTTTCGCGGTCCATACATTCTGCGACGACCTGTCCGTCCGCAACAACCGCTGCAGAGCAGACCCTGGTACTTGTTTCAATTGCCAATATTACCATTTTCGCACAAAAAACCGCGCAAAGGTACAAAATTATTTTGGATTGTACAAATCAAAATGCAAGTTTGTCTCTTTTTTCTAACATTCTGTCACGAGACGTAACTCTTGTTTCACCGGACGCTTCCCGAAGGGTCACAGAAGGGTCACAGAAGGGTCACCGGAGCATTACCTTTTTGCTGCCGACGAGGTAGAGGCCGGAAGGCAGATTGTCAATGCGGATGATTTCGTCCGAAAGCATCACCGTACGAAGCAACTGCCCCGTTGCCGACCAGACATTCAACGTCTGCCCCAACATCTGCTGCGGAACAACCAACATAATAGCACCTTGGCAAGCAAATGCACGCAACCCGTCAGAAGCCGCAGCATCCGTCACAGACATTATTTCCTCGCAAATCTCAGTAACAAGCGAAGTAGGTTGAATGGCGTTCTTGTCGTTTCCGGCATAGAGGTAATGGTTTTGGAACTTGAGGTCCTTGGTCTGATTGCCGCTATCGTCGTTCCAGATAATCTGCCATGAGTCATCTATGGCTTTGGCCTCTTCAGGAACCGTAAACTTATAGTTGCCATTGCCCAAAGCCGTTGCCTTCATACCGGGCCATTTGCCACAAACTTCTACAACTTTGCCGGTGGATGTGTGCCATATATAACAGTGGATGGCGTTGCCGAAATCGGAAGATTTGGCAAAGAAAACGGCGCGTTCGTCTTTATCGGTCAGGCAGGGTTCCATCACTTCACCTTCACCGCCGCCCGGATGTTCGGGTTCGTCGGTCAGTTCCATTTGCGTGCCGTCCCACGTCGGTTCGGGAATGTTCTTGGGGGTAGAAGTATAGATATACTTGCCATCCTCGCCTATCTTGCCGGGAGCAGACGTCTTGGTTGTTGAAAGCACATAGACACGAAGATTACCCTTGCCGGAGCAGGAAACGGTAAGTTTGCCATTGGTAACGGTTTTGACATCGCCTGTGACGCAATCGGTGTATGAACCGTTGAGAATGCCGGTAAAAGTTGCTCCGCCGGAAATGCAGACAAGCGCATAACTGTCCGTTTCGGCATCGGTATAACGGCGTTTGAAGGCAAAAGAACCAGAGCAACCGTCAACGGAATACTGTCCTTTTCGGAGTGCGGGAACAGCCATGCGAATCCGGCTCAGACGGCGAATATGCTGTGCCAAAGGATGCGAGAGAGTGGCAGCAAGGTTGCCTGTTGCGGAGTTGTATTCGGCAAAGTCTGTAGTTTCGACAGTTCCTTTGATGTATCCGCCAAAATACGCACGTCCGGAATTCTGCAAGGCGATATTCGTGCCTTCGTCAATGCGTTTGCCTTTCTGAAACTCGACTTCGGAACCATAGAAAACACAAGGAATACCGCGATGGGTATACATCAGCGAAAGGTTTTCCGCCCATGTGTCCTGCGGTTTGGAGAAGCGGTTGAACTGGACTTCGTCAGGCGCATAGTCGTGGGAATCGACATAAACGACATTCCAAGTGGCATCGTTGTAGTACTTGTCATTGGATGGTTTTGCGATATTCCATGCACTGGAAGCGCTGGCAAAGTTCCAATGTTCGGTGAAGTCAATGACATGGAGCCCGGAAGCATTGGAATAATCGGGCGTGTGGTAGTCGTTGCCGTTGAGAAGCGCATTATTGGAAGTCGGCTGTGTAGAAAGTCCGCCTTTGTCGTCCTGCGCCTGCTGCCAGCATGATTTCCAGTTGGTGTGCGAAGTGCAAGCAGAAGCTTCGTATTCCACAAGATTGTCCCATGAAGCCGCATCATCGTCCCAAGCATAGTCTCTTGATTCCGCCCATGTATAATAGAACGGAGACAGGTTTGACCAGCCACGATAGAGGATGTCACTATATCGCGCACATATTTCCGCAAACATATAGAACGGCGTTCCGCCACGTTTGTCCTTTGCCGCTTCGCCTGCTTCTATAAAGGCAGGAATAAAAGCCTTATTAAAAGTGAGACGGGGGATATGCCCACCGGTGTCAATACGAAAGCCGTCCACCCCCATGTTGATAAAGGATGTATAGCACTTGATAAGATAGTTATAAACGGCGGGATTCTCGGTGTTCAAGTCCACACAATCACCGGCAATCTGCGCAAACCAACGGTTGGGTTCGTCCCAGTTGAAGTCGCCGTAGTGATGCCAGTAGTTGTGGGAATCATAGTTTTTCTTCGTACCGTTCTCATCGGATGAATTCTTCATCTTTGAGAGGCGTGCAGAGTACTGCCTGCCGCCGTCCAAAGAAAGATAATTGTCGGGCAGTTTGCCTCCGTCCTTCTGCGTAAAGGGAATCATCGATTCGTCCACAGAAGACTGGTCTGCCGACCAATCGCGATTGAAGAGCTTGCAGAGATTGGCTTCGCCAAAATTGCCGGTGTGATTGAGGACGATGTCCAAAATAATCTTCATACCCCGTTTGTGGGCTTCGTCAATCACAGTCTGAAAACTCACGCCTTCGGACTCATGGCGATGGTCCACTTTGGAAAAATCAACCGCATGATAGCCGTGGTAATCGTACCCGGAAGCGTTTTCAACAATCGGCGTAATCCAAATGGCAGTAAAACCAAGTGCTTTGATATAGTCCAGTTTCTCAATCAGGCCTTTGAAATCGCCCCGCCAAGCAGGATCTCCGGCATTCTTGGACTGGTTGTCCCAACATTGGGTGTTGTTTGACGGGTCACCATCGTAGAAGCGCGTCGGCAGCAGAAAATAGATTTGCTCGTCACGGAAATCCGTCCGGGAGGGATAGAATGTAGCAGCCGGCAAGCCTGCCGTCATAAAGAGACAGAAAGCCAACCAAAGCAGTTTTTTCATGGTATCAGGGTATTAAAAAGGGTTATCAAAATCTGCAAGCAGCGGATGCCGACAGTCCTTGTCGGAAAGAATCATCTTATCGACAGGCACTTGCCAGTCGATATTCAAAGCAGGGTCAGTAAGCAGGATGCCTCCGTCCGCTTCGGGGTGATACAGGTTGTCGCACTTGTAAGTGAAAATAGCCGTTTCCGAAAGCACCGAAAATCCATGTGCAAAACCACGCGGAATATAGAACTGGCGGTGATTGTCTTCGTTCAATTCCACAGAGAACCACTTTCCGAAGGTCGGGCTGTCCTTACGAAGGTCAACCGCCACATCCAATACCCTACCCCTTGTGCAGCAGACGAGTTTCGCCTGACTATACGGCGGACGCTGAAAATGCAAGCCACGCACCACGCCATAGCAGGAACAGGACTGGTTATCCTGAACAAACCGGGCAGTTATTCCGGCTTCGTGATAACGCTGTTCATTGTAGGTTTCCTCAAAATAACCACGGGCATCATTGAATACCTGAGGTTCGATTATTAGTAATCCTTCGATGGGAGTAGAAAGTATGTTCATAATTCGAGGATTTGAAGATTTGAAAATTTGAAGATTTACATTGCAACGCGGACAGTGATTCGGATACCATTACGCTGCCACGGACCGAGTTTTGCACCCGTTTCAGGAGCATACAAATGCGTCAGACGACGGACATACTCAATACGGAAGAGTTTGAAGATGTTTTCAATACCCGCCGTAAGCTCCATATACGGCATATAACTATACTTGATGTCTCCATCAGAGTTGTGCATGGCAAAATCCGTGCGGGCATAAACATTCTGTCCGTTCTCAATATGCGAAACCGGGAAGTCATACAAACCGTCTGTTTTATAGGGATTATTGCGGTCGCCCAAATAACCTGCCAAGGCATGGAAGGACACAATCTCACGCAGTTTGAGATGCTTGATACCCGGAATACGGTTGAAAATCCAACCTTTGAGGTAATAGGTGACATGCAAAGACACATAGCGGTCCATCAGGAATTCCATCGGCTGCATGAGCGAGAATGCCTTCGGATCCATAAGGATAGACTGGTTGCTGACGGGCACGAAGAGTTTGGTATAAGGTGCTTTAGCCGTTGCCAAATAGCCGACGTCACCAATGACATCAAGGTGACCGAAGGCAGACAACCAGAAACGCTTCTCGGCAGAGAACTGAATACGGTTGTAAAAGAAACGGTCCTCCAAGATATAACCCATTTCATTGGTGAAACGGAAGACAGGTGCATCTTTCCAGAGGTTGAACGGCGACTCTATACCCTGACGGTCGTTGTAGATATATCCACCGGGAGAATAGCGCAGCGAGAACGTCCACATAGCATCGTGATAGAACGGCGTTTCGGAATAAGTGCCATCCGGCGAACGCTTCATGTAACGCAGCAACAAGGCACTCTTGCCTTTTCTTTCTTCGCCATACCGCGGAGCTTTCGCCCAATCAGGATAGCCCATACCGGAAGAGCCGTTCGGCAGATTGTGCATAAAGTCAAACCACGTAATGATAGAGAACTGATTGGCGTACTCTTTCTCGTACTTGAGGCGCAGTTTGGCAACATATTGCATCGGCTTGGGGTCGAAATTGAACTTAATCGACATGAAAATATGGTCGCGGTCCAAGACACGATAGGTTTGACCAAGTTCCTCCAAATCGTAAGTAAAGGAGAATATCAAGTTATGACGGAGACTCTCGTAAGGATGATAAGGCTTGTCGTGGAAAGAGTGGATGATATTGAATCCGCCCTTCGGGGTTTTGTCATCGATACCATACGCCACATAACCGCTGAAGAACCATCGCGGATGAGCGTTTGCCGTCGTCATACCTCCGATACGGAAACGACAACCTTCCTGTTCGTTGTAGGAGAAGGTATTGAATATCGGTCCGAAGTCCCATTTGGAAGCGTTGCGGACACGGGTTGTAGGAATAAACTCCTGAATAAGATCCTCAATGGTATTGACAATAAAACGGAACTTCGGGACACGCATCAATCCCGTTTCCAGCGAGTCAACAAGCGTCTCCTTGCCTGTCAGTTTAATCGGCCGCAGCGTGTCCCAGTCGGCAACCGGACGTTTGTCTGCACCGGGCAAAGTAATGGTGTTGCCGGACATATAGAACAGGCTGTCGGGTACCGTCACACCAAAGCGATAGTTCTCAAAATGGCGTGTTTGACGAGCATAGATATTGTGTTTCGAGCGTTTCCGGATAGCGAAACGTACATGTGTATTGACATCTTCAGGCGCCCAAAGTCCATCAGGCAGTTGGTAGAAGGTCTGCGCAATGGAAAGATGGCTGACCCAGTTCATATTGATGGACGGCGGAATATTGATAGTGTAGCGTTTGAGGGCATATGACGAATCATTGACAATGTAAAGGTGACCGGTAAAACCAAAACTCTGGCTGTTGACAGGCACAAAAGCGAGGTCTATACACTGGGTGTCCTCAATAACGACAGTATCCATTATATAATAATGGTAGAATGACACAGCAAGCGACGAAGACAACGGACTGACAAAACGATTCAGTAACAAATTAACATCGTTCTGGAGAATGTTCACAGGTTGGAACATCGCTTGAATATTCGTAGACATACCACCGTTGTCAAAAAGTTCATCCAAACCTTCCCAACGTTTGGCTGTGATAATTTTACGCTCCTTACGCGGGAAACCGGAGACATACTCCTCCGCCAAGGTCTCACGAAGCGACATCGTAAGAATGGTTGTCTGCTCCATTTTGGCAGTTTCTTCGTTGCGCAAGATAACGACACTATCCACATTTACCTGAATAGAATCCTCACCGATTTGAATGCTATCAACCTGTACTTTACCGCTGTCCACAACGAGTACGCCACGCTCCAGCATCATTGTATCCACATAGGATTCAATGAACTTGAAGTCTTTCCAGAAGCGGTTTTTATCCAAATCATAGTCAAAAGGCTCAAGTGCCATCGCCAATTTTTCATATGTCTCCACAACATAGGATTCTTGCGATTCAACGCGGTTCTTGTCCTTGTTCGCTATGACATTTTTAATAAGATCGACAGCAGGATTACCTTTGCGACGGTAGCGTTCACGCGTCTTCTGCGGTTTGACAACCACATCCTCCAACGCATACGTTTCGGGCTCCATGACAACAAAGAGTTCATTGGAACGACCTGGCTTGACAGTCATTACCTTCGTTTTGTATCCGACCGAGCGGAAACTGACAGAAATCAGCCCGCGAGTATTGGAAAGTTCGAAGTTACCGTCAATGTCAGAGGTTGTACCGATAGTCGAGCCATCAAACATGATTTGCACAAAAGGAAGAGGTTCACCAGTGTTATGATCCATTGTCACGCCGGAAACACGCGTTACTGACTGCGACCAAGCGGACGCAGCCAGCAAGAAGAAGAATACAATATATAAGCTCCTAAGGGGTTTCAATTAGTTAATATCGGGAAGGTTGGAATAATCGCGGCTGTAACGGAGATGCTGTTCAATATAGCCTTCCGTGAAATCAATCTTTACGTCGGTGATGTTGCCGTCATGGTCACGAACCGGACTATAAACAGGATTGATGAAACCTTTATACGGTGCCAAATTGAGTGCTGCATAACGCTCCAGCACCTCTTTGTGCAGGTCTGGATCTACCTTCACGGCATATTTCTCCACCATAGCTTTGGCTGCTGGATAATCACCTTCAGACGTGATGCGCTGAATCTCTGCAAGCAATTTGCCGTAGAGACGGCGCAACCCCTGATAGTCAAGGATTTGCAGATAATGTTTGCCGTCGCGCTCAACAATAGCCAATTCAGGTGCGGTAAGTGTCACATTGTCAAGCACCCAGTTGGCAATAAGCTGACGGTTACGCATGTGTGCTTCCTCTATATCCTTGCCGGGTTCGATACGGACAAGCTGAGTCATGGCACCATTCATCTGCTGCTGGTAATAGGCAGCTTTGTAAGCATCCATATTCGGCAACAGCCCCAACTCAACAAGTTTCGGGTCTGCCAGATAATACAGTCCAAAGAGGTCCGCACGTGCTTCTTCGATAGTGGAGGCATGCTCTTTGAGGGCATCTTTGCCTACTCCCGGCATCAATTTACCGCTACCGTGACCAACGCATTCATGAAGGTCTGTGTGCAAGTCGTTGCACATAGCTCCGTACAGATTGCATATTTCGCGAATATTATCATCTATCATAAACTCCTCATTGAAACCGTTACCTTTAGCAGCCTCGTTGTAAGCATGCATGAGATTATCAATAGTAACAGACTTCGAGCCATAATCCTTGCGAATCCAACTGGCATTCGGCAAGTTGATACCTATAGGTGTTGCAGGATAGCAATCTCCAGCCAAAATGGCTGCAGTAATGACTTTGGCCGTTACCCCTTTTACTTCCTCTTTCTTAAATCTTGGGTCAGTAGGCGAGTTGTCCTCAAACCACTGGGCGTTGTCAGAAATGAGTTGTGTACGCTTGGTCGCTTCGAGATCCTTGAAATTGACGAGCGATTCCCATGTGCCGGTTATCCCAAGCGGGTCGGAATATGTCTCTGTGAAGCCATTGACATAATCCACACGGCTATTGAGGTCTTTTACCCAAGCAATACAATATTCATTAAAGGCTTTGAGGTCGCCGGTTTCATTGAATTCTATCATCTTGGCGATAGCCGCACGCTGTTCATCGTTTTCTGCCACTTCATAGGCTTTTCGAAGCCAGTAAACAACCTTCTCCAACGCTTCACCGTATAGACCGCCGACCTTATAGACGCGCTCCACGATTTCGCCGTTTTCGTTCTTGACGAGTTGGCTATTCAGGCCAATCCACAATGGTTCGGCAGAATTGTCCTTGTGATCTTCGTACCATTTTTCGGCTTCAGCCTGGGTTATCCCTTCGCCGTAATAATTACCTGCAGAATTGGCTACAAGGTCCACGCCGTCCTGCTGGGTCGTGCGTTTTGGCATCACGGAAGGATCAAACATAACGGGCAGAATAGCCTCATCATATGTAACACCTGCTTTGCGGCATGCTTCAACAAACCAGTCCTGCGTAAACTCCGGCAGAAACTTGTCTTCGCTATAATGGTGATGAATGCCGTTAGAGAACCATACGCGCTTCAGATAGCGTTCAAATGCAGCAAACTCATCTGTAGATTTGCTGTAAGGATAGTTGCAATAAAGCGCCTCAAGTGCCCGACGGATACGGAGATTATAGCGACCATTCTGGTCAAAAAGAATGTCACGACCCTGCAAAGCAGCTTCACTAAGATAATAAACAAGAATCTTCTGTTGGAGTGTCAGTTCATCAAATGCTGGCACATCATAACGCAGGATTTCAAGGTCATAAAACTTATCCACGGAGTATTGGAACTTTTGTTGTTTTTGGCAGGCGCAGAACAAACTAACCGCTGCGCAGGCGATTACTAAATGTCTCTTCATATTTATGTTGCGGGGCAAGGAATTAGTCCATGCCCCATTTGTTTTTACTTTTTAGAAGCGCTCCAGAACGGTTTTAATCAGTTCTTTTACGCGAGGTTTGTAGTCAGTATTGGCAGCTTCGGCTTTGCGTTGTGCGATTACACAGCAAACAGTCATAGCCTTGTGTCCCATATGAAGTGCAAGACCGGCGATGCAACTACCTTCCATCTCGTAGTTGGTGATTCGTTGTCCTTCATAACGGAACGCGCTAATCTTCTCGTTGATATCCGGCACAGCGATAGGTACACGCAAAACGCGACCTTGCGGGCCATAGAAACCGTTGGCAGCAATCGTGCAACCACGCATCATATCGTCTTTTGCGATACGGTCAACAAGTTCAGGATTAGCAGCCACCACATAAGGACGCGCAGCCTTTTTCGGATATCCGATGAAGTCCACCAGCGCCTCTTCGAAGCCGACATCAGCTATTTTGTCACGGTCGTGATAGAATGCCAGGACACCGTCAAAACCAATCGATTTCTGACTTACAAGGAAAGTGCCCAGAGGAATATCCTCCTGCATACCTCCACAAGTACCGATACGGATAATCTCCAGATGACGCGGCTCTGCATTCTCTTCACGCGTGTTGTAATTGATATTCGCAAGCGAGTCGATTTCGTTCATAACGATATCGCAGTTGTCAGTACCAATACCAGTAGAGATACACGAGATTCGTTTTCCCTTGTATTTTCCGGTAATTGTGTGGAACTCGCGGCTTTGTACATCGCATTCAATACTGCCTTCATCGAAGAAGGATGCTACAATATTTACGCGGTCCTGATCCCCTACAAGAATAATCTTATCTGCGAGGAATTCGGGTTTAAGGTGCAGATGAAATGCACTGCCATCTGCATTGATAATCAATTGACTTGCTGGAAATGTTTTCATAATTTCTGTGTTTTTATGGTTAATAAAATTCATTCTTCAATTTTCTACGCTTCGCCACCACCAAATGACATCGGAATCGTACTGCCCTTGGCCGGGTGTCCAGAGAGTTGGATTGTGCCGAATTGGTTTTCATACTTCGCAAGATTATCCTGCAACGCAAAAAGCAAACGTTTTGCATGTTCGGGAGCTAAAATCACGCGGGATTTGACATTAGCCTCTTTTATCCCCGGCAACATACGGACAAAGTCCAGAATGAACTCTGACGACGAATGCGAAATGATAGCCAAATTAGCGTATGTTCCGTCTGCTATTTCAGGCGAAAGTTTAATGTTTAATTGTTGTTCTGCCATAGTTTTATAAACGTTAATTGGTTGATATGTTTATTCATTACCATTTATTTCTTTTCTTGCCTGCCATAGCAGCAAGAGTTACAAGCGGTTGGAAGATGTCGTACCACATCAGTTCGAGGCCGATAGCTGGTTGCCCGAGTTTGCGGGCGCTTCTGTTCAGAATAACCAACTGGACAATAAGCCGTGCTACCAGCAATGCCCAAGCAAGACACATTGACAGCGGTTCACCCAACACAAACAGTGCTATCACCATTCCGTAGAACAAGCCGCGCATAATAGGTTCGTGCACCAAGTGGTGCTTTGTTGCCGATTTGTATGCAGGCGAAACGGAAAGATGTCTTCGCTTCTGCTGCCACCATTCTTTCCAAGACATTTTTGGGACCGACCATGTGACACTTTCGGGCGTACAAACAGGAACAGTATTCGTATTTGTGGCAACCTTATTGACAAAGAGGTCATCGTCACCAGCATAAGATGTCATCTGGTCACTAAAACCACCATGTTCAAAGAACATCTGCTTGCGATACACCAAATTCCGTCCGACCCCCATATAGGGCTTTCCGGTTGCTGCAGCACCGAGGTAATGCAGCCCGTTAAAAAGCGTCTCATATTGAATAACGTCGTTCAATAACGTCGGTTTCACGAAATATGCTCCAAATCCGAGAACAACTTCCGTTTCCGGCTTTTCAAAACCTGCCATTACTGCTGAAATCCAATGTTTGGACTCAGGCCTGCAGTCAGCGTCCGTCAACAGCATATAATCATATCTGGCAGCCTTGGCAGCCAGCGTCAAACCGAGTTTCTTCGTACTACGGACCCGTGCTCCACGCGGTACAAACGTTGTCCGTACACGCGAATCCGTCAGCATATAATCATCAATGATCGCTTGAGTATCGTCTTCTGAACCATCGTTCACGATAATCACCTCAAACAAAGGATAATCCTGTGTAAGAAGACTTTGGATGTAGTTTCGAAGGTTATCTCCCTCATTCCTCGCGCACACTATCACCGAAACCGGGAGGCGTGTCTCACAAGTCTCAATGCCGGCAGTCCCATTTCTTGTAGCGAAACAACCTCTTATCCGCATATAGTGAATATAGAAATACACCTCATACGCGAATGCCAACAGCAACGCGCCTGCAAAGATCAACTCCAACGACGATATGTCAAAAACGCCTATACTCAAAATCCTTTGACATGTTGCTCTTTAGCAGCTTGCACGACCATATTGGCAACTGTCATGGCCCCCTGTTCGCTCAAACGAACAGAATCACCTGCTGCAAAATAATCATTTGCATTTCCTGCACCTTTGATTTCAAGCAAGGACGCTGTCAGTTCTTCCACATCAAGCAACGGTAAATGAGCATGTGCAGCTACACGACGAACGCCTTCTGCATATGCACCGTGACGAGGATAAAGCACATCATCCTTGAAGAATTTCTTTGCTGTCGGAGTCAGCAATGCCACTTTCAGACCCTTCTTCTGCGCTTCCTTAATCATCTGCAGAAGATTATTCTCAAAGTTCTCTAACGATGAATAGTGGCGGGAATCCTCCTCGTCATACTCGTGATGGCCAAACTGAATAAACACAACCGCACCTCTGCCCGCACGAGAGAGAAGATTGCTCCATTGTCCCTCATCCAAGACAGATTTGGTGGTAGCACCATCAACGGCATGATTCTCTACAACTGCGTCCGCAGGCAAATATTGCGGAAGTTTTTGCCCCCAACCTACAGGAGCAGACGGTGTGATGTCCTCACTTTGGGTTAACTCTGCCATTGTTTCATCACCGATAAGAAATACAGAGAGCGGTTTCTTTGCGAACAAGCCGGTCACCACCATTGTCGCAACGAATAAAATAATTAATTTTTTCATGTTATTTTTATTTAATTTCAAACAATTCGTCTATAATTCCCAATACTTTCCCAATTTGGCGGCAAAGGTACAAATATATTTTTATTTATGCAAATAAAAAAGCCGTTTTTCGTAAAATTTACGCCTTTGGCGTATAGTTTCCATAATTTTCATTGTCCCAGTCTCCTTGATTTAGCTCACAATGTAGGAAATTTATGCCGCTTTTTCATATACCGAAAGCATAGTCATTGGCAGCAACTATAAAAACAAGAGGCGGCGCAAATGCGCCGCCTCTTGAGGAATTATTATTCGTCCACTTGCTGGAGACGAGCCTCAGCAGCTTCTCGTGCTGCCTGAATGGCGGCATACTCTTCAGCATTGTGAACAGAGATACGTTGGAATTCGCGCAGACCCGTACCGGCAGGAATGAGGTTACCGCAGATAACATTCTCCTTCATACCTTCGAGATAGTCCACACGTCCTTGAATAGCAGCCTCATTGAGAACCTTGGTGGTCTCTTGGAAGGAAGCTGCGGACATGAATGACTTGGTTCCGAGTGCAGCACGCGTGATACCTTGCAGAATCTGCGAAGCGGTAGCGCACACGGCTTCACGGGCAACCACAACCTTCTTGTCCCGACGGCGAAGCGACGAATTTTCGTCATGCAAACGACGGGCGGTGATAATCTGACCAGCGCGGAGGACTTCACTGTCACCGGCATCGGTAACGACTTTCTTGCCCCATATACGGTCGTTCTCATCCAAGAAGTCCATCTTATCAACCACTTGTCCTTCGAGGTACCGTGTATCACCGGCCTCCTGAATCATCACCTTGCGCATCATCTGACGCACGATGATTTCAAAGTGCTTGTCGTTGATTTCCACTCCCTGGAGACGGTAAACAGCCTGTGCCTCGTTAACAATGTAATCCTGCACGGCGGTGGGGCCCTTGATAGCAAGGATATCATCCGGCGTTACAGCACCGTCTGACAACGGAGTTCCGGCACGTACATAGTCCCCTTCCTGAACCAATATCTGCTTGGTAAGCGGAATAAGATATGACTTCACCTCACCGAGTTTAGAGGTAACGGACAGTTCGCGGTTTCCACGTTTAATCTTACCGAAAGTCACTTCACCGTCGATTTCGGCAACGATAGCAGGGTTAGACGGGTTACGTGCCTCAAAGAGCTCGGTAACACGCGGCAGACCACCTGTAATATCACCGGCAGTACCGAAGGAACGCGTAATGGTGAACAGGAGGTCACCAACCTTGATGGTATCGCCATCCTGGTGTACGAGCATAGCCTTAGTCGGCAGGTTGTACGTACGGAGTATATTGCCATTAGCATCCACGATGTGTGCAGCAGGCATCTTGGTCTTATCCTTGGAGTCGGTGATATGTACTTCCTTCTTACCAGTTTGCTCGTCGGTTTCAGTTTTGGCGGTTACACCCTCAATAACGTCTTCGTACTGGAGTTTACCGTCCTGCTCAATAACGAGAGAAGCCTTGTAAGGATCCCATTCGCAGACTTGTTGCCCCTTTTCGTAAGATTGACCGGGTTCAACGAAGAGTTTTGAAGCGTATGGGATATTGAAGGTCGTGAGAACTACACCTGTGTTCTCATCCATGAGACGCATCTCATTGAGACGGCTGACAACGATGGTGTCACCGGCAGCAGTCTTGATGGTGCGGAGTTCGTCAATCTCAACCCGACCGTTATGCGGCAGCGCGTAGGTATTCTGTGTAGCAGCGTTACCTGCAACACCACCAGAGTGGAAGGTTCGCAGAGTAAGCTGTGTACCCGGCTCACCGATAGCCTGTGCAGCAATGACGCCGACAGCCTCACCTTTCTGAACCATCTGACGGGTGGCAAGGTTACGACCGTAGCACTTCGCGCAAACGCCGTGTTTGGCTTCGCAGGTCAATACCGAACGGATTTCGACCTCCTCGATACCGGCAGCCTCAATAGCCTTGCAAGCTTCTTCACGAATCTCTTCGCCAGCTTCAACAATGAGATTGCCATCATTGTCAAGAATATCATGAACAGAGACACGACCGAGAATACGCTGTGTCAATGTTGCAACAACATTATCATTCTGCTTGATAGCACGCGCTGTAAGACCACGAAGCGTACCGCAGTCCTCTTCTGTAATAATCACGTCATGCGATACGTCGACCAAACGACGTGTCAGATAACCGGCATCGGCCGTCTTCAAGGCAGTATCGGCAAGACCTTTGCGTGCACCGTGCGTAGAGATAAAGTACTCAAGCACAGACAAACCTTCCTTAAAGTTGGAAAGAATCGGGTTCTCAATGGTCTGACGGCCTTCAGCAGCACCGGCTTTCTGCGGTTTGGCCATAAGACCACGCATACCTGCTAACTGTTTAATCTGCTGTTTGGAACCACGGGCACCTGAGTCCATCATCATATATACGGAGTTGAAACCTTGGTCTGCTTCCTGCATGTGCTTCATGAGGACGTCAGTAACCTTGGCATCGACCTTGTTCCATGCGCCAACGACGTTATTATAACGCTCGTCGTCACCCATTTCACCGAAGTTATATAGCTCGGTGATGTTCTCGACTTCGGCATTACCTTCAGCAACGAGTTCCGCTTTCTCTTCGGGGATCAGAATATCATTGAGGTTAAAGGATAGACCGCCTTCAAACGCCTTGCGGTAACCGAGGTTCTTGATATCATCCAAGAACTTAGCGGTACGAGCCACACCACAAGCCACAATCACCTTGGAGATGATTTTCTTTACCTCACCCTTCTTGAGAGTAACGTTCTGATAACCAACCTCTTCCGGTACGAATTCATTAACCATCACACGACCCGGAGTGGTCTCAATCAGTTGGTCATTAATACGCACTTTAACGTTGGCGTGGATATCCACTTTGCCTTCGCTGAGAGCGATATTGCACTCTTCGGGGCTATAGAATACCAGACCTTCACCTTTGACGCCTGAACGCGGTTTGGTAATGTAATACAAACCGAGAATCATATCTTGCGAAGGCACGGTAATCGGGTTCCCGTTTGCAGGGTCAAGGATATTGTGTGAACCAAGCATGAGCAGTTGCGCTTCGAGAATCGCTTCGTTAGACAGCGGCAAGTGCACAGCCATCTGGTCTCCATCAAAGTCGGCGTTAAATCCGGCACATGCCAGCGGGTGCAACTGAATAGCCTTACCCTCAATCATGCGAGGTTGGAACGCCAAGATACCGTGACGGTGCAGGGTCGGTGCACGGTTGAGCAGAACCGGATGTCCTTCCATTACGTGCTCCAAAATTTCCCAGATAACATCTTCCTTACGGTCGATGATACGTTTCGCGGACTTCACGGTCTTAACCATACCGCGCTCAATGAGTTTGCGGATGATAAACGGCTTATAGAGCTCAGCCGCCATGTCTTTCGGCAGACCGCACTCATGCATCTTCAATTCAGGACCAACAACAATAACCGAACGAGCGGAATAGTCCACACGTTTACCAAGCAGGTTCTGACGGAAACGACCTTGCTTACCCTTCAGCGAGTCAGAGAGTGACTTCAACGGACGGTTAGCATCAGATTTGATAGCCGTAGTCTTGCGAGAGTTGTCGAACAAGCTGTCAACTGCCTCTTGGAGCATACGTTTCTCGTTACGCAGAATAACATCCGGCGCCTTGATCTCGATAAGGCGTTTGAGACGGTTATTACGAATAATCACACGGCGATAGAGGTCATTGAGGTCGGATGTAGCGAAACGTCCACCATCAAGCGGAACCAACGGACGCAACTCCGGAGGCGTAACAGGGATAACCTGCAGAATCATCCACTCAGGACGGTTCTTGCCCTTGCTGGCACGGAAAGATTCAACGATTTGCAGGCGCTTGAGAGCGTCCTGTTTGCGTTGCATTGACGAATCCGTATCAGCGCGATGACGCAATTCGTAACTCAATCCGTCCAAATCAAGGTTTGCGAGTAACTCAAAAATAGCCTCTGCACCCATACGGGCAATGAACTTCTCGGGATCGGAATCCTCAAGCTGGTCATTGTTCTCAGGCAGACGCGTCAAGAGTTCTTCGTACTCGTCCTCCTCCAGCAATGCACGGTCCTCAATGACAACATCACCAACGACTTGGCCGTTCATGGAGCCGGCTTGCAGCACAAGATACTTCTCGTAATAAATAACGGCTTCCAGTTTCTTGGTCGGAATACCGAGTAGGGCAGCCATCTTTGAGGGCAGCGAACGAAGATACCAGATATGTGCAACGGGCACAGCAAGACGAATATGTCCCATGCGCTCACGACGCACTTTCTTCTCAGTTACCTCTACACCGCAACGCTCGCAGACGATGCCTTTGTAACGAATACGTTTGTA
Organism: Paludibacteraceae bacterium; assembly: GCA_905233415.1. Lineage (GTDB taxonomy): Bacteria > Bacteroidota > Bacteroidia > Bacteroidales > Paludibacteraceae > Colicola. The sequence continues at coordinate 22,971 of CAJOEX010000017.1, forward strand.
CTTACCGCAGTGGCACTCATAGTCCTTTGTAGGACCAAAGATGCGCTCGCAGAACAAACCGTCACGTTCAGGCTTGTATGTACGGTAGTTAATCGTTTCCGGTTTGAGCACCTCACCATTGGATAATGCCATAATCTCGTCCGGAGAAGCAAGTCCGATGGAAATTCTGGTGAAACCGGTTTTCTTTGTATTGGTTGTATTTTCTCTTTTAATTGCCATAGTTGTATTGTTATTAAAGGGTTAATGAATTGTAAGCTGTTACTCCATAGTAATCGACAGAGCCAAGCCCTGCAATTCGTGTAACAATACATTAAGTGACTCGGGTAAGCCTGGAGTCGGCATCGGTTCGCCCTTAACGATAGCTTCGTAAGTACGGGCACGGCCGGTTACGTCATCAGACTTAACAGTCAGTATCTCCTGCAAGACATGAGCGGCACCGTGAGCTTCCAGTGCCCAAACCTCCATCTCACCGAAACGCTGACCACCGAATTGAGCCTTACCGCCAAGCGGCTGCTGTGTAATCAAGCTGTACGGGCCAATCGAACGTGCGTGCATCTTATCGTCAACCATGTGACCGAGTTTCATGAAGTAGGTCACACCGACAGTTGCCATCTGGTCGAATGCTTCACCGGTACCACCATCGTAAAGTTGTGTCTTACCAGCACGCGGTAAACCGGCCTTGTCAGTCCATTCGTTAAGTGAATCAAGCGTGCAGCCGTCAAAGATAGGTGTAGCAAACTTAACGCCCAGCTCACGACCTGCCCACCCAAGGACAGCCTCAAAGATCTGACCGATGTTCATACGTGAAGGCACGCCCAGCGGGTTCAGTACGATATCCACAGGAGTACCATCTGCCAAGAAAGGCATATCCTCCACGCGGACAATCTTACTAACGATACCCTTGTTACCGTGACGACCTGCCATCTTGTCACCCACACGAATCTTACGTTTCTTCGCCACGTAAACCTTCGCCATTTGTATGATACCGTTGGGCAGTTCATCGCCAATCGTGAGGTTGAACTTCTCACGTTTGAGGTTAGCGTCGTACTCCTTATATTTATTAATATAGTTCATGATGCAACGGCGGACAAGGTCACTACGATGTTCATCAAGCGTCCAGTTATCCAACATTACTGACATAAAATCAATTTGGTTGATGCGCTCTTTTGAGAACACCTGTGTCTTCGGAATCAACTCAGTACCAAGCAGGTCGTAAACGCCATTCGACTGACGGTTTTTGAGCAAGGTTGCCAGTTTGTCCACAAGTTGCTCGCGAAGGCGTTCAACTTTAGCTTTGAACTGGTCGTCCATTTGAGCGATACGGAGTTTGTCTTCCATCTTCTGCTTGCGGTCCTTCATGGCACGCGAGTAGAGTTTTTTGTCAACAATCACACCATCCAACGACGGACTTGCCTTCAATGAGGCATCTTTCACGTCACCGGCTTTGTCACCAAAGATGGCTTTCAGCAACTTCTCTTCCGGACTCGGGTCTGTTTCACCCTTCGGGGTTATTTTACCAATCATGATGTCACCGGGAGTGATGTGTGCACCGATACGGATAATACCATTTTCGTCCAAATCTTTTGTTGCATCCTCACTAACATTCGGAATATCGGCAGTGAATTCCTCCATTCCACGCTTGGTTTCGCGCACCTCAAGCAGTTGCTCAACCACATGAACGGAAGTAAACATGTCCTCACGAACGATACGCTCGGAAAGCACAATGGCATCCTCGTAGTTGTAACCCTTCCATGGAATATAGGCCACTTTCAGGTTCTTACCAAGAGCCAATTCGCCGTTCTCGGTAGCGAAACCTTCGGTCAGGATTTGTCCTGCCTCTACACGGTCTCCCTTGCGTACAATCGGACGCAGGTCTATCGTCGTGTTTTGATTCGTCTTCTGGAACTTCGGAAGGATATATTCTTTCTCGTCGGGTTCGAAGCTGATGAATGCTTCTTCTTCGCTGCGGTCATATTGGATACGGATATGGTCTGCATCTACAAAGGTAACGACACCTGCACCCTCTGAAACAATTTGAGTACGGCTATCCTGAATCAGCTGACCTTCAATACCGGTTCCGACGATAGGAGCTTCATTGCGCAACAGAGGAACGGCCTGACGCATCATGTTCGAGCCCATCAATGCACGGTTAGCATCGTCATGCTCCAAGAACGGAATCAAAGCCGCAGCAATAGACGCAATCTGCGAAGGCGACACGTCCATCAAGTCAATCTTATCCGGGGCTACAACCGGGAAATCGGCTTCAAAACGTGCCTTGACTTTGTTGCGGATAAACTTGCCGTCTTTGTCAAGCGGTGCATTACCTTGCGCTACCGTTTTATCTTCTTCGTCCTCGGCAGTCATATAAACCACGTCCTCATTATTGAGGTTCACCACGCCGTTAGCGGCTTTGCGGTACGGAGTCTCAATGAAACCAAGGTCATTTATTTTAGCATAAATACAGAGACTTGAAATCAGACCGATGTTCGGACCTTCCGGAGTCTCAATCGGGCACAAACGACCATAGTGAGTATAGTGTACGTCACGCACCTCAAAACCTGCACGGTCACGGCTCAAACCACCGGGACCAAGAGCAGACATACGGCGCTTATGCGTAATCTCCGCCAACGGGTTCTGCTGGTCCATAAACTGACTCAAAGCGTTTGTTCCGAAATACGAGTTGATTACACTCGATATCGCCTTGGCGTTAATCAGGTCGGTCGGCGTAAACACCTCATTGTCCCGAACGTTCATACGTTCACGGATTGTGCGGCTCATACGTGCCAAACCAATACCAAACTGGTTATATAGTTGTTCGCCAACGGTACGGACACGACGGTTTGAAAGGTGGTCAATATCATCCACCTCGGCATTCGAGTTGATCAACTGCACAAGATATTTGATAATCTCAATCATATCTTCCTTCGTCAGCACACGCGTATCCTCCGAAATATGCATGTTGAGCTTGCGGTTGATACGATAACGTCCCACTTCACCGAGGTCATAACGTTTCTGAGAGAAGAACAGATTCTGAATCATCTCTCGCGCCGTTGCATCATCTGCCGGTTCGGCATTTCGCAACTGACGGTAGATATAAAGCACCGCTTCTTTCTCGGAACGAGCCGGGTCTTTCTGCAAGGTGTTGAAGATGATGGAGAAGTCTGATTCATGTGCTTCCTCCTTATGAAGGAGAATGGTCTTTACACCTGCTTCGAGAATGCGGTCGCAGAGTTCTTGCGTCAATTCTGTTTCACGCTCAATGATAACCTCATTACGTTCGATGGAAACGACTTCACCGGTATCTTCATCTACGAAATCTTCAGCCCATGATTTCAATACATTACCGGCAAGTGTGCGGCCGACGATATTTTGCAGATTTTCCTTGTTAACCTTAATCTCTTCAGCCAGCCCGAAGCAGTCAAGAATGTCCTTGTCCGATTCGAAACCGATAGCACGAAGCAACGTGGTAACAGGGAGTTTCTTCTTACGGTCAATATATGCATACATGACCTTATTGATATCCGTTGCGAACTCAATCCATGAGCCGCGGAAGGGGATAATACGAGCCGAATAGAGTTTCGTTCCGTTGCTGTGCATCGAAGTGCCGAAGAATACGCCCGGCGAACGATGCAACTGACTTACAACAACACGTTCAGCGCCGTTGATGACGAATGTTCCTTTCGGAGTCATGTAAGGAATTGTACCCAGGAACACGTCTTGAATAACCGTGTCAAAATCCTCATGATCAGGATCGGTACAATATAGTTTAAGTTTTGCCTTGAGAGGTACACTATAGGTCAAACCGCGCAGGATACACTCTTCAATCGTGTAGCGGGGCTGATCCACCTGGTAGTCAAGGAATTCCAAAATAAAGTTGTTTCTCGTGTCCGCAATCGGGAAAGTTTCCGAGAACACTTTGAACAAACCTTCCTTGCGGCGCTGTTCGGGAGTTGCATCCATCTGAACAAACTCACGGAAGGATTTAAGTTGAATGTCCAAAAAGTCAGGATAAGGCATCTGCTTCTGCATTGCCGAGAAATTGACTCTTTGTGTTTGTTTATTTGTAGCCATTAATTGTTATTTAAGGTTTTTTAACCAAAATAGCGATAATTTTACCGAGAATTAACACTTTTTAACACTCGGTCCTTTTCAGAGAAAAAGGTTTAGACCCCAAAAAACAGGGATCTAAACCGTGTAACCAGTGTCTTACCGGGTCGGTATTACTTGAGCTCAACCTCTGCGCCTACCTCTTCAAGAGCTTTCTTGAGAGCCTCAGCAGCTGCCTTGTCAAGACCTTCCTTTACGGTTGCCGGAGCAGCGTCAACGATGTCCTTAGCCTCTTTCAGACCAAGACCGGTTTGCTCCTTAACGGCCTTAACAACCTGGAGTTTCTGAGCACCTGCAGATTTCAGAACTACATCGAACGATGTCTTCTCTTCAGCGGCAGCAGCCTCGCCAGCGGCGGGAGCAGCAGCAACTGCAACAGCTGCAGCAGCGGGTTCAATACCATACTCGTCTTTCAAAATTTGAGCGAGTTCATTAACTTCCTTAACAGTAAGGTTTACCAATTGTTCAGCAAAAGCTTTAAGATCTGCCATAATTGTATTTTTTTAATTGTTCTTTTTTAAAAGTTAGTTATTAGTTGGATATTAGTTAGATACTAAGCTGCTCGTAAGCTGCCTTAATCCTAACTGTCTGCCGATTACTCGGCGCGTTCACCCAGAGTCTTGAGAACTCCGTGGATGGTGGTACCTCCGGATTGGAGAGCAGAAACGACGTTCTTAGCAGGCGATTGCAACAGAGCAATAAGGTCTGCAATGAGTTCGTTCTTGGACTTGATGGTTGCGAGGAAGTCGAGGTTCTGAGCACCAACGTAAACGGTCTCTTCCACAAAAGCGGCTTTGAGTTGCGGTTTGGCATCAGCGTTCTTTTCCTTCTTCACGATTTCCTTAATCAGTTTGGCAGGTGCGTTACCTGTGTTGCAGAGCATGAGAGCAGTATTGCCCTTGAGTGCATCAAAGATAGCGGCATCGATACCTTTTGCTTCCAACGCCTTCTTGAGAAGGGTGTTCTTCGCCATCACGAGTTTGATATCTGCTTTGAAGCAAGCACGACGGAGCGCGCTGGTCTTCTCGGCATTCAGACCCTCAATGTTGGTGAGATAGAAGTGTGAGTATGCGCCAAGTTGATTTTGCAATTCACTAATCAGAGCGGTTTTATCTTCCTTTTTCATAATTCTGTCCTTTCTAAAAATTACTCAATAGATTTGGGATCAACTTTGATACCTTGACTCATTGTGCTGGAAAGATAAATACTCTTGATATATGTACCTTTACTTACAGCGGGTTTGAGTTTGATGAGCGTCTGGATGAACTCCAACGCATTCTCCGTAATAGCTTGCGGAGTGAAACTTACCTTACCGATAGAAGTATGTACAATACCAAATTTGTCAACTTTGAAGTCAATCTTACCTTGCTTAACCTCCTTAACGGCCTTGGCAACGTCAGGCGTTACAGTACCGCTCTTGGGGTTCGGCATAAGGCCACGGGGACCGAGAACGCGACCGAGAGCACCAATCTTACCCATGTACTGGGGTTGGGTGATCATTACGTCAAAGTCTGTCCAACCGCCTTTGATTTTCTCCACATATTCATCGAGACCCACAAAATCAGCGCCTGCCTCTTTTGCAGCGGCTTCCTGATCGGGACCTACGAAAGCGAGAACGCGAGTTACCTTACCTGTTCCGTTAGGCAGGCTAACGACGCCACGGACCATTTGATTGGCCTTACGCGGGTCAACACCGAGGCGTACATCGATATCCACACTTGCATCGAACTTGGTGGTTGTAATCTCTTTTACGAGAGCAGCTGCTTCAGCAACTGTGTAGAGCTTACCTGCTTCAATCTTCTCAGCAGCAAGCTTTTGATTTTTTGTCAATTTTGCCATAGTGATTGAAGTTTTAATTATTTAACGGTAATACCCATGCTGCGTGCAGTTCCCTTCACCATCTTCATTGCACTTTCTACAGTGAAGCAGTTGAGGTCAACCATCTTGTCTTCAGCTATCTGACGGCACTGTTCTTCGGTAATGGAAGCAACTTTCTTACGGTTAGGTTCGGATGAACCGCCTTTAATTTTAGCAGCTTCGATAAGTTGAACAGCTACAGGAGGAGTCTTGACGATAAAGTCAAAGGACTTGTCAGAATAAACGGTAATAACTACAGGCAATACTTTACCTGCCTTGTCTTGCGTTCTGGCATTGAATTGTTTACAAAACTCCATGATGTTCACACCCTTTGAACCCAGAGCAGGTCCTACCGGAGGTGCGGGATTGGCTGCGCCACCCTTGATCTGAAGTTTAATAAAACCAGCAATTTCTTTAGCCATAGTTTTGTTAAATTTGTAATAGTTTTGCGATGTTAGCGTTACGAAGTAACTCTCGCGGGTTTCAAACGGCCCGTAACAATGCCTTCTACTCTTTCTCTACATCATTGAAACCGAGTTCAAGCGGAGTCTGACGATCGAAGATTGTAACAACCACCTTCAACTTGTGCTTGTCAGGCAACACTTCACTTACTACGCCATTGAAGCCATTGAAAGCACCATTGGTCACTTTCACTTTCTCGCCGACCACATAAGTTTCCTCCAGCGTCAAGTTTGCTGCCGAGTCCTCAACAGAACCGACAATCTTGTTAATTTCGGACTGCGGAACAGGTGCCGGTTTCGTGGAAGCCTTACCGTCACTCAGAAAACCCAGCACGTTGGGAATGTTGCGCAAAAGGGGATAGCATTCGTCGGTAAGGTTGCACTCAACCAGCACATAACCAGGGAGCAGGTTACGCTCCTTGATAGTACGTTTACCGTTACGCAAAGCCACCACTTTCTCAGTTGGAATCAATACTTGCGAGACGTACTCTTTGAAGAGAGACGAAGTGACAAGTGCACCTTCGATGTACTCTTTCACCTTATTCTCCTTACCGCTTATCGCGCGAAGTACGTACCATTTGTAATTACTTTCAGCCATTGCAATTTAAATTTTCAAATTCTCGAATCTTCAAATTTTCAAATCCAAATTAGAACAAGCCGTAAATTAACGTCATGATGTTCTCAAAGCACCAGTCCATGAGCCAAACAATCAGTGCCAGAATAATGGAAGCTACCAGCACTAATACAGAACTCTGGCTCAACTCTTTAGCGGTTGGCCAACTGACTTTGTGAACCAATTCGTTGTACGATTCCTTTACATTTTCTACCAGTTTCATATTATGTAGATTTTTATTCCTTATATATATTATCTCCGCACCAACATTCCGGCCTTGACAAATGCCAAAGTCAGAATGGAAGCTATTTTTGTAACAACCCCGAAGGGCTTGCACGGAAGGCAGGAATCGAACCCACATTAACGGTTTTGGAGACCGCTCTCCTACCATTGGAGGACTTCCGTTCGTCGAAAGCTGCTCGCCTATAGAATTCCAACGCTGTCGGAATTGGGCGGCTCGCGCTTTCTCCTCTCAAAACGATGAGCCGTTTGGCTCACCGTTTTGTAGGGAAATTGGACTAATTAGTCCAGAATTTTCGTGATTTGGCCCGAACCAACGGTACGACCACCTTCACGGATAGCGAAACGAAGACCTTCAGAGCAAGCTACCGGATAGATGAGCTTAACATCAATCTCAAGGTTATCGCCCGGCATTACCATCTCAGTTCCTTCCGGCAGAGTAATTTCGCCGGTAACGTCCATCGTACGGATGTAGAATTGCGGACGATAGTGGTTGTGGAACGGAGTGCCGATGCACGGAACTCCTCGTGAGGTTTAACAACACCCGGGTGGGTGATTACCATACCACGCTTAACTTCATCTTTGTCAATACCGCGGAGCAGCAGACCTACGTTATCACCAGCTTCACCTTGATCCAACAGTTTGCGGAACATTTCAACGCCGGTTACTACAGACTTCTTACCATCGCAGCCAAGACCAATCAGCTGAACCTCGTCACCAACTTTGATGACACCAGTCTCAATACGACCAGTAGCAACGGTACCACGACCTGTGATTGAGAACACATCCTCAACAGGCATCAGGAACGGTTTGTCAACAGCGCGAGGAGGCAGTTGGATCCAAGTGTCAACAGCATCCATGAGCTCCATAACTTTGTCTTCCCATTCAGGGACACCGTTCAATGCGCCAAGAGCGGAACCGCGGATAACCGGGGTATTGTCACCGTCGAACTCATAGAACGACAGGAGCTCACGCATTTCCATTTCAACGAGGTCAAGCATCTCAGGATCGTCAACCATGTCACACTTGTTCATGAAAACAACAAGACGCGGAACGTTCACTTGGCGAGCCAGCAGAATGTGCTCACGAGTCTGAGGCATAGGACCATCAGTAGCAGCAACAACGATGATAGCACCGTCCATCTGGGCAGCACCAGTTACCATGTTCTTTACATAGTCAGCGTGACCCGGGCAGTCAACGTGAGCGTAGTGGCGATTAGCCGTCTGATACTCAACGTGAGCAGTGTTGATGGTGATACCACGCTCTTTCTCTTCAGGAGCGTTGTCAATAGAATCGAAAGAACGAACTTCCGAAAGACCCTTCTTAGCCAACACGGTAGTGATAGCCGCGGTCAAAGTAGTTTTACCGTGGTCAACGTGACCAATAGTACCGATGTTTACGTGCGGTTTCGAACGGTCAAATTTCTCTTTTGCCATAATTCTAGAATTTAATTTTATTAACGTTAATGAATTGTTAGTTTTCATTTTTGCACACCGAAAAGGGCATACCTCCCCTCGCGCGTGTGTAATAAAAATAAGGTCTTTCAACCATCCGAGCTGATGGCGGGAGTTGAACCCGCGACCTCATCCTTACCAAGGATGCGCTCTACCACTGAGCTACATTAGCAGACCTCGTGATACGAGGATATAAGCCTGTTGAGCGGAAAACGGGACTCAAACCCGCGACCCCCAGCTTGGAAGGCTAGTGCTCTATCGACTGAGCTATTTCCGCAGGGTACGAAATCTCGTTTGTGGGTGCGGATGGATTCGAACCACCGAAGTCGAGAGACAGCAGATTTACAGTCTGCCCCATTTGGCCACTCTGGAACACACCCAATTTCAATGATCACTTTTTAGAGCCTCTAGTCGGACTCGAACCAACGACCGCTGGATTACAAATCTAGTGCTCTACCAACTGAGCTATAGAGGCAATCACCATGCTCTCATTTGACCCAAAATATTTCGCAAAAAAAGTGCATTTTTTTTGCATTTTGCAATATTTAGGTCACAAAAACCGCACAATTTGACCCTCATACGGTCTTTGTGACCTAAAATTTGTTACTTTATCAACGCACCCTGTGCCGAGTACTTTTTACCTTCACGGTAGATATACATTACACCGTTCTCCAATACTTTGACAGCACCTGTATGCTCAAGTTGCTCAATATCGGACGGAACACCACGAGGCTCCTCGGTATATAATGCCGTATAGGTTGCACTCTCTGTTACAAAGTCAGGCAACTCAGGATCCCAACCGTAGAACGTATAGATGTAATGGGTCGTTACATAGATATACTGTCCTTTGTCATTCTGCGTTACGCCGAATTGCTCCAACCACGACGTTGCACCTTCGAGCACCACATCCATCGGCGTTCCGTACGGTATATCATTGGCCGGAATATTGAGGAAATTGACGTTAAAAATAAGGTCAAACTTTTCCGGTTCAGCTTCTGTCGGAACAGCCTCAGCCAGACCTGCGTCACTATTGCAGACCGTAGTACTGAGTGCACGTACGGTAGCCGTGTACTCAAGACCGTTCACCAAACCGGTGATGAGGCACATTGCTATGCCGTCCTGTATCGTGATCTCACCGATAGTGGTGTTGCCGCACTCTGTCGTAAAGCCTTCACCGGCACTGACAACGACCTCATAATTCTCTGCGTCCGCTACTTCCTTCCAAGCCAGCGTAATCTGCTGGTCACCCGGTATAGCCATCACAGCCGGTGTCGCGAGTTTGCCGGTACAAGCTGCTTCAAAGTTCGCCTTCACGGTCACATTATATGCCGGCATCTCGAAACTGTTACCTTCGATTTCGATGATTACAGTCGGATCGTCCGTCTTATAAACCGTCCAACCGGTAAAGTCATATCCGGCTCCTTCATCCACATTCAGTACAATCTGTTCACCTGCTGTAGCAATCGGCGGCAGTGCAGAGTACATACCTCCTTGAGCAATACCATCGGCGTCCGCATAGGAAATCATATAGTTCGCTACAGGGTTCGTGTGATAAGTTGTCACACCGGCAAACGAAGATTTATACAAATGTATCGGTTTGTAATCACCATTACCTTGGCCAGATCCACAAGTACCTGATTTGTAATATCTGAAACGTTTCTGATCAGCAACCGTACTATAGTTCATATAGTTCACAGCTCCTTTGATAATAGCCACATTCGAACTGAGTGACAAACTATTTGCAATCGGGTTTTCAGATTCCTGCAAATCATTCTTCGATGTGTTGGTCGAACCGATATACTTACCCGATTTTGCTTTGATACAGTATTTGCCATCCGTGTCTGCCATCGGAGCAATTGTAAAGCTGATAGCTTCCGTTTCTGCATTGCAGGCAATGGCATCGTCCGTTATATCAAAGGTCTTGGTATTGGATGCCACATCAATTTTAGCCAAACTACCATCCAAGACGATCCCCTTAGAAGAAGTTTCCTCATATACAATCAGATAGTTTCCGGACCAATCTTCCGGTTCAGTTGTAAGGCGCTCATACAACGCTGTGCCGCTGCCGCCTTCTGTTTTCGCATAGACAGCATACAACTTCCCAGCTTTGCCCACAGACGTTACGTATGTCGGTTCTTCGGTTGCACCATCTTCAATCGGTTCCGTTACCCAGCCGCTGAATTCCCAACCATCTCCAACACCAGGTACTTCTTTAGGTAGCGCGAATACACCGCAGACGCTCTCGAAATACGAGACGCCATTACGAACCAGTTCCACTTCGTACGGTTCGCAGCATTCTGCACTCAGTTCAAGTTCTACGGTCTTGCTCAAGCCTCCTCCGGAGATAACAAGTGTTGCTTTATGTTCGCCTTCTTCGGTCGGGTCATAGGTAATGGTCAGCGTTCCGCCTTCCAAAGCCTGCTCTTGTGTCATTGTGTTAACCGACAAACTGAACAGCGAAGCGTTAGCACCGCCCAACGAGAAACTGATACCGTCTTCGAGGTTTACACCCTGAACAGTAATGCTCTTGTATATCGGTGTACCTACCTTCGTATCGCCTATATAGATATCAGACTTCGGCATGGTAATACGCGGCGTTGCACCACACGGACATCCGTCTCCGTTTTGCCAAGCACCCTCATAAGTCGGAATAAGTTCAGCCAGTACGATTGTTTCTCCGGCTTTTTCACCCCATAAGTACTCTGCCAGACACGGGTAGTCAATAAATGGGTTGCGGTTACCTTGCTTGTCCTCCATACCATTGTTACGGTCTATCTCCTTTCGGCTCACCGGGTCTTGGCGATGCCACTTCATGAGCAATGCTACTGAGAAATCTGTCAATCCGTAGTTCTCATCATCGGCATTGAACATGTACACACCATTCTCGTGATTCAATGTAATGCCATTTACATTACCCTTACCGTATCTTACTGCCATATACATGTACATGCGGGCAAAGTCTCCTTTGTATTGATCGTCCGGTTCGAACGATGTTCCCTCGTAAGTGGTTGTAATGGTACCTTTCAAGGTATTGTGCACCGTTATCGATTTAGCATTACCGAGTTTACCGGTTCCCCACGTCTTGGCACCTGCAGCCAGTTCCGCAAAGGGCCAGTTACTGCGCATACCGTTCACCTTACCGTCTGTCGGAACAATATGCCCCAAATCATTGTAAGCGGGTTTCTTGTCATCAAACCAGCTCTTCGGTAGCGAGTGCTCGCGGTTGTAACAGTCGCAGACATTGGAATAGTTACCGCATTGGTCTGTTCCGGGTTTGAAGGTACAATCACTGTACATGTCCCATATATTACCGGCCTTTCCGACACTGTCAGCCGGATAAACGTCCGTAGTCTTGTATGCATCCCACAAGCCGTCATAACTTATTCCGACAGGACCTGCTTGTGTAATCTGTTGCAACGCATCACGCAGGGCCGTATTATTCGTGCCATCTATCGTGCTGTAATACGATTGTTCGATGGCAAATACAGTACCGCAAGCACAACTCAGTGCCAGCGCAAGGGTCAATATATACTTACTTGTTTTCATATACATTGGTATTAAGATCGTTATTTATATACGGCATAATAGTCGGCATCGGCATTGACGGCACTGCCGGCAGAAATGAGGTCAGGTGCCTCTGCACCGGTATAGTGCTCGGTTGCGATCCAGCCGTAGAACGGTTTGCCGTCATTGTCTTCGGGTATCTCTGTCGGTAACGTTAAGGAATCGCCTTCCGTATAGGTTTGTACGTACTCACCGCCGCAATAGTGCCACGTCACGTTGTGATTTACGGGTATAGGCATCGCTTCCACAAGAATCGTCACATCGCTCGTTACGTTCTCAATGACAAACTCGTTCGTTGCGGCATCATACGTAAAGCCTTCGCCATACACAAGGTCGTTACCCACACCCATTTCTACCAGCCAACAATCTGGGTTATCCAAGAGATATCCGGTTTCCGGGGTAATAATCAGACGCAAGGTTTCACCAATCAGACCTGAGCCGCTTGCAGCAGAAACAGTACAATGCGTGGCATCCACCTCATACTCATAGGTCGGCAGACCACCGTTGTACTTAAAGGTCACATTCCCGCCGATGACTTGAATCTCCGTCAGCTCGTGACCGGTAATGGGGGTATACGAACGTTTGTTCGTTGCTCCAGGGAACGGATCTCTGTTGCCGTTGCGCGTTATTTTCCCATTACTGTCGCGAAATGTTCCTACTTTTGAACCGCCATCTGCCGGAACGACCGAGTGCAACGGATAACCTGAAGTGCTCGTATTGTTGGGTCTATTACCCGACCACGCACTTGAATTGAATTTGATCTTCCACACCAACATGCCCGGACCGGGAAGGAAGGAGTCCCAACCGATCAATTGGCGGTTCTCCAAGTAATACACTTCGCCTGAAGTAGTCGGAGTCTGCAGTTTATTGGAAGAGTTGACTTGATATGCCACATAACCCTCTGTACCGTTAGGCTTGAGGACGATATTTTGGGGATCTGTACCAATATTTATTGGCGTATTCCAACCAAAGAAATACTTCTGCCAAGGGTCGTAGTTGGGCACGCAGTGACCTTCTCCGTTATAACAACCGCCATCCATCAAACTCCACTGATATGGTGTTTTGGTGTTACTGTCTGATTGAGTATCGTACAGATCCGGCAAGCCCATCACATGACTGAACTCATGGCAAAGGGTACCGATACCGCATAATTCTATTTCACCGGTATCCCAGTTTTCTGCTATTTCACCGGCGCAGGCATAGTTATCAATTGTTTTGCCATCTAACTTACGGTTATTGGAAGAATATGTGCAATTACCCCAAGAATATGCGGAACTGAGCGTCCAATTGTGCGGCCAAATTTGGTCAGTCACGCCGGTAGAAGCCTGTTCTTCGCCGGCATAAATGAGGAACACAAAATCCACATAGCCATCCTTGTCCGAATCATAGTCCGCAAAATTCAGTTCGGGGTACTGTTCGTTCGCCAAAATACATGCTTCCATTACCGCATCTGCCGCATAGGCATCGGAGCCCGGGTCGCTCGCATCGGTATCTGCACCATAATGCGCCATATCCTGACTCAGGTCCAGAGGACCAAATACATCTAATTGTGCGCGGCAGAACCATATTGCACACCGTTGTAGGTATTTACCGTACAGTTCGTTGAGTTGCACAGTTCGTCGAACACCTCCACGGTGTGTGCTACATCCATCTTCACATCCTTGAAATTTGCCAAGATAACTACACCCTTGGGGGCAAGATTAGGTGAGGTACCTACCGCCTTACGAATACCGGAAGTTTGATACATCGGGGACTCAAGGCGTCGCACACGGATATTCTCCGCGCTAGGACGCGGCTCGTCGGTCACGATAAACGTGCCGTCCTCTTGCATTTTCGCAATCTTGCCATCTGCGGTTTCCCAGAAATGGTAGAACTCGTCACCCACCAGACGGACAGAGACAGTCTGTCCGTCGGGGGTAACTTTGGTTTGCCAGCCACTTCGTGCCGGCACAGCAAATAATGTCGTAGCCACAAATAGGGCGGACATCAGTATGAGAAGATGCTTGTTCATTAAAAGTCAATTATATTCCGAGACTCTTCTTGATATCAGGTATGCGGGCTTCAGCCGCAGCAGTAGCTGCTTCATAGTCCTGCGGGGTCTTCATCTCTGCGGGGATTTCGAAGTAGAACTTAATCTTCGGCTCTGTTCCGGAAGGACGAACGCTGACTTTGAGACCACCTTCGGTGAAGTATTGCAGTACATTTGATTTTGCGCCCAATGCCATTACGATGGGCTTCTCTTCCCACTTGCCGTTGACAAGGTTGCGCTCGATGAGTTGTTGGAAGTCTTTCGTGCGAACGACTTTCTCTCCAGCGATTTCCTCTACGGGGTGCTCGCGGTAGTTCACCATCATCTGTGCGATCTCTTCCGCACCTGTCTTACCCGGGCGAACGACGTTAATGGTATTCTCGCGTTGGAAGCCATATTCCATGTAGATATTCATCAGGTACTCGTACAATGTCATACCGTTATCTTTCGCATACGCAGCGATTTCGCAAATGAGGCAGATAGCCGAAGGCGAACATTTATCGCGTACTTTGTCGTAAGCCATATAACCGAAGGACTCTTCGCCGCCGCCTATAAACGTACGTTTGCCTTCCCACTCACGAATACGGTTTGCAATCCACTTAAAGCCGGTATATTCGTCTGTCAGGGTTACGCCTTGACGATCAGCGATCTTACGAATAAGTTCGGAGGTAACGATAGTCTTCACAATATACATATCATCGCGCATCTTGCCCAGACGCTTCATATTATTGATGATATAGTAGTTGTACATGATGTTCGTTTGGTTACCGTTGATGATCACCCATTCGCCCTTGTCGTTGCGGCAAACGATAGCGATACGGTCTGCATCGGGGTCAGAAGCGATTACAAGGTCTGCGCCAAGTTTCGTTCCAAGTGCCATACCCATGGTCATAGCTTCTGCGTTCTCGGGGTTCGGGGACACAACTGTCGGGAAGTTGCCGTCAATTACCATCTGCTCAGGCACTACATGGATGTTCTGGAATCCCCAACTGCGCAAGCACATCGGTACAATCTGACGTCCTGCTCCGTGCATAGGTGTATAAACGATGTTGAGGTCTTTCTGACGAAGGATAGAGTCTTGATCAATCATGACCGACTTAACAGCCATCATGTAGTCATAGTCCATCTCACCGCCGATGATCTCGATAAGGTCCTTATTGCCACCGGTCTTCACATCTTCCATGCGCACTTTGTTGACTTCGTCAATGATACCCTTGTCGTGCGGCATAAGCACTTGTGAACCATCTTCCCAATATGCTTTGTAGCCGTTGTACTCTTTGGGGTTATGTGAAGCTGTAACGTTCACACCGCCTTGGCAATGGAGTTCACGGATTGCAAAGGATACTTCGGGAGTCGGACGCAGGGACTCGAAGAGATATACTTTAATGCCGTTAGCAGCAAATACGTCTGCGCAGGTTTCTGCGAAGAGACGTCCGTTGTTACGGCAGTCGTGACCGATCACTACGCTGACAGGGGTATTGGGGCGAAGGGTTTTGAAGCCGCCTTCTTTAGCCACCTTCAGCAGGTAGTTGGCATAGCCCTGTGTAGCTTGTGCCACAATGTACTTATTCATACGGTTCGTACCGGGACCCATAATTCCGCGGAGTCGATGAGTTCGGTTTTGTCCTCTGCTTCCATCATTTGTTTCACTTGTGCGCGGGTTTCCGCGTCAAACGGCTCGCGAGTCCAAGTCTCTGCGACAGCCATGATTTGTTTTAATTCGTCGTTCATGGTAATTTACGATTTTATTATTTACGATTTAATTATTTATTTTATCATTTTGATATTTAGTTATCTTTTACGAGGCGGACGGAATAGGCATAACTGCGGGAGTTAGAGGCGTAGATATAGAAACCGCTTCCCTGACAGCCGATTGAGCGGGCGTTGCCTTCATAGTTTTGGCAAGCGGTGGAAGACCAGTAGCAGGCAAGCCAGTTGGCTCCATTCATATTCGTATACTGGCGTCTGCCGCCGCAAGGGAGAAATACCGCACCTGCAGCCTCCATCATTTTCCATTCGTCCACGGTATATTTATTAACATCATGTATGCCGCTTTTAGCTTCGTAGGCATGCATGCCTTCGTTCCAGTTGATATCTGATTTAGCGGCAAAGGACGTAAACGTCAGACCGCCAGGCACTTCAAAGCCGTTGTCAGGCAGGATGACAATACCTTTCACATCGTCTATTGTAGCGGTGCTGACTAGGGCTGCGCCGCCATCCCTGTAATAGAGAATAAATGCCCATTCATCGGTAGTGAGGGTGCGCCACTGACCTTTTTTATTACCACCGTTGAGAATCGAGTTATGCACTCCCCAATCCGCTTCGGCGTATGTGCCGGTTAGATTGTTATACGGATCGCCACCCGGGTAGTAATCCTCCGCTGACGCGCTGTAAGCCATTGGACTATACTCGACAGCACCGCTGTTCCAACCCGATGTGCCCCAACCGAAGAGGTCTATCCAACCGCTATACTCGTCTCTTGCAATATCGCCGTTATTGCTCTTGACTCCATTCTCATACACATTACCTTCCGCTTTGTCTCCGACAAACTCCCATTGTTGTCCTGCGAAACGCCAGGTCTTAGAAACGGCATGATACTGGAGGTTACCTTGTGAGAACACGATCGTTTTGCCGTCGTAATCAACGGAGAACGGCAGGGCTTTGAAATTATTGTTTATCGTTGCCGTGGCACTACCGCCGCCATCGCCGCCGCCCGGAGTATCGTCATCGTCGTCATCATCATCGTCGCCATCATCGTCATCATCGTCTCCGCCCGGTTTACCTCCATCACCAGTATCGTCTTCAGCGCCGCCTTCTTCGGGAGATTTACAGCCATCTTCGTCCGTAGCTTTGGTCGGAGTATAGGTGCAGTCGATCTCGACACCTTCGTCCAGATACATGTTAT
>CAJOEX010000018.1 GCA_905233415.1 Paludibacteraceae bacterium
CCATTGGTTATCGTTTTATTGGTAATTGCCCCGCCTTTTCGGTACTGTGACCGTACTGTGACCGTACTGTAACGGTACTGAAAAGACAGGGCAAAGACAGTTATACCTCCTTGCAGTAGTACTTCATCGTCCACGTCGGATTGACGGGTGCCATGTTCGGGTGCGCCAACACAATGACTTTCTCCGCCGCTTTGAGTTTCGCTTTCCACACGTCCACGGTCTTTTTCGCAGCTTCAAGCGTGCGTTTGGCTTCCTTGTAACCGGCCGGCTTGTCGTGGGAGTCGGTGTCGTTGTCGGCGTACTTGTAGTCGCACTTGTAATCCAGCGAGAACGTCAAGCCCTCGTGCAGGAAGTGCTCGCGGTCAAGGCCTTTTTCGTGCTCCAGGCAGTATGCTACGGCTGCCGCTCCGGCTTCCGAAGTCGCGGCGTCAAACACCGCTTTCAGCGTCCGCGCCTTTTTTTGGACTGTGCAAATTTTCGGGGCAAAAAAATGTTTATTTTGTGCAAATGCATAAAAAACAAGCAAAAAAATCTTCGGGAGCGATTTTTTTACGTAAAAGATTGCACATTCAAAAAAAAAGTAGTACTTTTGCGGCGATTTTTGAGGATAGAAACCTATGAAGTGTATATTACGGACGATAAGTGCCGCTGTTTTTGTGTGTGCAAGTGCGTTGCTGACAACGGCACACGCCGAACTACAACCCTACCCGCTTGATACGATTGCCGGCAAAGTGTTTTACCGCTATAAGGTTCCGCGCAGTATCGGTCTATACCGCGTCAGCGTGAACTTTGACGTGCCCCAAGCCGAAATAATCAAATGGAACCCGAAACTCAAAGAACGCGGACTGCACTACGCGGAAACGATTATTATTCCGGTCAAAGAGAGCGACTTGGTTCAAGAAGTACAGAGCACAGAAGACAGTACACAGACCGCTTCGCTGCCAGAAGAACGTGCGGCGGAGAATGTAGCAGCGGATAGCACGGCATTGGTGCAAGACAGTATCACAGCGCCTTTAGACAGCATGGCTTTGGCACAGGACAGCCTAACGTCAGACAGTATTGCCGGAAGCGAAAAAGTGCTGAAGATTGCCTTACTGCTGCCTCTACAGGCAGACAGCAAACAGCGTGAAGCAGGCGCAGAACGGTTCTGGGAGTTTTATGAAGGAGTGCTATTAGCATTCAATGACCTCAACGACGACCGGAAGTACGAACTGTTTGTCTATGACGTGGGCAAAACGGAAGAAAAGATTCAGCAATTAACGGCAGACAGCGTCCTGAAAGGCATAGACGCCATCATCGGTCCGGCTTATCCGGCACAAGTGGAAGCGATTGCACAAACGGTTCTGGAGGATTCGATTCTGACCATTATTCCATTCACGAACAAAGTGAAAGACATAGACACGAACCCGTTCCTGATGCAGTTCAATCCTCACGTCAAGGGCGAAGCAAAGGCCCTTGCGGAGTATCTGGAAGACCGCCAGGACAAGGTAAACTGCGTGTTTGTGGATGCCAAAGAGGCGGACATTCCGTACGGCATCCGTGAATTCCGCCAAGCGGTGCGCAATCACGGCTTGTCGGTTACGCGAGTGTCCGTACACGATATAATGAGGGACTCCATCAGCAAAGCGCTCAAAGACAGCATGGAGAATATCGTGATTTTCAATACGGAAAAATACAGTAACCTGCAGTTGCTGCTGCCGCATGTAATGAACGGCAAATCCGGCAAGCAGATAACGCTCTACAGCCAGTATTCATGGCAGAAAGAGAAGATTATCCTGCCACAGATATATACCTCCGTCTTTGCGACTGCAGTACCGGCGGATTTGACGGACTACGAGAGCCTGTTCAGCACGTATTTCAAGCACGAGCACAGCACGGATTTGCCGCGTTTCGACCTGCTCGGCTACGATATAACCCGCCAACTGATTGCATGGCTGGAAGGCAAGGAATACTACGGTTTGCAGTCGGACATGCAGTTTGAGCGCGTGAACGAAAACGGCGGGCTGGTGAATACAAAAATAGCCATAATCAGAAAGTAGTTGAAGCGGTATATTTGCATATTGGGATTGACAGTGTGTGCCCTAAGCCTCATGGCTCAGCCACGCTTGCGCAAGCCGGAAATGTATGTCGGCTTTCAGGGAGGCATAATGGCTTCCACCGTGCTTTTCAATCCCAGCGTGGGGAATATGTCCCCGATTACGAACGGCTGTATTCTCGGTGGACACGGGGGATTTGTATTCCGCTACAGCGAGCAGAAATGCTGCGCAATACAGGTGGAATTGAACTATATGGCGCGCGGCTGGAGAGAGAAAGGCGCCGCCACAGAAACCACTTCGGCAGTCGATTATACGCGAATGCTGCATTATCTGGAACTGCCGTTCCTAATGCACATCTACTTCGGGAAGCAGACTTGGCGCGGCTTTGTGAATGTGGGTCCGCAAATCGGCTATTGCGTATATGACGAAGGCGGAAAAGGCGAACAATCAACGACAGCCGTTCACCAGTACCGCGAGTTAGACAACCCGTTTGATTGGGGTATCGCCGGCGGATTAGGCTTTTACTGCAGGACGAAAAACGCGGGACTATACCAATTTGAGGCGCGGTTCAGTTACAGTTTCGGAACGCTGTACAGCAACAAGACTGCAGACCATTTCTCGCAGTCCAATCCGATGAACCTGAGTCTGAACATTGCATGGTTATGGGAGGTGAAGAAATGACGTACCTTGTATTGCGATTTCAGTCGTTGGGAAATGTAGCAATGACCGTCCCTATCCTCTCGGCAGCGTCCCGGCTGCATCCCGAAGATACGTTTGTAGTGGTTGCCAAGAAACGGTTGCACGCCATGTTTTACGGATTGGAGAATGTGCGTTTCCATGAAGTGGATTTCGGGGACGGGAGTATCAAAAGCCTGCTGCAAGTATATCGCGAACTGCAGGCATACAAGATTGACCATGTGATTGATTTGCAGAACGTGCTGCGCAGCCAGATTTTGAGAGGGTTGTTCCGTATGCGGGGCGTCAAAAGTACGGTTATACGTTACGGGCGGCTGCAAAAATGGGCAATAGCGGCATTGGGCATCGGACGCAAAAAGACCTTGCCGACAGAGTTTGAGCGGTATATGGAAACATTCGGAAGAGCCGGTTTGAAGACCGACGAACAGTTTGATGCATTAGCCGTAAACCAAGCCGCAGCAGCGGAAGTGCGCAAACAATTCGGGGAAAAAACGGGAAAGTGGATCGGTCTGGCGCCGTTTGCGAAATCAAAAACAAACATGTTGCCATACCACACAATAAAAAGCATATTGAGCCGTTTGAGCGCACAGAAAGATACGAAAGTGTTCCTTTTCGGAGCAGGCGACGTGGAATGCGAGTTGCTGCGCCAGTGGGCGAACATGAGCGAAAACGTGACCAGTGTGGCAGGTCTGCTGCCGTTGGACGAAGAGCTGGAGCTGATGCGGCAGCTGGATGTGATGCTATGCATGGATTCCGCCAACCAGCACTTGAGTTCGTTAGTCGGACTGCGTGCGATAAGCATTTGGTGCGGTACGCACCCGAAGATGGGATTTTACGGCTGGAAACAGCAGGAAAAAGACCGCATAGAAGTTCCTGAACTGGCATGCAGACCCTGTACGGTACATGGCACAAACTTCTGCCGGTACAGAAATTACGCCTGCCAACAAATAACAGAAAACCAAATAATTGAAACTATATGAGTAAAATTATTTCTATTGCCAACCAAAAAGGCGGCGTGGGCAAAACAACCACCGCCATCAACCTTGCGGCAGGGCTTGCCTACGAGGGCAAAAAAGTGCTGCTGGTTGATGCTGACCCTCAAGCCAACGCTTCGTCAGGTCTGGGTATCGAGATTCGTGGCCTTGAACGAACCGTTTATGAGTGTCTGATTGACGAAATAGACCCGAAAACAGCCATTGTGGAGACCAAGATTCCGAATCTCAAGCTGATTCCGAGCCACATTGATTTGGTGGGAGCAGAGATTGAAATGCGCGACCTTGACAACCGCGAGGGACGGCTTAAAAACGTGCTGAACCAGGTGCGAAACGACTTTGACTACATTCTGATAGACTGCTCGCCGTCGCTTGGTTTGATTACGATAAACGCGCTGACAGCAAGCGATTCCGTGATTATTCCCGTGCAATGCGAATTCTTTGCGCTTGAAGGAATCGCAAAGTTGCTGAACACGATAAAAATAATCAAATCGGGTCTTAACCCCAACCTTCAAATAGAAGGCTTCCTGCTGACGATGTACGACAACCGTCTGCGTTTGAGCAATCAGGTTTATGAAGAGGTAAAACGGCACTTCGGCAGTCTTGTGTTTAATACCGTCATATACCGCAATGTACGCCTCAGCGAAGCCCCGAGTCACGGACTGAGCGTGATAGACTATGACCCGCATTCAAAGGGAGCAAAAAATTATATGAATCTGGCTAAAGAATTGATTATACGATGAAATTAACAGGACTTGGGCGTGGATTAGACGCCCTGATAGACAGCAACCAAATAGAGTTCCGCGGCAGCAGCAGTATCAACGAAGTGGAATTGGACAAGATTGTGGCGAATCCCAATCAGCCGCGTGTGTCATTTGATGAAGATGCACTGACCGAATTGGCGGATTCAATCCGTGCCCACGGCGTCATTTCGCCTATTACCCTCCGCAAAAACGAAGACGGCACATACATGATTATCGCCGGAGAACGTCGTTTCCGCGCAGCCAAACAAGCCGGTTTGAAAACCATTCCGGCCTATATCCGTACTGCGAAAGACGAGCAAGTGATGGAATGGGCGTTGATTGAAAACATCCAACGCGAAGATTTGGATGCGATTGAGATTGCGCTTGCTTACCAGCGGTTAATGGACGATTATGATTTGACGCAGGAACGCATGGCGGAACGTGTGGGCAAGAAGCGTGCAACGATTGCCAATTACCTGCGACTGCTGAAGTTGCCGGCAGAAATTCAGCTGGGCATCAAAGAGAAGAAACTGGACATGGGACACGCGCGTGCCATCCTCGGCGCCGAATCCACAGCGTTCCAGTTAATGCTATACAAACGCATTTTAGAAGAAGGACTGAGTGTGCGCCAAGTGGAGTTGCAGGTCACGCAATTGCGCAATAAACTGGCTCAACGCGAAAAACCGAAAGTCAAACCCAAGAAGATTTTTACGGCACAAGAAAAATTGCTGAGCGACAAACTCGGACGTGCCGTGAAGATTACCGGCAGCAAGGTTTCATTCATGTTCCGGGACGCGAAAGACCTTGATTCGATTGTGAAACTGATTTTGGAATAATCCTTTGACCAAGCGTCTGCTGAGCATATTATTGGTGTTCATGGCGGTTGGGGCAAACGCCCATTCGACAGACTCAACGGCTGTACAAAGCAATGACAGCCTGATTGTCGTGGAAGCTCCGCTTGTGCTGGGACCGACCGAACTGACGTGGAAACCGGACCCGCTCAAATCCGTGTGGCTCGGGGTCATTGTACCCGGATTGGGACAGATTTACAACCGCAGCTATTGGAAGTTGCCGATTGTGTATGGCGGATTTATGGGCTGCGGATTTGCCATTGCCTGGAACAACGAGAAATACAGCGCCTACAAAGAGGCTTACCGCGATATCGTGACCGATGCAGGAAATCTGTCCACAGACCCGTTAAAATCTTATAACGCCATCATGCCGGAAGGTTACACGATTGAGCGTTTAGGCGGAGAGAGCGGCTACAGGAACATTCTCAAGGACAGGCAGAATATGTACCGTCGCTACCGCGACATTTCCATCGTCGTGGCAATTGCCGTTTATGCACTATCAATCATTGACGCCTACGTGGATGCCCAACTGTTTGATTTCGACATATCCGATGATTTGTCCATCAATATAGAACCGCAACTATATTATGACCAGCAGCAACAGCGGTCAGCAGAATTGAAATTAGCAATATCATTTTAACGTATGAAATATTCGATTTTAGGAATTATCTTCAGCTTGTGCGCCCTTACCACAATGGCACAACAACAAGACTCCATCAACGCCACTTTGGCAGCAGACACCACGGAGATTAGCGAGCAAATTGCGCCCGAAGACAGTCTCTTGGTGGCAGCAAACACATTGGACTCGTTAGTAGTGGACACCACTACATTTGACCGCACTATCGCCACCATTGACACCGAAGCCTGCTCGCGGGATACAGTGGTGGCGGAACTGCCGGATTCCGTATATAAGGCACGTTTGCAGGCGCTGCCGTTCGTGATTGAAATGCCGTATAACTCGGTTGTGCGGGCATTTATCCTGCGGTATGTCAAACGCAGTCCGAAGCAGTTGGCACGCATCCAACGCAAGGCAGCCTACTACTTCCCGCTATTCTATGATGCTTTGGGACGTCACGATTTGCCTTACGAATTGTGCTATCTGCCGGTTATTGAGTCGGCACTCAATCCGCAGGCACATTCCCGTGCGGGAGCCGCCGGTTTATGGCAGTTTATGCCTTCAACAGGCCGCTTGTACGGTCTGGAGGTCAACTCATTGGTAGATGAACGGATGGACCCGATTAAATCAACCGAAGCAGCCTGTCTGTTCCTTAAATCGCTGTACAACATGTTTGGAGACTGGAACCTTGCGATTGCCGCCTATAACTGCGGTCCCGGCAATGTGAACAAAGCAATTCACCGTGCGGACGGCAAGCGTGATTTCTGGTCAATCTATCCCTACCTGCCACAAGAGACACGCGGTTATGTGCCGATCTTCATAGCCGCAGCCTATTCCATCAATTATGCCGATTTACACGGAATATGCCCGGAAGCAATTGAGATGACGATGGAGACAGACACCATTCAAACAAATGTGCGACAACATTTGCTCCAGATTAGCGAGATTTTAGGTATCGAATTGGACGAATTGCGCCGTCTCAATCCGCAGTATGCAAAAGATGTCATCCCGGGCGGAAACACCTATTCGCTTTGCCTGCCGGCAGACCGCGTGACCGACTATATAGACCAGCAGGAAGTGATTCTGGCGTATCGCGCAGACGAACTGATTAACAACCGTCGTGCAGAGATTGACCTCGCCCAAAAAACAAGTCTCAACGGCGGCTATTCGGTGAACGGCGTGACCTATTACAAAATCAAAAACGGCGACACACTGGGCGCCATCGCACAGAAATTCCATGTTACCGTCAAACAAATAAAAGCGTGGAACGGCCTCAAATCCGACAACATTCGCGCAGGTTCGACTCTCAAAATCGGAAAATAATGGAAATAGGCAAAATATATTACTCGATGAAGGAGGCGACGGAACTTACCGGACTTTCTTCTTCGAATTTGCGCTATTGGGAACAGCAGTTCTCCCAACTCAAACCCCGCAAAGACGGTCATGGAAACCGTTATTACACCAAAGAGGATTTGGAGCTTATACAGCGCATCAAATATATCCGTGACGAACTGAAAATCACGCGAATTGACGCTATCCGCCGCGAATTGGTAGGCGGAGAGAAACAATCCGACATACGGCAACGTGCTGCCGCTATTTTGGAACGCGTAAAAGAGGAACTGACTGCCATTAAAAACGACTTATGAACATGAAACAGATAAATTGGAAGAAAATGCTGCCGTATCTTGTGGCAGTAGTTGTGTTTTTAGCCTTTGCGCTGCTGTATTGTTCGCCTCTGCTCGGCGGCAAAGTATTACATGCCGGTGATGTGCTCAACTGGAAAGGCGCCGCTCATGAAGCGCAAGAATACTATGCCCAAACAGGCGAAACGACGTGGTGGACGAACTCCATGTTCGGTGGAATGCCAACATACCAAATAACGGGTTCCATGCCATCCGGAAAAGCACGTAACATTTTAGGTAGAATCGCCCATCTCGGTTTTACAGGCCGTTTGGACAGTATTGGAATAATCTTTGCATATCTGCTCGGGTTCTTCCTGCTGCTCAAGTGCTTCCGTGTTAATCCGTGGCTGAGTATAATCGGAGCTTTCGCCATTACACTCAGCACCTACTTCATGCTTATTATCCCCGCTGGACACATGACCAAAGCCGTCGGATTAGGTTTTCTTGCACCGTTTATCGGAGGTATTTATGCCATTTTCCGACGAAAATTCCGGTATGGTGTGCCTCTCACCTTGATTTATGGCGTTTTGGGCATTACTTCGCACCCGCAAATGACGTATTATATGGCACTCTTGATTGGTGTGCTTGTTTGTGCGGAAATTTATATTGTTATTCGCGACCGCAGTTGGAAAGATTTCGGCATTAGCCTCGGAACACTCGTCGTGTGTGCGCTGCTCATTTACGGGACCCGACTCAGCTGGTTCGAAATGAATAACGTATATTTGGCGGAAACAATGCGCGGCGGACACAGCGAATTGCACCAATCCGAAAAGACAGCGTCCGAAAAAGCCGGCTTGGACATTGATTACGCAACCGCTTGGAGCTACGGCAAAATGGAAACATTCACTTTCCTGATTCCAAACTTTATGGGTGGCGCAAGCGGTTACAACGTAGGCGAAAAGTCACAACTGTACAACGATTTGGTCAAAGCCCGTGTACCAAAATCCAGCGCCAAACAATTCTGCCAGTCAGCTCCGACTTACTGGGGAGAAAAAGCATTTACTTCCGGACCGGTTTATATGGGTGCCATTGTCTGTATGCTCTTTATTTTGGGATTGCTGATTGTCTCAGGACCGTATAAATGGGCGCTTTTGGTGGCTACAATCTTCTCTATTCTTTTGGCTTGGGGACGAAATTTCATGCCGCTTACGGAATTTTTCTATACCTATTTCCCGATGTACAACAAGTTCCGCGCTGTTGAATCGATTCTTGTTGTTGCGGAAGTAACAATCCCGCTTCTTGGCTTTCTGGGTTTGCAGAAACTGATGGACGCGGACAAAACCGGTAAAGGCAAATTTGTCCTTATCGCAGGCGGAATAACCGCAGGCATTTGCATGTTCTTTGCGCTATTCGGCGGTAGCCTGCTTTCGTTCACTTCCTCTTACGATGCTTCATGGAAAGGGCAGGTTGGTAACGACATTTACCAAATGATTGTGGACCAACGCGCTTCTATGATGCGCGCGGATGCCTGGCGCTCATTCGGATTTATTGTTGCCGCAACAGTTCTGCTTTGGCTCTATGCCGCCGACAAGCTCAAAAAAGCCTATACACTCGGTATTCTGGCGGTTTTGATGCTGGTGGACCTTGTTCCTGTCAACCGCCATTTCTTCGGCAGCAAGGACTTTGTAACGCAGAAAGACAATGACCGTTTCTTCGCGGTACAACCGTGGGAAGAACAAATCTTGAAAGACAAAGCCGTGGATTTCCGTGTGCTTAACCTGACCGCCAACACCTTCAACGATGCACGTACCAGTTATCGTCTCAAATCCATCGGCGGTTATTCGGCAGTCAAACTGCGCCGTTATCAGGATTTGATTGACGAACATATCAGCCGCAACAATTTCCAAGTGCTGAACATGCTCAACACCAAATACTTCGTGACCCGCAACGGCGTGCAAATCAATCCGGAAGCATTCGGAAATGCATGGTTCGTGGATGAAGTACAGTTTGTTGACACTCCGGACGAAGAAAGCGAGGCTTTGAATGTTTTGGATTTGCGCCGACAGGCTGTTGCAGACAAACGATTTGAGCCTGTGCTTTCCGGCGCAGGAAATGCCTCCGAAAATGACAACATCCAATTGACCGAATATGCTCCAAATAACCTGAACTATGCAGCGGACATACAGTCGCCCCGCGTTGCAGTCTTTTCGGAGATTTATTATCCGAACGGCTGGCACTTATTCTGTGACGGAGAAGAACTGCCGCTCGGCCGTGCCAATTACACGCTTCGCGCAGCGCTGCTTCCGGCGGGCAGGCATCATCTGCAAATGTCCTTTATTCCTCCTGCATTGCAGACGGATAAATGGTGCTTGGCGATATTCTTCCTGACATTGCTTATCAGTCTCGCAACAATTTTATACCCGTTATACCGCAATCGTTTATGCCGAAATACCTCGAAAAACTGCTGAAATCACAAGACACCCTCTTTCAACTGATGCGTTACGGCTTCGTCGGAGGAGTGGCTTTTGTGGCGGATTATGCCTCCTTGTATGCCTTTACGGAATGGTTGGGCGTACAATATCTTGTGTCCGCAGCGTTGGCGTTTATTATCGGTTTGACGGTTAATTACATCTTGAGTAATCTCATCGTTTTTGCCACACACCGCCTGCACAATCGCTGGCTTGAATTCGCTATCTTTGCGATTATCGGTGTTGTCGGCTTGGGCTTGAACGAACTTATCATGTACTGTGCCTGCGAACTGGTCGGGCTGCACTACATGCTTGCAAAACTGATTTCTACGGGTTTGGTGTTCTTCTGGAATTTCTTTGCCCGCAAATTGACACTGTTCTATAAACACACAGACAAATGAAAACGGCTATCATCATAG
The DNA here is from genome assembly GCA_905233415.1 of Paludibacteraceae bacterium. Taxonomy (GTDB): domain Bacteria; phylum Bacteroidota; class Bacteroidia; order Bacteroidales; family Paludibacteraceae; genus Colicola. Next base: position 10,444 of record CAJOEX010000018.1, read on the forward strand.
GCGCCGGACCTGCCGGATTAACTGCATCCACAGAGCTACTGCAACGCACGGATATTCATCCGATTGTGCTTGAAGCAACACAACAAATTGGCGGAATTTCCCAAACCGTGAACTATAAAGGCAACCGTATGGATATCGGCGGACACCGTTTCTTCTCCAAGAACGAACGCGTCACACAATGGTGGCAGAACCTGATGCCGATGCAAGGAGCACCAGCATTGGACGACATCCTTTTGGAAAAACACAAGCCGCTTGTCAAAGACGGTCCCGATCCGGAAAAGACCGATTGCGTCATGCTCAATCGCGAACGGGTTTCACGCATCTTTTTTCTACGGAAGTTTTTCGACTATCCGATTTCCGTCAAATGGGCGACATTCGCCGGACTCGGACTCAAAAACACCTTCCGCGCAGGCTTCGGGTACATGAAAGCCGTTTTCCATAAACTGCCTGAGACTTCACTCGAAAACTTCTATATCAACCGTTTCGGACGCCCGTTGTATGAGATGTTCTTTGAAGACTACACCACCAAAGTTTGGGGTATACATCCTTCCAAAATCGGTGCCGATTGGGGTGCCCAGCGAGTGAAAGGTTTATCTATTTTCGCCCTGCTTAAAGACGTAATGACGCGTCCGTTCCGCAAAGCGGACAAAGGGCAGAAGCACGTCGAAACCTCGCTCATCGAACAGTTTGTATATCCCAAATATGGTCCGGGACAACTATGGACGTTGGCTGCGGAACGTGTCAAAACACTTGGCGGAGAAGTGCTCATGGAACACGAGGTAATCGGTATCCAAGTGAAAAGCAACCGAATTGCTGCCGTAGAAGTTCAATCGCCTGAAGGCAAAAAGACCATTCCTTGCGATTACTGTTTCTCAAGTATGCCTGTTCGCGACCTTATTGCTGCGCTTAGCGGTATAAAAGTGCCTGCTGGCATTGCCAAAACAGCGGAAGAACTGCCTTACCGTGACTTTATTACTGTTGGCGTCCTTGCCAAAAAACTTCGTATCACCAACGGAACAACAATCCGTACATGGAAGAATCGTGTGCCCGACACATGGATTTACGTGCAGGAGCGTGACGTCAAAGTCGGTCGTCTCCAAATCTTTAACAACTGGTCGCCATACATGGTCAAAGACTACCACAACACGGTCTTTGTTGGCATGGAATATTTCTGCAACGAAGGCGACGAGCTTTGGCAGATGCCCAAAAACGACTTCATCAAGATGGCTGTTTCCGAACTTGCAAAGATTGATGTGGTGGATGCTTCTGACGTGTTGGATGCCACGCAAGTCAAAATTCGCAAGGCCTATCCAGCCTATTTCGGCTCATACAAAGACTTACCTGCCGTCCGGGAGTTCTTGGATACCATTCCCAATCTATGGTGCATCGGTCGCAACGGCCAGCACCGTTATAATAATATGGACCATTCCATGCTGACAGCAATGGAGGCGGTTGACAACATCGTTGCCGGAAAAACAGATAAACAAAACGTCTGGAACGTAAATACAGAAACAGAATATCATGAAGAAAAGAACGACAAATAACCCGACAACCCCAACGGGACAACTATTGGTTTTTCCTCTTCCAAAAGCCGCAATTGATTGGTTGGCGATTATTGTCTCTTGCGTCATCGGCTATATCTTTATCCGTATATGTTACCCTACTCCGGCAACGTATTCTGATACATTCACTTACGTGGCGGCCGCGGAATCCGACCAGTTCAGCATCTATCGTCCGTTCGGTTACTCGGCTTTTCTGCAAATCGTTCACGTTGTTTCTCATAGTGTTCAAGCAGTCATTGTCGCGCAGTTTATCCTCTATGCCTTTTCACTCGGACTGTTTCTGTTGGCACTCAAGCGTTTTTATCCTATTCAAAAGACGTGGCTTCGAGTGTTGCTGGAAGTCCTTGTAACGCTTGCGCCGACATGCATTTATATGCTCAACGCCGTTATGTCAGATGCGCTCTTCTGCTGCCTGATTTTTGTGATGCTGGCTATGCTTTTAGTAGTCATTTTCGACAACTCATGGTTGGCAGCGGGTATTTATCTTGCGGCATTCTTCGGCTGCCTCTTTGTGCGGTATTCCGCCATGTTCTTCCCGCTTGCATTTATTCCGGTGCTGATACTTGCCGGCAAACCGATGTTACGTTGGACAACGATTGCTTTGACATGTGCCCTTTTCGGTATCTTCTACCACAACATAACTTCGAATATGCAACAAATCGTTCATCGTTCGCAGTTTTCGACCGGCTTTGACGGTTGGCAGCTTGCCAGCAACGGAATGCATGTCCTACCCTATATGGATGACGAACAACTGCCGGATGACAAACGTCTGCGCGACTTGCACAACTTCGTGCAACCCGCATACAACGACCTTATTATTGCCCATACGGATAGCGGCAGACATGTAACGGCCGCTTTTATCTGGCAATCACACTTCCCGCTCAAGCAATACCTCTTCCGCTATATACAAACCACCCAAACACCTTATCCCGTTGCTTGGGCAAGACTCGGCGGAGGATTATTTGCGGACTACGGAAAGTGGCTAATATTCCATTATCCTGCATTGTTCTGGAAGTATTATCTCTGGCTGAATATCAAAAGTGTCTTCTATCCGTCTGATTTGGAAATGGTAGGACATTTTGCACCTATTCCACAAGACCAGTCAGTTATGAATTCGTACTTCAATATTGACCTTGCAAGCCAAAAGCCTGCGCGTTATCCCACATATGAAAACGTGCTAAAACCTGTTTTGCCGATAATTGATTTACTGACTTGGATTCTGTTTATTGCAGCATTTGCGTTGATAATTTTCCGCCGCAAAATGTTGCTTACCTCTCATCCGCAGAAATTGGCCTTTGCCTTGCTTTTTGTATTCGGCTTTATCTACTACGGCACCACTGCGTTCGCCGCGCCTATAGTTATCCGCTACTGGCTGCCAATGTATGCGCTCAAGTTTGCATTCTTTTGGCTCCTGTTAGCCCGCGACTCACGTTCCACCGGAAAAGAATAAGTTTCCAGCCCCTCATAGGTTGCCCTTGCAACGTATAACCTGCAAGCAAAACCAATGTTCCACCCCATTTAATCGCCTCTTTTACGAGGCGATTTATATATTTGCCTGTTCCAATAGCTTTTGTCCGTTGCCGTTCGCTTAAACCGATTTGATAAGTCAGGCGGTTGAAGTAATCGCGCTCCAGTTTCTTCTGGGGAATAATATGATGCAGAATCATCTTAGGCAGATACATAAACCGCATCCCGCGGGCTTTCATCTTGTCGAAGATATCTTTTTCTTCCGACCCCATCAATCCGTCGCCCTTGCGCCCTAAATCTGTGTTGAACAGTCCTACTTCCGCAAATACTTCTGCCCGATATGCTGCATTCCCTCCTCCCGGATAACGCTCTCCGGGGAATGGACGTTTCTTGTCTCCAAAGTACAAATAGCCACAAAGCAACTCTTTCGTGAACCGCGTCATCCATTTCGGTTCCTCTGTCTCATATAGCGGAATTATTGGACCGCCGACAGCACTTATTTCCGGATGTGCCTGCATATACTCCGCAACTATCCGCAGATACCATGTATCCACCAGCGCGTCATCATCAATATAGACCAACACATCGCATTTCGCCTCTTTGATACCTTTGTTTCGCGCCGCCGACAGTCCCTGTTCGGGTTCTACTACATAACGGAAGTTCACATCCTTGTGCTTCTTGGCAAACGCCTCGCAAATCTCACGTGTATTGTCCGTGCAGTTATTATCGACGAGCACAATCTCATATGCGCTCTTCTCCAAGTCATTTGCTGCAATGCTCTCCAGCAGATTGCCTATATACTTCGCCCGATTATATGTACAAATGATAGCTGTTAGCATAAATAACTGTTACTGTTTTTGACGTCCTATGCGGATTCCTGTATGAATCTTCACCCAACGAATAATACGATGTTTTAAACGATTCATTGGCGAATGCCAACTGGCGGCAAAATGGTGAATAGTAACTGTATTGGGTGTTATATGTATTTTTTCGGTTATATTATCTTTGGGGCAAAAATAATCTTTTGGATAGAAAGTAATCAAGCCTGGAAAATCCTGATACGTATTATCTCGTTTTAGTCCGTACGGTAGCATATAGTTTGTGATGGTAACCACATTCGTTGTAGTATCGAGAGAACCGTCCGGTTTAATAAAATGACGATCTTTGTAATAATCTAAATTCTCTTTTGCCCAACGGCTACCTTTTTCTGCCGCCATTATGCCTGTTGGTACATTCTCATCATCTTCAAAGCCGGAGAAAGCCGTATGATGTAAAAATGGGTCAAGAGGCATTAAGACTTCTACATCTGTGTCCATATAAATTCCGCCTTCGGTATATAGAGCAAATAAGCGCACCACATCCGTCACATATGCAAACTTACCACTCTTATACGCTTCGCGAACATAAGGAAACATATCCAAATCAAAATTATCCTCGTTCCATTCCTTAAGTGTATATTCAGGAAGAACTCGTTTCCAGGACTCAATACATTTGATAGCCAGTTCTGGCTTTTTTCCGCGACCGAACCAACAATAATGAATAATCTTAGGTATCATATCACTTAATCTTTCCAAAATGCCGTAAAACCATGATGTCCCACACGCTCCTCCTCCGGGGGCAACTGCATATAGTCTCCAAATATCGTACGTAAGTGTGTATCAAAATCCTTAAGATTTCTTACAATATGTCCTTCAAACTCAACATCAACATATTCTTCAAAAACTTTTTTAGGACAACGCGTTACTTTTTTGTATGGTAATGAAGCATGATAAGCATAATTAGCGGTGGAATAGTCACAACGTGTTACTATCTTTAGTAACCATCGCAGCCATGTTTTGTACTTAATTGGAGATGTTAATACCCGAACTATCGTACAAGTCAAATAATTAAACTTATTATGTTTCCAAGTATATTTCATATCTCGATGACGACGAGAAAGGATATTGTCTATAATACGCACAATATAATGCCATCTATTGCATACTTTGATGTCATCTTCGCAAGCATCTATTGGGAACACATCTACTTTTACTCCGACATCATAGCCCATGTGATCAAACAAGTCCTCTTTCAAAAGAGTCCTATTGTCACAAACATTAGCATAAGAAGCATAATAATTGTCATCTAATTCCGGAGCAAAAAGGTTAAGATGCTTATATACTCCACCAAAAGAATGAATGAAACGTTCATAATTTGGTCGAGTCATCGCTATATCTATATCATCATCCCATGGTATATAACCTTTATGACGGATAGCGCCTATACCTGTGCCGCCTGCTAAAAAATACTCAATATTATTTTGACGGCAAAAAGTGTCTATCTTTATTAGAATATCAAGCATTACTTGCTTGCATTCCTCTATGGTCATTTGTCTCATATGTTTACCTATTTAGTTTTTATCCACGAAGTCGAATTAAAGTCTCATTAATCAGCGTACTGCTTGTCCCCTTGGGGTGTGGGAAATTTCCGAAGCAGATTCAAGTGCCCGATATGTAACAGGTCATAAACGCCAAATGTAATAACTCGTGTCATTTTTTATTTGTCAGTTTCTCGTATCAAAGTTCTCAGTTTCACCATCTGATTCCCGAGCACATCATCATCCTGCATGTGCGGTAACATGCGCTCAAGAGCTGCCAGTATTTGCTTCGCTTCATCAATCCGGCCTTCTTCTACACGCAGTTGCAGCATATCGCTGGCACACCAGAACATACACAACGACGTATAATGACCGTGGTAGGTTTTGTACTTCTCGCGAATGAGGTCGTACGCTTCTTCAATATGTCCGTTTGCACGCAGTGCAAAGATATCACGAACTTCCATCTCTATTGTATATCTGCCAGAATCTTGTCGCAGAGTTCCCTAATGGCACCGTTACCGCCGTTATGCTCCAACACAAGAATTCCCAGAAGCGACTTCACTATCGGCATCGCGCTGGCAGGACAAGCCGCCAAACCGACTGCGCGAAGCAAGTCCAAATCATTCACATCATCACCCACATAGCACACTTCATCCAAACCGATGCCCAGTTCTTTGCAAATCTCCGTGGCGGCTTCAAGTTTGGTTTTGTCGTTATGTGCGCCGGCGCCCATACAAAGATAATCGAGTTTGAGCTTCTTGGCGCGGCTGGCTACAATGTCCGTCGTTTCAGAGGTTAAGATGCCGCACTTGATACCTGCATGGCGGAGTAACACCATTCCCATACCATCATACACGCAGAAACGCTTCATCTCTTCGCCGTTCGCGGAGTAATACATTCCCCCGTCCGTCAGACAGCCATCCACATCGGTCAAAAACAGTTTTATCATATAAAGTCTTCCTTATAAGTCAGTTTTTTGTTTGTTTCTTCGCCGCACACAATAAATATTTCCTGTTCAGGCAAATAGCGTTTCACGATGCCACAGTCGTCTGTTGCCGCTACGCCGTTTTCGTCCTGCAATGCCAGTTCGTAGGCATGGCGGATAAGGGAAAGGCGGAATGCCTGTGGCGTTTGGGCACGCATGAATGTTTCGCGTGGCGGAATTTCGGTAACCAAACCGTCCTTTGCCGCATATAACGTGTCCGTTACGGGCACGGCGACGGTGACTGCTTTATGCGTTTCAAGTGCGGTACAGACATCGCAAATAATCCGCTTGGAAACAAACGGTCGGGCGCAATCGTGAATCAGCACATTTACTTCTTCATCATCAAGCGCTTGAATGGCGTTCCATGAGGATTCCCAGCGTTCTTTGCCGCCATTGATGACACCTATATTTCTGCCGTTGAGGATATTTCGCGTCCGTTCGGCAAAATCGGGATGCGTCACGACACATATGCTGTCCACCAACCCCGCAAACGCTGTTACACAGGTTTCAAGGACGGTGCGCCCGTCGGGAAGCAAGCGGAACTGTTTAGGTTCACCTGCTCCGGCACGTGTGCCTGTTCCTCCAGCCAATATAACTGCAATATTCTTCATCGTCCATTATATCCGGGCGCAAAGGTACAACAAAAAATGCACGCGTGCAAATAAAAGTTTATTTTTTACGTTTTTTTACGTCTAATCTTGCACATTCAAAAAAATTGTTGTAATTTTGCAGGCTGAATAAATTAGGGTAAGTATGCGGGTAGGTATTTTAGGCACGACGTGGCCCTATCGGGGCGGGCTGGCAGCGTTCAACGAACGCTTGGCACGCGAATTCGCCGCAGAAGGGAATGAGGTGGAGATATTCACCTTTACGCTGCAATACCCTGATTTTCTGTTTCCAGGGAAAACACAGTATTCCGATGCGCCGCAGCCGTCAGACCTGAAGATTGCACGGACAATGAACAGTATCGGCCCGCTATCGTGGTTTCGGACAGCACGGGCAATCAAAAAAGCAAAGATAGAGTTGCTGGTCATTAAGTTCTGGATACCACTGATGGCTCCGTGTTTAGGCACGATTGCACGGTTAGCACGGCGAAACGGCATTCAGGTGGTGTCAATTTTAGACAATATCATTCCGCACGAACCGCACTTCTGGGACAAGTGGCTGATTCGGTATTTCGTACGGAGCGTGGACCGGTTCATCGCCATGTCGGAAAGCGTGAAAGAGGATTGCCTGCGGTTCCTGCCTTCCAAACGCAAAGACTGTGTGCGCCTTTCGCCGCATCCGCTGTATGACAATTTCGGCGAGGCGGTTGAAAAGTCCGCGGCACGAAAGGAATTAGGACTGCCGGAAGACAAGACACTACTGCTCTTCTTCGGCTTTATCCGCGATTACAAAGGGCTCGACCTGCTCATGAAAGCGTATGCTAAAGTGAAAGATGAAAATGATTTATGTTTGGTCGTAGCCGGCGAGTTTTATAATAACGGAGAGCAATACAAAGAGTTGGAGCGTGAATTGGGCTTGGAAGGTCGTATAATCTGGCGCACAGACTTTATTCCGGATGACAAAGTACGTTATTACTTCTCGGCGGCGGATTTGATTGTACAACCGTACAAATCAGCCACCCAGAGCGGCGTGACGCAGATTGCTTACCACTTCGAGAAGCCGATGCTTGTAACCAACGTCGGCGGTCTTGCGGAAATAGTGCCGGACGGCAAAGTCGGCTATGTGTGCGAAGTGAGCGAACAGGCGGTTGCCGATGCCATCGGACGGTTTGCCGATCTCGAAAAAGAAAAGCGGGAAGAACAGTTCCGCAAAAACATACAAAAAGAAAAACAAAAATATGCATGGTCAGTAATGACCACAGCCATTTATGATAATCAGAAGTAAAGCACCTTTGCGGCTCGGATTGGCAGGCGGAGGAACGGATGTATCACCCTACTCCGACCAATACGGCGGAGCGATTCTGAACGCGACCGTTTCACTATACGCCTACACCACCATTGAACCGCTTGAGAACGGAAAGATTGTTTTTTCTTCGCCCGACGCGGGATTGGAAGAAGTGTATGACGCAGCCGCAGAACTGGACACAAAGGGATTCTTTGTGCTTGCCAAAGGCGTATATAACCGAGTAGTAAAGGATTTTACGCACAAAGCGTTATCGTTCCGCATCACCAGTCACGTTGATGCGCCTGCAGGAAGCGGTTTGGGCACATCCAGTACACTGGTAGTAAGTATCTTGGGTGCATTTGCAGAGTGGTTGAAACTGCCTCTCGGCGAATATGACCTCGCACGCTTGGCATACGAAATCGAACGCATTGACCTGAAAATGGCAGGCGGCAAACAAGACCAGTATGCTGCCACATTCGGAGGTTTCAATTACATGCAGTTCCTTCAGGACGACAAAGTGATTGTCAATCCATTGCGCATCCGGCAACGCTATCAGGACGAGCTGGCACATAATCTGCTGCTGTACTACACAGAGACAAGTCATGTCAGCGCAGAGATTATACAAGGCCAGATTGACAATGTGAAAGCAAAAAACAACACATCCATCGAAGCCATGCACCAACTCAAGGAACAGGCTGTTTGGATGAAGGAATGCCTGCTCAAAGGCGATATTGACACCATCGGTGAGATTCTCAATTTCGGCTGGGAGCACAAGAAAAAAACGGCTTCGGGCATTACCAACCCGTTGCTGGAGGATATTTATCATACGGCATTGGCAGCCGGAGCAACCGGTGGAAAAGTAAGCGGCGCTGGCGGTGGCGGATTTATGTTTTTCTACTGCCCTGCCACAAGCCGATATGCCGTCGAGAAAGCACTTTGCGAGAAGTTCTCGGGACAAGTCAAACGGTACGAATTTACACAGGAAGGACTGAAGACATGGACACTGTAAGACATTCTATTGAGGCAAGTATAGCCACCAAGCAGCAGATTCTGGCAAATGAGGCACTGTTGGAAACCATTCGAAAAGTGGCAGAAATGATGGTTGAAGCGCTGCGCGACGGCAAGCGCATTCTGTGGTGCGGCAACGGCGGAAGTGCTGCAGACGCACAACACCTTGCAGCCGAATTGTCGGGGCGTTTTTACTACGACCGTCCGCCGCTGAATTCGGAAGCGCTTCACTGCAACACGTCGTACATGACGGCTGTGGCAAACGACTACGGCTACGACCATATCTATTCCCGCATGATTGACGGAGCATGCCGTCCGGGGGACGTGCTGGTCGGCATTTCCACTTCCGGTGATTCGAAAAACATCTGCAATGCCTTCCGCAAAGCCAAAGAATTGGGTGTTATTACGGTAGCACTGACAGGCTCAACGGGCGGCGAAATGAAGGCCATGGCAGACTACCTGCTCAATGTGCCGTCAGATGACACACCGCGTATTCAGGAAAGTCATATCATGCTCGGACACATCGTCTGCGAAATGGTCGAAGCACAAATGTTCCCGCGTGTTTGAGGAGGCCGTCATATTGGCAGGCGGTTTCGGGACGCGGCTAAGTCACGTGCTCGGTAATGTACCCAAACCGATGGCACCGGTCTGCGGCAGACCGTTTTTGAGTTACGCGCTTGACCGGTCAGTGGATGCTGGTGTAAAACGAATTGTACTTGCAACCGGCTATAAACATGAAGTTATCCGGGCGTGGTTCAAGGAAAGCTACCGCGGCGCGGAGATTGTCTATTCCCACGAAAGGACACCGCTTCTGACCGGTGGCGCCATCCGGCAGGCGGCAGAGTTACTGAAATCTGACCATTTTGTAGTGCTGAACGGCGACACACTGTTCGATATAGATTTTCACAAACTATTTGATTTTCACACATCGCACAAGGCGAATCTAAGTGTAGCGTTGCGGTCTGTGAAGGACACCGGCCGCTACGGGGCAGTAACCTGTACAGACGAACGGATTACAGCGTTCCGCGAAAAAACGGACAGTAACAGCGCAGGCGACATCAACGGCGGAATATACGCCATCAGCCGCGACTGGCTGATGCGGCAGGATTTGCCTGTGGCATTTTCGTTTGAGAAGGAGCTGATGCAGCCGTTGGCAGGTGACGCAGGCTTTTGCGGACTGAGTTTCAACGATTATTTCATTGATATCGGCGTGCCGGAAGACTATTGGCGGGCACAGAAGGAATTTGCGGGACTGTTTCCAAAAGACGAGTTCCTCTTTTTGGATCGTGACGGTGTACTGAACAAACACATAGTCGGCGATTATGTGCGTGACTGGAGTATGTGGGAGTGGCTGCCGGATGTATTACCGGCCTTGGCAAAACTCGCCAAGCGTTACCGCCGGATATTTCTTGTCAGCAACCAACAAGGTGTCGGGAAAGGGCTGATGAGTGCCGCAGATTTGGAAAACATTCACCGCCGCATGTTGGCGGATATACACAAAGCCGGAGGACGATTAGACGGCATTTATACCTGCACAGAGTTGGAATCATCGCTCAGTCCGAACCGCAAGCCGGAGATTGGTCTTGCACTACAAGCCCGACGCGATTTTCCCGAAGTGGATTTCCGGCGCTCTGTAATGGTTGGCGACAATATTACCGACCTTTTCTTCGCCCAAAACGCCCGAATGCGGGCGGTATATATCACAAAAAACAATCCCGTACCGGAAGCAGTACGGGATATTACAGATTTGTGTTTCAACGACCTGGCTGCGTATTCTGATTTTGCTTGAACGCCTGCCAGCCTTGCGCCTGCAGTGCCATTTCTTCACCGTTGCGACCGATAAGATTCGTGCCGTATTCGGGTTTGGTGATGTGACCGACAATATATACATCGTCCAGCGGCACCAGTTTCTCGTAATCGTTAATGTCACACGTGAAGAGTAGCTCATAGTCCTCTCCGCCGTTCAGCGCACAAGTGACAATATTCAGATTCATCTCTTCCGCCACGACAGCTGCCTGATAATCAATCGGCAGTTTGTCCTCATAAACCGCACAGCCGCAATTCGACTGGTGGCAAATATGCAGAATCTCGGACGAAAGTCCGTCACTGATATCCATCATCGCCGTCGGCTTTATACCTGCCTTGCGCAGTGCTTCGATAATATCACGCCTTGCTTCAGGCTTGAGCTGGCGTTCAAGCAGGTATTCACGCCCTTCAAACGCCTTGACATTCTCACCTTGTTGCATCTGTCTGTCCCCCAACGCCATGCGTTCCCGCTCAAGCAGTTGCAAGCCCATATAGGCTGTTCCGAGATTACCCGTTACGCATATCAAATCGTGCTCTTTTGCGCCATTACGATAAACGATATCCTTTTCCTTTGCCGTTCCCAGACAAGTAATCGATATGGTCAGCCCTGTCATGGAAGCCGATGTATCCCCACCGACCAAATCCACACCGTATCGCTCACACGCAAGGCGGACGCCGGCATATAGTTCCTCCAAATCCTCCACACTGAATCGCGCCGATACTCCCAATGAAACGGTTATCTGTGTCGGCGTCCCGTTCATGGCATAGATGTCACTGAAGTTCACCACCGCCGCCTTGTAGCCCAAATGCTTGAGCGGCACATACTCCAAATTGAAATGTATTCCTTCCAGCAACAGGTCTGTTGTCATCAGGACACGAACGTTTCCGAAATTCATGACCGCTGCGTCATCCCCTACACCTTTTAGGGTGGAAGGCTGCTGCGTGGGCAGATTTTCAGTCAGATGTCGGATGAGCCCGAACTCCCCCAGAGTAGCTATTGGTGTTTTTGCCATACTTCTTGAATTTTGCCGCAAAAGTAGCATTTTTTTTTAATTCTTGCAAAAAAAAACAAATATTTTTGTATGTTTACAAAAAAAAGTGTACCTTTGCAGCGCATTTGTGCAAATAGAACAGTAATCCATATAAAAATCAGAATTATGAAAAAGACCATTAAAATCGTTGCTGCCGTTATGCTGGTAGCAATTGTTATGACCGGCTGTATTACGGCAACCGTTTTGTATGCCAACGAAGCATCCAAAGAGAAAACTGAAATTACCAGTGGTAAAGTGTTTGAAATGGCGCAGGCAACTGTTACCTATTCCGACGGAACGGTTTTGACCTTCAAGGAGAACGGAAAATTTATCCGGGTGGAGCACAGCGACCTCCGCACGGTGACCATTATCACTCCGGAATATGCCTACCAACTGGACAAAATCAACAAAACCTACGCAAAACAGGAGAACAAAAACGGCACATTCTATTATTCCGATTTGTCCCTCGTTTTCCCTGTCAGCTGGTTTGATTATCACATTATTTGGGTGGGAGACCTGATATCTGGCGGCGAAAACAGCAAAGGTAAAATCGACGTTGCCGACAAAGAGTGCACCGCCTACAGCGATGATTACACCACTTTAGCCGGCTACAAACGCATTTATATGTACAAGGAAGACCGCGGCACCGTTTACCGTCGCGCAAAACTGCTTGTTTCAACCTTTATTGACGACTTTGCCGTACCCGTTGATTTCAAGCAAACCGGTTCTTCCATTGACTTTGCTGAGAAATTCGAATAAGCTGACTCTTTTATGAAAGGAATCATTTTGGCAGGCGGGAGTGCAACCCGCCTGTATCCTTTGAGTAAAGCCATCAGCAAGCAGATAATGCCGGTTTACGACAAGCCGATGATTTATTATCCGCTTTCCACGCTGATGCTTGCAGGTATTCGTGAAGTGTTGGTCATCTCCACACCGCGCGACCTGCCTATGTTCCGCGAACTGTTAGGTGACGGAAGCCGGCTCGGGATGCGCCTCGAATACAAGGTGCAGGAAGTGCCCAACGGATTGGCTCAAGCGTTTGTACTGGGGAAAGAGTTCCTTAATAATGAACCAGGCTGCCTTATTCTCGGTGACAACATGTTCTATGGCCAGGGCTTCCGTACGATGCTCCGTCAGGCAGTGGAACACACCGGAGAAGGCGCATGTATCTTTGGTTACGAAGTGCAGGACCCGCGGGCTTATGGAGTGGTTGAGTTTGACGAAAACGGCAAAGTATTGAGCCTTGAAGAGAAACCCGCCCAGCCGAAGTCCAACTACGCTGTTCCGGGCTTGTATTTCTATGACGCCACCGTTTGCGAGAAGGCAGCAGCCCTCAAACCAAGTGCCCGCGGCGAATACGAGATTACGGACCTCAACAAACTATATCTTGCCGAAGGCAAACTGCACGTACAGTTGTTCGGTCGCGGCTTTGCGTGGTTGGATACAGGAAACTGCGACAGCCTGCTGGAAGCAAGCAATTTCATTGCCACTATCCAGAAACGCCAAGGTTTCTATATCGCTTGCATTGAGGAAATAGCATGGCGCAACGGTTGGATTACATCCGAACAGATGGCGGCTTTGGGCAAAGAGATGAAAACCGAATACGGACGCTATCTGGAAAGGCTGGCAAGAAGTTGAGGACTTCACCCGTTATATTGGCATTTGCGTGTTGTGCGATGATGGCTTGTCATCGCACGGCACCGCAGCAACCCACCCGCCGCAGCAGCGAAACGCCTCCTGCCGACACCACAGTGATGACGCTGATGGAGGTTAACCACCGCATGGCAAGCGAAGCCGACCGGATATTAATCGAGTTGGCGGACAGCCTGACAAAAGCTACCGGCATCGAGTATGCACAGATGTCCTGCGGTGGCTGGAAAAGCCGCAGAGACTCGCTTGCCCGCAAGAAAGGATTATATGCGGATTCTCCCAAATATGATGAGCAATGGTCTGTCCGCTTGCGCACCTTCCGTTTGGACGGCACATTGGTTTCCGACACAGAAGGTGTCTATAAGTTTCACCATTTCGACCTGCCGATTGCCGTAGAAGAAGCCCTGGAAGACATGTATTCGGGTGAGAAATCCTATGTGCTTGCCCCGTGGTACACGGCATACGGCATTCATGGAAACGACCTCATCGCCGGATATGAAAATGTCCGCTTTGAAGTGACTCTCGGTGAACGGAAATAATATGCAGAAAAAGATAAAACCCTACATTCTGCCTGCCGCGATTGTACTGGGCATCGGCTTTCACCATTGGCTGGGGATGCTGACGGGCATAACGCCGGTGCTTATCTTTGTTATTCTGCTTCTCACCTTCTGTTCCGTCAAACTTACCAAACTTCGTCCCTCATGGCTGGAAGCGTGCATAGCCGCTTTTCAGGTGGTCTTCAGCATCACCGGTTACTGGCTCACGCGCACGCTCTCCGGTAACAATATTCTGGCAGAGGGTGTCCTTATCGGCATTCTCTGTCCCGTGGCTGCCAGTGTCAGTGTTGTAGCTTGTGAACTCGGCGCCAACCGTGAAACCGTCGTCAGTTACACCGTTGTCGGCAATCTCATGGTTGCCTTGGTCGCCCCCGCTGTTTTCTCCATAGTCGGCGTACAGCAGACGCTCCCCTTTTGGACATCCTTCTGGCTTATTCTGCGGAAGATTGCTACAGTTCTTGCCCTGCCTTACCTTATTGCTTTACTGCTGCAGACATTCTTCCCGAAGGTAAACGATGCCGTTGCCAAGTACAAGGGTGCCGCCTTTTATCTTTGGGCGACAGCATTGCTGCTCACGTTGGGAAAGACTATGGATTATATCGCCCTGCAGCATCAGGGGAACGAAACTACGATTGTCTGGCTGGCGGTTATTTCATTGCTGCTCTGTGCCGTTCAGTTCACCATCGGCAAACTGCTCGGTTATCATTTCGGCGACACGATTGCCGGAGGACAGCTTTTCGCCCAGAAAAACTCCGCCATAGGTATCTGGATGGCGTGTCTTTATCTCCATCCTCTCACCTCTGTCGTGCTGGCGTTCTATTCCATTTGGGCCAACCTGTTCAACAGTTGGCAGCTCTGGTATTATCCGCGCCGCAAACAATCAACCTGAAAGAAACCTTACTTTTCCTTGTTTCTGCCTATCGGCGCAGTCAAATGCACCTGTACCGACAAGTAAATGCCTTGCGGAATAATGGCGGTGTTGCAACGGTTTCCCTTGCCCAGTTCGTTGACCGGATGCCGGTACTCCACCTTTATTTCCAGCGGCAGAACCGGTACGCCGGAGAGGGCAAAGCCGATACCTCCGTAAGGGGCGAAGAAAAAGTTTTGCTCGGGAACCGACGCATCATCATAGAATTTGGGAGACATACTTTGCCACACTTTTCCCAGGTCAACTTCGATACCGGTATAAACCTCGAATGCCAGCCATTTCGTACAAGGGATGAAGAACTTTACGGCCGGTTTATAGCCAAACCACATCGTATTTCCGCTTGCCGACAGCAGTTCATCCGGCTGCTCTCCACCGCGATAATACAGCGGGCGGATTTCATCCGTATTCTTCACTTGTTTGCCCTCGGAATTGATTCCGAATTCGAAGTTGAACAACTGCATACCGAACCATTTGACACGCCACTCAAACAGCTGCAAATCTATCAAATGCCGCTCAAACGCGTCTCTGCCGGATGAAATTGTACTTTCCTGACCAACCAGGAAATACGTCGAATAGCCCACACTTACAATGGACAGCGCGCTCTTTCCCGAATAATTGTAATACCGATTGAACAGATTCGGATGCGCCTCATCGTTCTTACCGGAAATGACTTTTTCGCCTTCTATCTTCGTTGATAGTACGGCTATACGCTCCATGTCATAGGGTTCGGAGGATTCTTCAATCTCTATTTGTTCCGGTTCTGCCTGCTGTCCGGCGGCCAGTCGTTCCCGTTCTTCCTGCTCGGCAGCCATCCGTTCCAGCTCGGCTTTTTCTGCCGCCATTCGCTCCATTTCCGCTTTTTCCGCTGCCAGACGCTCCAGTTCGGCTTTCTCTTCGGCAGCCATTCGTTCTTGCTCCGCCTCTTCTTCTGCAGACAGACGTTCCATCTCTGAGGCTTGTTCCGCAGCCAAATTTTCCGCCTCTGCCTGTTCCTGTTCCGCTGCAAGACGCGCGGCTTCGATAAGTGCGGCTTGTTCGATTGCCAAGGCTGCAACATCTGCTTCTGCTGTGGATTGCTCTGCAGGTAAGGTATCTGTCACGACTGACGCTGCTTGTTCTGCAATAACAGGTAAGGTTTCTGTTTCCGAAACTTGCTCAACAATTGTATTTTCCGTATGTTCCGTTTCCGTTTGTACGGCTTGTGCGGCAACCACAGCCGCTGTACTTGCTAAAACTGCCTGTTCAGCAGCAAGGCGTTCTGCTTCCTCTTGGGCGGCCTGTTCGGCAGCAAGACGATCCGCTTCCTCTTTGGCAGCTTGCTCGGCAGCAAGACGTTCCGCTTCCTCTTTGGCGGCTTGCTCGGCTTCCGCCTCACGACGCAACTGGTCTTCGTCGGCTGGCGCCATTAAATCGTCATCCGCCGTCAGCGTAACCGGAACCGGTTTGCCGTCCGTTATTGCATACGGCTGAATCAACGGAGAACCCGGAACCGCATACAATGAAAGGTACGGAACGACCAAACAGAAAGCCAACAAGAACCTTTTTTTCATGCCAATAGAATTTCGATTTGCTCTATTTGTCGTGTTTGTGTTCGTAAAGCGCCTCTTCAACATTGATGATATAATCCGCCATCTTTTCGAGTTCGAGGATAATATCCATATAGTTTACTCCGATAGAGTAATCATACTTCTTTTCCGTAATCTGCTGCATGTTCTGTGCCTTCAGTTCGTCCCGGAAATTGTTAATCTCGTTCTCCAGATTGGTCATCTCGAAGAATTCGTCTCTGGTAATCTTCACCCGCTCCAGCGCTTCCACCATTTTCGTACCCGCACCACTGACAAGGAACAACATCATCTCAACATTTTTAACCTGTGTCTCGGTATATTTGACATTGCTGTCATGCTTGTGGCGGATAAAACGGGAAAGATTGTAGTTGGCGTCACCCACGGACTCCAGTTCGCTGACAATACGCAGCATCTTGTGAACCTCACGCTTGGAGGAATCGGACAGGCGTCCGTCTGCCACCTGATCCAGATAATGCGCAATCTCATATTCCATACGGTCACATATGCCCTCGTATTTCTCTATGCGGCTGAATATTTTGGTGAACTGTGTCTCGTCTTTTTCATAGAACAGGTCATGCACCATACCTATCATCCGTTGCGCACGTACGGCAAACAAATGCACCTCTTTCCACGCCTGCAGAATGGACAACTCGGAGGTGGACATGGGGCCTCCGGAAATGAATTGCAACTGACTCTCGGTATCTTTCTGCTCCGGATTGGACGGGATAATCCACATTACCGCACGCTCCAATAGCGGAACAAACCATATCAGTATCATCGTGTTCGTCACGTTGAACGTCGTGTGGAAGGTGGCAAGTATGGCATTCAGTTTGTCCGGTGAAACATCGCTTGGAATACCGGGTTCAAAGTCCACGTGCCACATTTTGCAAATCATTCCCACAAACGGCCGGAACAGGCAAAGCACCCAAATGACGCCGAAGAGGTTGAATACCAAGTGCGCCATGGCTGCACGTCTGGCCTGAATCGATGCTGACAGCGCCACCACATTGGACGTTATCGTCGTACCGATGTTCTCGCCCAACACAAGCGATATACCCATATCTATGGGGAGCACGTGCGCCGAGCAGAGCGTCATCGTAATCGCCATAATCGCCGCCGAACTCTGCACGGCAAAAGTCAGGATTCCGCCAACCAGCAGATAGAGGAAATAGCTTCCGTACCCCCAGCTGGATGTCGCGCTGAAGAAATTGCGCACCGGGTCCATCTGGTCAAGATGCATCTCTGTCGCATTGACTTTCAACGTGGTCAAGCCCAAAAGCATAAACGACAGACCTATAAGGAAATCACCCAGATTGGCGTTCTTTTTCCTGATAATCAGCACGACTGCCAGAACGATCATGGCATAAACAACCAGCCTCAAATCGAACGACCCGCCGCCCAGCACCATAATCCACGCGGTGAACGTCGTACCTATATTGGCACCCATAATTACGGAAATTGCCTGACTCAGGCTCAAAATTCCTGCCGAGACGAAACTTACCGTCATTACGGTGGTGGCTGTGGACGATTGCACGGCTGCTGTAATCGCCGCACCGGTAAGAACGCCGGTGAAACGGTTGGTGGTCATCGTGCCGAGCACATTACTCAGTTTGCTACCCGCCATCTTCTGCAGGCCTTCGCTCATTACTTTCATACCGTACATGAGCATCGCCACAGAGCCGAGAAGAGTCAAAATCTGTAATGCCAGTTCCATAAAATCAGTATTTTTTCAAACACGCCGCAAAATTACAACAAAAAATCGACATATGCAAGAGCAGATGGAGAAATTTTCTCAAAATTAACAAGGATTTGTGGCAAAAAAACAAATTTTTGTTGTTTGTCGTTGGTCGTTGGACTCCCAATCACCAATAACCAATAACCAATAAAAAGTGCGGCTGCCCGCACTTTTTTACTCCTCATACGACATCCACTCTTCGTGAAATAAGTACCCGAAGAGGGTCGTGTACTTGGACTGTGCCTTGAAAGCTGCTTCGTCAACGGTGCGCTGGGTCGGGTCTTCAAGCGCGGTTTTGGCTGCCTGCGCCGCCGTTTTCAGGGCGTTCTGGCAGGCGATGTTCTTGGTGTGTATCGCTTTGGACGGGTTCAACAGGTCCATCGCCATTTGTTCACGTTTGCACGGACAGCCTTTCAAAGTTCCTGCCAATCCAGATGTCTTCGCATGGGGAGAGCGAGCGTTACCATCACGGGACCATCTCCTTTTTCAAGCCCCTTTCAAAAACTTGACATATTCAATATAACCCGCTAAGACACCC
>CAJOEX010000019.1 GCA_905233415.1 Paludibacteraceae bacterium
CTTGTTGATTTTCAACCTCTGCGGTGCGGACGAGACTCGAACTCGCGACCTACGGCGTGACAGGCCGGTATTCTAACCAACTGAACTACCGCACCCTCGTCGGAACAGACTACGCTATAAATAATTCGCCTTGCGAATTGAACGCTTCGTCGGTTCCTCCTCTCCGTCTTCGAAAGTAAACTTTCTTGACGGTTTTGGTGTGCCTCCGCTCTCCGATTTCGAAACAGCACAAGTGCTTGGTTTCTCATCGGGGTTTGGATAATCTTTTAAGTAAAGATCACTGCCTTTTTTCAAAAGCGGGTGCAAAAGTACTGCTTTTTTTTGAACTGACAAAATATTTTTACAAAAAAATGCAAAAATATGTGTTTTTTTTGAAGATTTGAGTAAAAACACATGAAAAATGAAGGAAAAATGCAGAAAAATTTGTGAGTATAAAATATTTGTAGTACTTTTGCACGCTTTTTCGCAAATGCGGAAATGCAGAGAACCAAATCATGTTGGCAACAACAGCCCAGATGGCGGAATCGGTAGACGCGCTGGTCTCAAACACCAGTGGAGCAATCCGTGCCGGTTCGACCCCGGCTCTGGGTACACGCGTTCGGCAATTGAACGCAGAAGATTATTTATTTAAAGGTCAGGCGGGAGACTTAAACATCCGCTATCCACTCAGAACAGGCTGACTGCCCGGAGAGTAACAACAGAAGGAGGTGTATGCAATGATCGTAGTACCGGTAAAGGAAGGTGAGAACATCGAGCGCGCGATTAAGAAATTCAAACGCAAATTCGATAAGACAGGCGTCATCAAGGAGTTACGTCGTCGTCAACAGTTCGACAAACCGAGCGAAATCAAGCGTGTAAAAATGCAACATGCGAAATACGTTCAACAGTTGCATGCGCATGACGATATGTAATTGAAAAGCGGCTCTGCCGCTTTTTTTTGTTTAGTGCTTCGCGCGAGCGTGCATGCGTATAAAAATATGGTCCTAAAATTGCTACTTTGACTTTGCAAAATAAACTTTGGAAACTTTTTGAGTGTAAAAAGTTTCCTTTTTTCTTGTGTATGTGAATTAAAAGCAGTAATTTTGCCGCCGTTTTTGCGCCAAGCGGGCTAAAAGACATGAAATCAAGCCATAACAAATAAGGTGCGAACGTGAAATCAAACCATAGTGGAAAATGTCAGGGAACATATAATCGGTGCGGCAGCGGAGAAGATGAGGGCTGTAGGAATCAAGTCCATCTCCGTTGATGATGTGTGCCGCGATTTGGGCATTTCAAAGAAGACATTCTATGTGTATTTCGAAACGAAAGAGGAACTAATACGTGCCCTCTTGCGCAAGCATGAAGCAGGAATAGAAGGGGCGGTGCACAAACAGGCGGACGGAAAGTCAATTTTGGAACTGATGCTCGGTTTTATGGGCTTTGCCGCATCTATCAAGGATGTACGTAAGGATCCGCCGCTTCTGCATGATTTGCAGAAATATTATCCGCAGTTGTTCCGCGAACATCTGGAGCATGTACACGAGATATCGGTAAGGCTTTTGCAGCACTACCTCAAGCAGGGTCTGGACGAAGGTTTCTTCCGTGAGGATTTGGATGTGGAGAAGACCGCACGTGTGTTTGCGTTTATACACCAGGAACTGCTGAATGAGCTGTCCGGTTTAGCGACCGATAAGAGGCAACGGACAATAGAAGAAGTGACGTATGGAGTGGATATTATGATGCGGGGAATTATTTCGGACGAAGGAAAACAACTTATTCTGGGTAGAATGAAGATACAGTAATCTAACGTCAATGTATCGTCAATCTATCGTAAATCTAACGTAAATCTATCGTAATAGACAAGGAAAAAATAGTAGTATATTGAACAAGAAAAACATGAAAAAGAGCGTATTTGCAGTTATTGGATGTTTAGTGGCGCTTGGAGTAGGCAGCTTGAATTTCCAAGCCCATGCGGAAGACCATGTAATGGCGGCGACAAAAGGAAGCAAGGGACAAACGTCGTCACAAGGCGAGGTAAAGCAGTTGACGCTGAGTTTGCAGGAAGCACAGGATTATGCGGTGGAACAGAACCGGACGCTGAAGAATGCGTCGTTGGCGGTGCAGGAAGCGTATGCGGCACGCTGGCAAACCATCGCCGCAATGCTACCGCAAGTGGACGGAAGTTACAGTTACAGTAACTATTTAGGCTACAGCGCGACGATGAGTACTGCAATGGGCGAGTTTAACATCGATATGCCGAATGTGGGTGCTCTCGGTGTGACAGCATCTATGGGAATCAACGGTCAAGGCATCGTCGGCGTGTTGCTGAACAATATCGCAATTGAGATGAAGAAGCTTGCTTTGGAGCAGTCCGAGACAGAGTTGCGCGGAAGCGTGATGACGAGTTATGTGTCGCTATTGGCCTTGCAGAGCATATCGAACCTGCTGGATTCGAGTTTGGTAAATATCGAGGAGTTGGAACAAATGACTCAAAAAACTGTAGATGCAGGTGCCGCCGAGCAGACGAAAGCCGATCAGATTCGCGTGCGCGCGAACGTGATGCGTAATAATATTAATGTGCAAAAGCGTAGTATCGAATTGGCGTATAACTCGTTGAAAGTGCTGTTGGATGTGCCAGTTGAGACACAAATAGATTTGACGGACGATTTGGATGCCATTTTGTCACCGGAGGCTGTGCTGAATTTGCTGGCAGCGAACTTCGATGTGCATAACAACCTGAATTACCGGTTACTTGAGAAAAATGCGGAGTTGGCAAAACGAAATGTATGGATGGCCGGCTGGGCATACGGTCCGACGGTCAGTTTAGGGTATAGTTATACGAACCAGCACTATTATGGTGAAGGCGGAATGCGAATGACTCCGCCGAATGTGGTTCAGGTTTCTGTGCGGATGCCGTTGTGGAGCAGCGGTAAACGTGCAGCCGGCGTGGTTGAGAAGAAGATTGCTTATGAAGAAGCAAAGAATACGCTGTCCGAGACGGGTGATCAGTTGGCAATTCAGTACAGACAGTTGTGCTACAACCTGAATAGCGCGTACGAGACATATGTGACAGAGAAAGAGAATATAGAAGTGTCGCAGCGTGTATTTGCCTCTACGACAGAGAAGTACAAATTCGGAGCGAGCAGTATGCTGGAGCTGACGAATGCAAGTAACGACTTAATCACAGCTCAATCGAGTTATGTGCAAGCGATGTTGTCGCTTGTGACGGCACAAGTTGAATTAGAAAAATTTTTAAATAATTGATATGAAAAAAGGATTTATTTATGTGCTGGCAGCCGTGGCGATGATGGCTTGCAGCAAGGAAACAGCAACCACAGAACAGGAAGAACGTGTGGAGCAAGTGCGCACAACGGTTTTGCGTGCTCAACCGATAGAACGTGTGATTAGTGTGTCCACCAACTTACAAGGTTATCTGACGCTGAATGTGGCTCCGTCGCTGACCGGCAAGATAGAGCATATCTTCTGCGAAGTGGGCGACAAAGTGAGTCAGGGTCAGTCTTTGGTGACAATGGACCAGACACAGTACAAGACGACGAAGATATCGTTGGCCAATTTGGAGACGGAGAAAAACCGTATTGAGCAGTTGCTGAAGTCGGGAAGTGCGACGCAGCAACAATACGACCAAATTCTGGCGCAGTATAACTCAACGAAAGAGCAGGCGGATTTTTTGCAGACAAACACTTACTTTAAAGCTCCATTCAGCGGCGTTATATCGGCAAAGAACTACGAGGACGGCGAGTTGTACAGCGGTCAGCCTATTTTAGTGTTGACGCAAATTGACAAACTCAAAGCTCTGGTTGCAATTCCCGAGATGTATTTCCCGTTGTTCAAGGCGGGCATGAAGCTGACGCTGACGAGTGAGATTTATCCGGAACAGGTGTTCCCTGCCACGGTGGAAGTGGTTTATCCGACGATAGATGCTTCTTCGCATACGTTCCAGGTAAAGGTTGTAGTGCCGAACGGCAAGAATCTTCTGCGTCCGGGCATGTACGTAACAACGACCATCGGTTTGGGTAAAGTGAATGCCATCGTGGCACCATATCAGGCGGTTGAGAAACTTGTCGGTGCGAACGACCGGTACGTATTCATTAACGAGAACGGTCGTGCGAAACGCGTGAGCGTGGAACTCGGACAACGCTTTGACCAGGATATCGAAATCATTGCGCCGGAGATTGTTGACGGCGTAGAGATGGTAACTGTCGGACAGCACAAGCTGGTTGACGGAGTGAAAATCAACGTGGTTGAGTAATAATTGACAATTGATAATTGATAATTGACATCTTTTGATAATTGATATTTTATGGCAATTTACAAAAAAGCGATAGAAAAACCGGTAACGACCGCGTTGATATTCGTGGCGGTTATCGTTGTCGGTGTATTCAGTTTCATCAAACTGCCGATTGACATGTTCCCGCAGATGGATCCGCCGTATATCACGGTGATGACGACTTATCCGGGTGCATCGGCAAGTGAGATGGAGACGAACGTGACGAAGTACATGGAAAATGCGCTGACGTCCGTGGACCATTTGAAGCATATCACTTCGCAATCGAAGGACAATATGTCCATGGTAGTGCTCGAACTGGAGTGGGGTGCAAATATGGATGAGGCGGTGAACGATGTGCGTTCGTACGTCGATATGACCAAGAGCAACCTGCCGGACAATTGCGGGACGCCGATGATATTCAAACTGTCAACATCCGCGATGCCTGTAGCGCAGTATTCGATTACGGCAGACGAGACATACGCCGGTTTGGACAAAATAATGAACGACGAGGTTATTCCGCAGCTGAACCAAGTTGACGGAATCGGAAATATCTCGCTTTCGGGTGCGCCGGACCGTTATATTTATATCAACATCGACCAGCAGAAACTTGACGCCTACGGATTGACCATCGAGCAGGTGGGACAGGTGGTTCAAGCGAACAACCTGAACCTTTCGTCCGGAACAATCAAAATGCCGCAAGAGCAATACCAAATGCAAGTGCGGTCGGAATATATCGAGTCATCGGAGATAGCGGATTTGATGGTGACGATGACGCCACAAGGACAACAGGTGTTTATTCGCGACATTGCGACCGTGAAAGACACCATCAAGGATTTGGCACTGGACGAGAAGACGAACGGCCGTGAGGCGGTGCGTTTGATTATCGCCAAGCAGACCGGTGCGAACACCGTGAAGATTTGCCACGACGTACGGAAAGAGCTGGACAAGATACAAAAGCAATTGCCGACCGACGTCAAGATAGAGAAGATTTACGACTTGAGCGAAACGATTCAGAACTCGATTAACTCGTTGGAAGAGAGTGTGCTGTATGCGCTGTTGTTCGTGGTTTTGGTTGTGCTGTTCTTCCTCGGGAAATGGCGTGCGACGATTATTATCGGAATCACTATTCCTATCGCGCTGATAGTGGCGTTTATCTACCTCGGACTGGCGGATTCGTCGCTGAATATCATTTCGCTTTGTTCGTTGACCATTGCCATTGGTATGGTAGTGGATGACGCGATAGTGGTGCTTGAGAATATCACGCGGCACGTGGAACGCGGCGAGGACCCGCACGAAGCATCTATTTATGCGACAAACGAGGTGTGGGTATCCGTTATCGCGACGACATTGGTGTTAGTGGCAGTGTTTGTGCCGCTGACGATGCTGAACGGTATGGCGGGTATTATGTTCCATGAGTTAGGATGGATCGTGACGGTAGTTTGCTGCACGTCCACATTAGTGGCTATTTCGCTGACGCCGATGTTGTGTTCGAAACTGCTGAAAGCGAAGAAAGTGCATGTGGACGAGAACGGCGATTTAGTGGACGATGAGGCCGGAAAGAAGAACTGGTACGAGAAAACCGTTGTGCGTATGCTTGATGTCATTGACGGTTGGTACGAACGTTCTTTGGACTGGTGTCTGAACCACAAGACGCTTACGGTATGTATAATTTTCGCTATATTCTTTGCCTCGCTAACTCCTGTGTTGCTGGGTAAAATCGGTACGGATTTCATGCAAGAACAAGATAACGGGCGTTTGAGTGTTGTTGTCAAACTGCAACGCGGTACACGAATCGAGGAGACACTGAAGACAGCACGGAAACTTGAGACCCGCTTCATGACACTTGTGCCTTGTATCGAGCTCATCAATACTTCAGCCGGTTCGAATGACGATGCAACCATCGCAGCCTTGTTCTCATCGACGATGAACAACAAGATTCAGATGACGGTCCGTCTGCCGAAGAAATGGCAACGCGACCAGACCATTTGGGAAATTGCGGAGGTACTCCGTCAGGAGATGGCGCGTTATCCGGAGATTGTGGAATACCAGTGCCAAATTGCGTCGAACGGTCCCGGTGGAGGCGGTGGTAGCACAGTTAATGTCGAAATCTACGGATATGACTTTGACAAGACCTCGCAACTCGCCGAGCAGACACGCCGTTTGTGTATGGCGTTGCCCGGAGCACGTGACGTGAATATCAGCCGCGAAGATGACCGTCCGGATATCAAGATTACCGTCGATAAAGAGAAAGCATCGCGTTTGGGACTGAGTTCGGCGACCATTTCCACTTACCTGCGCAATCGCGTAGCCGGAATGTCATGCGGTTACCTCAAGGACGACGGTTCGGAGCATGACATCGTTGTCCGCCTGCAGGAAGAGGACCGTAACTCGATTTCCGATATTATGGACCTGACCATCCCGACGCCGACGGGCAAGAAAGTCAAACTGAGCGAAGTGGCGCAAATCGGTGAATATTGGGCACCGCCTACGATTGAACGCAAGAGCCGTCAGCGTATCGTAACCGTGAAAGTGACACCCTATGAGATTTCTCTGGGTGAGCTTGCCGGAGAAATCGAAGCGAAGGTGTTGCCGGAACTGGACCTGCCTGCCGGTTATACGACCCATTTGGCGGGTAACTATGAAGACCAACAGGAGACGTTTGGCGATATGATTCTGCTGATGGCGCTGATTATCCTGCTTGTTTATATCACGATGGCATCGCAGTTCGAGAGTTTAAGCAAACCGGCGATTATCATGCTGACGATTATCCCTGCGTTTACGGGCGTTATACTTGCATTGTGGCTTACCGGCCGTTCGCTTGATATGGTCGGCGCGCTCGGTGTGGTACTGCTTGTCGGAATTGTGGTGAAGAACGGTATTGTGCTTGTGGATTATATCAACCTGATGCGTGAGCGCGGATATGAACTGAATCAGGCTATTACAATGTCCGGCAGAAGCCGTATACGTCCGATCTTGATGACGGCATTTACTACCATCCTTGGTATGGTGCCGATGGCGGTGTCCAACGGTGAAGGTGCCGAGATGTGGCAACCGTTGGGTATTGTCGTTATCGGCGGTCTGACGGTCAGCACGTTCCTGACATTGTATCTTGTGCCGGTACTATATGGCGCTATGTCGCGTCACGGCGAACGCAACAAGCAGGAAGCGTTGCGCAAGAAATTCATATTCATGGACATTAAGGTCAAGAAGGAGGGAAAAGTATGAAAAGTGTCATGATAGTTTTCAACCAAGCGAATACGGAGCGTGTGGAATACATGCTGGACGTGCTTGGAATAAAGGGATTTACGTTCTTCGAGCAAGTGCAGGGACGCGGTACCAATGGTGGTGAACCGCGTCGCGGCACACACGCCTGGCCCGAACTGAACTCTGCCGTGATTACGGTTGTGCCGGACGACAAAGTGGATGTGCTGCTTGAGTCGGTGCAGAAACTTGACCTGCGCAATCCTGAAATCGGTGTTAAAGCGTTCTCGTGGAACATTGAACAGATGGTGTGATGAAAATCGGTGTATTTGATAGTGGTTACGGCGGGTTGACGATTCTGGAGAAGATTCGTGAGCGGTTGCCTCAGTACGATTATTTGTACTTGGGCGACAATGCCCGTGCACCTTACGGAACGCGGTCGTTTGAGGTTATTTACGAATATACCTTGCAGGCTGTACGGTGGCTGGAAAGTCAAGGCTGCCGGTTGATAATTCTTGCCTGTAATACCGCTTCCGCAAAAGCATTGCGCACCATCCAACAGCACGATATCAATCCCGACAAGTTGCGTGTTCTGGGGGTAGTCCGTCCGACAGTGGAGGCTGTTCCCGCGCTGACACAAACCGGGCATGTGGGGATTCTTGCCACACCGGCGACTGTTTCATCGGAGTCGTATTTACTGGAATTGGCAAAGTTGAAAAATCCGCAGTTAATCGTTACCCAGCAGGCGTGTCCGATGTGGGTGCCTCTGATTGAATCCGGTGAACATTTTTCTGCCGGTGCGGAGTTTTTTGTCAATAAATATCTTTGTGAGCTCTTTGCCAAAGATGCGCAGATAGATACGC
The DNA here is from genome assembly GCA_905233415.1 of Paludibacteraceae bacterium. Taxonomy (GTDB): domain Bacteria; phylum Bacteroidota; class Bacteroidia; order Bacteroidales; family Paludibacteraceae; genus Colicola. The sequence continues at coordinate 8,332 of CAJOEX010000019.1, forward strand.
TTGTCCTTGGTTGTACCCATTATCCGCTGCTGCTTGATAAAATTATGGAATGGCTGAATTGCAGGGGAACATGCGTGTCTGTCATTTCTCAAGGGTTAATTGTCGCGGACAGTCTTGCCGATTATCTGTCCCGTCATGCGGACATAGAACAAGCCTTGTCGCAAAACGGTACATGCACTTATATAACAACCGAGTCAGCGGACAAGTTCCGTGACTCGGCGTCAATGTTTCTCAGTAAGCCGGTTGAGGTTCGGCATATAGAGTTTTAGAAGATATTTTCGTCTTCCGGTTCGGGTAGTACAGGGGCTTCAGGTTGTTGTGTCGGCGCATCCTCGCGACCAAGATTGCGATATTCTTCCGGACGGTAGAGAATCTGTACATTTTCTGCAATCACTTCTGTTTTGCGGCGAATCTGTCCTTCTTTTTCCCATGAACGGGTTTGCAGTTTGCCTTCCACATACAGTTTCATTCCTTTGCGGACGAAACGCTCAGCCCATTCGGCGAGATTACGCCAGAGCACAATCGCGTGCCAATCGGTCTTGTCGGGTACTTGTGTACCGTTTTGCATGGTGTAACCGCGTTCAGTGGTTGCCAAGTTAAAGTTTGCAATAGCTACACCGCGGTCAAGATAACGAACTTCGGGGTCGCTCCCCACATTACCAATCAGAATTACTTTGTTTACGCTACTCATAATACAGTTTGTTTAGTCTATTAAAGGTGATATAACATATTCTTTCCAAAAACCGTGCAAAGTTACTATAAATAATTCAAACCTGCAAAAAAAAGTGAATTTATAAAGAAAATATTTGCGTAATTCGGAAAAATGTGTTACCTTTGCGGCAAATTTAATACCACTATTATGAAAAAACTGATTCTTGTCTTTGTTTCTGTAGTTGCGACATTTGCCGCTGCGGCGGAAGTGCATGTCACAATTGAACATCCCGAAACGTGGCGTGTGTCTGATTTGGCACCATATGTCGGGCAAACGGTGATTTTCGATACGCCGATGATTGTCACCAGTAACTGGAAATATCTCTATGTCTCGCCGCGACGGATTTTCTCTCCTACCAATCAGGAACTGCCGGCTTCTGAAGCCTATTACAATCTGTTGTCACTGAATTCGAACGGAAGTCTGCCGCTGTATAATGTGGACGACTATCATCGTTTGGGTGAGAAAATATATAATCTTAAGGCACAAGTGGCTGCCAATTCGCTGACGTTTATTTCCGGCGAATGGCGCGGGAATACCCGTGCAGACCTTGAGGCAAGTTTGCCGGAGGTGAATATCCGTGACACGCACACCTTGTTGGTTTGCGGCGCGAACCTTGAGTATTATTTGGCGGAACAGTTTGATTCCCCCGGACCGAGAGATTATGAGGAACACCAGAAACAGCGTGCAAAAGTCAGTAAGGCATTAGCGAAAATAAATGCCGACATTTATGGTTTGGTGGAAGTGCAGCAAGGCGATGCCGCCATGAAGGAAATTGCGGAAGATTTGACAAAAAACACCGGCCGTGAATTTGCATATATTACCGATAAATCCGGTGCAAACGGCACTTATACCAAGTCCAGTTTTGTCTATTGTACGGATGTGGTGGAAACAGTCGGAGCAATTCAGGAGATAGAAGCTGGTGTGAAGAACCGCAAGAAAATGCAGGCTTTCCGTGAGAAGTCTTCCGGCGAAGTCTTTATCTTCTCTATCAACCACTTCAAGGCTAAATCCGGTTACGGAACAGGTAGTGATGCTGACCAGGGAGACGGTCAAGGAGGCTATAATGCCAGTCGGGTAGCGGAAGCAAAGGCAGTTTTGGCGAAGTATGAGAGTTTCAGCAAGCTTTTGGAAGACAAGGATATACTAATTATGGGTGACTTGAATGCGTATGCCAAAGAAGACCCGATTACAACGCTCATAGGCGGAGGAATGACGGATTTGCACCGGTTCTTCCATGCGGATAGCAGTTATAGTTACGTTTATCGCAGCGAGGCGGGATACCTTGATCATGCATTGTGCAATCCGACGATGTTGCCGCAGATAACAGGAATGAACGCTTACCACATTAATTCCGATGAAAATGACATATATACTTACGACTCTTCTGACGACTTGTCAATGTTCCGTTGTTCGGACCATGATCCCGTTTTGGTCGGGCTGCGGCTCAAAGCCGTTTCTGATGTTGATTTGACGGCTGTGGGTGTCAATTCATGGGAAGTGTATAACGAAAACGGCGATATGTATGTCCGCAATGCGGCAGGCATGACCTCACCGGCATACTATCGGTTGTTTACGATAGATGGTCGCTTGTTGGATCAAGTGGCGATTAGCGAAGAAGTACAGCGGATAGAGCGTCCGATGCAGGCTGGAGCATATGTGGTGATTGTTTATTATGCGGGAATGACATATAAGTTTAAAGTCATTATTCCTTAATGGATTTGTTTTCGCAGATAGAAGCGCCTGAACGCGAGGAAATAATCGCGTTGCGAAAGGAGTTGGAAGATGCCAACTACCGCTACTATGTGCTCAATATGCCCACGTTGTCAGACCGTGAATTTGACGAAAAAATGCGTCGTTTGCAGGACCTTGAAGCGCAATATCCTGATATGGCGGACAAGAATTCTCCGACGCAGCATGTGGGTTCTGACCTCGCAAAAAAGTCCGACAAAGGTTTTGAACAGGTGGTGCATCGCTATCCGATGCTTTCGTTGGCAAACAGTTACAGCCTTGACGAAATTCAGGATTGGCTGCGCAAACTGCCTACGGATGTGGAGATTGTGTGCGAATTGAAATACGACGGGCTTTCCATTTCGTTGTGGTATGAAAACGGCTATTTGACGAAAGCCGTGACACGCGGAGACGGGCAAAAAGGGGACAATGTCATTGACAACATAAAGACAATTGATGCTATTCCACGATATCTCAACGATATCCCATCGAACCTTGAGATGCGCGGAGAGGTGTTGCTCCCATGGGAGAATTTTGAGCGTCTCAATCGTGAGCGTGAGGAACAGGAAGAACCGTTGTTTGCCAATCCGCGAAATGCAGCTTCAGGCACACTCAAACTATTGGACCCGAAAGAGGTCAAACGGCGTGGACTGACGTGTTTTCTATACTATATGTTGGGCGAAAATCTGCCTGCCGACAATCATTTTGACCGGATGCAAACGGCTAAAAAATGGGGTTTCCCCGTGTCAGATGCAATCAAAGTGTGTCACTCGTTGGACGAGGTAAATGATTTTATCCGGTATTGGGACACGGAGCGCAGGAACCTGCCTGTTGCGACGGACGGAATCGTTCTGAAAGTCAATAACCTGAAGCAGCAGCAAGCACTCGGATTTACCGCCAAAACGCCTCGTTGGGCGATTGCGTACAAGTTTCCGGCAGAGAGACAATTGACAAAACTACGCAGGATTACCTACCAGGTCGGAAGAACAGGCGTTGTGACGCCGGTCGCAAATTTGGATCCGATTCAATTATCCGGCACCGTCGTGCAGCGGGCAACTTTGCATAATGAGGATTTTATCCGGTCATTGGGTCTGCGTGAAGGCGATATGGTTTGGGTTGAAAAAGGAGGTGAAATAATCCCTAAAATCGTGGCTGTGGAACCTTCAGTTTCTCCGAGACGTTACCGAGACGTTACCGAGACGTTAAACGGTGCTGAATTTGCCTTTCCGACCACGTGTCCCGAATGTGGTACTCCGTTAGTTCGCATGGAAGGGGAATCCGCATGGCGTTGCCCGAATGAAAGCGGTTGTGCGCCCCAGCAAATCGGAAGAATTGTGCACTTCGTTTCCCGCAAGGCGATGAATATTGACGGTTTGGGCGAAGAAACAATTGACCTCTTTTACAGGGAAGGACTGTTGCGCAATATTGCCGATATTTACGATTTGCGCAAAGAAGATATTGCCCGTCTGGAGGGATTGGGAGAGAAATCGGCAGACAATATTCTCGCAGGAATAGAGGCAAGTAAGCAGGTCCCGTGGTCTCGCGTGCTGTTTGCGCTTGGAATCCGTATGGTCGGCGAAACAACCGCCAAGAAGATAGCCCGCCGTTTCACATCTGTTGACACCCTGCAGTGGGCGAGTAAGGAAGAACTGACCGCGATTGATGATGTGGGAGACCAGATTGCGGAAAACATCATCGCCTATTTCCTTGATATAAAGAATCTGGAGATAGTTAACCGTTTGCGTCAAGCCGGTGTAACAATGGAAGATTTGTCAACCGGCGATACCCGATTATCCGATGCCCTTGAAGGCAAAAGCATTGTCATCAGTGGTACGTTTGCCCATCATAGCCGCGATGAATACAAGGACATGATTGAGGCACACGGAGGCAAAAATGTAGGTTCGGTCAGTAAAAAGACTTCGTTTATCCTTGCCGGAGAAAACATGGGACCCGAAAAACGTAAAAAGGCGGAAAGTCTTGGTGTGCCGATGATTAGTGAAGACGAATTTTTAGCTATGTTGCAATGAGTATAAAGGAGATAATATTTAAGTATCGCTTGCGCAAGCAGCCCCCTCGTCAGGCAGTGTTTCCGAACTATGCCGATGTGCGGAGTGTGTTAGTGCTGTACGAAAGCGATTATGTAGAGAAAAATACGGTCGTAAAGGAGATTCGCAATGAATTATTGTTGCAAGACAAGGATGTTGTACTTTGGGGTTTTTGCGACAAGAAAGAAATTTCAACGCTTATTCTTCCGCAGAGCCGCATCATGGGACGCCGCGACATCAATCTGCTTGGCGCACCGAAAGAAGATGTGATTGCAGACCTTCAGAAACGGCACTACGACCTGCTTATTGACCTGACACAGAAGCCGGTTTTGCCCTTGCGGTATATTTCGCTCTATGCACATGCTGATTTTCGTGCAGGGCTCAATTTAGATGGTGCAAATCACGATTTGCTCATCAGTACTCCGCCGCAGGAAACACCAAAGTTCCTCTTCGACCAGATTGTCAAATACCTTCAAATGATTCAACCAAAATGACCGATTTACATGGATTAGGCACAGCACTTGTTACTCCGTTCAAGAACGACGGAAGCATTGATTTTGATGCTCTCAAACGCTTGCTGGACAAGCAAATCGCGGGCAAAGTCGATTATATTGTCGTGCTTGGTACAACGGGCGAAGTGGCCACATTGAGTGAGGGTGAGCGTCTGCAAGTTCGTACGTTTATCAAGGATTATATTGCCGGACGGTTACCTTTAGTGCTGGGTGTTGGCGGAAATAATACTGCTGCAGTATGCGAGACTTTGCGAAATGCTGATTTAGACGGTTTTTCTGCAATATTGAGTGTCTGTCCGTACTACAACAAACCTTCTCAAGAGGGACTCTTTCGCCACTTTTGCGCAATAGCAGAAGTCTCTCCGCTGCCGGTTATTTTGTACAATGTGCCCGGACGTACAGGTGTGAATCTCCTTCCTGAAACGGTCATGCGGATTTACGAAGCCCACCCCGATAAAATCTATGGTATCAAGGAAGCTTCCGGCAACATTGAACAAATCAAACACTTAATTTCTCTTGCATCCCACAGCCCCCAGGGCGGTCTCCTTGTCATCTCTGGCGATGATGGGTTTGCTGCCGAAGTAATGAAAGCGGGTGGAGCAGGACTAATTTCCGTGCTCTCGAATGCCTTCCCGGAAGAAGCGGGGCGTCTTGTCCGTGACGCTGATTTAAGATTACAGGCAGAAATGGCTCCACTTATTTCGCTGTTGTTCAAGGAAGGTAACCCTTCCGGCATAAAGACGGTCCTTGCGCAGCAAGGCGTAATCTCCAATATTCTTCGCTTGCCGCTTGTCCCGAATTCTCCGAAAGTCCGGATAGAACTCGCTGACGAATTGTCAGCAAAACGCTGGCTTTAGTTTACATTTTGTCACGTGACGTGACAATGTTTTTACCGGTACATCACCGTTACGTGATCGTAGTTTGGTAATTTTGACATTTTGCTACTAAAAAGCGCTTTTTGCTATCAAAATGTCAAATCTCCTATAACATAAATAAACGTGAAAAATCACCCGAACGGGTAGTATATGCGGGTGAGGTATAGCCCTTGCGGGGGAGCAGACTGGCCTGCAGCACAACGATTATGGGCTTCAATGACTTCGCGGAAGTCATCAAGGCTCATTTTATGACGACCTACTTCGAAAAGTGTACCGACCACGGCACGAACCATGTTCCGCAAAAAGCGGTCGGCGGAGATAACGAAGACGTTTGCGTTTACCCATTCGGCGCGTGTGATGTCGCAAAATGTGGTTTTGACATCGGTGTGAACCTTACAAAACGACGCAAAGTCGTGTTTGCCGAGAAGTAGTTTGGCGGCAGCATTCATCGCCTCAAAGTCCAAACCCGGAGCCACACGGGTGACAAGAGTCTGGCGGAAGGGGTCCTTTGCCGTTGTAATACGGTATTCGTACGTGCGTTCCACCGCTGAAAAACGGGCGTGTGCATCATCCGGAACAGGAAAGATGCGTCGCACGGCAATATCCGGCGGAAGAAGCGAGTTTAATCTTGAAATATTAGAACTTTCAGTTGCTGTGATCGTGCCGTCGAAGTGTGCGAACATCTGTTCGGCGTGCACACCTGCATCCGTCCGGCCTGCAAACGTGAGTGTAACAGGTTGCCGCCAAATGGTTGCAAAGGTGTCTTCCATCACTTCTTGCACGGTAATGCCGTTCGGCTGGCGTTGCGAACCGTGAAAGTTGGTGCCGTTATATGCGAACTCGACGAAGTATCTCATCTATTTCGGGAGAAAGGTGTAATTTCCAAGCGACGGCAAGTCCTGCAAAACCAAGAACCGTAAAGCGAATCAGACTGAACCAACCGGTTGTGAATGCCGGCAGGAAATGAAGCCAAACGAAATTCAGGGCGAACAAAACACCCAACAAAACAAGCGCCAGCAGATGTTGTCGTTTGAAAGGTTGAATATGCAGGGTGGTGCAAGTTATTGCCACAACAAGCGCATAGTACAGCACATCGCTGAGAACCGTTGCAAGTGCGGCTCCGTTCATACCAAAATGCGGAATAAGCGCATTATTCAGCAATATTGCGGATACGGTTAGAACCAGCGAATTGAGCAGCGAAAATGCATAAAACCGCGAATAATTCAAAGTCGGCAGGAAAATGCTGAAAGTTGTCACCATCCATTGCCCGAGTCCTAAAAGCAAGACGGTGTATTTGGCAGGTGCATAAGTCGCGCCATTCGGCAAAATATCAAAAAATAGGTCTATATTGAGCCAGATAAACAGGAAAATGAATCCGCCGATAAGCAGCAGATTATTGCTCGCCTGCGCTACCAAACGTGCTGTATTCGGGCGGTCGTTTTCCTTTATGGCTTGTGCAAGTTCCGGCTGTGAGATAGCAATCAGCGACCGGGACGGAATACTGACCATAACAGCAATGTAGGTTGCAATCGCAAAAATACCGGTATATTGCAAACCCATTTGTGCCGTGATGAAAAACGATGAAAGAGTAGGTGCCAGAACCGAAGTTAGCGCCGAAACAATCAGAAATCCGGTATAAAGTCCGTAATTGCAAACCAGTTTGGGATTTTCTCGCAGGAACTGCCAATCCGGTACTAACGAAATATGTCCTAATGAGAACAGATAGATTAAATTGATAAGGGCTGCAAGCGCATAGTTTAAGCACAAGGCAATAACAAAACCGTCTAACGAAATCACCTCAAATGCGTACAGCAGATAGCACGCCAAAAGCCCTACACGCACTACCACTTCACGGACAGCACGCGGTACAACAATATGCATAAGTACAGTGGCGTTTGTCTCGAAAATTGTCTGATAAAGCATGAAAAACGCCAGCGGCAACACAAAGTAATAGTAATCAACGAATAGTGGAGACTTGTCTCCAAACCACGCTGCCAGAGGTGTCGAACATGCCCAATAAATGATTGTAAATAGCGTGAAGCCGATAAATGGAACAACGATGGTCCAAAAGAAGAATCCGTGATTGTCTTTCCCGTCTTTGAAGTATGGGAAGAATCGGATTATGCTGGAATTTGTTCCTAACTGGGCAAGCCCGATAAAAAGTGTGGCGGCATCAATGAGCACTCGCGCCAACCCGATTTCTTCGGCTGAAAGAAAACGGGTCAGGACAAAGAACGTCGTGAAAAAGCCTACCGCCACGCCTATATACGTGACGATAGTGCCTTTTACGGATTGTTTCGCGATGGTGCCCATGAATAGGGATTATTTCTCAATACCGAGCAATTCAACCTCGAAAATGAGTGTGCTGTACGGAGGGATAGAACCTGCAGCGCGATCACCATAACCTAATTCTTGCGGGATATAGAAGCGGAACTTACTGCCAACAGGCATAAGTTGTACGCCTTCCGTCCAACCTGCAATCACTTGATTCAAACCGAATACAATCGGCTCGCCACGCTCAACGCTGCTGTCAAAGACTGTTCCGTCAATTAATGTACCGTGATAGTGTACTTTCACACGGTCAGTAGCAGACGGTTTCGGACCTTTTCCCATGTGCAGAACCTCATATTGTAAGCCGGATTCTGTAACTTTCACACCTTCTTTGAGCGCGTTTTCGGCAAGGAATTGTTCGCCTTTTGCCTTTGTGTCACCGTATTTGAGGTTGTTCATCGTTGTTTGGATATACATGCCTGCGCTTTGAGCGTCAAACTGGTCGAAGTGCTCGTACAAACCATTGATGAAACCTTGTTTGATAAGTTCGAAATCGGTTACGAGACTCGGCTCACCAATAAGTCCTTCAGCCTCTTGGTCTTTGATGTTTTTACCGATTTGCTCGCCCATGTTAACAATTTGCGGATTGTTCACGTGCTGTTTGAGACCTATGTTTACGTTGGCAATGAATTCTTTGGCCATACTTCCGTCAGAGTCATTGGCAAGCACGTACATTTTTACTTCGCTACCATTGAGCAGGCCAAATGCATAGTTCAAGCTGTCGGTTGCGCAGTTCAGCTTGACTTGTTTTACAGCCTTACCGCATTTTGCGCGAATCGGTTTGCCGGCCTTGCTTTCGGAAGTTGCAGAAGCCTGATATGCGTTTTGGAAATATTCGCGGGCTTCTTCAAGAGGCATTACAAGGCTGTCGCCGTAGATGCCGTTTACCAGACCCTGGAAGAACATACGCTCGTTGAGTGTCCAAGCGTCATTTTCTGCCAAACCGACCTTCTCTGAGTTCTTGATTGCAGTACCAATGTTACGACCTACCGAAGCAGCATCACTCAGTTCTTCAATTTTGCCGTCATAGCCGCGTTGCAAAGCGTCAATAAACTCGGCAATGGTCTCGTCGGAGCTGTCGTTGCGAAGTTGATACATTTTCAGGTTGGCACCGTTAACGATACCGAGGGCAAAGTTTACGGAGTCGTTCATGTTTGTCAAAGTGACGTTTTTTGCGGTGTAGGTGTTACCGCAGGAAATCAGTGCCATCACTGCGATGGCGAGGATTGAAATCTTTTTCATTTTGTTTGTTTTGTTAAAATTAAAATATCAATTGCAAATGTCAATTGTCAATTATTCAATGCCAAGCAACTCGACGGTGAAAATCAATGCTGCATATGGCGGTATGTCTGCGCCTGCCCCTTGTGCACCATAACCGAGTTGGTAAGGGATATATAGTTTGTACTTGCTGCCGACGGACATTAACTGCAAACCCTCCGTCCAGCCTTTTATTACTTGATTCAGCGCGAAAGAGATACTTTGTCCGCGTTTGTAACTGCTGTCAAAAACCGTGCCGTCAATCAATGTCCCTTCATAGTGGACGCGTACGGTGTCGGTGGCTTTCGGCTTCTGACCGAGTGTGGATTCTAATACTTCGTACTGCAAACCTGTCGAGGTGGTCTTTACTTCCGGTCGTTTCGCGTTTTCTGCAAGGAACTTCTCACCTGCTTCTTTGGCTTTTGTGGAAGCTTCCATGACAAATGCAATACCCGCTTTGAACTCATCGTAGTTGAGTTCTTTCTGTCCGTACTGCATCAGATATTGTGCTACGGACGTTCCGAGTTGGAAAGATAAACTGTTATTCATATTCATTATATTGTTTTATGCTGTCGGTGCTGGGTCATCCAGCAGGTCCGGTCGGCGTTCACGGGTATGCTGCAGGTTTTGCTCGTACTGCCATTCTTCTACTTTGGCTTGGTGTCCTGACAGCAGAATATCCGGTACGCGCCAGCCTTTGTATTCTGCCGGACGCGTATATACGCCGGCCTCTAACAATCCGTCCTGAAAACTGTCCGAAAGAGCGGATGTCTCATCGCCGATTGCGCCGGGCAATACACGGACGATGGCGTCTGTCATCATCGCTGCAGGCATTTCTCCGCCGGTCAGAACAAAGTCTCCAATTGAATACTCCTTGGTTACAAAATGGTCCCGAACCCGTTGGTCAACGCCTTTGTAGTGCCCGCAAAGGATGATGATATTCTTCTTTAATGACAGCATGTTGGCATCTTTTTGGGTGAAACGGTCGCCGTCAGGTGCGGTAAATATGACTTCATCATAGTCCCGTTCCGCTTTGAGTGCCGAAATGCATCGGTCAATGGGCTCTATTTGCAGAACCATGCCTGCTGAAAAACCGAAAGCGTAATCATCCACTTTCCGATGTTTGTCCAACGTGTAGTCGCGCAGATTATGTACATAAATTTCCGCGAGCCCTTTGTCTTTTGCACGTTGAATGATGGAGTGGTTAAGCGGTGACTCCAACAACTCCGGACAAGCAGTAATTATATCAATTCTCAATGCCATAAATATCAATTATCAACTATCAACTGTCATGGCACAGGGTCATAGCCGCTTCCGCCCCACGGATTACATCGCAGAATCCGTTTGATGCCGAGCCATCCGCCTTTGAATATACCGTATTTCTGTACGGCCTCTACCATATACTGGCTGCAAGTCGGCGTATAGCGGCACGAAGGAGGCGTCAGGGGTGAGATGCAGTAGCGGTAGAAATAGACCGGCAGTAGGAATATGTTACGAATCAGTTTCTTCATTTAGTTTCCGAATGGCTTTTTTAACGGCTTTTTCTATTGTTTCATACGGCTGCATGACCTTATCCATATAGTTGAGTGCCAGCGTGTACGGTCTGTGCAGGTTTTCTTTGTTCAACCGCCATGCTTCCCGCATTTGCCTGCGCAGACGGTTGCGGTCTGTCGCATGTTTGTGCAGGGATTTCGGCGCCCAGATAAGTATTTGCGTCTCGTCGGCGGGCATATAGGTCACTCGCAACGGCCATGTCACGAATTTGTGGCCGTCCTTGTATAGTGCCGCAATGTGCATTTGCCCGCACAGACGCTCATATTTAGGAAACGTGTGCCTCAAGGTAACGCTCAATAGCGGTGGTAATACTCGGAGACTCCGGAGTCGGTGCTTTGATGGCGACTTTCCAGCCTTCTTCCACAGCGGCGGCAACGGTGTTTTGACCAAAGCAGGCGAGCAAGGTCTTGCCTTGTTTCCAATCCGGAAAGTTCTTGCGGATGGATGCAACGCCGGTTGGCGTAAACAGCACCAACATATCGTAGTTGAATGATTTTTCTGCCGGCCACGGTGTCGCAACCGTCCTGTACATCACTGCCGGCTTGACCTCGATGTTGTGTTCCGCAAGCATATTGATGGTGCTGTCATTATGTACGTCTGACATGACCATCAGATATTTCTCTGTCGGACGCCGGTTCATGGTCGGCAGCAGGTCTTCAAAGTTGTTGTGCTCACTGAAGAATACACGGCGCTTGCGGTATTGAATATACTTCTGCAGGTAGTTCGCAACGGCATCGGAAATGCAGTAATAATGCATCGTCTCCGGCACTTTCAATCGCAATTCCTCACACAAACGGAAATAGTGGTCAACACCCAATCGGGAGTTTAGAAGCACTGCCGTATAATCCAACGGATTGATGCGTTGTTGGCGGAACTCATGTGCATCGAGACCCTCTACGTGAATCAGTTGGCGGAATTCAAACTTTACGCCAAAACGCTCTTCCATTTCCGAATACGGATTACGTTCCGACATCGGGCGGGGCTGTGAAACAAGAATATTTTGTATCATAATCTTTAATTATTATCACATGTCAGGCAATATATGTGACCGTAACTATTGTTGCGCCAATCGGAAGCAATTCCAACGTCACGGTATATATTAGCAGGTAAAGCAGCGAGGCAGGACCTGCATAAAAGTATTGCAATTGTTTGAATAGTAGCAGGGCGGCAAACACAATTATTGCCGTTATCGGCAGCCACACAAGGAACTCCAACTCCGAGGCATTGATGTATAGCAGGGTAATAGGGTAGAGCACCATGCAAAAAAGCGTCCATAAGTTGTTGTATTGTGGCACATACAACGCGGTGGTCCGTTGGAATTCAAACACATAACTCACTAACCAGCCGAATAATGCTTTAATTGCAAGCACACCGCAGATAATGAGGATGATATATACATACGTCAGAAACGAAAACGGTGCGTTTCGGTACGTGAATGCATATAGTGCCATCGCCAAAGTCCCTATACGGAATATATTCAGCGTCAAAGTGGACATGATATCCATCGATTGGTCACCGTACATACGTTCCATCTTCGTGAAGGTTGCACGAAATGCCGAGCGAATCAGATTCGGTTGCAGCACTTCCAAAAGGATAAGGCTGAGCAGCAGCACAAGCATAAGCCAGGTTGGCCATGCTTCCGAAATCGGGGTTGATATGAGTGCTATCTTATCCATTTTGTGCCACTAACTTATATAATTTGTCACCGCGTCGAACCGTTTTGTCTGTCTTCAGCGCAAACAGTTTTCCTTGCAAAACCGTATTGGCGGGATTGCCTTGCTCGTCATGCAAATTGTGTGCCACAAGTTCATAGGCTCCTGTCGTTTCGCCGGTTACTAACAACTCGTCACCTTCGCGAATGCTTTCTATCGCCTCAAGCATGAACTCTCCCACGCCGATGTTCTTGAAATAGTTGGTGCACTTGCCTGCATACACTTTCTTGTGCGTTGCGCGGCTGCCGTATTCATGCGTCCATTCGCCGAGTCGCTGCCCCTGATAGTAGCCGTCCCAGAATCCGCGGTTGAACACACGCGCTAAACGCCTGTTCCAGTCCTCGATGCGTGAGGTAATTTCCGCCTGCTTATACGCTCCGTTCTGCCATGCTTCAACAGCCTCTTTGTAACAGCCGACAACAGTCTTGACATATTCCGGACCGCGTGCACGACCTTCTATCTTCAAAATCCGAACGCCGGCGTCCAACATCTTGTTCAGGAAATGAATCGTCTTCAAGTCCTTTGGTGACATGATGTACTGATTGTCCACCTCTAATTCCAGTTCGGATTCCTTGTCTTTCACAATATATCCTCTGCGGCAAACCTGCATACAGGCGCCACGGTTGGCACTTGCACCTAAATTGTGCAAACTCAGGTAGCATTTGCCGCTGACGGCCATGCACAACGCGCCGTGGCAGAACATTTCAATCTGTATCAGCTCGCCTTTCGGACCGCGGATGTCTTGTTCCACGATATCTTTGTGAATCGAAGCCACTTGCTCCATGTTCAATTCCCGTGCCAGAACCACTACGTCCGCAAACTGCGCATAGAACCGCAACGCTTCCGTGTTTGCGATATTCAGTTGGGTGGAAAGGTGCACCTCCACGCCAACTTGGTTCGCATACTGCATAACGGCGATATCGCTTGCAATAATCGCGTCCAAACCGGCTTCTTTGGCGTTGTCCACGATTGTTCGCATCAGCGGCAGGTCTTCCGGATACATGACGGTATTAAGCGTCAGATAAGTGTGTACACCCGCTTCGCGGCAGATGGCAACTATCTTGTGCAAATCGGCGGTGGTGAAGTTCGCTGACGAACGGGCACGCATATTCAGGTGTTCAATCCCGAAGTAAACGCTTGTCGCTCCCGCCTCAATCGCGGCTGCCAGACTTTCCCAGCAGCCTACCGGCGCCATAATATTTATCTCGTTACCTTTCAACCTTCTCTCAAATTTCTTTCACTTTTCTCTCAAATTCCCGACCCCAAGTCCTAACATAGTCCTTACATAGTCCTTACATTGTCCTTACATTACTGTAATTGTGATATGACTTCTGCAATCTGTACGGCATTGAGCGCCGCTCCTTTTCGGATTTGGTCGCCTACGCACCAGAACGTCAGTCCGTTTTCGCGGCTGATGTCTTTCCGTACACGGCCGATATATACATTGTCGGTACCGCTTAAAAACAGCGGCATCGGGTATTTCTTGTTGGCTGGTTCGTCCAGCAACTCGCAGCCTTTGGCGTTTCGGAACGCCTCTTGTGCCTGAGCCGGACTGACCGGTTTTTCCGTCTCCAACCACACGCTTTCGCTGTGTGCCCGCAGAGCCGGAACACGCACGCATGTTGCACTTACGGCGATATCCGAGTGCATGATTTTACGTGTCTCGTTGTACATTTTCATTTCCTCTTTTGTGTAGTCGTTGTCCGTGAATACATCAATTTGAGGAATAAGGTTATAAGCTAATTGGTATGCGAATTTGTTCACCGTCACAGGCTTGTCGGAAAGCACTTCCCGATATTGCGTCTCCAGTTCTTTCATCGCCTGTGCGCCTGCTCCCGAAGCCGCTTGGTAGGTAGCCACATGCACGCGGCGGATATGGCTGATGCGCTCAATGGCTTGTAGCGCAACTACCATCAGAATCGTTGTGCAGTTCGGGTTCGCAATGATGTTTCGGGGACGGTTGAACGCATCGGCTGCATTTACTTCGGGCACTACCAACGGCACATCCTCATCCATCCTGAACGCGCTCGAATTGTCTATCATCACAGCCCCGTAACGGGTGATGTCTTCCGCAAACTCGCGTGAAACACTTGCTCCGGCGGAGGTGAAGGCGATATCTACGCCTTTGAAATCATCACCGTGAACCAACTCCTTCACCACATACGGTTTTCCGGCGAAAGAATATTCGGTCCCGGCACTGCGACCGGAACCGAATAAACGAAGTTCGGTAATAGGAAAGTTACGCTCTTCAAGCACTTTCAGCAGTTCTTGTCCAACGGCGCCCGATGCGCCTACTATCGCTACTACCATACAATTACACGAATTCTTTTACCATTTAATTACTTCAATGAAATCGTGGTGTCGGCCTCTTCTACTGCAAAAGCAACTTTGCCTTCGCGTGCCAGCCAACCGAGAGCGAGGTTCAAATCAGCGTCTTTCAGTTTGGTGGCTTTCTTCAGAGCCTTCTGTGTGAGTGCACCGTTCTCAAGTGCTGCCCAGATTAAACCGGCGTTCTCACCAATCTTGCTTGTAATCATAACTAATACCTTTAAAAATTTATTTAACAATAGCCCCTTTGGGGGAAATCTTCAAATCCTCAAATCTTCAAATCTTCAAATCTTTCCGAATATCAGACACGCATTCAATCCTCCGAACCCGAAGTTGTTCGACAGCGCATAGCGGATATCCCGTTGCTGCGGCTTGTTGAACGTGAAGTTGATGCGGTAGTCTATCTTCTCATCCTCATCACCTTCTTCATGGTTGATGGTTGGCGGAACAATTCCGCACTCAATCGCTTTGACACATGCAGCAGCTTCCACGGCACCTGCAGCACCTACAAGGTGACCCGTCATCGACTTGGTCGAATCGAGGTTCATCGCATAGATATGCTCGCCGAATACCTGTTTGATGGCGCCTAGTTCCGCCACATCGCCCAACGGCGTGGATGTACCGTGGGTGTTGATGAAGTCGATTGCCTCCGGTTGGATGTGGGCGTCTTCCAATGCCAAACGCATTACATTCGCAGCACCGGCTCCCGACGGGTCCGGAGCGGTCATGTGGTATGCATCGGCTGTAGCGGCACTGCCTGCCAACTCGCAGTAAATCTTCGCACCGCGTGCTTTGGCGTGCTCGTACTCTTCAAGAATGAGACATGCGGCTCCTTCGCCTAACACAAATCCGTCACGGGACTTCGAGAACGGACGGCTGGCGGTTTCGGGCGAGTCGTTGCGCGTCGAAATGGCACGCATCGAATTGAAGCCGCCTATTCCGCTCGGACGGATATCCGCATCCGCACCGCCGGTAAACACCACATCCGCACGACCCAGACGAATCGTGTCAAATGCCTGACCGATGGCGTGAGACGAGCTTGAACAGGCGGAGGTTACCACAAACGCCGGACCTTTCAACCCTAACATCAGCGATATATGACCCGCTGCCATGCTGTGAATCACTTTCGGAATAAAGAACGGCGAATAACGCGGTGTCCCGTCACCTGTTGCAAAAGCACCGTGTTCTTCTTCAAACGTATGTAATCCGCCCATGCCCGAGCCCCAGATGACGCCTATCTTCGTCGCATCCTCATGCTTAAGGTCTAAACCGGAATCAACATAGGCTTCTTTTGCCACCACCATTGAAAACTGCGAATAACGGTCCAAACGCCGGACTTCCTTCGCATCAATCACGCCGGACGGGTCGAAGTCCTTTACCTCGCAGGCGAACTTCGTCCGGAATTTCTCTGTGTCAAATTGTGTAATGGGGGCTGCGCCGCTTTTCCCTGCGAGCATGTTGGCCCATGTTGTCGGCATGTTGTTGCCAATGGGGGTCAATGCTCCTAATCCTGTTACTACTACGCGCTTTAATTCCATATATAAATATTCAATTCTTTCTCTTTTGCACCTCGTACATTCACGCACAATTTACGAGTTCACAGTCACCTGTAAACCCGTAATCTGTGTGATAGCAATCAAAAATTATGCAATAGCTTTCTCAATGTAAGCCACAACATCACCTACAGTCGAAATCTTCTGTGTATCCTCGTCGGGAATAGTGATATTGAACTCTTTCTCGAACTCCATAATGAGCTCTACTGTGTCTAATGAATCTGCATTCAGATCGGCTGCAAAGCTTGCATCTAACGTTACCTGACTTTCCTCAACGCCCAGTTTGTCCACCACGATAGCCTTTACTTTGTTTTCAATTTCTGACATATTAGTAAAATTTTATGGTTAATATTTGCAATCGTTATTCCTTCCCGCTTTTGCGGTTAGTTACAAAATCGGCTGCAAAAGTACAACAATTTTTTTGAACGTGCAAATATTTCGACTTTTTTCTTAAAAAAAAATACAACTCTGCTGTTTCGACTTTACAATTTGGGAACGTAGACCGCTTCAAAGCGATGTCTTTGCCCGCCCAATGCTGTCTCGTGCTCGGCGATGTCCCGCCGCTTGTGTTGTTCCTTTTGCCCGCATTTTTGCAGGCAGGTCCCGCTGCGTAGATTACGTTCCGTTGCGGAGCATCAGCTCCGCCCGCTTTGCTATTCTGTGCTCGCTTGGGGTATTCGATGCCCCGCGCTCGCCTCGAGAGCGGCTTGTGCTACGTTCTGGTTCTTATCCTCTATTGATGAACTTTCGCGTTTATGCAGGTCGCATTCATGCGACCGCCCCTCGTTCGTAATTACGAAATAATCGCCCCCAAAGGCTAAGAATTACACTTTTTCTCCATTTTTATTTGCACAATCCAAAATATTGTTGTAATTTTGCGGCGCAAAATCAAAATAAGAATTATTATGAGTTACATGCAAATGGCACAATTAGACGTGCTAAACCTATTAAAAGGCATCAAAACGGATGAGGATTATGCCGACTTCCGGGATATGCTTGCACGCTATTTTGCGGACAAGGCCCAGAAACAGATAGATGCTTTGTGGGATAATGGCACCATCAATGAGAAAACCATAGAAGCATGGGGTAACGAACGAATGAGAACTCCTTATCGTTATGCGCTACATCGTTCTTGATACCAATTGTCTGCTTCAAGCGTTGCCATCTAAGAGTCCATTTCATAAGTTATGGACAGACGTCTTGGATGGTAAGATTAGTTTATGTGTTAGCACAGATATTTTGGAAGAGTATGAGGAAATCTTATCACAGAAGACCACTCCTGAAATAGCCCAAAATGTAGTAGAAGCTATCGCAAATCTCTCCACAACTACTTTTCAAAATACGTACGTGCATTTTGAACTACTTCCTGCGGATTCAGATGATAACAAGTTTGTTGATTGTGCTGTCGCATCTGATGCGGAATATATAGTAACCAATGACAAGCATTTCAACCCTCTCAAGCAAATCCCTTGGCCGAAGGTTGAAATCATCAAAATAGTCGAGTTTGTCAAGCAACTATAACACCCTTCGCTTACGGGTTAAGTAAGCGCGTCGCTCACCGACGTTAAATAGGAGGACATAATTAAAGGCGTTTATTAACGTTGTTTGCGACTAACTGAAATCTTCGCAACATTTCGTACCAAGTCCAAACAGCAATTATGAATGTCCTCGTGGATATGTATATTCTATCCACGCTCGCTTAAAGGGCGGGCGGGTTGTACATATCGAGCGTGGATTTCGGTTGTTTTTCTACTTGGTACAGGGATTGCGAAGCCCTCAGTTAGCGTGAAGAGCAAGTGAACTTCACGCTTTTCGTGTGTTTATACGACCGAAAATACTAAAACCAATCCCAGAAGGTGTTAGAGGGGGCTAAAACAAATAACAGTATGTGTAAAAAAATCTTTATTATTTTCCTCGCCCTCGCAGCAGGCGTGGGAACAATGTTTGCCGATAAATACGTCCAACTCGGCGCCTTGTATTACAACCTCAATGACGAAACCAAGACCGCAAAAGTGGCTAAATTGGATTACGATTATTTAGGTAGTATTTCTATTCCCAAATCAGTGACTTACAATACCGTCCCCTACAGTGTCACAAGCATTGGAAATGATGCTTTCTTGGGTTGCTCCGGTCTGACCTCTGTCACTATCCCCAACAGCGTCACAAGCATTGGAGATGGAGCATTTTATGAGTGCACAGGTTTGACGAGTGTGACCATTCCTAATAATGTCACAAGCATTGGAGATGGAGCATTTTATGAGTGCATAGGTTTGACATCAATTATCATTCCGGAAAATATTCAATCAACAGGGAAAGCTCCTTTCGGTGGATGTAATAATTTACAATCGGTAATATGGAATGCCATAAGCTGTACAACGTATGATGATGGCGAATATGTATATCCGCCTTTCCAAAATTGTCCAAATATTACTTCTTTTACCATCGGTAATAAAGTTAAAACTCTTCCTCGTGGATTATGCTATGGGCTACCTATTACTTCCATAGACATTCCTGGTAGTGTCAACTCAATTGGAGTTTCCGCTTTTAGAGAATGTGAGGATTTAACTTCTGTGACGATTCCGAACAATTGCTCTCAACTAACATCAGTACTGATTTCAGACGTAGCAACTTGGTGTAATATTAAATTTAATAATTATTCAGCAACCCCTTTATACTATGCCCTATAGAAGTAAAAGATTTAGTTATTCCTTCCTCCGTCACAAGCATAGGAGATTATGCTTTCTTAGGTGGTAGTGGTTTTACTTCAATAGAAATTCCTAACAGCGTCCAGACCATAGGGAATTATACTTTCTACGATTGTAGTAGTTTAACTTCGGTTATCATTCCGGAAAATATTCAATCAACAGGGAAATCTCCTTTCGGTGGATGTAATAATTTACAATCGGTAATATGGAATGCCATAAGTTGTACAACGTATGATGATGACGAATATGTATATCCGCCTTTCCAAGATTGTCTAAATATTACTTCTTTTACCATTGGTAATAAAGTCAAAATTCTTCCTGACGGATTGTGTTATGGACTACCTATTACTTCCATAGACATTCCTGGTAGTGTCAACTCAATTGGAGTTTCCGCTTTTAGAGAATGTGAGGATTTAACTTCTGTGACGATTCCGAACAATTTAACTTCAGTAAAGATTGGCAATCGCGTCACAAGTATTGGGGATTATGCTTTCTCTGGTTGCAGTGGTTTGCCTTTTGTGACGATTCCAAATCGCGTAACAGATATTGGCATTGGCGCGTTCTATGGTTGTACAGGGATGAGCGCGCTAACGATTGGCAATAGCGTCCAAACTATTTGGAACGGAGCTTTTTATGGTTGCAGCAATTTGAAATCTGTCACAATACCCGGTCGCGTTAACGATATTGGCCCTTGGGCTTTTAGCAATTGCGCTAGTTTATCCTCGCTAACTATTGGAAATAGCGTCCAAACTATTTGGAACGGGGCTTTTTATGGTTGCAGTAATTTGAAATCTATTGTGATACCCAATTCCGTAACTTCCATTGAAGAGTCTGCTTTTGAAGGATGTACCGAATTAGCTGAGATTACTTTAGGATCAGGACTGCAAACTATGAAGGACTCAGTCTTTAAGGATTGCAAACGAATTATGGATATTAAAGTATATTCAGAACGGCTTATTGATATAACCGAATCCTCCTTTTATAATATCGGTAACAAGAAGTATGTTTATGTGTATGTTCCTGACGGTTGTTTGCGCAATTATCAACGTGACCCTTATTGGAATGAATTCGATTTGCGTGTAATGGGTGCTACCGAAGTAACCAATGCAGACGAATCCATCGTGGTTATTCCGGCAGATAACTCAGCAGACATTATTTGGCCGCAGGTTACAAATGCGAATTCGTATGAACTGGTTATACGCGATGCTAACAACAACGTGATATGTATCTTAACATTTAATGCCCAAGGATATTTAAGTTCTATTGCTTTTGCAGCACCTTCACGTAATAACGGAGAACAAGAAGAGGAAGAGACCGTTGCAGGCTTTAACTTTACAATCACCAGTTTAAATTCCGGAAGTACCTATGCATATGTCATGACAGCTAAAGATAATAAGGACGCTGTAATAGATACTAAATCTGGTACATTTAAAACGACCGGCAACGACCCGATGGGCATTGACGAAATATCAACTGATAAAATGAGAAAATGTGAAAATGCGAAAATAATGCGCGACGGTGTGCTCTACATCGAGCGTGACGGCGAAATCTACAACACCCAAGGCGCAAGAGTGAAGTAAGTTTTATCAATATCGTAAACAAGAGGGTGTGCCAAATTTTCTTGACACACCCTCATTTTGTTTAATTTTGTCTTATTTCTTCCTTTAATTTCGACGATAGATTGACGAAAAATTGACGAAAGAAACACGATAGATTTACGATAGATTGACGATAGATTGCTATACTGCTACACCAATCGCGCTTTAATGCAAAAAAATTGCACACCTGCATTTTTTTGCCACAAATCCTTGTTTATTCCAAATTTTTGTTGTAATTTTGCGGGCTAAAGTTAAATCGGGCGTAGAATAACGCAGAATGACCATGGATACATACCGTTTCAGAAAACAAATACACCGGCTGCCCGGCAAGGTGATACATACCGTTCCGCTGCCCGATCCCGAAGTGACGGAAGGACACGGCGCACGGCAGCAGATTGGTAAAATATGCCGTGCTTGCGGTTATCGGCAGGTGCTCCTTGTAACCGACAAAACATTGCGTGCTTTGGGTTACGAACAGGCGATAACCGACTCTTTGAGCGCCGCTCAAATCGGTTATAGCATATTTGACGATATCGATTCGGAGCCGACGACAGCCATTATTGAAGCCGGACGCAAGTGCGCCTTGTCATGCGGGGCAGAGGCAATTATTGCTCTCGGTGGCGGTTCGGTGATGGACAGCTGCAAGATGATTGCCGCTGCCGTGAAAATGCCCCATCTGCCCGTAAAAGCCTTGCTGCTGAAGTTCCTGCCTGTTCCGGGAGGTACGCTTCCCGTAATCATGACGCCGTCCACGGCAGGCACCGGTGCGGAAGTGACAGTGGGAGCTGTGGTGTTGAACGAACAGGGCGTAAAGAGCGCTACCGTGCTGATTGGTCTTAATGTGCCGCATGTGGTGCTTGACAGCGAACTGACGGTTCATGCGCCGCAACAGGTGACCGCCGCCTGCGGTATGGATGCGCTGAGTCATTGCATAGAAGGTGCAGTGAGCGATGTGGATGTCGATGAGGCGGATGCAAAAATGTCAATGGAAGGCGTCAGACTCATCCTACAGCACTTGCCGGTTGTAATGCGTGAACCGGAAAATGTGGAGGCACGCCTTGGAATGTGCCGCGCTGCCATGTACGGCGGCAATGCCATCAATACCCAGCTGGCGGGATATGTACATGCCTTTGCACACAGTGTAGGCGCCAAATACCACCTGCCTCACGGACAAGCCATTTCGCTGATGCTGATGCCCGTGCTGGAGTTCCAGAAGGAGGAATGTATGGACAAGTATGCGGAACTGGCAAGGTATTGCGGTCTGACAGGAGAGGCGTCAGCTATCAGCCTGCAGATGACAGACGAGCAGGCGGCGGAAGTGTTCCTGCAAGCGGTGCGGGAACTGATGAAAACATGCGGAATGGACAGGATGGTCTCTCCGGTCAAAGCCTGTGACCATGAGGAACTCATTCCCATGATTGCAGCCGATTCCATCAATTACTCATCGCCGGTTACCTTGAAAAACGACGAAATCAAACAGCTCCTCCGGAAAATAACGAATTACGGATTACGGACTACGGGGTATGACGAAGACACTATCCGCGAGGTAGTGGCGGCGCAGCGCCGTTTCTTCCGCACAGGCACGACTTTGCCCGTACGCTGGCGAATCAAGCAGCTCAAGAAACTCAAAGCCGCAGTGATAGCCCATGAGGAGGATTTCATCAACGCCCTCGCGGATGATTTGGGCAGAAGCCACGTCGAAGCCTACCTCTGTGATATCGGACCGATTATTGTGGAAATCAATGAGATGATTGCAGGCTTGCGGCGTTGGGCGCGTCCCGAACGGCATTTCAGCGGCTGGATGTGCTTCCCGAGTATTGTTACCACGGTCTATAAGATGCCTTACGGCGTGTCATTGGTTATCAGTCCGTTCAATTTCCCGATATTGCTTACCATTGGCGTGGTGGCGGCGGCAATGGCCGGCGGAAACACGGTCGTTGTCAAGTCCAGCTCCAAATCGGCAGCTTGCACGGCGGCGCTCAAGCGCTTCTTCGCGGAAGTGTTCCCGCCCGAATATGTGACGCTGATTGACGGCGGACACGATGTGGCGGACATATGCCTTGCACAACGGTTTGACAAGATATTCTATACCGGTTCGCCTGCCGTGGGCAAGCACGTGTTGGCAGAGGCTGCCAAGAACCTGACGCCTGTGGCATTGGAGTTAGGCGGTGAGACCGGCAACTGGTGTGTCGTGCGGGCGGATGCCGATTTGAAAGATGCCGCCCGCAAGATTGCGTTCTTCAAACTGACGAATGCCGGACAAATCTGCATCAATATCAACCAAATTGCTGTGGCGGAGGAAGTGGCGGAACCGTTCCTTGAGGAATTGAAAAAGGCGTTTGTGGCACAGATTGGCGAATCTGCCGAAAACAACCCCGAATACCCGAAACTGATTACGGATGCCGCATACGACAAATGTGCGAAACTGGCGGACGAATACCGTGAACGCATTGTTTTCGGCGGCACGGGCGACAAAGCATCCCGCCGCTATGCGCCGACATTGATTTATCCCGTTAATGCCAATGAGCATATCGTGCAGCATGAACTTTTCTGCCCGCTTTTGCCGGTTGTTCCCTTCAAGGATGTGGAAGCGGACGCGCTGATGGACATCATTGCCGACCGCGAGCACCCGTTGGCGATGTACTTGTTTACGAAGAACATGCGTTGGGCGAATCGGGTGATGCAGACACAGCAATACGGCGGCGGATGCATCAACGAGGTGTGCATACATATGATGGTGAAAGGTGTGCCTTTCAACGGCACGGGACATTCGGGTATGGGCGCATATCACGGCGAATGGGGCTTCCGCGAGTTTACACACCCGCAAACGGTTCTCAAAGGGCGTACATGGTTCAATCTGCCGTTGCGCGAACATCCGTACGGCGGAGAAACAGGAGAAAAGAAACTTGCTATTTTGCGTATTTTTGAAAGATAAGACTTATGGCTAAGAGAAAAACATCCGGTGGTATATGGATAATTGTTGTGGCTGCCGTTGTACTGGAGGCGACTGCCTGTATTCAGTATTTTTATAGCAGAATCGCTTTGCGTTATGAGGCGGAGCTGCGTGCCCAAACGGAGTTGCGCCGGGCGGAGTTGGAAATAGAAAAGCATACCATTGAGATGGAGACCGCGGCAAAGACATTGGCTATGCTGGCGGAAAAACATGTGGACAATCCCGACTCGATTTTCTCCGCCACACGTTCAATCGTCGGTGCTATCCGAAATACCAGCAGTATCGCGGTAGCTTATATACCCGGTTATTTCCCGAAACAAGGGCGCTTTTTTGAGGCGTGCAGCAGCCGGATTTCCGAAGACAGTATTTATACGCGCCAAATCGGTAGTGCCGAACATGACTATACACAGATGGAGTGGTTCCAAAACGGTCTTAAAATAGACAGTTGCTGGTGGTGCGAACCTTATTTGGACGATTCCGGCTCAAGGACATATGTAGTCAGCTGCTCCTGTCCGGTACATGGCAGAAACGGCGAAGTGGTGGCGGTGGTCTGTGTGGATTTGTCGCTGGACTATTTGCAACAGCTGTCCGAGTTCCTGCAGATGTATAAGGGCAGTTATTATTCGATTCGTTCGTCCACGGGCGAAGATATAGTGGCTCGTCCAGATACGGTTGCAGGGCGTAAATATACCATCTTCGACGAAGAAATTGATGCTACGGGTTGGCATATATCCATCATTATTCCTGATGATGTCATTTATGCGCAACTGCGGCGCATAGGTTTGATTGTCAGCTTGATGATGCTAATTGGCTTGGTGGTACTTGTGTTCATTACGTATCGCGCGGCAAAAAGTCTCGTCAAAGTGGTGAACTTGAGTAATGAGCAGGAACGTATGGAGAGCGAACTGAATATCGCCCGTCATATTCAAATGGCGATGCTGCCGACACGCTTTCCGCCGTTCCCCGATTATCAGAACTTTGACGCTTACGGTGTCGTTATCCCCGCCAGAGAGGTCGGCGGAGACTTGTTCGATTTTTATATCCGCGATGACAAAATGTTCTTCTGCATCGGCGACGTCAGCGGCAAAGGAATACCGGCTTCGCTGGTAATGGCGGTAACACGTTCGCTGTTCCGTAGCTTGTCCTCATATGTCAACAGCCCCGCACAGATTGTATCGCAGATGAACGATTCGCTGGCAGGTGAGGGGAATGACCAGAATATGTTTGTGACCCTCTTCCTCGGCATTCTTGATTTGTCTTCCGGCAAACTGATGTATTGTAATGCCGGTCATGATGCGCCGGTGTGGCTTTCCGCTTTGGGTGAAAGCGGTTTGTCCTATCTGCCGTGTGCTCCGAATTTGCCTTTGGGCGTGTTGTCATGCTTTACCTATACGGAGCAGTTTGCGCAACTGAAAGCAGGGGATGCCCTGTTCCTCTATACGGATGGCTTGACCGAGGCGGAGAATAGCGCGCATGAGCTCTTTGGCAAGGAACGGATGCTGCAGGTAATCGGGAACATGGCATCAGGAAGCAGCAGTCCGGACTTGGTGGATGCAATGACGAAAGGCATCCGAACGTTTGTGAAAGAGGCGGAACAAAGCGATGACCTCACGATGTTTGCTTTCAGGCTTTCTTCTTTGAGAGACGGAGGACTTTCCGCTTTGACGGACCAACACGAACGCTCTTCTCTGGTCATGCGCAACGACATTCAGCAGATTCCGACCCTTTCGGAGTGGATTGACATGATTGGTCTTCCGCAGGAATTGAATATGCCTGTTAACCTTGCCTTGGAGGAGGCGGTCACCAATGTCATGCTCTATGCGTACCCGGGCAAGAGCGGACAGGTGCTTGTCGAAGCGGACAAATCGGCAAAGCAGGTTGTATTCACCATTTCCGACACGGGCATTCCCTTCGATCCTACACAGCAGGATGAACCGGATATCACACAGTCTGTCGAAGAACGGTCTATAGGCGGTTTGGGTATCTTCCTTGTCAGACAGATTATGGATGATGTCCGCTATGAGCGTAAGGATAACAAAAACATACTGACACTTACAAAAAAACTATAATTATGACTATCAAAATTGAAAACGAGGGCAACATGGTAGTTGCCCGACTGGCAGGCAGACTTGACACGGCTGCTGCTGCAGAAATCACCCCGGACATTCAGGCGCTTGCAGAGCAGGCTGAGAAACACATCATTCTTGATTGCACGGAACTTGCCTATATCTCCTCTTCGGGGCTCCGTCTGTTCCTGACTTTGCGCAAGGAATCAGCCTCCAAAGGCGGCAAACTCCAGGTGCGTAACATCAACGCAGACATTCGTCAGGTCTTTATGATGACAGGCTTCATTAGCCTTTTTGAAATAATCTGATTTTATGGACCTGCACAGTGAAATGATTTTGGAGGAGTACCGTGAGGCGCTACCTGTCTTTGAGCGGATGCAAGTGCAAGTGATGCAGACGCTGCGCGAGGCATTGGAGCGCAACGGGCTCATCGTGACTGCTGTCGATTCGCGCATCAAAACAGAAGAAAGTCTGGCGGGAAAACTGGCACTCAAAGGGACTAAATATGCTTCTTTAAGTGATATCACGGACATCCTCGGTGCCCGCATCATTACGTTCTACACCGACGATGTGGACCGCATTGCGGCTATGGCGGAGCAACTATTTGAAATTGATTGGAGCAATTCTGTGGATAAACGCAAATTGCATCAGTTGGACAGTTTCGGCTACAACTCGCTTCATTATATATGCCGTCTGCCGGGCTGCGATTACCGGTTTGAACTCCAGCTGCGTACCACGTTGCAACATGCTTGGGCGGCTATTAACCATGATACAGGCTATAAGTCCGGCGTGGAGATTCCGCGTGAGTATTTGCGTCGCATCAACAGATTGGCGGGGCTGTTGGAGTTGGCGGATGATGAGTTCAGCCGCATCCGGACGGAGATAAACGACTATCGTCGCCGTGTACAGCAGTTGGTTCAGAACGGCAAATTGGACGATGTGCTCTTGGACGGCGATACGTTCCGCAGTTACCTCCAAGCCAAACCGTTTGACACGCTCAACAAACGTATTGCTGCGATTAATCAGGCGGAGATTCAGGACGTTCCGCTTATTAGCTACCTCCGTATCCTTAAGGAACTTGGGTGCCGTACATTAGGGGATGTTAACCGTTTGCGTGACAAGTACGAAGACGATGCCTATCGTCTGGCGCGTCACCAACTGGGGAATACAGATTTGGATATCATTTCGTCGGCAATCGGTTTGCAGAATATCTGTATCGTTTGCATTCTCAGTCAAGGCGGCGGTAAGATAGGGTTGTTGAGATTCTTTGATGCATTGAACGGTCATAATTCCAGCAATGAGGATTTGGCGGAATTGACCTTTAAGCAGGCTTCCTCTTTGCCATTTATGAAACAATAATTTTATACAACAATAAATTCTAAAAACATTATGAACCCGATTAAGATTGATTTGAACGATTACATCCGCACCGGTGAAGGAGCCAATGGTGCCAGTTATAATCATAAGACTGACAATAGTATCATGCTGAAGATGTACTTCCGCAACTTCGAAGCGGCACAACTGGAATTGGAGTTGGCGCAGAAGGTGTATGAAATGGGCATCCCTTCGCCCGAACCCGGTGACCTTGTAACGGACGGAGAGCGCATCGGTATTCGTTTCCGCCGCCTGGAAGGCAAGAAGTCCTATTCCCGTGCCTGTGGTGATGAACCTGAAAAAACGGAAGAATATGCCCGCGAATTTGCGCGCTTGTGCAAGAAACTGCACTCCATTCACGTGGATACAACCCAGTTTGAGAATGTGAAGGACCGCCTCTATAAAATGTTGGCGGAAAATCCTTTCTTTACGCCCGAGCAGAAAGAGAAGATTCATGCTTTCATTGCTGCCGCACCGGACACGGATACCGCTATTCACGGCGATTTGCAGTTCAGCAACGGAATCTTTGTGGAGAAGGACGGCGTGCGTACGCCTTATTTCATTGATTTGGGCGATTTCTGCTACGGATATCCTATGTTTGACCTGGGTATGGTTTATCTTTGCTGCTGCCTGAATGATGAGAGTTGGACGATGGAGCAGTATCACATGTCCAATGCCACAGCCCGTCGTTTCTGGGATGCGTTTGCTTTGGAGTATTTTGGGGCAGATGCAGATATGGAGGAAGTTATGAAGGAGGTGAAGATTTATGCAGGTCTGAAAACCCTTATTGTTGAACGCGACACCCATCGTCCTATGCCCGAATTTCGTGCGATGTTGGAAGGAACAATATACTAATATGGCAAACAAATATATAGACACAGAATTATTGGACCGCGCAATCGTTTTTGCAGTCAAAGCGCACCACAACACGGAACGTCGTGGCAAAGGTTTCCCGTATATCGTCCATCCGATGGAAGCGGTGGAGATTGTAGCAACAATCACGCCGGACCAGGAACTTTTGGCTGCTGCTGCGTTGCATGACACGATAGAAGATACCGATGTGACGGTTGAGGACATCCGTCGCGAATTCGGCGACCGTATCGCCAACCTCGTTCACGCTGAAAGTGACCAATTTACCGAAGGCGTTTCCGAAGAGGACAGTTGGCATGACCGCAAGCAGGCGGCTATTGACCGTCTCGCAGCAGCACCGCACGATGCGAAGATTGTTGCCATGGGGGACAAGTTAAGCAATATGCGCGCCATCTATCGCGATTATATGACCAAAGGTGATGAGCTTTGGAACATTTTCCATGTCAAGGACAAGGCTTCCCACGAATGGCATTATCGCGGCTTGGCGGACTCGCTGAAGGAACTTGGCGATACATTTGCCTACAAAGAATTTGTACACCTCATAAATGAGGTGTTCTAACCATTTTTGTTGTTTAACGCAAACGCAATGGATATTGTTTTTGACAATATAATCAATGCCCGCGATTTGGGTGGAATGCCGGCAGCGGACGGACGGAGAATAAAATCCGGTTTGTTGTTGCGGACGGCGCATCTGCACGATGCTACGGACAATGATATCCGCCGCTTGCATGATGAATACCGGCTTGCCCGTATATTCGACTTCCGCTCGTTAGGTGAGGCGGAGTTTCTGCCTGACCGTGATGTGATAGGTGCCACCCACCATCTGTTGCCGACCATTGACATGCGGGCGGAACAGGATACCGGACGGGCGATACCAGAAGAGGCGTTCCGTGACTTGGAGAGCCATATCGTCAACTACTCCTTCTATCCTGAAGTGCAGCAGATGGCGGCGAATATGTATCCCTCGCTTATCCGCTCCGAATACTCCCAGCTGCAGTATGCCGCTTTTCTGCGGTTGATAGTGGAGACGCCCGAAGGCGCGGTGCTCTGGCATTGTGCGCAGGGCAAGGACAGAACCGGTTGGGGCGCGGCGTTTGTGCTGTTTGCGCTGGGCGTACCCAAGGATGTGATTATTCAGGATTTTGACAGTAGCAATGTAGCGTACGAGCCGCTCGTCAGAAGACTGAATCAGGATATTCTCGACAAGGGTGGCGGAAAACCGGAAATGGCTGTTATCCAGGCGTTTATGGGGGTTAGTACAGCAAACTTTATTTCCACGCTCGACCTCATTGACCGGGAATTCGGAGGAATGAACAACTATTTGAATGATATTCTCTGTCTTTCGCACGAGGATATTCATCAGCTTAGATACCGTTATTTGGAATAAAAAAATAAATCATTATGTTGCACATTAACGAAGAGGTGTCGCGGTGTCTGTTATGCGCCGACGCGCCATGCGGTAAGAAAGCCGCACGAGCAATCCGAGCATTGCGTTTTGAGAACCTGTGGACAGCACGCGAACTGTTTGCCGAAATGAATGATGCAGAAATCGCAGCTGCCGAAAACGCTTGTATTCATTATGACAAGCCTATCCGTGTTGCCGAATTGAAAAAATGTTTGTGTTCCGGCAACGAAGCGACCTGTGCGCCGTCAGGCGAAGCCGGTCTTCCTTCTCTTGAACTCAACTTCTGTGACATGGTCTGCGAGAACCCGTTCTTCTTGGCATCGTCGGCTATCTGCACAAACTACGAAATGGTTGCCCATGCCCTTGAAGCCGGTTGGGCAGGAGTGTTCTACAAGACAATATGCAAGCAGGATATCCGCGAAGTGAGTCCGCGTTTTGATGCCGTGCGCAAGGAAGGCACGCCTTTTGTGGGCTTCCGTAATATGGAGCAGTTGAGCGAGAACCCGTACGACGTGGATTTCGACATTCTGCACCGCCTGAAAGTCAATTATCCGGGCAAGCGCATCATCGCGTCCATCATGGGCCAGACCGAAGAGGAGTGGGTAGAGTTGGCGAAGATGGCGGAAGCGGCAGGCTGTGATGCGGTAGAGCTGAACTTCTCATGTCCGCAGATGCGTCTCACCGGTCTCGGCTCCGATATCGGTCAGAACAACGAACTGATACTTTTCTACACGTCGTTTGTCAGCGAGGCGGTGAAGATACCTGTTATCCCGAAGATGACGCCGAACGTGATGGGTCTGACCAAACCGGCGCTGTCATGTTTCTTCGGCGGAGCGCACGGTATAAGTGCCATTAACACCATCAAGTCCATTACGATGAGTGACGGCGCGGAGGTGAGTGGCAAAAAGACCGTCAGCGGTTATTCGGGCAAGGCGGTTAAGCCGATTGCGCTGCGCATGATTTACGAGATGACCGGAAACCCGATTTTGCACAAAGCCGGTATTGAGAAACACATGGACATAAGCGGTATCGGCGGTATCGAAACATGGCGTGACGCATTGGAGTTCATCCAACTCGGTTGCCGCAACGTGCAGGTGTGCACGGCAGTCATGCAGTACGGCTATCGCATCATCGACGACCTTAAATTGGGCTTGCAACATTACATGCAGGAACGCGGTATCACGGAGTTGAAGAAACTGGTCGGCGAGGAGTTGAAGAACATTGTCCTGCCGTCTGACTTGGACCGTGACACGATGGTATTCCCGAAGATTGACCGCGTGAAATGTATCGGTTGCGGACGCTGTTACATATCTTGTGCGGACGGTGGTCATCAGGCCATTGAGTTTGGCGAAGACCGCAAACCGCGTATTGTCGGTACCAAGTGTGTAGGATGCCATCTTTGTCGTCTTGTTTGCCCGACAGGAGCTATCGGTCAGGCTAATCGTATGCAAAAACGTAGTTGATATATGAAGGTCTTGCTTATCAACGGCTCACCGCGGCGCAACGGAAATACCTTTCTTGCGCTGACGGAAATAGCCAATCAATTAGCCACGGAAGGGATTGACACGGAGATTGTTCAAATCGGTGTCAAACCCGTCCGTGGTTGTATAGCCTGCGGACAATGCAAGAAAAACGGGGACAACCGCTGTGTGTTTGGTGACGACATCTGCAATGGCGTTTCGGAAAAGATGCGCAGTAGTGATGCCCTGATTGTTGGTTCGCCGGTTTATTATGGCCAGCCGAACGGTACCGTTTTGTCGCTTGTGCAGCGTATGCTGTATTCGGCAGGTGCTTTCTTCTCCGGTAAACCGGTAGCGGGAGTTGCTGTATGTCGTCGCGGAGGCGCTACCGCCGCTTTGCAGACACTCAATATGCCGTTTCAATTACTGAATATGCCTATTGTCACTTCGCAGTACTGGAATATTGTTTATGGCCGTATGGAAGGTGAGGCGGCTTTGGATGCGGAAGGAATGCAGACCATGCGTTCGCTGGCGCAAAACATGGCTTTTCTCTTAAAAGCCACAAAGGATAAACCGCGTCCGCAATACGAGGAACGCCAGTCGATGCATTTTATTCGATAATTGAATAATACAATTTTTATGGCAAAATCTTTTTTTCAGGACTTGAATGCCCGTTTGAAGCAACGCTTAAGCCTTTTAGATTATTTGAATATGCCTGGTGCGGACGAAAATATCCGCAGCAACATTCCTTTTACGGGGCCTAATGTCTATATTTTAGGTGTTGCAATAGTAATCGCCAGTGTGGGGTTGAATGTCAATTCTATTCCGGTTATTATCGGAGCTATGTTGATATCCCCCTTGATGAGCCCGATAATTGGCTTCGGATATGCCTTGGGTACGAATGATACAATGCTGCTGTCAAAGTCGCTTAAAAACCTTGGTGTAATGGTTGGAATAAGTTTGTTGGCATCTACGTTGTACTTTCTGCTCACCCCGTTGGAAGTTGATAATCCGACTGAGTTGATGGCGAGGACAAATCCGTCAATATACGATGTGCTGATTGCGTTTTTTGGTGGCGTTGCGGGTATGCTGGAGATTTCTCGTAGGGACAAAGGTACCGTGATGTCCGGCGTTGCGATAGCCACAGCGTTAATGCCGCCTCTATGTACGGTAGGGTATGGTTTGGCTCATTTGAATTGGCAATATGCGACGGGCGCATTGTATTTGTTTTTTATCAATAGTGTCTTTATCGCACTGGCGGCGTATTTGGTAGTAAAGTTCCTCAAATATCCTCAAGTCGGAGAAAGAGCGGGATCCTATTACGGCCGTATGATTACATACTCGTTATTGGTTTTGATCGTGATTGTACCTAGTGTATATACCGGATATAAGATTATTATGGAGAATAATTTCACTAAAACGGTGCGGCATTTTGTAAAAGAGAATCAGTCGGTCGGTGGTACTTATATTTATGATTATTCGGTAGAGATGAACCAGACTCCGTATTTGTTGGAATTGCGATTGGCGGGTGAGTCGTTGTCAGATGACTCTCGTGCTGCATTGTATAATGCGGCAGAAAAACATGGTATTATGTCCTCGCAGATTGTAATTCATGAGGATGCTACAATACATGTGAATCGGTTGAATGAGATAGAAATCATGAAGGATTGGATTGCTGCGAATGAGCAGCAAATCAAACTGCGAGATGATTCGATCAAGGTATTGAGCGCGCGCATGGCTGAATATGAACATAGCCGTCTTCCTGTTGCACAACTTGTGGCAGAATTGCAGGCGCAGTATCCTGAAATCGCGGAAGTAACCGTGGCGCAAGGAGCACATGTTGATGAACAGACGGCAGAATTAAAAACGGTGGTGGTTCTCCTTCACGTGAAGAAAAAAATGGCTGTAAAAGATGTGGAACGCATAGAAAAATGGCTCCGTGTCCGATTGGACGTTACTTCAATCAAAGTAGTCGTATTGTAAGCAATCAGGAGGAAAGGAAAAAATTAAGAGATAAATACAAGTCGGTTGATGAAAGGAAAGCTAATTTTTTCGGTCGGAAAGGAACGTTTGTGATATGATAGAATATGTTGACCGCCATAACACGAATTGCTACAAATGGGACTCCGATTGTGCTCGTGGTTTCTTACCGCTTTGGGTTGCTGATATGGATTTTAAGGCTGCTACATGCATCCTTGCCGCATTGCAACGGAGATTAGACCATGGGGTGTTTGGCTATCAATATGTACCACAGGCTTATTATGATGCTATAGCTTCTTGGTTTGCGCGCCGTCATAATTGGGGTGGTATATCACGAGAAAACATCATCTATACGTCAAGTGTCGTAGCTGCAGTCTCAGCTATTCTTCAAGCAATGACGAAACCAGGTGATAGTGTAGTCGTTCAGACTCCGGCGTATAATTGTTTCTTCTCATGTGTGGAGAATCTTGAATGCTGTTTGTCGGAGAGCCCGTTACTTGTCAAAGATGCGCATTATGAGGTTGATTGGCGCATTTTTGAACAGCAAATAAGTCAGGCTCGTGTCTTTCTATTATGCAATCCCCACAATCCAACAGGGCGCGTTTGGACACGTGAGGAATTGAAACGCATGGCTGCTGTGTGTGAGCGGTATGGAGTATTTGTCATTGCTGATGAAATACATTGTGAGTTTACTTTTCCGAATGTTACATATACGCCTTATGCTACTGTAGCAAAAACGACTGATTATTGCGTATGCACTTCGCCTTCAAAGGCTTTTAATTTAGCCGGATTGCATTGTGCGAACATTTATGTGCCTGATGCCGATATATACCGACGCATTGACCATGCTGTGAATATTCATGAAGTATGCGAACTGAATCCATTTGGAATGGAGGCTTTAATAGCTGCTTATAACGAAGGCGAAGCGTGGCTTGATGAAGTACAGACAGTTATATATGACAATTACCGCTTTATGTGCGAATTCATCCGGGAGCACATGCCACAACTAATTGTCACACGTGCCGAAGGAACATATTTGATATGGGTTAATATCTCGGCGTTAGGAATGTCTGCTGAGGAGTTATGCCGAATTCTGGTGGAACGTGAAAAAGTACTCTTCAACCCGTCGGAAATGTATGGAGTTACGGGATATATCCGTATAAATATCGCTACATCTCGTGACAACCTTGCAGAGGCTCTTAATCGCCTGAAACATTGTATTGCACTATGAGAAAGATTCTCCTTGCCTTTTTCATATGTTTTGTGACTTGTGTTCACGCCCAAACGCCGTCCTTTACATGTGGTGTGGACATCAGTTGGTGCACGGAGATGGAAGCTGACGGGCGCACGTTCCGTAATTCAACCGGCACAGAGACGGACATCTTTGCCCTCATGAAAGAGCTTGGCATGAATGCCGTCCGGCTGCGGGTCTGGGTCAATCCGACGCGTTACGGCTATGGAGCATGGTGTGACAAGGCGGATGTTCTGCAAAAAGCACGTCGTGCACATGCACAAGGGTTGGATTTGATGATTGATTTCCATTATAGTGATTTCTTTGCAGACCCGGGCAGGCAGACCAAACCGCTTGACTGGGAGGACTATTCAACGGCGCAAATCAAGACCGCAATCACACAGCATACTGTAGATGTCTTGCAAGCCCTCAAGGACGAAGGAATCATTCCGCGTTGGGTGCAGGTGGGCAACGAAACCAATAGTGGCATGATTTGGGAGGACGGACGCATAGATTGGAACAAAACAGGCACAGCCCGTTTTACGGATTATGTGGCATTGAGCAATGCCGGTTATGAGGCTGTTAAAAGTGTGCTGCCGGATGCATTGGTTATCGTTCATCTTGGTGGGGCGGAGAGTGCACAATGTTTTTTTGGCGACTTTCAGGCGGCTGGCGGAAAAGTGGATATGATAGGACTCAGCCACTACCCGACAGCCGATGAATGGAATAGTGTGGCTCAATCCGCTACGCATAGCAATATCAACGCCGCGCAATGGGTTGCTCAGGCAGCACAGTCATTCGGTGTACCGGTTATGATTTGCGAAACAGGTTTTGATGTCAGCAATCCTGATCTGGCGAATAGTGTGATGACAGATCTGTTCAACCGAATGACTGCCATTCCGCAATGTGCAGGAATCTTCTATTGGGAACCGGAGACGGACGGTGTTTGGCGGCCGGCATGTTACGCTCAATTCGGTTGGGAGGCATACCGTATGGGAGCCTTTACTACCAATGGTCAACCGACGGCTGCATTGGATGCCTTTGCTGATTTCCCGACGGAAACAACAACCATCTCCTCTGAGCTTCCGACCGGAACGAAAGTCTTCCATGCCGGTCAGCTGTTTGTGATACGGAATAACAAAATCTACACTATCCTCGGCCAGCCGACAGATAAGTTCTAGCGCACGGTTTTTGCTGCCTGCGCCGCCGTTTTCAGGGCGTTCTGGCAGGCAATGTTCTTGGTGTGTATCGCTTTGGACGGGTTCAACAGGTCCATCGCCATTTGTTCACGTTTGCACGGACAGCCCTTCAAAACAAGCGATTCCGAGCGGTTCAACTTCCCGCGGATGCGGGCAAATAAGCCGGTTAATTGTACTTTACTCATAATTGTTTTGGGTTAATAATTAATCTATAACGTTTTGCTGCGAAGCAAAACCATTTTAACGCTTTAACGTCGCGCAGCGACCATCTTAACTGAACGGTATTTCAAGCTGGTTCTTGAAATGACGTTCCTGCCAATCCAGATGTCTTTGTCTGCCGTATTTTTCGGCGAAATCCAGGCGGTTTTGTGTCTCGGCTGCCGATGCCACGTGGCCTTTGCGGTTCGGTCTTGCCTGAACGATATGCATCACTCCGCCTCCGCGTTCCGGGTATCGCCGGATGTAATAGGGGTCACCGCGTATCAGGATTCCCCGCACCGATTGAATCGGATTATTGAATGTTACTTTTCCCATCTTTTTCTTTGTTTTATTTTTTGGGGGTCCCCATAGAAACCAAGCCAACGGCTGTTTCGCATGGGGAGAGCGAGCGTTACCATCACGGGACCATCTCCTTTTTCAAGCCCCTTTCAAAAACTTGACATATTCAATATAACCCGCTAAGACACCC
>CAJOEX010000020.1 GCA_905233415.1 Paludibacteraceae bacterium
TTGACGTCTATTTTGGTCCTGAAAACTTTCAACTGTCTCTCATGCCTGTATTTATCGGACTTGAGAGCACATCGTAGCCTGCATTTTGACCCATAAACCGAAAAAACGCAGAAAAATTTGCAGGGTAGGAATGTTTTTACTACCTTTGCAGCAAATTTAATGATTATGCAAAGAATAGGACTATTTCTGGCGGCATTATTGATTGGAACAGCCGCATTTGGACAAGTGGAACAGATTGTCGGCGACTGGAAAACGGTTGACGATAAAACCGGCAATAATTTTGCAGTTGTTCATATTTTCAAGGCCACCAACGGTCTGTACTATGGCAAGATTATCAAAATACTGGTCGGTGACGAAAACATTGTATGCGACCAATGCGAAGGCGCAGACAAAGACAAACCGATGAAAGGTCTGCTGATTGTCCGCGACATGAAAGCCATTGACGGCGAACTGCGTGAAGGAAAGGTATTAGACCCGCTATCAGGGAAATTCTATTACGGCAAGATATATTTGAAAGAAGGCCGCCTCGTTTTGAGAGGCAGCCTTGATAAACGCGGTTTCCTGGGCAGAAACCAAACATGGTTGCGTGCCGATTAAACCGGGTCGATTGCTTGGGCGATGGAATTGGCTATCTGCGCCATTTCATCTGCTGAAAGTTGCAGTTTCGGATTCGTGAAAAGCATGTCCTTTTCGCTATCCAGCGGCACCAGGTGAACATGCACATGATTCACCTCCATGCCTAAAACCGCTACGCCGACGCGCTTGCAGTCTGTAGCCGCTTTGATACCGGCTGCCACTTTCTTGGCAAAAACCATCAGTCCCGCTAATATCTCATCATCCAAATCGAAGATATAATCGGCTTCCGGTTCCGGCAGTTTCGGAATAACAAGCGTGTGACCTTTCTTGAGCGGATTGATATCCAGGAAAGCATAGTAGTGGTCGTCTTCAGCTACCTTGTAACTGGGAATTTCGCCGTTGATAATGCGTGTGAAGAGTGTCATAATGAAATCTCTAAAATCTCAAACTCCATAATTCCTGCAGGCACCTGTACTTGAGCAATTTCGCCGACTTTCTTACCCATCAGGCCTTTTGCGATGGGAGTTGTCACGGCAATCTTGCCTTCAAGAATGTTCGCCTCGCCTTCGGTAACAAGTTGGTAGAGCTTCTCCTGTCCGTTTTTGCGGTTCTTGACACGTACTTTGGTCAGGATTTGCACTTCGTCGGTTTTGATGGTGGTCTCGTCAATAATACGGGCATCCATAATCTTCGCCTTGAGAAGCGCAATTTTGCTCTCCAGATGCCCTTGTTCCTCTTTTGCGGCATCGTATTCAGCATTCTCACTCAAATCGCCTTTGTCGCGTGCCTCAGCGATTGCTGCAATTACGCGGGGGCGTTCTGTTCCCTCCAGATACTGGAGTTCGTCTTTCAGTTTCTGCAGACCCTCTGCAGTCATATAAGTTGTTGCCATATTGTATATTAGTATTTACGATTGAAGATTTCACTGGCGATGAACGCTTTTTGGGCGTTCTCGGCGTCCGTCAAATCCGGAATCAATGATATGTCTTTCTTTTCGTCTTTCATAAAAAAATAGCACCGCAGTAAGCGGATTTTCTTTTTCTCTTAAAAACATCAGGAAACTTCACAGCCTCCTGATGCCAATTAAACCTAAACCTTAACTATGAAAATTTATTTTTCGGTGCAAAAGTACTGCTTTTTCTTCAACCACGCAAATTTTTCGGCAAAAAAATGCAAATTATTTTGTTTTTGCAATCATTATAGTCTGAATTCCTTCGGAATAGGGGTTTCAAAGTGAACAATCTGCTCTGTTGCGGGATGAATGAATTCCAGCACCCTTGCATGCAGACAAAGCCTGTCTGCAGGACTGAAACTGTTCCCGTGTCCGTACTTTCGGTCACCGACAACCGGGTGACCGATAGAGGCAAGATGCACACGGATTTGGTTGGTCCTGCCTGTATCAAGGTGCAATTCCACCAGCGACAGCAACGGTAAATCAACGGTATCCCGACGGTCTTTCAGCACCTTGTAATGCGTGATGGCTATATCGCCGCCGTCATCAACGGGGGACGAATAAACAACCGCATTGCGTTTGTCCTCGGTCAGCCAAGTGGTAATTGTTCCTTCCGGCTTGTCGAAAACACCTTCCGCCAAAGCGATGTACGAACGTTTCTTGACCAGTTCTTTCCAGTACGACCGCATATACTCCTGCAACTGTACCGATTTTGCAAACACAAGCAATCCGCTTGTCTCACGGTCCAAGCGGTGTACCACATAAATGTTATTGCGCGGATTCTGTTTGCGGACGTAGGCTTTGAGAATGGACATTACCGTCATTTCCTGACTGCCTGGATGAGCTGCAACCGTCAGCAGTCCCTGTTTCTTCTCAACAACAATCAGGTATTCGTCTTCATAGACTAATTTCAGCTTCGGATGTCTCAACTCCACATTGCCTTTCCCGGCACTTATGCTCACGCTGTCACCCGCTTTTAGCGGCGTGTCGTGCCGTGTCTGAATACTGCCGTTTATGGACACTTGGCGATGACCGAGCAGCGACTTTATGCCTGTTCTGCTCTTCCCCTCCATTTTGCGCATCAGGAACGCAAGCAACGTATCGCCTGCTTCAACACGGAAAATCGTATCTTGTTTCTTCGGTCTCATTTCTTATCCGTTGCTGCTCTGTTTTGTTTTTTCACCACCCATTTGTCAAAGAATACCAGCAGTCCGGGCAGCACGCAGAGTATCAGTGCAATTGCCACGGCAGAACCGATAGACAAACAGCCGACAATGGCGGATATAGCCACATCATCGATGAGTACTGCCATTACGCCGGGACCCAAAGCCATAATCAGACCCGAGGTCATAATCGTTCGTATCGAATTACGGTAGGCTTCTGTACTTGCCTCGTACTCGTCTCTCGTTTTGCGGAACTCTTTATAGTAATTGGTGAACAGGATACCGTAGTCGATGGTGGCACCCATCAGAATGCTCTGCACTATCAGATAGGCAAGATACAGCATCCCGCCGGAAACAATTCCGCTGAAGATGACATTGACATAAACAGCCGTCATAACTGTCATCACAAGAATCGTCGGCACAACCACCGAACGGAACGAAATAGCGATAATCAGGAAGATGGCCAATACCGTCAGCAGTGTGATACGTGTCATTTCTGCCCCGAAACCGTGTTTCATCTCGCTGAACATCACCGGTTCGCCGACAAGGAAGAACTCATTTCCCAGAATCGTATCACCAAGATTTTGCAGCTTGTCAACAAACGCGTACGTATCTTCTGTCTCGTCCGGCAAATCCGTTATCAATATCAGCATGGACCAGTCGTCGTGACTCAGTTTGCCGATACCGGCAGATAGTTCTTCGGGTATCAGGGCAATCATTTCGCGGCTCTTGTCGTCTAAGAAACCGGCAATCCGCTCATCCTTGACCAGTGTGTCCGCCACATAAATTAGCAATTCCTCGCAACTCATGCGCAGGCTGTCGTTGTACGCCTTTTGGCTACCGTAGAAGCAATACAGCAGATTGACGGTTCCCGCATCCATCTCCTCACCGAGATGATTGAAGTTCTCTGTCATTTCAACCGAATTGTACCGTTTGCTGGACGACAGCAGTTCCATCATCAGTTCCGCTTTGCGTTCTTCTTCCGTCTTTGCTTTCGGACGCGGTTTGGGTCTTGGAGCCGGCTTTGTGACTGGCTGTACAACGGTCTGGGCAATCGGCTGTGTAACCGTCGTTTCAGGTTCTTCGGCAACCGGAGCCGTTTCGTCCGCTGCTAGTTCTGTCTGCGTATCTTCTATTGTCTCAATAGGTAATTCTTCCTCTTCCGGCTCGGGAATTGTTTCTTGCTGCGTTTGTCCGGCGATGGCGATTATCCGTTCTTCGTTGATTCCGCGGAAACCGTATTGAGTTAGCAGGTCCGCCATCTCATTTATCGGAATATAGGCATCTTCATTCGCAAGGTCCATGAACTTGACGCGAATAATCAACTCTTTCTTTTGTTCGGCATTGACCATTCCTTGTAACGCTTTGCGCTGGAACAAATCGTCTGTCAGGAAATGCACATATTTCATTGGTGTCATACGCTTGGCGCCGTCCGCCATGCCAAACACAATCTTGGTCTGTGACGGGGTGGAACCGATGTAGTTAGCCATTTGTTTGACGGACATTTCGTAGCGCAAACGCGTGGTGTCTGTCACATTGTATAGATAGAACGACTCGTCATTGCTGTATTCGTCGTGCAGTTTTGCTATAAACCGGATTACGTTAACCTTGCCGTCCTTGATAATCGGATTTTTCGGTTCCGGTTTTGGTTTCGGTTCCGGTTTTGGTTTCGGTTTCGGCTGCGGTTTGGGTTTGTCTGCTTTCACGGGAACGACTTTGACTTCGGTTTCGGTTTGTTGCTGAACCTCCATCGCAACCGGTTCCACGTCAATTATTTGCGGCTCTACGGTAATAGCCTCCACGACTTCCGCATCCTCATCCTCTTCATCCTCGTTTTCGGTAGACATTGCCAGCAGTCCGTCCAGCAATTGAATCTGACCGCGCATTCTGTCATCAATCACACCGGCAAACATCGGATTGTCCATACAATCCTCCCTAATGAACTTCATCAGTTCCGGAAAACCGATTGTCAGCGAGTCTCCTTCCCCGGAACGCATGTAATAAACCATCTGCATCAGCATGGGCGTCAGCAGGTCAAGGTCGTTGAATTCGGGAATATAATCATGCATCTCCTCAACCAGCTCGTGAATGTGGGCTGTCAGTTCAGGGGCGGTTTGAGGTTGTTTGAGCAGGGTCGGATAGGATATGACTGCTTGGACATACGCGTCATTTTTGATAGTGTCGGCAAGACTGATTACCTTCATCTCATCCTGTGTGTCAAACACCATGACAATCGGATTCATCTTTGGGAATACTTTCGCGATTTGCGATTCGCCGTTTGTGGAGAAGGTGATGTCTGTTTTGCGTGAAAGCCACCACGACGTGCCGAATAGAATGACAAGGAATATAACCAGCGTAACTTTATGGTGCGTCACAAAACGACCGAGCGAATTGGTCGGAAGCACAAAAACACGCTTTGTTGTGGATTGCAAGGCCTTGTTGAACAGCAACAGCAGCGACGGCAATATTGTAAACGTACAAATCAAACTGCATACGACACCTTTTGCCAGCACAATACCCATATCCAGTCCGATTTTGAGGCGCATAAACAGCAGCATCAACAATCCGACTACCGTCGTCAGCGCACTACTGAGGATAGACGGGAACGCCCGTACAACCGCCACATCAATGGACTGGCACAATGTCCGGTCGTCGCGTAACTCCTGCCGGTAGCGGTTCATTAGTACAATGGCGTAATCCAGACTCAATACCAGTTGCAGTATTGGCGCAATATAATTCGTCGTAATGGACACACTCGGTAACAGGGCGTTTGTGCCGACATTCATTACGACTGCAATTCCTGTTGCAAGCAGTATCAGTAGCGGGTCCAGCCATGATTGAGCCATTAAGAAGAGTATCAGAAATATCAGTACTGCCGAAATGATTATAACCGAAACAGGCGGCGTGGCACCGTCTTGGCTGGTCTCGACAATAATGTCTTTGCCGTAGCGTTGGCGAATGGCTTTGCCCATTGTTTTTTGGTCAACGGACTTCGGCACTACTAAATTATATAAGGTGTAGGTGCTGTCAGCAGAATACTGGTATGTTA
This sequence comes from Paludibacteraceae bacterium, assembly GCA_905233415.1. Lineage (GTDB taxonomy): Bacteria > Bacteroidota > Bacteroidia > Bacteroidales > Paludibacteraceae > Colicola. Next base: position 5,741 of record CAJOEX010000020.1, read on the forward strand.
CTGCCGCCACATTTTCAATGCTGTCCAGTTCATTGCCGATAAGTGCGATGCTGTCGTGGCAAAGCCCGTGAAACATCACTTTCACATCTGCACTCTGAAAGTCTGCAGCATTGAATTCTTCATTTACAATCTCCAGACCACGCCGCATCTTTGAGTCGTTCGGCAGATACTTCGTCATGTCGGAATTGACGTTGACATGAAATATCAATATACCGCAAACCACCGCTGCAGCAATACTTAAACCCAATAATATGTAATGATAACGGGGTTTCACGTTTGTCTTATTTTTTTATCAGCACTCGGAAGGCATCTGTTACTTTTGACACTTCGATGAGTTGGATTTCTGTATATTCTTTTGGATTAAGCCGCTGCCCTGAAGGAATTAGAATCCGTCTGAAACCAAGTTTGGCGGCTTCACGGATACGTTGTTCGATTCGGGCGACAGGACGGATTTCGCCTGCTAATCCCACTTCACCTGTAATGGCGGTGTCAGAGTCCAGCGGTATATCCATATTCGACGACAGCACTGCCGCTAATACCGCCAGATCAATCGCAGGGTCGTTTACCCGCAAACCGCCGGCGATGTTCAGAAAGACATCCTTTTGCAGCAGTTTGAAACCGACACGTTTCTCCAATACGGCTAACAGCATATTCAATCGCCGTCCGTCAAAACCTGTCGATGAGCGTTGCGGAGTTCCGTATGCCGCAGACGAAACGAGTGCCTGCACTTCAATCAAAAATGGACGTGCGCCTTCCACAGCTGCGGCTACTGCTACGCCCGAAAGACTGTTGGATGCCGATGAAAGCAGCAATTCCGAAGGATTGCTCACTTCGCGCAAACCGTTCTGCTGCATTTCATAAATGCCTAATTCCGAAGTCGAACCGAAACGGTTCTTCTGTGCCCGCAAAATGCGGTACATGTAATGTTGGTCGCCTTCAAACTGCAGAACCGTATCCACGATATGTTCCAACACTTTCGGTCCTGCAAGTGCACCTTCCTTGTTGATGTGACCAATCAGAATAAACGGAATATTGCTGTCTTTCGCAAATTGCAGAATGCGGGCTGCGCACTCACGCACTTGCGTCAAACTGCCGATTGTGGCTTCCAGTCCTTCCGTCGAAATCGTTTGAATCGAATCAATCACAACTATCTCGGGATTTACTTCCCGTACTTGGTCAAGAATGCGTTCAAGCGATGTTTCTGCCAGTAAAAACAGGTTTTTCGGATTTCCGGCAAGCCGCTCCGCACGCAGTTTGATTTGTCGTGCCGACTCTTCGCCGGAAGCATACAAGGTCTTTCTTTCGCCTTGTTGCATCAGCACTTGCAAAGCCAATGTCGATTTGCCGATTCCGGGTTCTCCGCCCAAAAGCACTAAACTTCCCGGAACAAGTCCGCCGCCTAACACGCGGTTCAATTCTCCGTTCAAGACATTTATGCGCGTTTCTTCCTGAACTTCAATCTCCTGCAGCAGTTTGGCTGTCTTTCCCGACGGTCGACCGACGGTCAACCGACGGTCAACGCTATCGTAAACCTCCTCTTCATAGGTTCCCCATTCTCCACATACAGGACAGCGGCCAAGCATTTGTGGTGCTTTTGCGCCGCAAGACGAACAGACATATTGAACAGAAACCTTTGCCATCAGAACTCAATCGTTGTGCGCTCAACTGCTAACTGCGTATTCGGAAACACCTCTTGTGCTTCATGCAGGAACTGCTGGTGGTCGTCAACTCGTGCAGAGAAATGTCCTATGAGCAGGGATTTGACGTTTGCCGCTTTGGCAATTGCTGCTGCCTGTTTGGCTGTGGAATGCATTGTCCCTTTACAACGGTCGTTGTATTCTTCCGTATATGTTGATTCATGAAAAAGCATGTCCACACCTTCAACTTGAGGTATAATCTTCTCCGAATACATCGTATCGGAGATATAGGCATATCGTTTTCTGCTTTCGTGATAAAACTCACCTGTTTCGGCGTTTAACTTGCGGTGATGCTCGAAGAACAGAAAGCCGCATGTTGGCACTTTATGCTTCAGCGGAACGGTTTCCACCGTTACCGTTCTGTCTTCAAAAATCACTTCCTGCTTCCGTGGATTGATAGCGTGAAAAATCACTTCGAATGACAATTCCTGGCAATGATAGTCCAATTGCGGACGTAGCAGCTTCTCCAAATCGGGATGTGCATAGATGTGCAACGGTTGCAGCCGTTTCATCATGCTTAATGTGGAAATAAGCCCGATAAGCCCGAAACAATGGTCACCATGCAGGTGCGAGATAAAAACCGAGTACAAGCGGCCTGTTTTGACCGCCATTTGCCGCATCGTGAGTTGAATCCCCTCGCCGCAGTCAATCAGAAATGACTTGTCGCCCAGCGTCAGCAACTGGCCCGAAGGCGAGTTCTGAAACGTTGGTAACGCGCTTCCCGAACCTAATATGGTGACATTCCCTGTCATTTTTTAATGGTATCCAATATGGCACGTATTTTGTCGCCCAACTCGGATTTTTTACGGATATGCTCCAGAACGGCTTTGACAAATGAATTGCTTTCAAACGAGCCGCGAACCGACTCAAAGTCTGCACGTTGCTGGCTGGCGTCTCCGTCAACGCCGAAGCCGGTTTGGGAATTCAGGTTAAACTCTTTGCGGGCGTCATCATAAACCATGTGGTCAAGTTCCACAACGGCTTTTTGCCACTCGTCAATCAGCGTACGCACTTCGTCAATGGTAATCTGACTCATCGGGTGTCCGAGTTGGAATTCAATCTTCTCTGCTGCCCAGCTCCATTCATAGGTATAGTAATTCGCGTGCATTTGTTTGAAGCGCTCACGAACTTCTTCCAATGACAGTTTGTCTTGCTCCAACTCATCCAGCAAACGGGTCACTTCACTACGCGGAGCAATCAGTCCGGCGAGATCAACCCATTCGCCTTTGCCCACTTCGGTATCCGGAGTCAGAACCTTGCGCAGGTCTTCCAATGAATGTATCTTGTCCGCATTCTTTTCGATTCGCGAAATCAGCGAGTTACCGAGGAACTTGCGGATTCCGATAGTATAAAGACTCAAACCGTGCACAAGGGACGTATTGTTGATTTTGCAGTTCTTGTAGCCATAGACATCCGTATTCAAGCCGGAAAGCGCCTGTAACTCTTGCAGTACTTCGCGTCCGCGCCACATCTTCTGTACCGTATAGGGCGACAGCAGATTGAAATTGATTTGGTCAAGCAAATCAGGATCTTTGCGGTTGTCGCGCTTCGGCCACTTCTGTGCGTCACGAATCGTACCTACCGTACGCAGATTGGCACCCGGAACAAGATACGACTCCGAATGGTTCTCAATCAGGTACGAGAACGGCAGATCGGATGTATCCGCATGATGCGTGTGACGTCCCATAACCAATGAGAATGCTCCGATTCGGGACGGCCATAGCAGGTATGAATCGGATGTCGTCTTCGCACCGCGTTCAGCTACTCCTTGGTGAATCGGACCAAGTTTGTACATATGGTTGGACTGGTTGCTGCCTGAACCGGCATTAAGGAATGAGAACATTCCCGCAATCAGCAAGGTGGATTTATGATGTGTTACGGTATAAGGTCCGGCAAAAATAGCACATGCTTCACCGTGCATACCCTGGCAGTTGCTGAAGAACAAGCTCTCACCGGCGGAATAATGCTTGTCAAAAATACAGCCTTGTCCCACGAAGCACTTGTCAACTAATGTGGAGTCACCTATTTCAACGCCGGAACAAATAATGAAATCCGTACATTTGACACCCGAACCGAGTTTGACAGGTGCATACTTGTTGGAGTTGACAGTTCCGTTCTTCAGGCGTGAAGTACCCGCTAATTGAGCGCAATCACCAATGATGACATTCTTGATACTGCCACAGTTGAGGATGCGTACGTTCTCACCGATTGTGCCTATGGACGAAGCGTGTTCTGCCGCATACGCGTCAATGCGGTGTTCCAGATTCGCTATCATCTGCGGGCGGTGGCGGTATAATGTCAATACGTATGCCAAGCTTGCAGTCAGTTCGTTGAAAATCGGGATTTCACGACCTCCGCCTTCGTTCATTACCGGCACACGGACACCGTTTCCGAAGGTTGAAACACCATCGACGAGAATCGCGTTCACGTTCTCAATGGCGGTGTTTTTGCCGATGCGGTAGTTCGCAATATAGTTATGGATATTGTACAGGTGGCAGTTATCGCCAACTTCGACATTGTGCAATGTCGCGTGATAGATGCCGGAGTGCACTTTTAATCCGCCGGGAAGGTCAAATTCCGTTTCAAATACACCTAATTGACATTTGCCGGAAAAACGGGTGTCGTGTATATGTTCCGGATTGAATTTGTCAGCCACAGTCACTTGTGACCAGTTTTCTGCTGCACAGCCTTGGGCTATGAGCCGTGTTATTTCTTCTTGTGTAAGTTGTCTCATGAACGTAAAGATAAGTAGATGCGTGTGAATACGCGTTTGGTATATTCGGGAAAGTCGCCGTTAATCAACCAGCCGTAATATCCTGTATCACGGCGGAAGACATCACTGACACGCTGTCCCTTGTATTTGCCGAAGTTGAAGCACTCTTGTCCGTTTTCATCAAAATAGATACGCCCTGCAAAGTCTGCATAACGTAATTTGCCCTGCGTATATTCTGCCAGTTCCGCCACTGTATCCGGTATTTCATAGCGCTCAAGTTGTGCCATTAGCACTTCGTATGTCGCCATCGTGTCGGCATTGGCGGAGTGGGCGTCTTGCAAGTCTTTGCCGCAGTAGAACTTGTATGCCGCTGTGAGATTACGTGGCTCGTTTTTCGTGAAGATAGTGAATACATCCACCATCTGGGGACGTTTGAGGTCTATTTCCACGTTCGTGCGGGCAAACTCTTCTGCCAGTAACGGCAAATCAAAATGCATGGAGTTATATCCGGCAAGGTCACAACCTACCAGTACATCAGCTACCTCTTGTGCGATTTGCTTGAAAGTCGGACAATCGGCCACATCCTCGTCATGAATCCCATGCACGGCGGAAGCCTCTTCCGGAATATGCATTTGAATTTCTGCACCGTCCTTTACAAGCGTAGGTTTGACGCGATAGGTCTTGCTTTCGGACGAACCGTTCGGAAAGAGTTTGTAATAACTCAATTCGACGATTCTGTCCGTAGCGATATTGATGCCGGTAGTCTCCAAATCGAAGAAAACCAGCGGTTTTGTCAGTTGCAGCTTCATATGCGCACTACTCATTCAGTAGCATTGGCATTAAGAGCATCAGAACATCTTGTCCTTCTTCGTTCTCAAGCGGCATAATCAAGCCTGCACGTGCAGGGTCTGCCAACTCTAACAGCACTTCGTCACAAGCAATTGAACTCAGGATTTCAATCAGGAACGGAGCCTTGAAACCAATGGACATCGGCGTTCCGGCGTAAGAGCAAGCGATTGTTTCTTCAGCAGAAGTCGAGAAGTCGATATCTTGTGCCGATATGCGGATTTGATTCTCTGACAGTGACAACTTGAGCAGACTTGTTCCGGTGTTTGCGAACACAGCCACACGTTTGCAGGCGTTAACCAGCGTTTGACGGTCAACAGTTACTTTGTTTTGGTTGTTCTGCGGAATAACAGCATTGTAGTTCGGGAAACGTCCTTCGATTTGACGGCAAACCACCAGGGTCTTGCCAAACTCAAAGCGGGCGTTCTTCTTTCCCACTACGATATCCACATTGTCCTCTTCCTTTGCCAATACGTTTTTCAGCAGGTTGGCAGGCTTTTTCGGCAGGATAAAGCTCATGGCGGCTGGAGCGGAAACTTGGGTGTTGGTATAACGTACCAGACGGTGAGCGTCTGTCGCAACCAGCACAACGCGGTCTTCAAGCATGTCGAAGAATATACCGTTCATTACAGGACGGAGTTCGTCGTCAGCGGTGCAGAAAATCGTTTTGTTAATGGCATCCAGCAACAGCGGAGCGGGCAGATTGATACGGCCGGCTTCTTCTCCTTCGAGAGGCATTTCTGGGTATTCGTTGCCGTTGGCACCGACAAACGAATACGTACCGTTCTCGCTGGTAATGGTGATGGCGAAGTTCGCATCATCAATTTGGAACGTCAGCGGTTGCTCTGAAAATTCTTTCAGCGTCTCCAACAGCAGTTTGCCGCCGCTGGCAACTTTGCCCTCGCCTTCTGCATTCTCAACTTCGATGGTCGTGCGGATGGTGGTCTCGCCGTCCGAAGCGGTCATCGTCAGTTCATTGCTTTTGAGGTCGAAGAGGATGTCTTCTAAAATCTGAAGACTGTTCTTCGGGGCGATTACTTTACTAAGTGCCTGCAATTGTGCAAACAACTTACTACTTGATACATTAAATTTCATATTACGCGTAATTTTAACTTTTCAACTTACAACTATCCGATCCATCTTACATAGCAGAAGTCCATGCGGTGAGGCAGAAGCTCATGCTTTGGATACATACGTAAGCAGAACTTCATTCCGCCGGCGTAGTTGAGTTTGTAATCCACCTCAAAGGTCATGCGGGACCCCTTCACTTCCTTCAGCTCAAATGGCACTACATTGTACAACTTGTCGTTGTTGTGCATGGACGTGCGGACTGCAACCAGCTCTATACCGATGCCGGTATCATTCAGGTTGTGCACATCAATCTCAACGCGCAGATGACGTACATCGCCTACACTGGGTTGTTCCATAGTTATCTGAGACGGAAACTCTACGGAGATTACCTCAATCTCGTCCCAATGTTTAGCCATATTCTCTTTCCACGCAGCGATTTCTTTGGCTTTCTTGAAGTTGTCAGCCATCAGCAGGGCATGACGTTTGGCGAGTTTGTTGTAGAACTTGTCGAAATAGTCATCCATCATACGCTTGGTTGTAAAGCGCGGGGTAATCTTCGTTACGGAGTTCTTGATGGTCTGTACCCACTCAGGCGAATAGCCTTTGGAGTTCTTTGCATAGTATAACGGGATGATTTCGGTTTCCAGCATCTGGTAAATGGTAGCAGCATCGAGCTGGTCTTGGTGAGCCTGATTCTCGTAGGTGCGATGCTCGGTCAATGCCCAGCCTGCGCCATCTACATAACCTTCGTACCACCAACCGTCTTTCACGGAGAAGTTCAGCACACCGTTCATTTGGGCCTTTTCACCGGATGTTCCGGAAGCCTCTAACGGACGTGTCGGCGTGTTCAGCCAGATATCCACACCGGATACCAAACGTTTGGCAAGACGCATATCGTAGTTCTCAAGGAAGATAATCTTACCGAGGAACTGCGGCATACGGCTGATTTCGATGATACGTTTAATCAGGCCTTGACCGGCACCGTCTGCGGGGTGAGCCTTACCTGTGAACAGGAACTGTACCGGATAATTCGGATTGTTTACCAACTTATCCAGACGCTCCAAATCCGTAAAGAGCAGGTGGGCACGTTTATAGGTGGCGAAACGGCGTCCGAAACCGATAATCAACGTGTTCGGGTTCATCCCGTTCAATGCACGAACGATGCGCGCAGGATCACCTTGGCTCTTCATCCAGTCCTCACGGAACTGAATCTTGATGTAGTCAATCAGTTTCTTCTTCAGCGCCATACGGGTTGCCCAAACCTTCTCATCCGGCAGGTCATTGTAGGCCTTCCACATGTCGAGGTTCGACTGGTCTTTCTGCCAACCCTGAGGGAATGTCTCGTTATACACTTTCTTCCACTCGGAAGCTGCCCATGTCGGCATGTGTACACCGTTGGTAACGTAGTCCACGTGCAGTTCTTCAGGGAAATAGCCCGGCCAGACGGGAGAGAACATTTTCTTTGAAACCTCACCGTGCAGCCAGCTCACGCCGTTAGCCTCTTGGCAGGTGTTCAGCGCGAATACGGACATCGAGAACTTCTCGTTCTTGTCCTCCGGATTCTGACGTCCCAAACCGATAAGGTCATTCCATTCGATACCTAATTTCTTCGGGTATTCGTTCATGTATTTGTAGAACAAACCTTCTTCGAAGTAGTCATGACCGGCGGGAACCGGTGTGTGGCAGGTGTAGAGGCCCGAAGCCCGAACGACTTCTTTTGCTTGGTCGAAGGTCAGACCTTCTTGTACAAGGTCAACGAGGCGTTGCAGGCCCATGAGTGCTGCGTGACCCTCATTGCAATGGTAAACGTCCTTCTTGATACCGAGTTTTTTCAGTGCCAACATACCGCCGATACCCAGCATAATCTCCTGTTTGATGCGGTTCTCCCAGTCACCGCCATAGAGCTGGTGGGTAATGGAACGGTCCCATTCGCTATTCAGTTCGTTATCTGTATCCAGCAGGTACAAGTCGATACGGCCGACTGCCACACGCCACAAATAGGCATGTACAACACGTTCGGGATAAGGTACATCTATTATCATCGGCGAACCGTCTTCGTGCTTCACCTGTTCAATAGGCAGGTTCTGGAAGTTCTGCGCCTCATAGTTGGCGATTTGCTGGCCTTCGGGAGACAGGGTCTGTGTGAAATAGCCGTAACGGTAGAGGAAACCGATAGCGGTCATATCCACGTTGCAATCAGAAGCTTCTTTGAGGTAGTCACCGGCAAGGATTCCCAGACCGCCGCTGTAGATTTTCAGCACGTGGGTCAAACCGTATTCCATGGAGAAATAGGCTACAGACGGCTTTTGGTGCTCACGGGGTTCGTCCATGTATGCGCGGAAAGTGGCATACACTTCATCCAATCTTGACATGAAGGCGGCGTCATTGCTCAACTCCATCATACGGTCATAACCGATAATGTTTAACAGCATTACAGGGTTGGATTGTGCACGGTGCCATACGTCAAGGTCAATGTCACGGAAAAGGTTCTTTGCATCCGTGTTCCATACCCACCAGAGATTATAGGCAATCTCTTGTAATTTCTTCAGATTTTCCGGCATTTTGGCACGTACAGTTACTTCGCGCCATGCCGGTTGGTTTACATTACTTACTTTAACTTGCATACTATATTTTTTTATTAAAAATCTTCAAATTTTCAAATTTTCAAATTTTCAAATCTCATAATTAGCGCGCAAAATTACAACATTTTTTTTGAATATGCAAAAAAAAGTGCGTTTTTGTCGCACTTTTTTCAATTTTCACTGTTCCTTTTGCGTAGGCAACGGCATTCGCTGCATATTGGCGTCAAAGCCGTAGATGGTGTCTCTGCTGAGAAGCGTTGGCTGCGACAGGCATCGGGTCGAGTCCAAGTCGGAGTAGGAGATGCCGCCGAGGTCAAGTAGCGAATGGAATAGTGTCATCGTGGAAATACATTTGGCGGTGTTACCGCGCATGGCGGCTGTTTTGTCGGGGTGGAGTTCGGCGTATTCGGGCGAAGTCCATATAAACAACGGCACATGATATTCGTATTTGCTGCCGGAATAGGTCCCGTGCAGAAACATGTTGCGCTCGTCGTCCAGGAGGTTTTCACCGTGGTCACCTACATAGATTAAAACGGCGGGACGGTCTGTCGCTTCAAGTTCTCTGATGACACGTTCAATGAAATAATCTGTGAATAGAATCGTGTTGTCATAGGAGTTGGTGAGGATGGTTTTCAGGTTCTGGTACACCGCCATGTTTTCGGGTTTGAGGCGGGCAAAACCTTCGGCTTCCTCATCGATATGCCGGAACATGTCGGGGATGTTGATGCCCTTCATGTCAGGGGTGAATACCTGAAACGCATCCGGATAGCGTTCGCTGTATTTGAAATGGCAGCCTAACGAATGCAAAACAATCATATCGCCGACGTGAATGGTGTTTGCCTTCCGTTCGGAAGAGAAGGCGGATAGCGCAATGGCCTGTTTTAGAGGTGCAAGAAGAACGGTGTCCGTGAAAACCTCTTGGGTACCGTCGTCGGCAACGTATTTGGCGTAGTCGCAGCCGTTGGCGATACGCATCAGAAATTCGTTGTTGAAACTCTGGTCGGCTATCCAGGCCGTTTGGAATCCCGCTTCGTGGAAGGCATCTACAACAGAGGGCTCGCGGTAATACATACGAGGTTCTTCAGGCGTGGCGCGTGACAGCATGTACGGCACGCAGACGGTGGTTAGGTTTCCTACTGTGAATACGCTGTCAAAGGAGATTATCTGGTCGCGACGCGCCATCAGGTATGGCGATGTCGGACGGCTGTAGCCGTTTATTTGCCAATGGTCGTACCGGGAAGTCTCGCCGATTAGCAGCAGAACTATCGGCGATTTTGTAAGGGCGGAATGTGTGCTGTCTTCCGACGGAGGCGTGTATTTCGTGCCGAACCGGAAGTCGGCAAGGGCTTTCTCATGTTTGTTGATTTCAAGCGCAAGGGACACGATATGGTACAAACTGAGCCCCATGTTTATAGGACATGCTTTTTCGCAGCCGACCCATGCCGCTGTACGGTAATCCTGTTCGCGGAAGTTGAAAATGTTGCGGAATTTCGGGCGTAATCCGAGCATGATAATCGCTAGGAGGAAAAATGCCGTAATCGTCAGCAGTACGCCCATCCGCCAACGGTGAGGCGCGATATATTCATTGCGGATAAATCGTCTGTTCAGGTAATAATAGACGCCCCAGATAGCAAGAAAAATCACCACCACAAACCAGTACGTCGAGAGCAATTCCAAAAACTCACCCTTTTCCGATTTGATGCAGGTGAAGATAAACAGCATCGACGTGGTGGCGTGGTTGATGATGAGGTGAACGATTTCGATCGCGCTGAGCAGGAACCATGCCGAAGAAACGTAAAAGAACGTCCTGCGTTTGAAGATGCACAGGCCGGCGGCATAGATGCACACAGACGTAATCAGGTACAGCAACCGCTGACCAAACGTCAGCAGGTCCGTTGCCATTAACGTGCCCATTAGATTAGGCAGCATCAGAAACGTCAGCAAAGCCGAGAAAACTATTTTTTCTTTCTTCTGCAAGTTTGTTACACCTTTTAATATATATTACTGCTCATTTTGGATGTCCCTGTCTGCGAATCCTTTAAAATCGGAGTACCGCGGATGTATCGGATACGGTCAGCGAAACAGGTGCATTGAGCAGTAGGGGACGGTTGTCATCCACATGTCCTGCCGGAAAATCGAACAGAACGGGGTAGGAATATTCCTTTATCGCTTCTCGGATGGTATTATAAATACTTTCAACCTTCATCAGCGGGTCAGCCTCGCAATCCGTAAACTGTCCGACCACAAGTCCTTTGATGCGGCCAAGAACTCCTGACATCCGCAGGTTTTGCATCATCCGGTCGATATGGTAATGCTTTTCGCAAATATCTTCAATAAACAGAATGCAGCCTTTCTCATGGGTGTCCAAAACCGCATTCAGACTGTATGGCGTGCCTTGCAAACCGTACAACACGCTTAGATTTCCTCCGATAAGCGTTCCGCTTGCTTCTCCGGCACGGTTCAACGGATGTGCCGGCAAGTCATAAACCAACGTTTCACCCGCCAAAGCCTTGCGGAATAATTGCAACGCCTCACTTTCTTCCGGCAAGGTGGCAATATGTTTGCACATCAGCCCGTGAAGCGACGAAACCCCTTTCAATCCGCATAATTGATGCAGCGCCGTAATGTCCGAAAACCCGACGATTCGTTTTGAATCCGGTATTTCAATGCCTCGCAGTTCCTCCGAATCAATGATTCGCTGCAACCCGTAGCCGCCTCTGGAACAAAGCACAATAGCTGCTTTCGGGTCTGAAATCGCCTCAATCAAATCTTCCAGCCGTTCCCCATCCGTTCCGCTGAAGCGGCCGTATTCGCCGCGGGCGTGTTTTCCTTCCGACACCTCGTAATCCCAAGAACGAAGCCGCTGTGAAGCGACTTCTATATATTCCGGATTAACCGTTCCAGACGGCGAAATAATTCGTATGTGCTTTCTATTTTTCACCTTTAGCTGTACACCTTGTATTCAATCCAGTTCACCAATCGTTTTGGCAGCAGCCTGTCAAGAAAACATAGCATCTTGTAGCTCCCGCCGCCCACATATTGCGGAGCAGGATGATGTTTGTTCGCTATCCGCCAGAAGCACAAGGCCATTTGCTCGGGACATAATCCGTGTTGTTCGTCATGCTCCATGGTCGCAACGGCTTTATGGGCTGACAGATACACATCTTCCCCTGCCGCAGACTTGTTCCGCGCTGCCGTGAAGCCTGTCTGCACATCGCCCGGCATAAGCACGGACACATGTATTCCGAAGTCCCTCACTTCGTTCTGCAAAGCCAATGCCATCGCGTTGATTGCTGCTTTCGTGGCGGAATAAAACGCCTGATACGGCACGGCTAAAATGGCTGCCACACTGGACGTGAAAATGATTGTCCCTCCGTGTTGTTCCCGCAGTTTCGGCAGAACAGCCTTTGCTAAATGCAAAGCCCCGAAGAAATTGACATCAAACTGATGCCTTACATCCTCGGTGGCTGTGAACTCAATCGTTCCGGAGATACCGAAACCGGCGTTGGCGATTACAACGTCAAGCCGGTCTGTTTGACGGAGCACGGCTGCTACTGCGCGGCGGACGGATTGTTCGTCGGTCACATCGCAGTCCGTATGCACCACGTTTTCACGGCTCACACCGTGACGGCTCAGTTCATAAACCATCCAACCCTTGCGGGCAAAATATTCCACCGTCGCTTTGCCGATGCCGGATGAGCCTCCGGAGATGAGCAGAGTGCGCATATTATCCTTTGTAGTCGGGTTTTTGTCTCAGTACGCGGGCGATGATATCTACCGCTTCATCAATCACGGGCTCCGTATGGGTCGCCATCAGCGTCGTACGCAGCAGGCACTCGCCTTCCACGCAAGCCGGAGTGATTACCGGATTGACATATACGCCTTCCTCGAACAGCTTCTTTCCGTACCACAGCGTGTCCATGGTTTCATACGTGAAGATGGGCACAATCGGCGTCGGAGCTTCGATGATGCGGATGCCGGCACGGATTAGTCCTTGTTGGAAGTACTTCGCAATATTCATCAGTCGCGTCGGACGTTCGGGGTCTTCAATCAGACGATGTAACGCAGCCATGGCTGTTGCAGCGCTGGACGGCGTGATACTTGCCGAGAAAATGAAAGGACGCGATACGTGACGCAACCAATCTGCCACTTTGTGCGAGGTCAGCATACAGCCGCCGATGGATGCAAGCGACTTCGAGAAAGTCAGCATCGTGATATCCACTTTGTCCGTCAGCCCGAAATGAGCCGCCGTGCCGCGTCCGCCGGGACCGAGCACACCGAAACCGTGAGCGTCATCAACCATCACTCTTGCGCCGTATTTCTGTGCTAAGGCTACTATTTCCGGCAGTTTGCATATATCTCCGCGCATCGAGAATACACCGTCCGTAACAATCAGTTTGCCCGCCGAACGTGGAATCGACTGTAGTATGCGCTCCAGATCCTCCATGTTGCTGTGACGGTAGCGCATCACTTTCGCGAAGCTTAACCGGCAGGCGTCGTATATACTGGCGTGATTTTCGCGGTCATTAAGGATGTAATCATCCTTGCCGCATATGGCAGAGATTATAGCAAGGTTCGTTTGGAATCCGGTTGAGCAGGTCATGCAGTCCTCATAGCCCGTGAACGCCGCCAGCTCTTTTTCAAGTTGCAGGTGTAGGTCCAGGGTGCCGTTGAGGAAGCGGCTGCCGCTGACGCCGGTTCCGTATTTGTCGAGTGCCGCGTGTCCGGCGGCAATAACCTCAGGGTCTTCCGTGAAGCCCAGATAGTTATTGCTGCCAAGCATGATTACGCGGTGCCCTTCCATCTGAACCACAGGCGCTTGCCGCGACTCCAACACGTGGAAATAGGGATACACATTCAAATCCCTTGCCATGTGCAGACGCTCCGCATTCGGGTCAGATATGCATTTTTGAAATAAATCCATTAGATTGCGTTGATTTCTTTAAGAATAGCTGTTGTCTTAGCCACGGCTGCTTCCGATGCGGCAAATAACTCTTTCTCCTTATCGTTGAGCTTGAGTTCGAGAATGCCTTCGATACCGTTGCGGCCGATGATACAGGGAACACCGATGAAAATATCGTTGAAGCCGTACTCGCCTTCCAGATAGGCCGAGCAAGGAATCATGCGCAGATGGTTGTTGATGATGGCGTCAACCAGCGTAGCTGCACTGGCACCCGGAGCCATCCATGCGCTTGTGCCCAGCAGACCGGTCAGCGTTGCACCGCCTACCATCGTGTTGTGAACAACTTCTGCCATTTCGTCCTCTTCCAACAGTTGGTCTGCGGCGATGCCCTTGTACGAAGCAAAGCGCGACATCGGAATCATGGTCGTGTCGCCGTGGCCGCCGATTACGAAACCGTCAACTTCGTTGGCGTTGCATTGGAGCTTCTGGCTCAGGAAATATTTGAAGCGGCTGCTGTCTAACTGTCCGCCCATACCGATAACACGGTTCTTCGGCAGACCTGTTGCTTTCAATGTCAGATAAGCCATCGTATCCATCGGGTTCGATACTACCACTAAGATTGCATCCGGAGAAGCGGCGAGTACTTGGCTTGCTACGCTCTTTACGATGCCTGCATTCACACCAATCAGTTCCTCACGGGTCATTCCCGGTTTGCGGGGAATACCGCTGGTGATAACAACTACGTCTGAACCCGCAGTTTGTGAGTAGTCATTCGTCACGCCGCGAACAACGGTATTGAAACCGAGAAGTTGTGCGGTTTGCATGATATCCATGGCTTTGCCTTCGGCTACGCCTTCTTTGATATCGATTAATACTACTTCGCTGGCGATGTTTTTAACTGCCAGAACGTTTGCACAGGTTGCGCCGACATTTCCGGCGCCTACTACAGTTACTTTTGACATAATTTTTGTATTTTAAGTTGTTAATTTTTTTCCCATTCCCTTTTTTCCGGGGGCCCCATAGAAACCAAGCCAACGGCTGTTTCGTATGGGGAGAGCGCAGAGCAAAGCGTAGTGCTTTACAAGGGCTTGCCCGCAGTCGCACAAGCTTTAGCTCAAGCAATTTAGCCCGCAAAGATACAACTTTTTTTTCAACCCTGCAAATTTTTCGCCTATTTTCTTCCATTTTTAATTGTTTTTTAATTTTTTTCTGTCTTTTGCGCGCAGTTGTCTATGCTCATTTTTTCGCTATCTGCGTCGTTAGATTGACGATATTTTGTCGATAGAAACACGTTAGATTTACGTTAGATTGACGTTACATTGACGTTAGATTGCAAGAACGCTGCAAGAATGGTTCTTTTTTCGCTTTGATATTTTTTTTCATTGCTGTCCATTTAACTTTTTTGCATTTACCTATGACTCTTTTTACCGGACATTTATTCTCATTTCGTACAAAAAATGAAAAAAAAGCCATTTTTATTTGCGTAATTGCAAAAAATGTTGTACCTTTGCCGCGTTAAAATTATTAATGCGTCTGGAAATCTAGTTTTGCACTAGAATAACTAGCAATATTAAACAAATTATTAACCCAAAAATTCAAAACATTATGAGAAAGATTCTAACTTTCGTGGCAGCTCTCTGCTGCACAATGTTCTTATCGGTCAACTCAGTAATGGCTCTTACCCCGTTTAGCGATGGCGTGCAAATCGAAATCGCAGGTGTGGATGCTGGTGCTGCGGCTGACGCGTCTGACATTCTTAATGATGGTGGCTCTGTTGCTTATGACGCTACTTATCACATCCTTACACTCGATGCGGCTGAAATCTACGGTCCGATTTATATTGACGGATCCGCAATTAGTGATGTCGTGACCATTGGGGTTATCAGTAACTGTCTCGTGCGCGCGACGAACATACATGCGATTCAGTATGTAGGTGTCGAAGGCTTGGAAATCATAGGTGGTGATGACTCCAACATCCTGACCGCTGATGTACTCGGTTCTTCCGATGACTACTGCGCTATCCTTTGCGCGGACGCTCCGGACGGTACCAATGCGACTCCGCTTACTGTGGCAGGTATTCGTCTCAATGCAAGCAATGACCAGCTTTCGTCCCCGTTGTATTCCCCGATCGTTTGCGACCGCTACCACTTCGACGAATGTATGCTGAGTATCTCGACATCTGCTGCGAGGGAAGCAATTACAACTTTCAATTTCCCGAATATACTTGACAAGGTTGTGTTGATGGATCAGTCCGCGTATGGTCAGACCAGTCTCGTGGGTCTCCACTACACGGAAGCCTTCCCCGTTTGGGTGGATGGCGTGCAAATGCATGACGGTTTGAACACGAATTCGGATGGTTTCTATGTTATGTCGAGTACCATGAACGAGAAGGAATACCTTTCTTCTATTAAAGAGGGTGGTATAGGCTATGACCCCGCTACCCGTACCGTTTGGCTCTATAACGGCTTTGAATTGGAATCTCGAAACCTCAATGCCGCCTTCGCATTGGAAATTGGTGACGCTACCTCGGAGAATTTCTATCTCAAGGCAGCTGGTTGGCCGTATCAGACCCATAAAATCCAAGGTTTGGAAAATAGTCCTACCTATCGTGGCGGTTTGTTTCTCCACGATAATTTGACCATTGATATCAATGGCATGGATGTTGAATTCTTTTCCCAAAAATATCCTGCTGTCTTTTTGGATGACAATGACCTGACAATCGTCAACTCAGGTGACCGTGACAAGATGTTGCTTATTCAGTCTGACGATGATAAAGGTCTTGATGGTCCCGGTAACCTGACTATTGACCATTGTAAGGTAGAGTTTGATGCAAAGAAAGAACTCTGCTCCGACCTGACATCCTTTACCTTAAATGGCGTTAAAGTCGATGGTACTTCGTACGAAAAAGGTGCCGGTGGTATTGTCGATGCGGGTACTACTAACTGGGCAAAGAATGCCGTGGCTGATATTATACCGGCTGCGTGGTTCCTCACGGTTAATGTCGATCCTAAACCGGCTGCAGGTTCTGTGGAAGCAAAGAACTCATCAGAAGTTGTTTTGTCCCTGCCCTATGAGTATTCTGCAGATGAGGATGTAACTGTCTCCGCTACCGAAAACCCGGGATGGTCATTCCTCCAATGGGAAAGTGGCTCAGTTGCTAATCCGCGTACAGTATCGCTGGAGGCTGGATATGATGCAAATCTGACGGCATACTTTGTGCGTAACATCGAATCCGATAAACGCTTCTATGCCATCGCTGAAATGGGTGAAATCTATTCCATTGACGAAAAACTCCGTGGTATGCCGGCCGACCTCTCGCTCCAACTCCCGATTGGCTCAGGTAATAACTTGCGTCGTGCGGTGTTTGCTGCCAACAAGATATTCTTCACCGAGGAGAATGGTATAAATCTGTCACTCAGCGTCATAGACTTCGACGGTGAACACTTGGGCGCTTCTGCAACTGAACTCTTGGCGATGCAGGATCGGTTCAACCCGATTCGCGCCATGGTTTATTCCGAGTCTGAATCCTTGTTCTATGCAATTGCACATGACAATACTGCTACAGCAGATGTCTTAATCAGTATTGCCCTAGACGGTACTGTTACGCCGATTGGACAACTTCCCCCTGAATTGGATACCTACGTGAGAGCAATGGCTATCAATGCCGCTGGTGACCTTTATGTAGTTATCGATTATGCTGGCGCACAATTATATAAATTGGATAAGGCTACTGTTGCGGGTATACTTATTGGTACAATGCCCGGTATCATGGGACTCCCGACGTATTATCAGGTTAATTTGGTATTCGATAATACGACCGATGAACTTATCTTCTCTACCGATATGCCGACCAAGTTCTACTTGGTGGATCCTGCTACTGCCGATGTGGATCCGATTAGTGAAGTATCGATGGGCTTCAACGCACTCTTCCAACTCTCTGCCGCTCCGGCTCCGAAACACCATATCGAGGTGTCCGTTGCTACCGGTCAAGATACTTGGGGTTCTGTTCAAATCTCTGAATGCTCGTGTGACGGAGGCGACTTTGATGAAGGTGCTTCTCTCACCCTCGTCGCTACTCCCGCTACAGGCTTTGACTTCGTAGAGTGGACCGACGGTAATACAGACGCAACACGCTCATTAATCGTAGGTTCTTCCGATCAATCCTTCATTGCTACATTCCAGGCACAAGTCACTAAAACAAACATTTCCGTTTCGATTAAGTCCGGTGACGAATCCAAAGGTGATGTTGAGATAGTTGAGTGTTCTTGCACTTCGGGCACTTTCGACGAAGGTACAAAACTCACGCTTCGTGCAAACCGCAATACCATTTATACATTTGATGAATGGGACGATGGTGTGGATGACAACCCGCGCGTGATTACTGTTGGAGATGTAGATAAGGAATATGTAGCGTCCTTCCTCGAAGGTGATCCGTGGGAGATCCAAGTGAAGGTTGATCCTGCTCACCCGACATGGGGCGAAGCTGCTCTCCCGGGTGGTCTTACCACTGCCGAGTATAAGGATGGTGCTGAAATCAAGATCGTTGCTACTCCTGCTGCAGGCTATGAGTTTGACCACTGGTCTGACGGTACAAACGACTACACCAATGCTGAACAGGAGATCGTTGTGAATGCTACCTTGGTATTCACCGCTTACTTCAAAGAGGCTGAAAAAGTTGAAATCGAAGTAGCTGTAGCTGCAGGTCAAGAGTCGTGGGGTTCCGTTAAACTGACCGGTGACAAGACCAAAGACGAGTTCCCGATTGGCGCAAGCGTAACGCTCACCGCTACGGCGAACACCGGCTATAAGTTCTTGAAGTGGGACGATGAGAATAAGGATGCTATCCGTACCATCACTGTTACCGAGGCTAAGAAGTTCATTGCTTCATTCGAAGAAGCTCCTGTGACCAAGACCTATCCGATCTTCGTTGCAGGCTTCCAATTCGATGAAGATCATCTGACCCTCGTTGCAGGTGTGGATCTGCCCGGTGTTCTCAAATCCGGTTCGATCATGTACGATCCTGCTACGAACACCCTCACACTCACAGGTGTTGAACTCGAACTCACCGATGCTTCGGCGATCGCTCTCCTTATCGAGAATGGCAGCAATGTCAAGATCGTGATCGAAGGTACCTGCAAGATCACTGCTGCAGGAACGGCTATCAGCCTTATTAAGTCCGGTACAATCGCTATCTCCGGTGACGGCTCGTTGGAGATCAAGGCGAAAGACGGTATTGTACTGGGTACGGTTAACCTCGCGCTCGAAGGTGCTAACCTGAAGATTGAGGCAACGAACAACGGTATCGCAGGTTCGACCGGCAACGAGAAACTGAGCATTAAGGGTGGTACATTCAATGTCAAGGGTGCTGCCGGTTCGGTACTGAACCTCGACGATATGGATCTGAAGTGGTGCGAATTCCAGTCCGGTTACGACTTTGCTAACAACCAAGTTGAGAAGTCCGGTTCGCTGGCAACCGACGCAGTTATACTTGACCCGTGGCCGATGCTGAGCGTTGCTCCGGTTGAGAAAGGAACGGCTAAGTTCCTCTTGAGCTCGAAGAAATCTGACGACGAGTTCGTTGATAAGGGTTGGTTCGAAGAAGGTGACGAAGTAACGATCGAGATCGAAGCTACTGACGGATTCGTATTTGGTCACTGGACCGATGACGCTGACTGGAAAGATACAAAGACTCGTATGAAAGAGACGCGTAAGTATAAGATGGAGTCGACTGACAAGAGTCTGAGTGCATTGATGTACTACGAAGCTGAGTCTGATGCAGACTGGTTCGGTATCAACAACAACGAGTTCATCCGCTTCTCGTTCGACAACAACGCTGAGAAGGATGTTCGTTCGTCCAGCACAACAACTGACGCTCGCGGCGGTGACTTCGTTGACGACAGCTGGGTATACGTAGATGACGGCGCCGTTTATACGTTCGAATTCGACGGTACTGTTAAGGAAGGCAAAGATATTGCTCAGAAGATTGACACGAAGTACAATAAGAAGACTATCTCTTCCGATGTAACCGATATGTCGTACAACCTGATCGACGAAGAGCTGCTGGCAGTAGCCGGTTCTGAATTGATCCGTGTAACAACGTCTGAGAATAAGAAGATTGCTAAGTTCGAGCTCAATAAGGTTGAGACTCCTGTAGTGGCCATTGCTCACGACGGTGAAGGTCAACTGTATGCGTTGGCTGATAATGGCGGCGAAGCTGCTATCTTCACGGTAAGCGTAGACGGTGAGAAGGCTGTGATGAATCCTGTAGGTAAGAAAGAGAACGGCGGTAAGCTCGGTATCGCTATCAGCGCAACTGACGCTCAGTCCATCGCCTTCGATCCTGCAACGGGTGAACTGTTCTGGGGTGCTGCCGATTACATCCGTGTAATCGACCTCGGTAAGCTGAAGACCTTCATCGCCGGTGACCTTGGTCAGAAAGCCGGTTCACAAGGCTTCATCCAATCGTTGCATCACTTCCGCAGAATCCTTACACACCTCCACGCGAAGTCCTACGCCCAACTTTTGTGCAAACCGCTCGCAAAGCAGATACTGTATTCCCATTCCACGACCATGATAGTCGAAATATGTCTCTGGGCCGCTCTGGGTAAGCAGAATCATTTCGCCGGAAGCCTGTATCTGGCTGAGCGAAGCCACGGAGTCTCTTGACGGCACAGGCGACAGCGGCGCGCCCGTCTCATTATCAACCGGCGTACCCCAAGGCGTCATTCCCGTCTGGCGTGGTTGCTCGCATCCCTCCAACATCACCAAAAGCAACGTCAAAAACAGCAATACAACCGCTTTCTTTCCACTT
>CAJOEX010000021.1 GCA_905233415.1 Paludibacteraceae bacterium
ACCAAGAGAAAAATTGAATTTTTTTACACCTTTATTTTGTTTCTCCAAACATTTTTACTAATTTTGCACCCAAAATTGCATTTGCTGTTGGACAGTACATTTAGTGGTTTTATGCTTGCATAAAAGAAATTTTCGCCTAAAATCTTGCATAATCAAAAAAAATGTAGTACTTTTGCAGGCTGATTATGGGAAAGTGGCTGGAGTATATCAACAACAATAAAATCCTGAAATGGATTTTGAACAAGTATGTGTTTACCATTGTCATCTTTGCGGTGGTGATGATTTTCGTCGGCGAGCAAAGTTACCGCGTCCGCTTGCACAAGGCGAAACAGATTCGCGAATTGGAGGAGCAGCGCGACAGCTACCAGCAAGCCATAGACCAAGCCAGACATGACCTGCAGGCCTTGCAGTCAACGGACAGTCTGGAGAAATATGCGCGCGAAAAGTACCTCATGCATACGGAGAATGAAGACGTTTATTTAGTTGATAACTGATAGTTGACAATAGTGATAACTTGACAGACAAATTAGTTGCGCGACATAGGATATTGGGTGTTGACCCGGGCACATTGTTCATGGGCTATGCACTGTTGGATACAGAGGGGCAGAAAGTGTCGCTTGTGGCGTTTGACGTGCTGGATGTACACAAAATAGACGGTCAGTATGCCCGTTTGCAGAAGGAGTTTTTCTTCTTGCAGGAATTGATTGACAAATACCAACCGACCGAATTGTCCATTGAGACACAGTTCGTTGACAAGAACCCGCAGACGATGATAAAAATCGTTCATGCCCAGGGCGTGGCAATTGCAGCCGCTTTGTCGCGGGATTTGCCGGTGAACGAGTATTCGCCGCTCAAGATAAAGATGGCGATTACGGGTAACGGACACTCGTCCAAGGAACAGGTCGCGGGGCTGTTGCAGCGGTTCCTGAAGATTCCGGACGAGCAAATGCCTAAGAAACTGGACGCGACGGACGCTTTGGCGATAGCCTACTGCCATTTCCTGCAACTCGGTTTGCCGCTCAAAGACGAGCATGGCGCAAAAGACTGGACGACCTTCGCCAAGAAAAAAGGGCTGACCGACAAAGGGCTGACAGGCCCTGCGCAACAGTTGTTGGCAGCATTGCATGGTAAAAAATAAGCATATGTTGTTTCGCGATATAATAGGACAGGAACGCGTGAAGGCGCAACTTCGCAAATCGGCTCAGGAAGGGCTGATACCTCATGCGCAGTTGTTTACGGGTCAGGAAGGCGTGGGAAAGTTGCAGTTGGCGATAGCTTATGCTCAGTATCTGGCATGTCCGAACAGAATGCCGGAAGATTCCTGCGGGGAGTGCCCCGTATGTTTGCAGTATCAGAAGTTGCAACATCCGGATTTGCATTTCGCGTTTCCGATTGTCAAAACGGATGCAGGGGATGTGTGCGATGACTTTTTTGAGCCGTTCAGGGAACTGGTGCTGAGCAAGAGCTATTTCAGTCTGGAGGACTGGTACACGGCGCTGGGTGTGGAGACCAAGCAGGGCATGATTTATGAGAAAGAGAGTTCGGAAATATTGCGGAAGCTGAGCCTGAAGTCTTTTAGTGACGGCTATAAAGTGATGATAATCTGGCAGCCGGAGAAGATGAACGCCACGTGTGCGAACAAGTTGCTCAAACTGCTGGAGGAACCGCCCGAAATGACATTGTTCGTTTTGGTGAGCGAACATCCGGAGATGCTTCTTCCGACGATTTTGAGCCGTGTGCAGCAGATTCGGATACCGAGGCTGAGCGAAGAGGAAATTGTGGCGGGGCTGAAACAGAATGCAGAAGGAATAAGTGAAAGTGATGCCAAAGACTTTGCCCATATTGCGTCAGGCAGTTACCTCGCGGCGCTGAAACTGGCGGACGAGAGCAGCACCAACAAACAGTATCTGGAGGACTTTATAGCCTTAATGCGGCACGCTTATACAATAGGCAAGATCCGTGATCCGCAGAAGAAAGCCGAATCGCTGCAGGAAATCCGTAAATGGAGTCTCGAAATGGCGGATGCCAAAGTCGGGCGCGAACGGCAGAAAGCGTTCCTGCAATATGCCCAACGGCAAGTGAGGGAGAATTATATATTCAACCTTCAGCATCCGGAAATGAATTACCAGACCGCAGACGAGCGGGCGTTCTCAAAGAACTTTGCCCCGTTTGTCAACGACGGAAACGTAGAGCAGATAATGGCAGAACTGGACAAAGCCGAACAGCAAATCGGGCAGAACGGCAATGCGAAGATAATCTTCTTCGACCTTTGTCTGCAGTTTATCGTGCTGCTGAAACGATAATCGTTAAATTGTCAAGTTGTTAAATTGTTATATATGATTGATAGATTTACATTGAATAACGAGTCGTGCGTGTTTACGCAGAAGGCATGCTGCCGGAACTCGGCACACATGCTGCCTGTAACGGACTGGCTGGCAGACCTGCCGGACAACGTTGCGGAGAACGACCTTGTGGAGATTCAGTTCAAAAATACCCGTAAAGGCTATTACCACAATATAAACCATCTGCCTTTGGAAAAAGGCGTGTCGGTGATTGTGGATGCCAATCCGGGCTATGACTTGGGCGAAGTGGTGCTGACGGGAAGGCTTGTCAAGGCGCAGATGAAGAAAAACAACATCGACTTGAGCCGGTACGAAATCCGCAATGTAACACGGTTGGCGGTTGAGGCAGACCATGAACGTGCTGCGGCCGCCCATGCTCGGGAACAGGAAACAATGATTAAAGCCCGCCAACTCGCCAAGTCACTGGGTTTGGAGATGAAAATAGGTGATGTGGAGTTTCAGGGAGACGGAACAAAGGCAATATTCTACTATATTGCTGACGGGCGTGTCGATTTCCGGCAACTGATTAAGGTGTATGCCGAAACATTCCGCATCCGCATTGAGATGAAGCAGATCGGAGCACGTCAGGAGGCAGGCCGCATCGGCGGAACAGGTCCCTGCGGGCGTGAGTTGTGCTGCTCGACATGGATGACGAACTTTTCATCCGTCGGCACAGGCGCAGCGCGTTTGCAACACATTTCGCCCAACCCGCAAAAGCTGGCGGGACAATGTGCGAAACTCAAATGCTGCCTGAACTACGAAGTGCCGATTTATGAGGATGCCCTGAAGCGCGGAGAGGTAATCGGAACGCCTGTCGCAAACGAGGAGCAAGAGGAGGATTTGGGCTTCAAGAACGATGTGGGCGAAGGTGCTTTGAACCGCTTTGATCGCCGTAAAAAGAAGAATAACAACCGTCGCGACGACCGCCGTGACAGACAAAACCGCAATGACCGCAATGACCGTCAAAAATCAGATACTAACCGTCCTGAGTAGTCTGCTGCTTGCCGCTTGCAGCACGCAGACAAAGTATTCTGAGTTCCAATCTGTGCCGCTGACCGGCTGGAGTGCGGATTCCGTGCTGACCTACCGCTTTGACGTGACGGATACGGAGCCTTGCGATATTTTGCTGTGCGTCCGTCACACGGAGACTTATCCGTATCAGAACATGTGGCTGTTTTGTTCGCTGGGCACGGATTCAGTGGCGTTTTGGACGGATACACTGGAGTTCTATCTGGCGGACGACCGTGGCAGATGGCTTGGAAACGGCGGACTCAAACTCATCGAAATGCCCGTAATCTTTGCGCAGAACTATCAGTTCCCGGATACGGGAAACTTTGTGTTTACCATTCAACAGGGAATGCGGGAAGAACGCTTGCGCGGTATAAGTGACGTGGGACTAATCATCAGAAATGGCAAAGAATAAGTTGGCAAAGTTTGCGGAAATGGAGACGTTTCACAACGTATTCCAATGTGCGGCGCGGGAAGTAAGTGCCGACAATCCGGTTGTGCAAATGTGCGGCAAATGGCATGAGCAGTATTTCAAGAATGACCATCCCATTGTGCTTGAATTAGGTTGCGGACGCGGCGAGTACACGGTAGGATTGGCGCAGTTGTATCCAGAAAAGAACTTTATCGGTATTGATATTAAAGGTGCGCGAATGTGGGCGGGCGCCAAGCAAGCAGAGTTGGCAGGACAGAAGAATGTGGCGTTTTTGAGGACGAATATCGAGTTGCTGGAGCAGTTTTTTGCAGCTGACGAAGTGGATGAGATTTGGATTACGTTCTGTGACCCGCAGATGAAGAAAGCCACCAAGCGGCTGACTTCTTCATGGTTCATGGCACGATACAGCCGTTTGCTGCGTAACAATGGCAGGATTCATCTCAAAACCGACAGCCCGTTCCTTTATATATACACGCGCGAAGTGTTGCGGCTGAACCGCTTTTCCATGCTTGCCGACACAGATGATTTGTATGCGGCGGGTGAGAAACCGGAATTACGCGAAGCACGTGCTTTGCAAACCCATTACGAGCACCAGTGGCTGGAACGGGGCATGAAAATCAAGTACTTGTGCTGGGAACTCCCGCAGCGCGAAACCTACGAGGAACCCGACATCGAAATAGAAAAAGATAATTACCGTTCGTACGGCAGAAACTATGTATCCACAACAAATAATTGATGCGTTGCGTCATGTGCGTTATCCCGGAAACGGTAAGGACCTGATTGAGTCCGGCATGTTGGAAGACGATATCCGGATTAGCGGTCTGGCGGTTTCGTTCTCGCTGATTTTCGATAAGGACAACGACCCGTTTATGAAGTCGGTCATCAAAGCCGCGGAAGTGGCTGTGCAGACGTATGTGGATGCGAATGCGGCGGTAACGATACATTCGAAGTTTCGCAAGCAGCAAATTCCCGAGACGCAGCCGAGACGCAACCGAGACGCAAAGCATATTATTGCCATTCACAGCGGCAAGGGCGGAGTAGGGAAATCAACGGTCGCCGCCAATCTTGCGGTGGCATTGGCCAATCGCGGTTACAAAGTCGGACTCTTGGACGCGGATATTCATGGACCGAGTATCCCGAAGATGTTCCACACGGAAGATTGCCGGCCGGTGTCGATAGAAGTGGACGGCCGCGATTTGATAGACCCGATTGAGCAGTACGGAGTGAAGATGTTGAGTATCGGCTTCTTTGTGGATCCGGCGAATGCGGTTGTCTGGCGTGGCGGATTGGCGTCCAACGCGGTCAAACAATTGATAGACGATGCCAACTGGGGACAGTTGGATTATTTCCTCATAGACCTTCCTCCTGGAACAAGTGATATTCATCTGACCTTGGTTTCTGCCTTGCAGCTGACCGGTGCGATTGTGGTGACGACGCCGCAGGATGTTGCGCTGCGCGCGTCCGAGCTCGTGGTGACGGCCGGCTTCTGGCAGGCCGTCGCCAAACTCTTCGAAAACGACCTCAAGAGCGAGTGCTGAACTGCCGGAGAACAGGTATTATATCTTCGGTCGCGACGGAGGCAAACGATTGGCGGAGGAACTCAATATCCCGCTTTTGGGACAGGTGCCATTGGTACAGTCTGTCCGTGAAGCAGGAGACAACGGAATGCCGATTGCCCTGCAAACGGGACATCCCGCAGCACAAATATTCGACCAAATAGCTGCCAAACTATGAATAAAGCCGCTGAGTTGGGTGTAGAACCGGTTCGTCATCTGCTGTTCAAATATGCGCTGCCCGCCATCATTGCTATGACGGCAACTTCGCTGTACAACATCGTCGATTCGATATACATCGGACACGGTTGCGGTACGCTGGCGCTGAGTGCGTTGACGGTGGCAAAGCCTTTTATGGATATTTGCGCAGCGTTCGGCAGCTTGGTCGGAGTAGGCGCTTCGTCCCTGTTGGCGATTTATCTGGGCGAGAAAGACTATGACCGTGCCAACCGCGTGTTGGGCAACGTGATTGTGATGAATATCATCCTTTCTGCGCTGGTGATGGTTGTCGGCTTGGTGTGGCTGGACCCGATTTTGATGCTTTTCGGTGCAAGCGAGGATACCTTGCTCTATGCGCACGAGTACATGGAAATCATCCTTTATGGCAATATTCTCACGCATCTCTATTTCGGTCTTAACGCGATGCTGCGTTCCGCAGGTCATCCGCGGTTCTCCATGACGGCAACGATTGTGGCGGTGGTGGTGAATATCATTCTTGACCCGATTTTCATTTTCGGGCTCGACATGGGTGTTCGCGGTGCTGCTTTGGCAACGATTATCAGTCAGGCGATTGCAGTCACGTGGCAAGTGACCAAGTTCACCAACAAGAACGAACTGGTGCGTTTCCATCGTGGCATCTGGCGTCTGAACAGGCATATAACGTTCCGTGCGTTGGCAATCGGAATGTCGCCGTTCCTGTATAATATTGCCCATTGCGTGGTGGTTATCATCATCAATAACCAGTTAAAGGCTTTCGGCGGAGATACGGCGATTGCCTCCTATGGCGTTATTAACCGCTTGACGTTTGTGTTCGCGATGATGGTTATGGGCTTGAACCAAGGTATGCAACCGATTGCCGGTTTCAATTATGGTGCCGGACAGTATGACCGGATGTTGCGTTCTTTCTATCTGACATGCAAGTACGCAACATATGTAATGGGGGCTGTTTTTATTCTCGGCGAATGTTGCCCGCGATTGGTGACGCAGATGTTTACGCATGACCCGGAGTTGTTGGACTTTACGATAAAGCCTATGCGCATTATCTGTTCGACCATGCTTATTATCGGTTTCCAGATGGTCACTGGCAACCTGTTTACCTCAATCGGCCGTGCCGGGAAGGCTATTTTCCTCAGCCTCACGCGCCAGGTGCTGTACTTGATTCCGTTGGCGTTGTTTCTGCCATATCTTTTCACTAACGACCCGATTTTAGGTGTTTGGTGGTCTATTCCTATCAGCGACACCCTGTCGGCTGTTACAGCGGCTGTCATGCTGGCGGTTGAACTAAAGCATTTCCGAACGGCATGAAAACACCGGAACAGATAGCTCTTTCCCGACAG
Organism: Paludibacteraceae bacterium; assembly: GCA_905233415.1. Lineage (GTDB taxonomy): Bacteria > Bacteroidota > Bacteroidia > Bacteroidales > Paludibacteraceae > Colicola. The sequence goes on from CAJOEX010000021.1 coordinate 6,893, forward strand.
TACAAGCATCTCTCGCGCAGGTTTCATTTGGCTTGCGCAAACTATGGTTTGTTGGCGGACGGCGACCATGTGCTAATCGGGCTCAGTGGCGGCAAGGACTCGCTTGCCCTGACTGAACTGCTCGGCAAGCAGGCAAAGATTTACAAACCCGCTATCCGCGTGACAGCAGTCTATGTGTCGGTAGAGAATATCGGCTACGAGACGGATATCGCCTACTTGCAAGCCTATTGTGATACACTCGGTGTACCGTTCGTACACAAAACAACCCGTTACGCAGAGCTGCCCGCGGAGCATCGCAACAAAAATCATTGTTTTCTGTGCTCATGGTATCGCCGCAAAGCCTTGTTTGATGCGGCAAAGGACCTCGGTTGCAATAAAATCGCCTTCGGGCATCACCGCGACGATATCTTGGAGACGCTGCTGATGAACATGGTCTTCGGCGGGAATATATCCACAATGCCGCCAATGCTGCAGTTGGACAAGATGCCGCTGCAGATAATCCGCCCGCTCTGCCTGATTGATGAAAGCGACATCAAACAGTATGCGGTCATGGCAGGCTATCGGCAGCAAATCAAGACCTGTCCGTTTGAATACGAATCAACTCGCACGCAAACAAAAAACATCCTTGCCGAATTGAGCAAACTCAACCTCGAAGTTCGGGACTCCCTTTGGGCGGCAATGACGAATATCAAACTGAATTATTTACCTCAAAAGATATGAACGGATTTTATACAATCGCACTTCTTCTCGCGTCAAATGTATTTATGACGCTCGCATGGTATGCTCACCTCAAACTCGCCGAGTACCCGTGGTTTCAAAAATGGCCGCTAATAGCCGTAATCGCCTTTTCGTGGGGCATTGCTTTTTTTGAATACTGCCTGCAAGTACCGGCGAACCGCCTCGGCTTTGTGGGCACTGGCGGTTCGTTTAGTCTGATGCAGCTCAAGGTGATGCAGGAAGTGATTACACTGGTTGTTTTTATTGCATTCTCCATGCTTGCTTTCCACATGCACCTGCGTTGGAATCATGTGGCTGCGGCGGCATTCCTCATCCTTGCCGTCTATTTCGTTTTCGGGTTTGAATAGGCTTATTTTCTGCGTAGCCAGCCGTCGTTTTCGGGCTTAGTGTTCTTTTGTGAATTTGTACTCCAATTGCGAATAGAATGCCTTGTCCATATCCGCTTCCTGATGGCTCCACATATGCCATAACTGTTCGCGAAGCGGGTCTTCTTCCGCATATATCGTCATCAGCGAGTCGCGGATTTCCCAATAGCGTTGCCGTATTAGGGAGTAGTCGGTACAACAAGCCTTATAGGCATGCATGTCAGATTCTTTCATCAAGTCGAAAGTCTCATGGCGGTTGACAATCGCCGTCAGTTGTTCCTGCTCCTCTGACATATAATATGCGACGGTCGCTGTCATGTCTTCATAGCGTTGCTGCCCCATGTTGCGCGCATGCCATGCGAGGTAAGAGAGCAAGCCAGCGGCTGTCAGTAGCACTACCGAAAAGAAAACAGGTAACAAGCGTATGATCCGTTTGCGGTTTGTCCAAATGCGGCGTACGGCGGTGATATTGGCTATTCGTCCGTTTTGGCATCGCCGCGCTAAACGCCGTTGCTGCGGTAACAGTAGCGAAAGTATTTTTCCCAGCGCCTGTATATCTTTCCGCGGGTCGTTGTCCACGGGCGAAACGGTTGCATCCAAAGCGGACAGACCAAAATCGATCAGTTTGACATTAGTGCCGTTGCGGGTGATAAGGATATTATCTGCCTTTATGTCATGATGAACCAGTTGCAAGCCATGAATATACTCCAACGCATCCAGCAATTGCCCGAAAACGCGTTCCCGCGCTGTCCGTGAGGGTTTGGTATTCAGCCATTCGCCAAGCGTCACACCGTCAATCCATTCTTGAACGATACAACGCCCAATACCGGATATTTCTTCCAAACTATATGTTGCGGCAATATTCGGATGCACCAACTGTACGCCCAATTGAAACTCCTGTTCCTGTTGCAGGCGGTAATCCGTCAGGTTGGCATAATCCGGAGCAATCGATTTGAGTACAAAACGCCGTCCATACCGCATGGCTGTATAAACCTGTGTATGCGTATGGCTTTGTGCAAGCGTGATGTCTTGCCATTCGGCAGAGAAATCAGAAGGAACTATAAATCTGGAAGAAGACGCCATTAGATTTTCTTAACTGTCAATAATCCGTTTTTGGAACCGGCAACATAGGCGGTAGGCGGCTCACTGCCTCGAACCAGATGGTCGATATACATCGGTTTGCCAATCAGAAAACAAGCCGTATCAAACCGGTCTCCGATATGCAGTTTGGAATTCTTGGCTTCGGTAACAAGAAAATGCGCATCACCTTCATAGCGGAACACACAACGTCTGTTTGGCAGCCATGTCACTTCCACGCAATCACCCGTTTGCAAGTCGTCAATATGCAGACCTTCACCTTCAAACGCTTCGCTTTCCACATCCGTACGGTTAGCCAATGCCGCTAAATAGGCTTCCCAATCTTCATAGCCAAGAAACCGCGCCAACAGACAAAGTGTTGTTCGGCGTGTCGTGTCTGCGCCGTCAATATAGCCCCACAGCCGTTTGAGGGTAGTGGGGGAGATGTTTTCGTGCAACCGTTCCCATACTACACCGGCAAGAAACTCAAAATCATAGGGCGTGCATATGCGGCGTTTCACTTCTTGCTCTATATCCATCCGCAGAGCTAATATTTCCGGCGCGTTCTTGTTCATTAATTATCGCTTGTTTAGCAGTGTCACGATTTTGTTGGCATCAGCACGGCTGAAACCGTTTGCCAGAATCGTGACGCCGCCGTTAGTTTCGATAGTAACGTCGCAAAAAAGCAATCCGGCACTTCTGGAAACGGAACCGATAGCGGAATAACGAATGGTGGTCTCGTCATAGCCGATTAGTTTCTTCTTGCGATAAGTGACCATTTGAGCGTCCTCATCGATCACGAACTGATCCGGAAATACGACATTTCCTCCGGTTACTCTGCTTGCTGAAAATGTGTGTTTCATAACATTATTTCAATTTTGCAGTGCAAAATTAGTGTTTTTTTCTGATATGGCAAAATTTATTTTGTAAAAAGTGCGAAAGACACACAAAATGCCGTTTGGAACGTGACCATCACGGGACCCGGCGCGTCCTTCCACTTTCGGAAGGAGCGGCTTCCGCCGAGAAAGGTCTTTGCAAAAAACATGACCATCACGGGACCATCTCCTGAAAGCAGCCTGAAAAGACCCGAAGACATTCCCAATTCAACGCACGCACGAACGCACGGAACAGTTCTTTTCTTATTTATTATTACCCGTGCGCGCGTGTAGAGTTATAGAAAATAGCTGTTCGTTCCTTTGTTCCTGTGTTATTCAAAATATTCGTTATACCCGCAATCTTTACCTTGTTGACGAATTATTATATCCGACAAATCGGGTTCAGGTTAATCGGGATAAAGGGGTATCATAACCTCAAAGTTAATTTAGAATCACCGTATTAAATCCGAAAGTTTTGAACAGATCCGTCAAGCGCTCACGACCGATTTTGTCTGCTTGCTCCAAAATGCCATAACTAAGTGCATCTTCTGGGATTCGTTCGCGGGCACTTGCTTGCATTGCTGTTACATGCTCATGAGACCATTTCCCGTCTTCCACATATACTTCACAATCCGAAGGATTGACAATGACATCAAAAATCTCGGTTTTCGGCAAGGTAATCGTCAAGGTATCGCTCGTAATGGCGATGGCATCTTCCGGTACTTTGGACAAATCAAATCCGGCACGAACCTTTCCGTCGATGATAAGACAAATCTCATCTTTCGACACAGGGTCTTTGCCAAACCAGCTTGCCACTGTATTCGTTGTGTTCTCACTGTCTTTTACATCCGTCAGAACAAGTTCCTCATAATAACAAGCCGACGTAAACTCGGAGATATTGTGAATCTCTGTAACCACATTTGCGGTCTTCTCTAATTGCATTCCCTTACCAAACAGGGTATCAAAGAAGCCTAAACCGGCATATTTGTCTGCCAAAAGAAAACCGCAAGAAAGAATGGTATTGGATGTACTGCTCAAAGAGCAGCTACCTGTTATTTATCTTGCCGACAATGGCTTTGACGAATATTACAAACCTTCTGCTCTTTTATTTGACGCTGTAGCGGCTGGTCGCCTCCTCTTCTTTTCTCCTTGGCAATATGATCCCGCGAAAAGACACATCGCCCGTAGTGAATGCGTTGCCCTCAACAACTTCGCCTCTGCTATTGCATCCTCTCGTTAATATTGTCCATTTCTCTCGAATGTCATTCGGGTATCTGCTCTTTTAGACCGTCTTCCTGTATCCGTTTCTCGATATGTGCAAAGATTTTCTTGTATGCCGGGCAAAGGAATGTCTTGTGCTTAAAATCACCCGATGCAAGAAAACCGTCATGCAGACAACCGCCGTGGCAGATATGATACCATTTGCATTTGGAGCAACCGATTTGAGCTATGTATTCTGCGCGCTTGTAAGTCTCCGTTTGTTTGACACGTTGCATGATTTCTGCTAACGGCTCATCATGCAGATTGCCGTATGAGTATTGCAGCAAATCATTGTCGCAGAACCGTCCGCATGGCATCACATCGCCCGTCGGCGCAATCGCCATAAAGTTATCTTGGCAGTTGGGCGAGAACATACACCCGGACGGTTTGCCGGTGGCTATGTTACTGGCTATCTCCACAAAGTTTGATTCGGTTATCTCTCCTTCTTGATCGTTATACCAAAGCACAAATAGCTCTATCGCCATCTGTGCATACTCATTGGGAGTAATGCCGTACTCGTCAATGTTGTTTTGAGCCTCGCCGGAACAAAACAGCGGATTGAACTTGAAACTGATTCCTTCGTCACGCATAAAGCGGTAGAGTTCAGGAATATGCCCGATATGTTTCTTGCTTCCGACAACAATGCACCCGATCCGCATTCCGCGCCCTTTACATCGGCGATAGTTAGTAATAATGCGCTCAAAAGTCGGCTCGCCATGTACACCTACCCGCTGCTGATTATGAATGTCTGCTGTGCCGTCCAATGAAAAACCCACCCGCACATTATATTGCAGAAAGAGGTCTATCCACTCGTCATTGACAAGCGAGAGATTGGTCTGCATGGAGTTCTGCACCTCGTAGCCCGCCAACTCTTGTTGTATATAGGCAAAGATAGCACGATAGTTATCTATGCCCCACAACATAGGCTCCCCACCATGCCAGATGATGGTAATTTTCTTACGCGGCTTTGCTTGCAACGATAGTTTGATTTGGTCAATAATGCGTTTGGCAAACTCCAAATCAAACAACCGCGACTGCCGTTTTGTCTCATTGCTCAAATAGCAGTACTTACAACGAAGGTTGCAAGAATATGTGGGTTTGATAATAAAGGTCATATGTAGTTTTAGTCATTATTACATTTAAGACAAATCGGTTTTGTACTTGTTTTCATTCCAAAACGATTTTGATAGGTAATAACAATTATCACTTGTCCTTCTCCTTTTTCAAAAAATGAGTTTGTCTCTTGAGAACCATTGAGGATTACTCTGTACCAACCATCCTTTTTATGTAAATAGGGAATGGTTTGATCTGTTCTGAAAAATTTATGTCCACTTGCAAATACATATTCAATCCTACATACTACACCATAAACGTTGAAGCAAGATTTATTATACACTCTGATATATTCTTTCTCCTTTTTTGACTGAATTTGATCATCCGATGTTACGCTAGGAAAGAATAAAATATTAAATAGAAACCAGAATATGAGAGAGGAAATAATCCCACTAACGATTCCAATCAATAAAGAGGCTAACATATTATACCGATTTTGTTAATACTTGTCAAAATCATAGTAATCTCCGTGACAATCATTATAATCGGAATATGCATCATAATCCGTATGTTCTTGATAGTCTTGAAAAGTTACTCCCCATACTGATTTCTCTGATATGCGCCTCTTAATAGCATCTTGCGCATGTGTTAATGTTTTTACAATCATAAAAATATAGCGATTGACCTATACATCGCGAGGTTTATATGTATAGATTTAATATGGTCTTACTGGACGAACACTATATAGACCGTATCTAACGTCCCAATCTCCATTGGAGAAATTCACAGCATAGTAGTTATATTCACCAGAGTAGTATGTATATTCGGTGTATCGTTCGCTTGTCCAATACAGACCTCCTGTAAATCCTCCTATTTCTTCTTGGTGCTGGTAAACTATATCAAGTATATTCAAAGAAGGTAATTCCCAGTCATCATAATCATACGCCACTAAATCAACACAAGATTTATACGCAGTATTTCGACTATCATTTAAATCTATATACCCCATATATCCTGGCTGTAAATCATACGGAAGGACAATATATTTAATATGTATATCTTCTACCATCGGCAAATTATAGGGATTACGATGGTCTATTTTGATTGCTTCACCGTACGCAGTACCGGAACCATTCGTAGCGTACGCACGGATATACAAGTCTTGCGTATGCACATTGCTAACCTTTAAACTACCCGAATAACCACCGATACCATCCCCGTCCGTTGTTTTTTGGTTCGCTATGGTCGGAGTAGATGTCCCCCAACAAATACCACGTTCCGTTACTGGTGAATCTCCCGCATCAGTTACACTTCCTTCGTAATAAATCATAGTTTTTTCATCAACACGAACAAGAGTTGTTTTTACAGTCGGGACTCCGCTTTCCGTAGTAAATGTTACTTGGTTACCATACGCTACTCCTTTCTCATTTTCCGCATATGCGCGAACATAATAAGTAGTATTCGGTTGCAGATTCCCAATATTACTGAAGAATTCGCCCGCACCTGTTCCGTCTTCTGTATGGTCATTGATTATTGTCGGGTATTGCGAAGTGCCCCAACAAACACCACGCTTTGTGACAGCAAAACCACCACTACTGGTAACTTTACCTCCACCAGTCGCCATCTTGGACTTGATATTGGTTACTTCAGCAGTTTCAACAGTCGGCACACTCGGACCTTTGATGGTGATGATTCCTAAATCATACCGTCCGTTGCCAAACCCCGGCAAATCTACACGCTTGGTTCCTATACGCGCATTGCCTAATTGCACGTAATAGTCTTGATTGACTTCTTGGAGGCGTACTTCCAATGAGAAATAACCGTCCGAATTAGTTTGGGTGGCGGTATGGATTCTGTCTCCGTTAGTGACCTTTACATCCACTCCTTCGAAAGGCAAATCAGTCGTTTCGTCAATCACAGTGCCGTAATACGTTGCCACCCCACTTGATGCAGAATCTTCACAACTACTGAACAGGCATAATACAATTGTTGCCACGAAGGCAAAAACATAAAATCTTTTCATATTCATTAAAATTTAATAGTTGCACCTAAACCGAGTGCATAATTGTTATTTGTCACATTTTCTACAGGAATCATGGTGGGATAGAACGCATAATTCCGCCGCTTGGGTTCCAATGTATATGCTCTCCATAGATTGACACCATACAAAACAGCAGCCAAACCAAAGCAAGCATACGAGACACCTTGATAGATAGGTTTCGCCTTTTGCGCTGATTGGTAAGTCGCATAATCTATGCCGTAACTATTCATTATTTGAGTTTGCTTTTTTGCGCCAAAGTACGTTCCTACACCGGCTCCCAGTAAAGCCAATTCTCCAACAAACGTTAGACTTCCTTCTACATAATGTCCTTTCGTCATTTGACCGACACCCGGAAGGAATAAAGAAATAGCCAAAGCTTTTGCATTCTTATTTTGCTCTGCCTTCTTGATTCCTTTTAGGCATTCTTCTTTCTGTTTGTCCCAAATGTCATGGGTATTGCAATCAGTAAAATGTGTGTCGAATTGCGGCACTACGTTACCCTTTATTGCAATCTGGCATAATATCCAATAAATCCATTGTGTACCATCTGGCGTCTTCTTGGAGAATTCACAAGTGAAATAGATGGGAATGTGATACGTATCAGATAATACATTTAAGTTACCACCTTTTTCAATAGCAGCAAAGACATCAGCTGAATTGACGGTGGCATCAATAAAAGTTATGGCTTGTTGAAAGGCTTTTTTTATAGCCATATTGCGAGCCACTTCTCTATCCGAGTTCGATCCTTCGAAGACCTTATAATAATAAGTGTTATTATGTGGCTCCGGCGTAGCCCCAATTATCCAATCCGGCATAGGTCTTCCATCATATTTCGCACAAGGGTTATCTTGCGCATAGCAATATACAATACCTACAAACAATATTATAGTCAAGATATAGTTTTTCATAATCATTCACATTTTGTAAATTCATCAAAATTAGGTGTACGATTGCCGTATTTTGCAACCTGCCAGAGGATAAATATACGCACATTCCTGCCGGATTGCGGCTCAATATATTCACAAACCTTGTTTAAAGGCAATACCATATGGGATTCTCCTACGGATATATTATTGGTTATGCCTTGCTCTATAGTTTGCAAATCATCCGTAGTGTTTACCTCTACTCCGAGTTTCCAAGAGCTCTCCAATATGGCTTTGGCAAAAGCGTTGGCGTAGGCCTTGTCGTAAGTGGCACCGTCGCCTTGCGTAACGCGATAGTAATACATGCACTTACTATCCGTTTGTGGGCGATTCTGAATCCAATACGGCTTGCCTACTATTGATTGGGCATTGCATAATAATACCCAACCTATAGTAAACAAAAAGATTATCGTGCGTTTCATACTTAATATCCAGCGTTTTTCTTTGCCTCAAGCATCTCGTTCATCTTTTCATCCATGAACAGCTGCATCTTATGCTCGTTGAAATCGATGTTCAGTTTCTCGTCACTTGTCAGAGCTTCCGTCATCTGCTTCTTCAAGTCACCTTTTGGAATACGGATTACATAATAGTATTCGAAATTGCCCTTTACATCAATGATGCTTTTTTCACATTCCTTGTCAGCATCGTTAAGCATCTTCTCTACAACACCGTTGAGTTTTGACTCCATTTTGTGTTGTACATCATCTGCTGGCTTGGAGCCGGCATACGAGTTGAAATAATCAGAGGTTACTCCCTGAATAAACTCGCCGAGACGGGCTTTAATCATCGATTTTGCTTGATTAACAGCGTCCAAGCGTGCAGCTTGTTTGTTGTTACCACTTACTTTTCCGATTCCGAGGTCACGAAAATACTCCTCATCATCAAAAGAATACTCAATACACGGAATTGAAACCTCTGTTCCTGCGGCTTGTGCTGCTGAAATCTGCTGTTGGTGCTTCAACTCATCCAATTCCATAGCACGCTCCAATTCACGAAGTTCCTGAACGCGTTTCAAACTGTCAATTTTAGCTTGTTGCGGGTCAACTTTTTTCTTTGATTTTGCATCACAATTGATAAATACTCCACCACAAATAAGGGCAAGAGCCACTAATAATAATTTTTTCATTTTGTTTGATATTTAATTTTTGCCTACTCTTCTTCGGATTTTCGGCACACTCCGCATATATATTATAGGTACATGTATTAATCGCAAGTACTTATACACAAGAAAAGCGCAGACCCCATTCGTTGCTTACGATAGATGAGGCCTTAGCAAACCGTCAGAAAATAAACAACAATGAAACCTACGCCGATATGACAACTTGCCTGCAAAGAAACAGCAGAGCGAGTACATTAGTCATACCCGTAGGCATCTATTGCTACTTTATGTTGTTCTGACAAGAATAAGGTTGCTAAGCTTTCATCTATTGCCAACACAAAGCGTCCAATAAACGCCTTTTCAATATATAATGATTCCCCTCTAACCCTCTCCATTACTGGAGATCGGCGTAGATGAATCCGGCAAAACCTCCGTTTTGCGCTGCAAAATTACAACAATATTTTGGAATACACAAATAAAAAATGCCTTTTCACACGAAAAAGCATTTTTTAGAAGGTATATATCTGCGCGTTATTATTTCTTTCCCAAGAACGGGGCAGCCCAGAAGTAGTACTCGGGTTTGGTGTTCTTAATCCAGGCTATTCCTGCCATGGAGTTGATGACAAGGAAGAAGCTGAAGAGTACAATCGAGAACATATTGCCGAGGATGATGAAAAGCCCTATTCCTGCCACACTATAAATAAACCAATATAACCACGAGTCATTCTTGCGGTAAATCAACCAGTAGTTCGCAAGGAACGAAGACGAAATCATCAGTCCGTTAAAGAGTTTGACCAAAATGTCCTCGCCTAATGCAGTATGATGGATAATATAACTCTGAATGAAATAATCGCCGGCAGTAATAGCCAAACCGATGCCTATCGACAACCAGAAACGCGGCATATCGAGGAACTTCGGCTCAAAGCTGGCGCCTCCGTCGTCTTTCTTGCGACTCCATTTGTAAATGGACATCATCTGGAACGGGATAAACACGAAGAAATACAGGAACGTGCCATCGTAACTGCCTTGTAACGTGAATTGGATACCTAACAGAATAGACATCACAATACCGGCAAAGAATCCTGTAAAGTTCTGCGGGTCACGAATCGTGAGAATATATGCCACTCCAATCACGGAAGCCGGAATACCAATGCACCAAGCGGCATCATGCCATTTGAGCAGATTTGCTTCCGGGAAAATAAGTTCGGCTACCCAAAGCAATCCGAACAGACAAATAAACATCAATGTGGAAAGCAACAGATTTTTGGCCGTTGCGCGCCAGAGTTCTGCGTTTTTCATAATACTTCGATATGCTAAATAACTAACTAATATCTAACTAATAACTAACGAACGGCAAGGAAATAATACGGGCGGACATGGTGCCCGCCCGTATTAAAATTCGCATTACTTGCGCTTGCGGTCGCCGTAACGGGACATAAACTTGTCCACACGTCCTGCGGTGTCCACGAGTTTGGACTTTCCGGTATAGAACGGGTGACTCGTATTCGAAATCTCCAACTTAATCAGCGGATATTGCTTACCGTCAACTTCGATGGTGTCCTTCGTGTTCGCAGTGGAACGGCTGAAGAATTGTGTGCCGTCCGACATATCTTTGAAAACTACAACGCGGTAGTTATCGGGATGAATTCCTTGCTTCATAATTTGTAATTTGTAATTTGTAATTATTCAGCTACTACATTGAGTTTGATTTCAGCCTTAACCTCGCGGTGCAGACGGGCACATGCAACAGCCTCACCAAGTTCCTTAACGGGTTCGATGCTGATGATGCGGCGGTCAATTTCAAAACCTTGAGCAGCCAAAGCCTCTGCGATTTGTGCGGTTGTAACTGTACCAAAGATTTTGCCGTCCTCGTTAGCCTTGACAGCCACGTTGATAACAGTAGCAGCGAGTTTCTCAGCCAAAGCCTGAGCGTCAGCCAGTTGCTGAGCCAGTTTCTTGGCCTGTTGTTTCAGGTTCTCGTTCAGTTGTTTTACATTGCTGTCACTTGCGATGATAGCCAACTTGTTCGGAATCAGATAGTTACGTCCGTAACCGTCTTTTACCTTAACGATATCGTTCTTGTAGCCCAGATTTGCTACGTCTTGTATCAGAATGACTTCCATAATCTCTACAATTTGAAAATTAAACAATTTGAAAATTTGAAAATTACTTCATCATATCCGTTACATAGGGCAGTAGTGCCAGATGACGTGCTTTCTTGACAGCCTGAGCGACCTTACGCTGGAACTTCAGCGAGGTACCGGTGATACGACGCGGCAGGATTTTACCTTGCTCGTTGAGGAACTTTTTCAGGAACTCCGGGTCCTTGTAGTCAATGTACTTGATGCCGGATTTTTTGAAACGGCAGTACTTTTTCTTCTTCTCCTGATTCTGTTGGGGAGTCAGGTAACGTACTTCTTCTTGTGCCATGATTAAGCCTCCTCTGCTTTAGGTTCAACATTAGCCGACTTTGCGTGACGGCGTTTCTCTGCATACTCGAATGCATACTTGTCAAGACGTGTGGTGAGGAAGCGGATAATGCGCTCATCACGGCGGAAAGCTGTCTCGAGAGTTGCGATTACAGCGGGTTCTACGTCAAATTGAAGCAGGCAGTAGAATCCCGTAGTCTTGCCTTGGATGGGGTAAGCGAGACGCTTGAGACCCCACTCCTCACGATGAAGAACGGTGCCGCCATTCTCCGCGAGAAGTTTCTCGAATTTGTCAACCGCTTCCTTCATCTGTGGCTCAGACAAAACGGGAGTAAGAACGAAAGCGGCTTCGTAATGATTTAACATAAATGATTTGATTTTAATTTTAGTTGTTTTATTTGTTTATATTGTGTTCACGACCGGTTGGCTTGACGGGTGTCGAAGCTCCCGACCGCAAAAAAAACGTGCAAAAGTACTACATTTTTTTGGAATACGCAAATTTTTCTGCATTTTTTTTGTGAAAAATCACTCATTTAAGTGCGGAAATATATATTGGTCATGCCAAGTTGTGAACGAAAGTCGTAAGGGAAGTATGTATTTTTTAGCTTTCTCCCAGCCTTCCGGAGCGGGGTCGGGAACAATGCGGGAAGCCACTTGTTCAAAACTGTTTGCATCCACCGCATAATACCGTGAGTCTTTATCGGTATAGAGTGTAATTGTCCAGTGCAGCAGGTCGCCGACGATGGTTATCGGCATCGTTTCGGGGTCATATTCAAAATCGCCGACTGCGATGGTTCTGCCCTTGCTACAAACTGCATACAATCGGTTGTCATCGCTTACAGCCAGACCGATTAGTTTCCGGTTTGCAGGTTCCACCGTAAACACTTTCTTCCATTTTAAGTTTTGGGTACCGGTCGCGCTGGTTTGTATTTCCCTCACATACGGAGTACCTTTCACCATTTTGAGTTGGAACAAACGGTCGTTCCGGTCCGTCAGTAGGAAGCCGTTGTCGTAATCCTTCCGGGGCGAACCGTTACCCCAAATGAGGCGGACAGGAAAACAGAATCCGTGCTTTTCCAACTCACGTGAGAACGACAGGGATTTTGCTTTGAGCACTTTGTTTGTCTTGCAGTCAATAAACTCCAGACCGGTTTTTGTCAGCCGGAACACATCCGGCGGCAGTATCAAATCGACATTGCCCGACTGGGACTCAAATAGCGTGAACAGTCCGATTGGCGGGCGGTTCAGCTGTTTTGGCGAGGTCTTGAAATGAAACGCGTTCTGCTGTATCAGCTTCGGCGTGACGGCCACTCCGCCTATGGTATCTGCAAGACGTCCTTCCGCCAACAGCTGCCGGAATGCAAACAGCGGCAGCAAAGAGTCGCATTCCTGTTTTGTAAATTCCTGCCCTTTGAAATCACGGAAGTGCTGTTGTCCGTTTACCGTCTCAAAGCGGATAAAATCTTCGTCCATGAACGAGTATAGCACAAACGGCGGACGTGTTGCATCCGGCATCAGCAACGTTACAAAAGCCGGCACAAGCCAAATCAGCAACAGTGCCGCCAGTCCTATAATGATATATTTGATGTGCTTCATAGTCCTTTGCCTGTTTTGAAACGATAAATACTATAGTATGGCAGTAGCACGCAAATGCCTGTCAAAAACACTAAAATCGGCAGGAAACGGTTATATGTTTCCGGCTGCGGTGTCAAATAGAAGAGTGCTAACAGCGGACCTGCCATGCACATTGCCGCGACCCGCATCTTCCATACAGGCTCAAGAATAATCCACGAAACCAACAGATATCCGGCAATTCCGCCCAAATACCATGTCAGCATCGTTAACAACGTGTGCCGTATCAGTTCGGCGGGCAGCCAAATCGTCTCTACTGCCCACAATAGCCCTAAATTGACAACCGTCATCGCCAAGAGACAAACAATGCCGTAGCAGAGCATCAGTCCAATACTCTTTAGATAGGAGACCGGCAGATGAAGTGTCAGTTTGATGCGCTTGTTCTGCATTTCCGGCAGCCATTGTACAACGGCCAGACATACCCCCGCCAAAAGCGGAATAAATTGCGTCAGGTTTACAAAAATCATGTCGCGGCCAAGCATCGTTGCGATAGTTTCCACGGCGCCTGATGTGGCAATCGTGCTGCGCAAAGCCAGTAGCAGATACGCAATCACGCCGGTTGTTGCAGCCCATATCAGGCACACCGCCAACCGTGTTTTCAGCCATTCCTTATAAAATATACTGTTTAGCATAAATCTTCAATTCTTGATATTTCGAAATCTTCCGATTCCTCCTAATACTTTCCTGTAAGTTCAATAAATGTGTCTTCCAGCGTCATCGTCGGCGTAATAAGTTCGGACACGGGGCATTGCTTCAGAATCTTGCCGTAATCCATGATAATGCAGTCATCCACCAACCGCTCCAAGTCCTGAATAATGTGAGACGTGAGGAATACAGTCTTGCCTTTCGACTTGCAGAAATCCCGCAGATACTCCACGAACAGACGCCGGTACCCGGGGTCAAGGCCTAACGAGAAATCGTCTAAAATCAGCAATTCCGGATCTTGCGCCATGAGCAGTCCCAATGCTACTTGTGACCGCTGACCGTTGGACATCTGGCTTAGATGCTGGTAGTCCTTTACCTTCAGCAGCCGCATCAATTCGTAGTAGGCATCCTTGTTCCAACGCGGATAGAACGGTGCATAGAATCGCTCAATCTGCTCGATGGTCATAAACGGATACTGCACATGTCCTTCAAGCAGCAATCCAATTCGTTGTCTTACTTCCGGCGGCATAGTACGCGAGTCATAGCCCAATAGCCGGCAACTGCCGCTGTGAGGGGCGATAAAGCCCGAAAGAATATTTATAGTCGTTGTCTTGCCTGTGCCGTTTTTCCCGAGCAGCCCGAGGATACGGCCTTTCGGCACGCAAAACGACAGGTCCTTGTAAATCAGCCGTTTGCCGTAATAATGCGTCACACGGTCGTATTCAATCATCACTTCTTCACTGGTTGTCATCATTGATTTTCTCAATTTGCTGCAAAATTACTACAAAAATTGCACATACGCAAATAAATGAGTGACTTTTTTGTGTATTTTTTAACAGAAAAAATTTGCAGGGCTGCATTTTTTTTTGTACCTTTGCAGCGGATTATGCGATTGAAGAGCGATGTAAATATCAAGAACCGGCGCGCGACGTTTGATTATGCCATTTTAGAGCGTTATACGGCGGGTATTCAACTCTACGGAACAGAAATCAAGTCTATCCGTGAGTCGAAGGCTTCGCTGGCTGACACTTACTGCCAGTTTGTGGGTAACGAACTGTGGGTCAAACAAATGCATATCGCGGAATATCGGTTCGGGTCATACAGCAATCACGAAGTGCGCCGTGACCGCAAATTGCTGCTTACCAAGCGTGAGTTGCGCAAACTTTTACGGCAGACCCGCGAAACGGGAAAAAGCATTATCCCGCTACGGTTGTATATCAATGAGAAAGGCTTTGCGAAGCTGGAGATTGCGCTCTGTCAGGGCAAACATGCCTATGACAAGCGTCAGTCCATCCGTGAGCGTGACGACAAACGCGAACTGGACCGGCTGATGAAGCGGTAGGTACAGCGTTTGTAGAGAAATTTTATTCCATAGATACACGGAAGCAGAATCAGGAAGGTTGCCAGCCATAGGGTCAGGCAGCCGGCTGTGGTGTCGAAGAACGAAAGCGGCACATGTAATAACAACGCAGCCCCTTTGACAGCTCCGAAGAATGGCAGATGCAATCCCAGAAGCCAAAGGGTTTGGGTGCCGATTAGCGAAGTCGCTTTGGACAAGTGCAGGCGGTCGCATAATGCAGCCAATGCGAACCATAAGGCGATGACACCGAGTTCCCCAACATAGAATAGGAACGGGTTGCCAACTTGCGCGGTGGAGATTTTAATGTCCGGATTATAGTAAAATGCAACACCTGTTCCAACCACTCCGGCAAACAGAAGCAGGAGAATCTTCCAAACCGGCAAACCGGAACTTCGGTCTTTCAGAACAGGAAATAATGTTTTGCCAAGCCAATAAATCGGTAGCATGGTCATGGCAGCTGTCAGTCCCCACGGCAAAAGAATGTGGAATCTGCCGAGTGTTATACCTGCTCCTGCAAGAACAACCATTACAATAACCTGCCCCCACCATGCCAAACGGCTTCGCGTAATAGCAAACCACAGCCATTCGAGAACCATGAAGCAGGTCAAAAACCATAGCGGTGCATTGTGAAAGAGGCTGTACGATGTGCCGACAAACGTTCCCCACAGCGGTTCATACCATGCCGTCTGAGCATCTGCATCTGCACCGTAATTCCTGCCGACAAACAGCCATGCCACCCATGCCAAAAGGCTGAAAATGAGATACGGGATGAGCAGGCGTAATGTCTTTTTGCGGAAATACGTGTCGGCAGACATTGTGGCGTCCGCGAAAAATCCTCCACAGAAAAAGAATGCGGGCAGACAGAGAATATACGCCATCGTTTTCACCTCCGGCATAATATTGGTGTGGTAAAGTACCACCGCCAACATACTAAAGGCTTTCATGGCATCTATCCATGTGATTCGCTTTGCTTCCGTCATGGCGCAAAGATATTTAGGTGAGGAACTACGGAGTCTGTCTCCAGTCCGGCAGCAGCGAGTACCGAATAATACAGAAAATCCGTACCGTAGCGTTGAGCGGCATTGTGCTGCAGCGCCTCTATATGTTCCGGAAAGAGTTGTGCATAACGGTCCGAATACCAGATTATACACGCCGGCTTGTGCAAGGCGTCCGCCTCGCCCGCATGAAGCCACTCGCCGTTCTCCCCCAGTGCTTCTCCGTGGTCGGAAAGATAGATTATTATCGCCGGACGGGATTCGAAACGGCCAATGAGGCTGTCAAGGAATGCATCCATATAGCGGACGGTGTTATCATAGGAATTGACAACCTGCTCGGGTTCATTGGCGGTAATGACACGGTTAGCCGTAAGCGGTTGGAAGTATTGGTGCTGCGGCGGAACGTGGTTATTGTAATACCAGTGGCTGCCGATAGTGTGCATAACAAACAGGTTCCTGGCTGCCGGGTGGCTCAGTTGCGAATCAAGCGGCGGGAGGAGCTGTTCGTCATACCATGGGTCGAAGACAAACGACGTTTTGGACGCATTGGGGAAGATGACAGTATCCGCCTCATGAATAAACGAGACATAGGTTTTTCCGTTATCCTGATTGCTGATCCATGCGGAGCGGAAACCGTATTGCTTGAAAGTGTGTATGAACGAGTGGTAAGATGCCGCCCAATCAGGATGAATGCTGTCGGCAGGAGACAGTATGTAGGGCACGCTGAGTGAGGTATAGGTATAGGGCGTATAAATGTGGGGCAGGCTGACTACATTGTCGCGTTGCTGCAGGTTCGGGCAGGTTGGCCGTGCATAACCGTTTAGGCTGAGGTGGTCGGCACGAATGGCTTCCCCCAAGACAAAGACAACATCTATAGAATCCGGTAGGGCAACGGCATGGGCGGGCAAGGTCTGTCGTTCCTGTTGCAAACTATGCTGCTGCTTGGTATATTCAACAAAACTGCTGACGATATTATAAGGGTAGCGCTGATTGACAGACATATGCAATCGCGAATGACCAAAATAAAAGGCAGCCCAAAGACAGAGAATGGCAAGGGCGTGTGCCCACGCATTCGGAAAAACAATCCGCCAACGCCAGAACAGCAAACCGCAGGCAATCAGCAGATTGACCAGCGCCCATACCACAAGCGGCCACGTGACAACACCGGCAACTGTACCGCCGTTCGTGTGAAGCGTGGCATCAATTACCATTGGCGTAATGGTGGCGTGAAAAGCGACCCGGAAGTACGAGACGGTTGCTCCGCCAAGCGCAAAAACAGGCAGGAACACCGCTGCTACGTAACGGTTCAAGCCGAACAGGTAAAGAATAAAGAAAGAGGCTGCTCCAAGTGCGGCAAGGTACGCAATGATGGTGCAGAACGTACGGAAATCACCGATGGGATTATCCATAAAATCCGGCAGAAGAAAGCACACCGTTGCCCAAAGCGTGGCGCAGAGAGACCAGACCAGATATTTGATGTTTGCTATTTGGAATGGGCTTTTCAGCATTAGTGGGTAACGAGGATTTTAGTGACAGCGTGATTTTCGCCGTCTGCGGTATTGCAAAGAACAGTATAAACACCTGTCGCCACACGGTTGCCGTACATATTTTTGCCGTCCCAGATAGCGATTGCCCCGTTGGAGCGTGTTTTGCAGACAAGGTTTCCGGCCGCGTCAATGATATTGACCACGGTATTGTCCATCAGGCCTGTAATGGTTATCACCCCTTCGTAATTGGGGCGGACCGGATTCGGATAAGCGTATATACCGTCAAAGTTCTCTGCCGGCTCTGCAGCATCACTTCGGAATGAAGCCAGCCCCGCAGATGTTCCGAAGAATACCTCACCGGTGGTCGGGTGAATCGCAATAGACAGCACTTCGTCAGACGGAAGCGGTGAGTTGTTGGAGGTAAAGTGATAAATGGTTTCCGTGCCATCTTCCGACATCAGGAACACACCTGAATTGGCTGTCCCAATCCACTTGCGATTGCCGCCGTCCACGCAGATGGCGTTGATAATCTCTGCGTGCAAAAGGTAATCGACAAGGTTCGTGCCGTCGTTGCGGTATATAATCGGACGGATGCACTTGTTGGATTGTATAAAGGTGTTTGCCGATTCGATAACGAATGGTCCGGCTTCTGTACCTACCCATAATGCGCCGTTGTGGTCCGTTGCTAAGGCATAGAAGAATGCCGGTGTAATGGTGGTGCCCAGTTGGTCCACGAAATCCAGTCGTTTGACCATCACGTCATCTGACGGGTCAAACGGAGTGCCTCCGTCATCAATCAGGATGACCCCTTGAGAGCCCCGATAGTCCAAGAGCCATTTGCTGTTCGGGTGTTTTGGGTCTTGAATCAGGTCGCCGGAGGTGGACAGCTTGGTTTTGACTCCGTTCAGCATGAGGTCCAGGGTATGCCATTGCCCGTCTGGTGATAGAATATTAAACGCGGAGGCCTTGCTGCCGGTATTAAGCACCCACAGATTTCCGAAACGGTCAATAAGTGCTCCGGAAGTGCGGACATAAGTGGCATATACATCGTGCGACGAGGCAGAACATAGTGTGCTGTTACGGTGGTTATACACATGGATGGCGTGGTCATCCAGGAACTCTACGACTCCGCAACCGTATGATGTTGCAAAGAAGTGGTTCGGGTTACCGGGGTCAACGGCATAATCCATCACGTCAAGGAAGATGGTTTGTATCTCCGAAATGATTTCGTCGGCGGAGATATAATGCCATTGTTTGTTCGCGTAATCGTAATAGATGACATCACCGCTCCGCTCGTACTGTACTGCCCAGCGTCCGCCTTGAGCCATCATCAGTTTGTCGCCGTAGAATTGGAGCTTATAGCTGAGATTGCTCAGCGGTCCGTTCGGCTGGTAGGTAGTGTATGACGCATCCTTGTAACGAATTAGTCCTTTTGTACCTGCCGCCAGCCAATATTCTCCATTGCTGTAAAGTGCATCTTGCACCACATAATCGGATGTAAGTGGTGTGATGGTGCCGTCCTTGGCAATCTCAACCAAGACATTTGTAACGGTTTCTGCCATTAGTTTTGTGCCGGAGTCGCGAATCCACAGGAACTCCTCTGAGCTGGCAACATGCCACTTTTTGCCTTCTCTGCGAAGAAGCTGATTGTCCACTAAGAGGTATAATATGCCGTCGCAAACGGTGAGAATTGGTGTTTCCCCAGCAGGAAGGCTGTAGTGCTCCCAGTGGGCAAAGTCAATAAGATTGTCTTTGAGTGCGCCGACATAGAGCATGTCTTCCGTGGCGGCATAGAGACTGTCTCCGTGTACGGCGACCGATGTCACGTTCACATCCGCTGCATTGTTGCCGATATAGTAAGTGTCCGCTATTTCGCCTTTTTTGAGGTCAAGGACAACGATACCGAACGACATCGCAAAATAAACGTATTGGTTGTAATTGGTGATGTTGTTAACAACCAGCTCTTTGCTTTCACCTTTGAGGTATAGGTCAAGTATCGCCGTCAGACCTTTTGAGGTCAGCATGTCAAGAATGCCGTTCTGGTACACCACTAACAGTTTGTTGACCGTTGTGTTATAAGTGATAAAACGGATGTTGGATGCCGAAAGGCCGGTCATCCGGTTATGGTATTCCATCGTTCCGTCCGTGCGGTTGATGGAGAAGAGTGCCCCGTCGGACAGCGCATAGATATCCGTGTTTGAACATGTTACGGCATTTACATTCGAATAGGCAGGGTGTAGTGTCCAGCCGTGCATCGAGCCGTAATCTGGTTCTTCCTGACCGGCATCATCGGTCGGGATATCCGTTTCGGAATCGGAGTAGGATACAAGCCCTTGCCCCGTTCCGACATATATGCGGTTATTTACTTTGTCATATGCGAGCGATAGAATGACATCTGCCGGCATGATGGTGTTGGCGGAGGTGTAGTGCGCTTTCAGTTCGCCTCCGTCGGGTGTGAGCACATATATACCGTGCCCGTTGGTGGCGCACCACACATTCCCGCTGTCATCAAAACAGATATCGTTGATGGCGTCCTCTTCCATCAGAACATCACCGATTTCGTTCAGTATCGGGAGGGTTTTGCATACTTCCGAAGTCAGGAAATCCTCATTTGCCGGAAGGATAATGATGCCTTTTTCCGTGCCCAGCCAAATGTTGGCGTCAGCGTCCTGTTTGGCAACGTATATTTCGCTTGGGCGGATTTGACGCATTCCTTGGTCCCACCACTCGTTGCGGTACAGGTATTTGTCATCTGACGGGTCCATAATCGTGCCTCCGTCATCAAGGCGGAATACACCGGTTGTCTCACGACCGGAAACCACCCATTTGATATTTTGGTCACGAGAGTCTATAAGCAGCGCCGCCGGTGTTTTTGTACGGAACATCACTCCGTTAAGCAGCAGGTTGACACCGCCCCAGTCTCGTTCTGCACTCATCACCGCAAGGGTGGGACCTGCCGGTCCTGTGGCAATCATCATTAAGTTCCCGTCCGCATCAAACAGTGCATTGTCGCAACGGGTGTATAACTCAGGGTGATTGTCATTGGCGGTGCACAAGGAACTGTTCTCCGGCGTAAAATGGTTCAGTAGCGTTGCGCCGCGGAATTCATACAATCCGGTTCCGAAACTGGTCACAAAGTAATGGTCTGCATCATGCGGGTCAACCGCTACATTCATCATGTCCAGTACGGGCTGACCGGTTTGGGCTTTGATGGCACTTTGGGTGATGTTTGTCCAGTGCCCGTTTTCAAGAATCATCACATGCCCTTCACGGTTGAATTGTGTCGCCCAGCGCCCGCCGGAAAGCATATACAGCTTGCCGTCAGGACCGCATGACAGACGATACGGAACATTGTTCTGCGGACCGTCGGGCTTGTAGGACATCTGCTCGCCTGTAACGGTCTGGCGTACGATGCCGCTCAAACCTCCGGCTGTCCATTCGTCGCCGTTGGTGTCAATGTAGCGTTTGCCTTTGTCGGTATCACGCGGGATTCGGTCTGTGAGTGGTTCGCATTTCCAATACCGAAAATCCACAATATTGTCTTTGGTGTTTGCACAATACAGCGTGTCATCCGTAAAGGCATAGATGGAATCCCCTAACAGCACCACGTCTTCCACATTCACTTCTGACGCTTCATCGCCGATGTAATATGTATCGACAAACTCGGTCTTGCGCATGTCAAAGCTTACGATGCCGAACTCCATTGACAAATAGGCGCGTCCTTTATGGAAAGTGATATTGTTGGCGCGCTTGCTGGCGGTCATGTCCTTGTTGTAGAAGTCGCTCAGGTAGGTCACCTGCTTTCCTTTGATAAGGTCTATACGGCCCGTATTGTATAGCACTAACAGCTGGTCGCTCACCCCGTCATAGCCAATCTGCCATATGCCGGAACCGTGCATGCCGTTCTGCTTCGTCCATTCGGTCATGCGCTCTGTCTTTTTGTTCACGGAGAATAGCACGCCGTCCGATAAACCGAACGCCGCGTCATTGGTGACTGCGATTTGGGTCACGTTGGTGTAGGAGAAATGCGTCTTCCAGTCCGCAAAAGCGTTTAGTGCAACGCAGGCACAAAGTATTAAAAACAGTTTCTTCATAGCAGTTCTTTCAATTTTTCAAGGGCACGGGCGCGATGGCTGATGCCGTTTTTTATCTCGGCAGGCAGTTCGCCAAAGGTTTTGTCATAGCCTTCCGGCATGAACAGCGCGTCATAGCCGAAGCCCGATGTACCGCGTTCCTCGGTGGTGATAATGCCTTTGACCTCACCTTCCACCTGGCGATACGCTGTCCGGATCCCTTCAATAAGCGTAATCACCGTGCAGAAACGGGCATTCCGGTTTGTTTTGCCTGCCAGCTCGGCAAGTGCTTTTTTGCGGTTATTCGCGTCACATGCCGGTTCGCCTGCCCAACGGGCGGTATGTACGCCCGGAGCACCGCCTAACGCCTCTATCTCCAAGCCTGTGTCGTCGGCAAACACATAGGTGTCAGCAAGCGTATCGTTGGCGGAAAGCCAGTCTGCAACCGCTTGGGCTTTGATGAGTGAGTTTTCCGCAAGGGTGCTGCCGTTTTCCTCAATCTCGGCGGAAAACCCCACATCGTGCAGGCTCAGCACGGGCAGCGGAGCCAGTATTCGTCTGACTTCTTCTAATTTATGGGCGTTGTTAGACGCAAAAACCAATCGTTTCATGCTGTTATTGTTTTCCATTTTCAGCATACATACCTAATCCGGCTCAGCATGCATACATAATCCGATTCAGCATATTCTGCATACCGGCATACATGCATAAGCCAGTTCCGCATACATGCATAATCCGGCGCAAAATTACTGCTTTTTTTCGGATTATGCAAATATTTTCCGTCATTTTCCATTTTATTCTCCAAGCCATGCACAAAAATATCCTTATTTTTTCCTTGCCTACGACGAAACATTCACGTAAGAAACACGATAGAT
>CAJOEX010000022.1 GCA_905233415.1 Paludibacteraceae bacterium
GCCAGTCTCCGGCAACCATTGTGTCGTGAATGTGCTTGTCAAAATCATCGACGAGCAGGTTTGTGACGGAAGCTATTCCGCCTTGTGCCTTGGCAGTATTGGCTTCGTCAAGCGTCGTTTTGCAGCAAAGAGCGATTTTGTACTTTTGCGTTTTGGCAATTTTGAGGGCAAAACTCATACCGGCTACACCACCGCCGATGATGAGAAAATCGTATTTTTTAACCATGGTAAATAGTTTTTTTCCATTTTCGCGACAAAGATACTGCTTTTTTTTTGAATATGCAAATTTTGTTTCATTTTTTATATTTTTCTTCATTTTCTCTATTTTTATTTGCACAATCCAAAATAAAGTAGTACCTTTGCAGCGCGATTTCGGAGAAGCGTCTCCGAATGACATATTATTTATTGCGTAATAAGCCAAACTTGATTACTCGAAATCTGGGAAATTTCAGTAATTAAACTAACTATTCAAGCATGGTTTTTTGTACGCTCACGTGATAGCGTGAGTTTTCCGTGCATAAATTTGAATAGTTAGGGCAATCCCAGAGCCTCGAGTAATCAAATGGAGCGAACGAAAACCGCGCTTTTTTTGTGTATTATATGTATATGAATTTATACCAACCTTTTAGTGTGAAAGGTAATCAGTGTAATTATTAATCTAAAAACGGAGAAGCCGATAGCCGTATAAGTGGAGGCAATAAGTATGAAAATGAACACTTTAGTTAAAAAATGCATTTGTGGCCTAATCGTTGTATTATTTTTTACAAGTTGTGCCTCCGTTCAATCCTATTCTTATTCTGAGTTTAGAACAACCGAGCCTACACAGACCGTACATGCCGTGCCGGTAATAGCGGATTTGGAGATGTCTCCGACGCGAATCACCTATGCTGAACGAATTAATATTGATATTAGCACCTTTAAAAAAGCAGAATTGCAGGCTATCGTTGATGCACAAAAAGAAACCGTTTTGCTCAATGCCATTAAACAGCATAAAGCCGATATTATTGTTGCTCCGTTAATTGATATCCAGACAGATGCCAATCACAATTTGATTATTACTATAGTTGGATATCCGGCTACCTATAAAAATTTCAGAAATGCCACACCAGATGATGCTTGGTTTGTTACTACTCAATGCCCGGTGCAGGAAAATTCTTCAACAAAAAAAGATAATCCACTTAAATTATTTAAGAAATGAGGATATTATTCTTAATAATCACATTTGTTTTCGTAAACGTTTTTGCTTGCTTAGGACAAAAGAAAGCCATGCGTAGTGTGTCCACAACGCAGGCTATAGAACGCACGGTGCTAACTGTAACACTAGAAGGCCAAACACAGAGAACGTTTGACAAAACTTCGGAAAAGAATGATGAACATCTTGCCGTAGTACAACCTCAACAGGTTTCAGAAGATGAAAAACGAGTCATTAAGCAGGACGTATATTATATCAAGTCTCTTTATAAGGAAAAGGGGTTAAATGAAAGCATTTATATGCAGGCATATACGAATATTATACGAGAGTTAATGCAATCTGAACTTGAAAGTGATTGGATATATCTTTCTCACGCAAACGAAGTTATGCGTCATCTTCTCAAAAACAAATGCAAGATAAATAAAGAAGATGTCGCAAATGATTTGCGTGCTGCCGATAGTGTCAAAGCCAAGATTATCGTGTTCGAAAAATATTATGGTCTATTAAAGTAATACATGGCACTTCGTATATTTTCTCCCCACCTTGCATTTTTTGAAGGGTGGGGAGTTTTTTTGTTTCGTGCAACAGGCAAGTGGTGTTTGTGTTATGGTTGTCTTATTGCTTTGATGGCTTAATAACCTAATAATCACCTAATAATAACCTATTAATCACATATATTTGAACATGGAAATTTGAAGGGATTATTGAGAGGTTTTGAAGGAATTTTTTCCTCTTAGGCGGATGCCGCTTCTCCCATTCCGTCGTGAGGACGCTCCGCCCACTGAAAATCCGTTTGCGCTTCTCTGCGAACTCCAAATAAATCGTCATAAAAACCCTTCTTTGCAAGCAAAAGGAATTTTTTTGCCGATTTATTTCTTATCTCGCTTTGGCTCGAACGATTATTACTTATTTTGCAAGCAAAAAGGAATTTTTTTGCCGATTTATTTCTTATTTTGCAAGCAAAAACGATTATTTTTTTATAAAATTTTGGTACTTCCAAAAATTTTTGCTACCTTTGCACGCTAATTTTGGATTTATGAAAAATTTTAAGTTATGGAACGTTATTTGCGGCTGGATAGTGTTTGCAATCGCCGCCGCGACGTATCTGTTGACGATTGAACCGACCGCCAGTTTCTGGGACTGCGGCGAGTTCATTTCGAGTGCACACAAGTTGGATGTAGGACACCCGCCCGGAGCACCGTTCTTTATGCTGATGGGACATTTCTTCTCACTGTTTGCAAGCGATGTAAGCCATGTGGCCATGTGCGTGAATGCACTTTCGGCACTGGCGAGTGCATTCTGTATCCTGTTCCTGTTCTGGACGATTACGGCATTGGGCAAGAAGTTAGTGGCTCCGGATTCGCTGTCCAAGGGCATTGCGCTGTTGGGAGCAGGTGCCGTAGGCGCGTTGGCATATACGTTCAGCGACACATTCTGGTTCTCGGCTGTAGAAGGCGAAGTATATGCATCTTCATCCCTGTTTACGGCGGTTGTGTTCTGGCTGATACTGAAATGGGACGAACATGCGGATGAGGAAGGAAGCGACCGCTGGCTGATACTGATTGCCTATTTGATGGGATTGAGTATCGGCGTACACTTGCTGAACCTGCTGACCATTCCGGCTATTGTGATGGTTTATTATTTCCGCAAGTACCAATTCTCCTGGAAGGGCGCAATCTATGCGTTCCTGATCAGTGTGGTGATTCTGGCCGTAATATTATATGGTATTATTCCGGGAGTACCGACCGTAATCGGTTGGTTTGAGTTGCTGTTTGTGAACGGATTCGGCTGTCCGTTTAATACCGGTTTGGCGGTTTGTATCGTGCTGACGGTGGCACTGTTGGTTTGGGCGATTCTGTTTACGCACAAACGGGCAACGGCGGAGTTTGAAGAAGGCAAAGGCAAGAATAATCTGTGGCGTTGGCTGAATACGGGTGTACTGATGCTGACGGTTATTTTAGTGGGTTATTCGAGTTATGCGGCATTGGTAATCCGTTCGAATGCGGATACGCCCATGGACCAGAATTCACCGGATAATGTGTTCAGTTTGAAATATTATCTGAACCGCGAACAATACGGCGATTGTCCGTTGCTGTACGGCCAGACATACAATGCGCCTGTCAAACTGAAGATTCAGGGCAATATGTGTATTCCGATTGAGAAAACAGGTCATGCCCAATATGCTCCTGCTCCGAAACAAGAAGGCGAGAAAGACCATTATGCTTGTACCGGTTACAAGACATCCTATGAATATATGGACGAGTTCAAGATGCTGTTCCCGCGCATGTATTCAAGCCAGGGAAGCCATGTTTCGGCATACAAGGAATGGGCGGATGTGAAAGGTAAACGTGTCCGCTATGACTATTGCGGACAGCAGAAAACAGACTATTGCCCGACGTTTGCGGAGAATTTGCGATTCTTCTTCCGTTATCAGGTACATTTCATGTACTGGCGGTATTTTATGTGGAACTTCTCCGGGCGGCAAAATGATTTGCAGAGTTACGGCGATTTGAGCAAGGGTAACTGGATTACGGGTATTCGGTTTATTGATAACGCGATGCTCGGAAATCAGGATGCTTTGCCGACAGAACTGAAGCAAAACAAGGGACACAATGTCTATTATATGTTGCCGTTGCTGCTCGGAATTGCCGGTATCATCTGGCAGTGTTCGAAACGCAAAAAAGCCGGTGAAATCGAGCAAAATGAAGGATGGCGGAGCTTTACGATTACCGGTTTTCTGTTCCTTTTGACAGGTCTGGCAATTGTCGTTTATCTGAACCAGACACCATACCAACCGCGTGAACGGGATTATGCCTATGCCGGTAGTTTCTATGCATTCTGCATCTGGATTGGCTTTGGTGTGATGGCGTTTGTGGAAGGCCTGAAGAGTTTGAAGAACGAGAAAGTGCGTGCGGCATTGAGTGCGGTGATAGTGGCTGTTTGTCTGCTTGTGCCGGTACAAATGGCGTCACAAAACTGGGATGACCATGACCGTTCACAACGTTATTCGTGCCGTGATTTCGGCGCAAACTACTTGAAGTCCTGCGAAGAAGAAGGTATCATTTACTCGAACGGCGATAACGATACTTTCCCGCTTTGGTACAACCAGGAAGTGGAAGAAGTAGGAACGGATTTGCGCGTTTGCAACCTGAGTTATTTGCAGACGGATTGGTACATCAGCCAGATGAAACGTCCGTACTACAAGTCTCCGGCATTGCCGATCAGTTGGGAATACAAGGACTTTATGCCCGGCACGAATGAGGTAGTCTGGGTGGATAACAAACTCAATGAACCGTTGGAAGTAAGCAAGGCGTTTAATTTCGTTCGTTCGGATGACCCGAGAACGAAGAAAGACGGTGAAAACTATATTCCAAGCAATCAGCTTTACGTTGAAGGCGAAAACGGAGAGCATATTAACATCAAGTCACAACGGCGTTACACGCGTTCCGAAATGATGATTATGGAAATGCTTTCGCAGAATGCCAAGAACGGTTGGAAACGTCCGATTTATTTCGCAGTCACCGTAGGTAATGACTATTATTTGGGTCTTGAACCGTACTTCGAATTGACAGGTTTGGCATATCAGGTAACGCCGAAACGCAGTGCAAACGGACAGCCGAGAGTGAATACGGAAAAGATGTACGAGAACATGATGCATAAATTCCAATACGGGAACATGAATATTTCGGGCATCTATATCGACGAGAATCTGATGCGGATGTGCCGTACTCACCGCATGATGTTCATGGAACTGGCAGAGGCTTTGTATCATGAAGGCCAGCGCGACAAGGCACGTGAAGTACTGGATTATGCCGAGGAAATGCTGCCGGGATACAATATTCCATATGACTACACATCGGCTACGATGGCAACGATTTACTATGCTCTCGGAACGGATGAGGACAAGGCAAAAGCCGATGCAATCATGGACAAGGTTTGCAATAATTGTACGGAATACCTGCAATGGGGTGCCCAATTGTCGAAACAGCATCGTTCGGCGGTTTCATCTACACTTGGCCACCATACGGCTGTATTAGGCTTCGTGCTTCAGAACTTGGACCGTAATAATAGAGATGAGCTGTTTGACAAGTACTATCCGATTTACACGCAATATGCAAGCAAATAATATTCCCGTATTGCTGCTGACGGGCTATCTTGGCAGCGGAAAAACAACTTTACTGAACCGGATTCTCGCCAATAAAGCGGGAATTCGGTTTGCAGTCATTGTGAATGATATCGGCGAAGTGAATATAGATGCCGATTTGATTCAGAAGGGCGGAGTAGTGAACCAGAAAGATGACAACCTTTTGGCGCTGACGAACGGCTGTATCTGCTGTACGCTGAAAATGGATTTGGTGGAGCAGTTGCATGATTTGTGCGTGGCAAGGAGGTTTGATTACATCGTGATTGAGGCCAGCGGAATCTGTGAACCTGCGCCGATTGCTCAAACGATTTGCTCGTATGACCGGCTGGTTCCGTTTACGGAAGACCCGAAACCTGTGCTGGACAATATTGTGACAGTGGTGGATGCGCTTCGGTTGCGGGACGAGTTTTCGGATTTGGGCGACAAGGTGAAGAACTTTGGCGGAGATGAGGAAGACTTGGCAAGCCTGGTGATTCAACAGATTGAGTTCTGCAATCTTGTTTTGCTGAACAAAGCGAGTGAGGTTTCTTCCGATGAAATCGAGAAAATTCGGCAAATCGTACGTGCTATTCAACCTCACGCGGAGATAATCAGTTGCGATTATTGTGATGTGCCTTTTGATAAATTGCTTCATACCGGATTGTTCAGTTTTGATGCGGTGGCAGGAAGTGCTGCCTGGATTGAAAAAGTGGAAGGTGATGTGGAGGATGATGACGACGATGAACACGAAGGACATGGACATAAGCATGAGCATGACCATGACCATGAGCACGAAGGCGAAGCTTTGGAATATGGAATAGAGACGTTCGTCTATTATCGCCGGAGACCGTTTAATTTAGGGCGTTTTGATGAGTTTGTGGCACGACATTGGCCGAAGTCCGTGATACGCTGTAAAGGAATGTGCTATTTCTCGGATGAGTTTAACATGTGCTATTTGTTAGAGCAGGCAGGCAGACAGATTGGTGTGAAACAGTGTGGCCAGTTCTATGCAACAATGCCGGAAGAGGAATTGAAGCGTGCTTTGGCTCATGACCCTATTCTTCGTCGGGATTGGGATGAAGATTATGGCGACCGTATGCAAAAGCTCGTATTCATCGGGCAAAAGATGGATAAAAAAGGCATAATTGCTGCGTTGGATGAATGTCTCGAATGAGACAAAATGTTGGAATTTTATCGGTGAAAGCGGCAAAAAATGATATTTTTGGCCCCAAAAACGATATTTTTTCAAAAAAAAAGCAATTTTATTTGCAGGAATAAAAAAAAGGTATTACTTTTGCGGTCGGAAGTGATAAAACTTCCCCCCAACAAAGACAAACCAAGACCCGTGAAGGTGTAAGATCGGGAAAACTAAAAATTTATTATTATGAAAAAAGGATTACTTATTTTGAGCGTATTTTGCGCAATGGTAATGACAGCTCGCGCTGACGTGAACTACTTCCTCGTTGGTAACATGAACGACTGGAAAGTAGGAGATGAAAATTTAAAGCTGGAACTGAATGAAGCAGCTGAAGGAGTTGTTGAATTCATGATTACTCTTGACCTGAAAGCCGGTGCACAGTTTAAGGTTGTAGGCGTAGAAGAGGGTAAAGCCGATATTTGGTTCCCTGATGGCATGGGAAATAACTATGGCGAAGCTGAAGGCACTGCAATTACTGAGGATGCAAAGTTCCACATTTTCTTCCGTCCGAACAAAGACGGTGGTGATGATTGGTTCTACAAACTGCTCTTTGTACAAAAGGTAGAAGAGACCGGAATTGACGCAATCGTAGGTGGAAACGGAAACGCTAAGGTTATCGAAAACGGTCACCTTTACATTATCCGTAATGGCGTTCGTTACAACGTAAATGGTGCTGCTGTAAAATAAAAATCACTAAAAAGTGAAAAAAATACGCGAGAAATTTGCGTATTTGAAAAAAAAGCTGTACTTTTGCAGCGGATTTGATTGAGGGGACCCGAAAAGGTTCCCTCAGTTCGTAGAAAAAACGGAAAAGCATACATAAACTTATGATAACAAAAGAGCAGGTCAAAGCATTGGTTGAAGCATATCTGAAAGATACAGATTATGCGTTACAGGTAATTGAAATCGACAAGGAACAGAATATTCTTGTGGAAATTGACCGTTTGGGTGTCGTGGATGTGGACTTTTGTGCTGCACTCAATCAATACTTGGTGGAGAAATTGGGCGACGAAGATTATTCGTTGGAGGTGGGAAGTGTGAGTTTGACAGCACCTTTTTTATCAAAGATACAGTATCAGAAACATTTGGGTCATGAGGTGGAAGTTGTCGCAAACGGGAAAAAATGGCACGGACAACTTGTGAGTGTGGATGAGGAGACGTTTGCAATTGATTGCGAAGTGATGGTGGCTGTGGAAGGAAAGAAACGGAAAGTCAAAGAGATACTGACGAGAGAGTTCCGATTTGATGAGGCGGAGACGAAATACGATTTGAAAATTTGAAAGTAATATAAAAAACAAAATAAAAAATGGCAAAAACACAAGAGTCAGTCAACTTGATTGACATTTTTAAGGAGTTTAAAGACTTCAAAAACATTGACCGCCAGACGTTTATCAACGTGCTGGAGGATTCGTTCCGTAATGTGATTGCGAAGATGTACGGTTCTGATGCGAACTACGATGTCATCATCAATCCGGACAAAGGCGACTTGGAAATTTATCGCAACCGTTTGGTGATGGAAGATGGCGACGTTGCCAATCCCGAAACGCAAATTGAACTGAGCGAAGCACGTAAAATCGACGAAGAAGCTGAAATCGGTGAGGAAATCACGGATAAAGTGGAGTTTTCGAGTTTCGGGCGTCGTATGATTCTCAATCTGCGTCAGACTCTGGCAAGCAAAATCCTTGAGTTGCAGAAAGAAAACCTTTATCTGCAGTACACAGACAAATTAGGTCAGGTCGTAAGCGGCGAACTTTACCAGGTTTGGAAGAAAGAAATGCTGCTCTTGGACGAGGACGGGAACGAATTGTACCTGCCGAAACAAAACCAAATTCCGACCGATTTCTACCGCAAAGGCGATACCGTTCGTGCGGTTGTAGTGCAAGTGGATAACAAGAACCAAAATCCGAAAATCATTTTGAGCCGTACAAGCCCGCTGTTCCTGCAACGTTTGTTCGAGCAGGAAGTGCCGGAGGTGCATGACGGACTGATTGCGATTAAGAATATCGCCCGTATTCCGGGTGAACGCGCAAAAGTGGCTGTTGAGAGTTTTGACGACCGCATTGACCCCGTCGGCGCATGTGTCGGTATCAAAGGTGCTCGTATTCACGGTATCGTTCGTGAATTGCGTAACGAGAATATTGATGTCATCAACTACTCAAGCAACATGAATCTGTTCATCCAGCGTGCATTGGCTCCTGCAAAGATTTCGTCTATGGTATTGCACGAAGATGAAAAGAAAGCTGAGGTTTATCTGAAACCGGATGAGGTTAGTCTCGCCATCGGTAAAGGCGGCTTCAATATCAAGTTGGCAAGTATGTTGACGGGCTATCAGATCGATGTTTATCGTGAAATGGACGAAGAAGATGCTGAGGATATATACCTCGACGAATTCAATGACGAAATCGATCAATGGGTTCTTGACGCTTTCAAGAACATGGGGCTTGATACTGCGAAAGCGGTACTGAATACTCCGAAAGAGGAACTGCTGAAAGGCACAGACCTTGAGGAAGAGACCATTGATGAAGTACTCGAAATCCTGAACGCAGAATTTGCGGAGGATTGATAGAATATTTTGAATATTTGAAGATTTGAAAATTTGAAGATTATGGCAATTAAACTTATCAAAGCTTGTAAAGAATTAAACATCGGCATGTCCACCGCCATTGAATTCTGTGCAAAGCAGGGTAAGGAAATCGCCGTTGATCCGAATACGCGTATCGACGACGACCTCTATCTGCTTCTCGCCAAGGAATTTAATAAGGATATGGCATTGAAGCTGGAGGCCGAACGTCAAGCGCAAGAACGTCAGGAACGTGTTGAACGTGAAGGAAACTCCGTGTCTGTTGACCTTCCAAAGAAGTCTGAACATGTAGAGACAGAGGTTCCTCAGCCTAAAGTGTTAGGAAAAATTGACCTTGATGCGGAAAAGAAAGCCAAAGAGGAAGCACGTCGCAAAGCCGCTGAAGAAGTTGCAGCGAAACGTGCCGCCGAAGAGGCTGCTGCAAAAAAAGCAGCGGAGGAAAAAGTCCGCCAGGAATTAGCCGAAGCCGCTGCCAAAGAAGCAGAGGCACGCAAGGCTGCTGCCGAGGCTCAACGAATCCGCCAGCAACAGGAAGAGGCTGAAAAGAAGAAAAAAGAACAGCCGGAAGTGTTCAAACTGCAACGTCCGGAACTGAAGAACCAACCGAAAGTGGTTGGCAAGATTGACTTGAGCGCAATCAATCAGGCGACACATCCGACGAAGAAGACGAAGGAAGAAAAGAAAAAAGAGCGTGAAGAACGAATGCAGCAACTACAGCAGCAGAATGCTCAGAACGCCGAAAAACGTAAACGCGAACGCATCAAACAAAACAAGGTGGACATTAATGATGCGCGCAACCAGAAGGGTAAAGGCAATAACAAGAAGAAATCCATAAAGGTGGAGGTCGATGACGAGGAAGTTCAACGTCAAATTAAAGAGACGCTGACTCGTCTCCAAGGCCAGAAAGGTAAGACTGCGACCAGCAAGCATAAACGTGAACGTCGTGAGTTGGAACGTGAAAAACAAGCCGAAGCACGTGCTGAAGAAGCAGCACAATCCAAAGTGCTGAAACTTACAGAGTTCGTTACCGCAAACGACCTTGCAACCATGATGAATGTGCCGGTAACAAAGGTAATCGGAACCTGTATGATGCTTGGTGTAATGGTAAGTATCAACCAACGTCTGGATGCCGAAACCATCAATCTTGTGGCAGAAGAGTTCGGATTCACGACCGAATATGTAGCGCAACACGTGGTGGAGGAAATCAATGCTGACGAGGAAATCAACGATGCTGATATTGAGGAGCGCTGCCCGATTGTGACGGTGATGGGTCACGTGGATCACGGTAAAACATCCTTGCTTGACCATATCCGCAATACGAACGTAATTGCCGGTGAAGCCGGTGGAATCACACAGCACATTGGTGCGTACAACGTGAAACTGAAGAACGGCAGACATATCACATTCCTTGATACACCGGGTCATGAAGCATTTACGGCGATGCGTGCCCGCGGTGCGAAAGTGACGGATATTGCTATCATCATTGTAGCTGCTGATGATGCTGTGATGCCGCAAACGATTGAAGCGATTAACCACGCCCAAGCTGCCGGCGTTCCGATGATTTTTGCCATCAACAAGTGCGATAAACCCGGTGCGAATCCGGAAAAAATCAAGGAGCAACTGTCCAATATGAACATTCTTGTTGAGGATTGGGGCGGCAAGTACCAAAGTCAGGATATTTCTGCCAAGAAAGGTGATGGCGTATATGAACTGCTTGAGAAAGTGCTGCTTGAGGCGGATATGCTGGAGTTGAAAGCCAATCCGAAACGCCGAGCGAAAGGTTCGATTATTGAAAGTTCGCTGGATAAAGGACGTGGCTATGTGGCAACGGTGCTGGTAAGCGACGGAACACTCCATATGGGTGATATAGTGCTTGCCGGAACGTATCACGGCAAAGTAAAGGCTATGTTTAACGAGCGCGGACAGAAGATTCAGCAGGCGCTTCCGGGCGAACCTTGCCTGATTCTTGGTTTGAACGGTGCTCCGCAGGCAGGTGACGAATTCAATGTGGTAACAACCGAGCAGGAAGCGCGTGAGATTGCCAACAAACGAGAGCAGTTGCAGCGTGAGCAGTCGCTCCGTACGAAGAAGCATATCGGTTTGGATGAGATTGGCCGCCGCTTGGCAATTGGCGACTTCAAGGAACTGAATATCATTATCAAAGGTGACGTGGACGGTTCTGTGGAAGCATTGACCGATTCGCTCCTCAAACTTTCGACGGAGAACATTCAAGTCAACGTCATTCATGGTGCAGTCGGTGCCATTTCCGACTCGGATGTGCTTTTGGCAGCGGCTTCGGATGCGGTGATTGTCGGTTTCAATGTACGTCCTACTTCGACGGCACGCAAGATGGCGGACGAACAGGAAGTGGATATCCATATCTATTCGATTATTTACGATGCCATCGAGGAACTGAAAGCTGCAATGGCAGGTATGCTGTCGCCGGATATCAAAGAAGAAGTGACCGCTACGCTGGAGGTACTCCAAACCTTCCATATTTCAAAAGTCGGTACGATTGCCGGATGTATTGTGCGTGAAGGTAAGATTAAACGTGGCAATAAAGTGCGTGTTATCCGTGACGGTATTGTGATTAAGACGGCAGAATTAGCTTCGCTCAAACATATTAAAGACGACATCAAGGAAGCCGGTGTAAATACCGAGTGCGGTTTGAGCCTCAAATCATACGATGACCTCAAAGAAGGAGACATGTTGGAGTCCTTCGAGGAAATCGAGGTTGCTAAGACGCTGTAATAGTACCAAACATAAAAAGAAACGGAACTCCGCGGAGTTCCCGTTTCTTGTGCTATCATTTATCAATTGTCAACTATCAGAGTCTTGCTTTGATGGCCTTGCTTTCCGCTTCGTAGCCGGGTTTGTCAAGCAGGGCGAACATGTTCTTCTTGTATGCCTCCACACCGGGTTGGTTGAACGGATTGATACCAAGCAGGTAGCCGCTAATACCGCAACCGCGCTCAAAGAAATAAATGAGCTCGCCCAAGTAGAACTCGTTCAGTTCGGGCAACTCAATGCGCATGTTGGGCACTCCGCCGTCCACGTGAGCAATTTGCGTACCGAGCTCCGCCATTTTGTTCACTTCATCCACGCGCTTTCCTGCGAGGAAGTTCAGTCCGTCAAGGTTCTGTTCGTCGTGCGGGAAGATAACTTCGTGATTCGGCTTGGCAACAGAAATAACAGTCTCCATGAGGTGACGTTCGCCGTCTTGGATATATTGTCCCATGGAGTGCAGGTCGGTTGTGAAATCTACAGAAGCGGGGAAAATGCCTTTGTGCTCCTTGCCTTCGGACTCGCCGTAAAGTTGTTTCCACCACTCGGAAACATAGTGCAGTTTCGGATGGAAATTGACGAGCAATTCAATTTTCTTGCCTTCTTCCTGATAGAGAACATTACGTGAAGCGGCATAGAGAGCAGCCGGATTCTGTTCAAACGGCGTGTTGATGCCACACACTTCCATCATACGCTCTGCACCGTCAATGAGTTTGACAATGTCAAATCCAGCGCAGGCAATCGGCAGCAAACCTACCGGTGAAAGCACCGAGAAACGTCCGCCAACGTTATCTTCAATCACGAACGTCTTGTAGCCTTCCTGGGTTGCAAGCGTGCGAAGTGCACCGCGTTTGGCATCTGTGATGCAGACGATAAGTTCTTTGGCAGCTGCTTTGCCGGCTTGCTGTTCCAGTTGTGTTTTGAGCAGACGGAATGCCAAAGCCGGTTCTGTGGTAGTTCCGGATTTGGAGATGGAAATGATACCGAATTTCTTTCCTTTGAGGAGGGCTTGCAACTCAAAGAGATAGTCTTCGCCGATATTCTGTCCGGCATATACGATTTGTTTTCCGCCTTCAAGTTGCGCGAATGACGATGCAAGTGCTTCGTTTACCGCTTTCGCGCCGAGATAGCTGCCGCCGATACCAATGCAAACGATGATGTCGCATTTGCTGCGAAGCAGATCTGCCGTGGCTTGGATGTCTGCCAACTGCGGGCGAATATCGCGTGGCAGATTGACCCAGCCAATGAAATCATTTCCAAGACCGGTTCCGTTCACGAGGTCTTTTTGAGCTTGTGCTACGCGCTCTTTGTACGCTGCAACGGCTTCGGGGCGCGTTGCTTTTGCAAATGAGAATAGAATGTCTTTCATATTAGTGTAGTTTTTGGGTTAATTCCTTGATAACAATGGTCGGCGACATCTGTTTGAACAGGATATCGTATATGGCTTCCACGATTGGGATATCCACGTGTGCTTTTTCGTTGATGGCATGAATGGCGTGCGTACCGTAATAGCCTTCCGCCACCATTTCCATTTCCATTTGTGCCGCTTTGACCGAATAGCCCATGCCAATCATCTGTCCGAACTGGCGATTGCGTGAGAACTTTGAATAGGATGTTACAAGCACATCACCGAGGTAGCCGCTGGAATTGATATCGTGAAGTTCGTCCGGATTCATCGCAGTAGCGAAGCGCTGAATCTCTTGAATGGCGTTGGAAATCAGTACGGCGACAAAGTTATCTCCGTAGCGCAGGCTGTAGCACAAACCGGCTGCGATGGCATAGATGTTCTTCATCACGGACGAAAACTCCAAGCCTATTACATCCGTACTGGCGGTGGTGTGCACGAAATCCGTCTCGAACAATTCACCCAGTTGTGCTGCATATTCACGGTCTTCACAGCCGATGGTGAGGTAGCTGAGTCGTTCCAATGCAATTTCTTCGGCGTGACACGGACCGGCAATAATTGCCAACTGGTTCATCGGAATATCGAAATGTTCGTGCAAATAGTCTGTCACAAGCATGTTTTTGTCCGGAATCATTCCTTTTACGGCAGAGATAACCGTTTTGGTCGTCATGGAACGCCTGATTTTCTTGAGGGTTTGCAGCACGTACGGGGACGGAATCGCCAGAATCAGGATGTCCGAATTGGCAACAATCTTGTTGATGTCAGAGCTGAATGTGATGCGTGACGTATCGAACTTGGCGTTTGTCAAGTATCCGGGATTTTTGCCGGTGGCTTGAAACTCGCTGATTGTTGCCGGTTTGCGAATAAACCAATTTATTTGCTCCTGATTGAGCATCACAATCTTTGCCAACGCGGTTGCCCAACTGCCGCTGCCTAATATTGCAACTCGTTTATCCATAATCTTCAAATTTTCAAATCATCAAATCTTCAAATCCTCAATTTGCTTCCGGTTTCATGGTGGGGAAGAGTAGTACTTCCTGAATGGTCGGTTGTCCGGTCATGAGGATGGCGAGACGGTCAATGCCGATTCCGATACCTGATGTGGGCGGCATTCCGTATTCAAGTGCCCGCATGAAGTCGTGGTCAATAACCATCGCCTCGTCGTCGCCTTTGTCTGCAAGCTTCATTTGCTCCACAAAGCGGTTGTACTGGTCAATCGGGTCATTGAGCTCGGAGTAGGCGTTTGCCAACTCTTTGCCGTTAACCATGAGCTCGAAACGTTCGGTCAATCCGGGCCTTGAACGGTGCATTTTGGTCAGCGGGGACATCTCGACCGGATAGTCTGTGATGAAAGTCGGCTGAATGAATTCGCCTTCGCATGTTTCGCCGAAAATTTCGTCAATCAGCTTGCCTTTGCCCATTTTTTCGGTATCTTCGATGCCGAGTTTCTTGGCTGCCGCACGAATTTCGTCTTCGTTCATGGACGCAATGTCCAAACCTGTCTTTTCTTTGATGGCATCGAGAATCGGCAAACGGCGGTATGGTGCTTTGAAATCCACTTCATGGTCACCTATTTTTACTTTCGTTGTGCCGTTGACAGCAATTGCGATACGCTCCAGCAGTTGCTCCGTAAAGCCCATCATCCAGTTATAGTCTTTGTATTGTACATACAGCTCCATGCACGTAAATTCCGGATTGTGGCTGCGGTCCATGCCTTCATTGCGGAAGTTGCGCCCGATTTCGTAAACGCCCTCAAATCCGCCTACAATCAGGCGTTTGAGATATAGTTCAGTGGCAATGCGCAGGTACATGTCCACGTCAAGCGTGTTGTGGTGCGTGATGAACGGACGGGCACTGGCGCCACCGGCTATCTGTTGCAAAATCGGTGTCTCCACTTCAGTGTAGCCGGCTTCGTCAAAAACTTGGCGCATGGTGCGCAGAATAGTGGCACGTTTGAGGAACGTCTCTTTTACACCATCGTTAACGACCAAATCAACGTACCGTTGGCGGTAACGCTGCTCGGGGTCGTTGAATCCGTCGTAGGCAACGCCGTCCTTGTACTTCACAATCGGCAGCGGTTTGAGACTCTTGGCGAGCACGGTCAACTTCTTGGCATGAACGCTGATTTCGCCCATCTGCGTGCGGAACACAAAGCCCTCAATGCCGATGAAATCGCCGATATCAAGCAGTTTCTTGAATACCACGTTGTACATCTGCTGCTCCACGGTTGTAGGCTGTTCTCCTTCTGCAACCGGCGCTTGAATGTCATCGCGGGAAACATATACTTGTATGCGGCCTTTGGAATCCTGTATTTCAATAAACGAGGCCTTGCCCATAATTCGCTTGGACATCAGACGTCCGGCAATACGAACTTCGTCGCCTGTATGCCATACGCCGTCTCCTTCATCCACAAAGCCGGCTTTAATATCTGTAGAGTAACCGGTTACGACAAATTCGTCTGCAGGGTAGGGATTGAGGCCCATATCCCGCATGGTTTGCAAACTTTGTCTGCGTACTAATTCTTGTTCAGATAATTCCATTTTATACCTAATTTACAAATTTGCTGCCTATCCTAATTCAGGAAATAATCAACCGTAGTAACGACGCGGACGTGCTTAATCCACGGCTGATACTGGTCATTCTCTACAGAGAACTGCCCCTGATATGCGCGGCGGATTCCTCCCAATTTGCTGTGCGAATCGTCTGCAAACTTCTGTGCCACGGCACGCGCATTCTTGGTCGCTTCCTCAATCATCTGCGGTTTGAGTTCGTTCAGACCGTTAAACTGATAATCCAACGCCCACTCATCCGAATTAACGATGTATCCGCGGCTGAGCAATTCCGACTGGCAGCCTTGATTGGCAATCACCAAATCCACATTCTCCGTCGAAATAATCATCGACGTGTTAATCGTGTAGTGAAACTCCGGTTTGTCGCCATAATAACTTGCCCAGTTGTTGTTGACGGAAATGTTTCCCTGTTTGATGTCCTTGTCCGAAAATCCTTTGCTGATGAGGAATTTGCGTACGGTTTTTTGCATGTCGGAAATATCGTCGTACAACGACGTAAGGTTATTGCCCATTAAACCGAAACTCAATGGCCAAACGGCATAATCGGCTTTAACATCCTGTGTGGAAAGGCCTTTTACGGTAACAGCACGGTCGCGAACGGCCACTTTGTTAATTCCAAGTGCGATAAACAATCCGCCAAGCGCCAAGCCTATAGCAATTACGGCAGCGGAAATAATGCGTGATTTTTCCATAATTGTACTGATTTTTTAGATTTATGGTGCAAAATTACATTTTTTTGTGCAGATATACAAATATTTTTTGTCATTTTCAAAAAAAAGTAGTAATTTTGCACCGAATATGTCAATAAAAACGAAACTTTCTATCATTTTTGGTGTGCTGATGCTCATTGTTGTGGCATCGGTATTGTTTACGAACAATCTTACCCGCCAGTTGGCAAGAGAGGAGCAGGAACGTGTGCAAATCTGGGCGCAGGCGACGGAAAAACTGATTCTTGCCGGTCCGGATGAGGACATCGATTTTTATACGACGATTATTGAGCGCAATACTACTATCCCCGTTTATATGACCGATAGTGTGGGCAATGTGCTTTATACCCGCAATGTCAAACATCAGGTTTCTGACCCGACTACGCTTAGCGGACCGATTGAAATCCGTTTCGTGGACGATTCCCAAACGGAAATCGTCCAGTATATTTATTACGACGAGTCGACGGTGGTAACCCAGCTGCGCTATATCCCGTACGTTCAGTTTTCGCTGATATTGATTTTCATCGTGTTGGGTGTTTTTGCCCTGACATCCGCACAACGTAACGAGCAGAATCGTGTCTGGGTCGGACTGTCCAAAGAAACTGCACACCAGCTCGGTACGCCGATTTCGTCGCTGAACGCTTGGCAGGATCTGCTGGAGTCCCGCTATCCGGACGATGAGTTGATTCCGCAAATGCGAACGGATATAACCCGACTGCAAACGATTGCAGACCGTTTCTCCAAGGTCGGCAGCGAACCGGAACTGGAAGTGGAGCCGCTTATTCCTGTGCTCAAATCGGCGATGGGGTATATGCGAACACGGACTTCGAATAAAGTGACCATCAACTTCTCCGCCGGGCAACTCAGCCAGATGCCCACCAGGAATATAGATGAAAATAGTATTCTGGTGATGCTCAACAAGCCGTTGTTTGAGTGGGTGGTTGAGAATCTGATAAAGAACGCGATTGATGCGATGGACGGAGTAGGGGAAATCAATTTCTGCCTCTATGACAAAGATGATTCGGTCATTTTGGATGTTTCGGACACGGGAAAAGGCATTGAACGTCGTGTGCAGCGCCGTATTTTCCAACCCGGGTTTACGACCAAGAAGCGCGGCTGGGGATTGGGCTTGTCGCTGTCAAAGCGTATTATTGAAGATTATCATCGGGGAAAACTCTTCCTCAAGGAGTCGCAAGTCGGTCATGGTTCGACCTTCCGAATCATTCTCGAAAAGGCCAAAAACAGTTGAGCCGCTGCCGCTCATAGCCGAATAAAAGGCTCCTGCTTCCAGCAGGCGCTTTTTTATTGCCGCAATTTCCGGATATTTCGCAAACACAGTCGTTTCAAAGTCATTGCTCCACGTCAGCCAATTTGCCATATCGCCCAGCGTCTGACCGCTTGGCACTAATCCGGCATAGGCTTCTTTGGTGGAAACGGCAGCATCCGGCTTGATTATCACCAAACGCTTGCCAGCCAGGGAAAAATCAACCGGAGTCAGAATGTCACCGATTCCTTCAGCGTGGCAGGGAGTGTTATAAATGAAGAACGGACAATCGGCTCCCAACGTACGCACATCCTGTGCCAGTTGTTCCTTGCTC
The DNA here is from genome assembly GCA_905233415.1 of Paludibacteraceae bacterium. Lineage (GTDB taxonomy): Bacteria > Bacteroidota > Bacteroidia > Bacteroidales > Paludibacteraceae > Colicola. The sequence continues at coordinate 18,159 of CAJOEX010000022.1, forward strand.
AAGCCGAGACCAAATAACTGATTTAACAGGATTGCCGTATGTGCCGCATCACTGCTTCCGCCGCCCAAACCGGCGCCGAAAGGAATATGTTTGTGCAAGATGATTCTGACGTTCCCGATTTGCGGATATTTCGCCTTCATCAGCCGAAAGCATTTCAAAACCAGATTGTCTTCTGCAGCACAGTCAACGGCTATTCCGTCATTGATGAATTCCACTTCGCCGGACGCGCTTTTGACGATTTCCAATTCGTCGTACAGCCCGTAAACAGGAATGAACAGCGAATCCAAGTCATGATAGCCGTCCTCTCGCTTTCTTACGACGCGGAGCCCGATATTAATTTTGCAATTTGCCTGTGCTTTCATTTGCGCAGATATTCCGCAAAGGTATAGTCGTACGGATTGTTTTCGTCCGCAAGATGTTTTTCTTCGTTGGTGCGTTGCCACTCGGAATCCTTTATTTCGGGGAAGAATGTATCCGCGTCGCTCCAGGAATGGTGAATGTGTGTAATGTATAGTTTGTCCGCAATCGGCATAAACTGCCTGTAAACCATTCCTCCGCCGATGATGAATGCTTCCTGTTCATCCTTGACCAGATTGACTGCTTCCTCGATGGAGTAGGCGCTTTCAGCGCCGTCAAAGGTCTTGCCGGCAACATCGGTAATGACAATATTGCGGCGGTTGGGTAGAGGATGTTTCGGCAGCGAGAAGAACGTGCGCTCGCCCATAATAACCGTTGCGCCGCTTGTCACAGCCTTGAAATGCTTTAAATCATTCGGCAGATGGCACAACAGTCCGCCTTGCTTGCCGATGGCGTTTTCCTCACTTATTGCAACAATAATAGAAATCATACCGCTACAACTCCCGCAATATGTGGATGCGGGTCATAATTTTCCAACTCAAAATCTTCGTATTTGAACCCGAAAATATCTTTCACTTCCGGATTGATTTTCATCGTCGGAAGCGGTCTCGGTTCGCGTGTCAGTTGCAGATTGACCTGCTCCAAATGGTTCACATAAATATGCGCATCGCCCAATGTATGCACAAAATCACCGGCTTTCAGCCCTGTTACTTGTGCCATCATTTGCAGCAGCAGGGCGTACGACGCAATATTGAACGGCACGCCTAAAAATATGTCTGCCGAACGTTGGTACAATTGCAGTGAAAGCCGTCCGTTTGCCACGTAGAACTGAAACAGTGTATGGCATGGCGGCAACGCCATTTTGTTCACTTCTGCTACATTCCATGCGCTCACAATCAACCGGCGTGAGTCCGGATTGTGCTTAATCATCTCGGTTACCTGCTTGATTTGGTCAATCGTTCCGCCGTTATAATCCGGCCACGAGCGCCACTGATGCCCATAGACAGGTCCCAATTCGCCGTTTTCGTCTGCCCATTCATTCCAAATCCGCACGCCGTGTTCCTGTAAATATCTCACATTGGTGTCGCCTTGCAGGAACCATAGCAACTCGTATATGATTGATTTCAGATGCAGTTTTTTGGTGGTCAGCAGCGGAAAGCTGTCTTCAAGATTATACCGCATTTGCGCCCCGAAAACGGAAATCGTTCCGGTTCCTGTGCGGTCATCTTTGCGGGTTCCTTCCGCCAGCACCCTTCTGCATAAATCCAGATATTGTTTCATATTAATAGAGCTTGTACGTCGTTTTCAGCACCTTGAACTCTGTCCGTCGGTTTATTTGGTGGCAAATCTCCTGTTGTTGCTGCGTCAGGCCCAAAATATACTTTTCGTCCAGCACTTGTCCGACCGGAATAAACGCATATTTCTTGTGCATGGCGGCATCTGCCACAACGGGTTTGCTTTCTCCGTAGCCGACCGGCGTCAGTCGTTCTTTTTCGATACCGCTCTTAATCAGATAGTTAACCACCGATTCTGCACGCTTTTCGGATAGTGTTTTATTGCTGATAGAATCGCCCACAAAATCCGTGTGTGCTGCCAGTTCGATGGTGATGTTCGGATTGTCGTTCAGCAGTTTCACCAACGCCTGCAATCCGGTTTCCGAAGCGGGAGTCAGGTCCCATTTGCCGAATTCGTAGAAGATGTTTTCCATCGTTACCGGCTTTGAAATCGGCGCCAGCGTAAATGTTTGCTTGTACGTTTTGCTGTCTTTGAGGTCGTATGTATTCAGCGTCGCCGATTGGTTCAGATAGCCTCTTGCGGATGCCAGCAGCACATATTTGGCGTCTTTGTTTATCTTTGTTTTGAATGTCCCGTCACGCCGGGCGGTCATCTTTGAATTGGTGCCGTCATTGCCTACCAGCCGCAGTTTCGCATCTGCAATCGGTTCGTTGTTATTGTCATTCACTATACCTTCAATCAGAAACTCCATTTCCGGCAGCACAAAACTGTATATTTCGTCGTAGCCTTTCTTTTGGCCGCGGTTCGACGTGAAGAAGCCGTCCTGGCTGTTTCCGGCAAAGGTGATGCCGAAATCGTCACCGTTTGAATTGAACGGCGCCCCCATATTATAAACCATCCACGCTACGGGAATGGTGTCAACGGCTTCTGCCAGCGTGTCCCGTTCGGCTTTGAAAATATCTAATCCGCCGTATCCCGGATGACCGTTTGACGCGAAATACAGACTTCCGTCCGGATGGCTGCAGGGGTACATTTCGTCAGCCGCTGTATTGATGCGCGGACCCAGATTCTGCGGATTGAGCCACTCGTTTCCGCTCAGTTCAGCCATCCATATATCTTTTCCGCCGAATCCTCCGGGTGCATCACTGACAAAGTACAGCGTGTCCCCTGTCGGGCACAATGCCGGATGACCTACGGTGATGGTGCTGTCGTTGAAAATCTTCACTTCCTGCGGTTCAGCCCATTCGCCGCTGGCACGTGAACTTGTGAAAATCTTTGCGCCTAAGTCTTGTCCGTTCACAGGGCATGAGAACGTGAAGTACATCGTTTTTCCGTCTGCCGAGAAGCAGCAGGCGCCCATTTCAGCTGTGCCGGTCTTGTTGGCGGTGCTGTCGTTGGCGTTTTCACTTTCTTCACCGTCGCCGTACAGACCTTCCGCCAGAGCGATGTCCTGCCATTTGCCGGCTGCATCCTTGCGTGCCGAATACAGGTTGAATGTCTGGGCGCCCGTTACGGGACTTGGACGTTTCAGTTTCTTCTTGCCGCCGGATTTTTGCTCCTGTCGGTTGCTGGTGAACATCAGCGCATCGCCGCTTTGTCCGATAAACGCCGGTGCGAAGTTCGATGTCCGTTTTTGGTTGAATTCTTTGGCAAGTGCAATCTTGTACCGGCTTGTTTCTTTCTTCCATTCGGGTATTTGCTGGCAGGCGTACTGTCCCGCTTTTGCCACGTAGTCATCCGGATGGGTTTGCAGGTAAATGCCGTAGTTTTTCTCTGCATCCTTGTACTTGCCCTGATACATCAATGTTTGCGCATAATGCAGATATACAATCGAATCCTGATATTTGTATCGGATGGCGTTCTGGTAGCAATTTGCGGCTTTGGAGTTGTTCAGTATGCGGTAACATTCGCCTTGATAGAATGCCACATGTGCCTTCAGCGGTTTGTCTGTTTTGGAGGACAGACGGCTGTAAACTTGTTTGTAGATGTCTGCCGCATCGTAGTATTCGCCGATTTCATATTTCTTGTCGGCTTTTTTGATGCGTGCTTTGACGCTGCATGACGACAAACTGCCCGCAAGCAAGCCCGCCACTAATACATAATATATAAGGTGTCTCTTCACCAAAATATCAATTGTCAATTATCAATTATCAATTAACAAAGTTCATGAACAATCAGTCCGCTGCGCAGTTTCGGTTCAAACCAGGTCGTTTTGGGCGGCATAATGTTTCCGCTGTCCGCGATGTCGATGATTTGCTGCATCGTAACGGGGTAGAGTGCCAAAGCCACTTTCATTTCGCCGCTATCTACTCTGCGTTTCAGTTCTCCGAGCCCGCGAATACCACCGACAAAATCAATCCGCTTGTCCGTTCGCAGGTCGCCGATGCCTAAAATCTTATGCAAAATCAATTCCGACGAAACGGTCACATCCAGCACGCCGATTGGGTCTGCATCGTTGTAGCGGCCTTCTTTTGCCGTCAGCGAATACCATTCTCCGCCCAAATACAAGCTGAAGTTATGCAGTTTGTTCGGCTTGTATATTTCGGCGCCTTTTTTCTCGACGATAAAATCTTCCGCCAGCTTGGCAAGGAACGCTTCATCGCTCAATCCGTTCAAATCCTTCACCACGCGGTTATAGTCAATCACATTCAGTTGGTTGTCCGGGAAGCAGACTGCGAGGAAGTAGTTGTATTCCTCATTGCCCGTGTGGTGGGGATTTTGCAGTTTCTTCTCGTTTCCGACCAATGCGGCTGCTGCCGAACGGTGGTGACCGTCAGCAATGTACATGGCGGGTATTTGTGCAAAGATTGCTGTGATTTTCGCAATTTTATCCGCGTCGTCAATCACCCAGAATGTGTGCCGGAAGCCGTCAAGGTCGCTCACGAAGTCATATTCCGGTTCGCCGGATGTTATACTTTTCACGATGGCGTCAAGGTCGTCCCGATGCGGATAGGCAAAGAACACTGGCTCCATGTTCGCGTTGTTCACCCGTACATGTTTCATGCGGTCTTCTTCTTTGTCTTTGCGGGTCAGTTCATGCTTTTTGATGCGTCCTTCCATGTAGTCTTCCACCCATGCGGCTACAACCAGTCCGTATTGGGTCCGGCCGTTCATCGTTTGGGCATAGACGTAGTATTTTTCTTGGTCGTCCTGCACCAGCCAGCCGTTTTCGCGGAACTTACGGAAGTTCTCGACGGCACTTTGATAAACACGTTCGTCGTGTTCGTCTGTACCGGCGGGGAAGTTGATTTCCGGTTTGATAATATGGTATAATGACATTGGATTGCCGGCTGCTTCGGCGCGTGCTTCTTCTGAATTCAGCACATCGTACGGTCGGCTGCTTACCTGCTTGGCAAGACTTTTCGGAGGACGTATTCCCCGAAACGGTTTAACTCTCATAAAATATCAATTGTCAATTGTCAATTGTCAATTATTTTTTAGCTTGTGCTGCCGGCGCACTCTTACTCATCGAGCACGTGCCGTTGAATACGGCATTCGGCTCTACGATCAGGGTCTGCGTTACCACTTCGCCTTTGATGTTGCCGCTTGCACGGAGTGCCAGCGTATGGTGGGTTTCGATTTTGCCTTCCAGTGAGCCCATGATTTCGGCATTTTGGCATACGATAGTGCCTTTGATGCGTCCTTGTTCGCCGATTACCACTTTCCCGTTCGACTGAACGTCGCCTTCTACGGTGCCATCCACGCGGAAATCCGAATCTGCAATAACGGTTCCGATAATCTTGCTGCCCGCGGTCAATGCGTTATACAATGCCCCGGATTGTTGTTGCTGTTGTTGTGCCATATTTCCAAAAATATTCAATTTTTCAAATCTTTAATTATTCAAATCACAAATTTAGCGCGCAAAAGTACAACAAAAAATTTGAATGTGCAAGCTTTTTGACGAAAAAAAACTTTATGCCTGCATAAAAAGTGTTTTTGCGGCAAAAGATTGTCGTTCGCAGAATAGTGCGAACGTACTTTCGGTGGGCGGAGCGTCCTCCCGACGGAACGGGAAGAGCGGCATCCGCCTAGGAGGGTTTCTACACACGCAGGCGGCGTCCGAAAGTACAATCTGCAAATTATGCCGTCATTTTGTGTAATTTTGCATGAAATATCACAAAATATTTGCATGTTTCATTTATTTGTAGTACCTTTGCACCATTTTTAAGTCCTTGTCAATTCCGACGGTCGCCCGACGGTCACCCGACAGTCGCCCGACGGTCACGCGAAAATCAATCGA
>CAJOEX010000023.1 GCA_905233415.1 Paludibacteraceae bacterium
AACTCTTCAACTTCAACCCTCAAATCATGTGCCATTTGCCACCATTTGTAGAGCCTCTCTATATGTAATACGATTTTCCCGCCCAAATCTTACAACCACCCTTCATTTTGCATGTGAAATGTATGATTTTTTTTACATTTTTAGTACTCCCCCCACCCCTTGCATTTCCGGCTATATCAAGATCTCAAAACCAATTGATTTCTTACCAAATGTACTGAAACAATGGCACATTTGGTACACTATCGCGTCATTTTTACGAAAATTCACATTATTTTGTACCAAATCTTGCTTTTTTCTTGCACATTTGGTAAATTATTTGTATCTTTGCACCCGGTTTTAAAATTGCTATATTAAGACAATGACACAAGAGGAATTGAAACAGATTACAAGCCAGAGCGAAAGACGTACAATTGAGTACAAAGAAGCATGGAGCGAGTTGCCCGGCAACTTATTTGAGACTGTTTGTGCTTTTCTTAATCGTGATGGTGGTGTCATTGTGTTGGGAGCGCTTAATGATGGCTCAATTACAGACGGAGTAAATCCGCGTGCTATTGAACAGATGTGCAAGAATATCGCCAATATCAGTAATAACAACGAACAACTCAAACCCTCTTTTTTGTTGCAGCCTGAGATTGTGGATATTATCGAGCCATTGTCCCCTAACGACAAAACGCAAGTAATAGTGATTCAGGTACCGGCAAGCAGTCAAGCCCATCGATTCAAAAATAAATTCTTTGACCGAAGTGTGGACGGTGATTTTGAACTGCGCACCGACGCTGAGATTAGTGCTTTGTATCTTCGCAAATGCACGCAATATACAGAGAACACTATTTATCCATATCTGTGTACCAAGCATTTCAAAGATGGCATCGTGAACAAAGCAAGAAATCTGATTCATAGTATGCGCGAAAACCATCCGTGGTTGGAACTCAGCGATATGGAACTTTTCCGGCAAGCGAACCTATACCGCACGGATGTACGCACTGGGGAAGAAGGTTTTACACTGGCAGCATTGATGCTGTTTGGTAAGGAAGAGATAATCCAAAGTGCCTTGCCATACTACAAGATTGATTGCGTGCTTCGTCGTGTAAATACAGACCGATACGATGACCGGTTCACTTCGTTTGGTAATCTCATTGATGGTTATTCGGAGTTGATGAGTTTCTTTGAGCGTTACTTCCCGGATACCTTCTATATGGAAGGTGATCAACGTGTATCACTACGCAATAAGGTTTTCCGTGAAGTCGTATCGAATATACTTATTCATAGAGAGTATCTCAATCCTTCTATTTCGTTGATAGATATTCGGAAGGATTATGTGCTGATTCAAAATGCCAACCGTCCGTTGCGTGCTGGTGTTATTACACCAGACAACTATACACCACATCCCAAGAATCCGCATTTGGCAAATTTCTTTGTGCAGATGGGACGTGCTGAACACCTTGGAACAGGTGTCCGCAATCTGTATCACTATGCGCCAATCTATTTAGGAGCCGCCCCGACCATCACGGACGATGATATGTTCCGCATCCGTCTGAATATCTCCGACTCCAAACGTGCCGAGTTGGCTATATCGGCTACGGAAAGCACTACGGAAAGCACTACGGATAGAACTACGGAAAGCACTACGGAAATGGTTCTACAATTAATCAAAGAGAACCCACGGATTACGAATAAGCAAATAGCTGCTATTATAAATATTACTGAAGATGGCGTGTATTACCACACGACCAAGTTACGCAAGGATGGACGAATTGTTCGTAAGGATGGTAAACAGAAAGGATATTGGGAAATAATTGAGTGATGGAGATGCATTTGTAACATTCTCCATTTTCACTACCTTTGCAGCGGATTTTGTAATATGTTAGGCGCCATCATAGGTGACATAGCAGGAAGTCGCTTTGAGTTCAATCCGACCAACGATTACGACTTTGAGTTGTTTTCGCCCGAGTGCAGTTATACGGATGACACCATCTGTACGATTGCTGTTGCTGATGCATTGCTCAAAGACCGCGACTTCGGTGAGTCCCTGCACGATTGGTGTAACCGTTACCCGCATCCGATGGGCGGTTACGGAGGCTCATTCGCCCAATGGGTGCATAGTTCCCATCCTAAACCGTACAACTCGTTCGGCAACGGAGCCGCTATGCGTGTCAGCCCGATAGCATGGTTTTCCCTTAACGCCATAGGACAGATGGACATTGTGGAAAAAGCCACCGCTTGCACACACAATCATCCCGAAGGCGTCAAAGGCGCACAAGCGGTCGTTACCGCCATACATGATTGCTTGCAAATGCACAATCTTTGTGACCGTATAGATAGCGATACCATTTACGAATTAGGGCTGAAACGGGCAATACACCATTTCGGTTACCGTGTCAATTTTACTTATCCAGAAGTCGTAAACCGTTTTGACGAGACATGTCAAGGCACGGTGCCCGTTGCTTTTTGGGTTATTCTGCAAAGCGATTCCTTTGAAGACGCTATCCGTCATGCCGTTGCGTTAGGCGCAGACGCAGACACACTCGGTGCTATCGTTGGCAGTATAGCAGAAGCCATCTGGGGCATACCCGAATGGATGAAAAAGAAAGCAATCTCGTATTTGCCGGAGGATATGCGCGACGTGCTACGGGCTTTCCGGAAAGTCTGCCCGTGGAAACTGACCAAACGCATAGCAGAACAACAGGAAGCGACTCCCTCAATAGACGAATTGCTTGCTTCCTGCCGTTTCTATAAAAGAGAACGCGAAGACCCGTTTATGAAAGAGCTGGAGGCGCACGAAATTGACAAGTCGCATCTTCCCCCTCCTGAATGTATGTGTACGGAGTACACCGGATTTAGCGGCGAAGAAATAGCACGCCTTGAGTGTGCTTCCACGGCATGGAAATACGAGCGTATATGGTTTGACATAGCCTTGAACAAGGTAAAACATTATGATTGGGTATATGATTACGTGGTTCATGGCTTGTTGGACTTATGTCCCGACGACGGTGTGCCTGTTTCATTAAAGGCTTTATTGTATAACCGCTATGCTCATTGGCTGCAATCCGACCCGGAAGGCTTCCGTACGTGGTATATGAATACGTATCATTCATAACAAACGTTTTTCTCACTTCGTCCATTTCGGCGGTATTTAATACCGCCAATCTTCTCTGCCGGATTATTTTCATTTGCGTAAACTGCTCGTGCGTCATTTAGTCTACCTTGTTGTACAACGTTTGTTCTTTGTCTTCCTTCTGGCTTACTGCCTGTGTCTCGTTCCCCATACAAAAGGTTACAAATATCGAAATAAAACACTGCAATTCTTGTAATTTATCGAGATAAAACACGCAAAATAGTGTAAAATATCGAAATAATTGTATAAATAATTGCAACCAACTAACCATCCTGACTTTTGACGAGCAAGAGACCATCACAGAAGGTGACTTCACCATCCATGTCCTCCCTGCATCCCAATGGTTATTGAAGTAATATCCTCATCACTTACACCAAGCGAGTGAAGCAGGTCGAGGATGTTTTTTGCCACTTTTATTTGCACATATCAATAAGTTTCACTACCTTTGCACGCAATTTCTGATAGTATGGAAACAAAAAAGTATGAAACGGATGAGTTGACCATTATTTGGCAACCGGAGAAATGTACGCACGCCGGTATATGCGTGCGCATGCTACCACAAGTATATAATGTCCTCGCCCGTCCATGGTGTAAGCCGGAAAATGCGACAACGGAACAACTGATAGCGCAAATTGATGCTTGCCCGTCGAAAGCGCTGACTTACATCCTCAAAAACAAGCAGTAATGGAAATCATTCAGAAGGATAATACCGAGGGCGGTCTATTCATCGCACAAGAAGACGGTAATCAGATGGGCTATATCTCCTATGAATGGTTCGAGCCGAAGGTATTGGGGCTGATGCACACCGTTGTTCGTCCCGAATACAGAGGGCATGGTGTGGCGAAGGCATTATTGGATGCTACGGTTCAATATGCCCGCGCCAATGGCATTCTCATCCATGCTGTATGCTCTTACGCTGTCAAAGAATTTAGCAAGTCGGAGTACGATGACGTAAACAAGTGCAAGCATTAACTCTCATCGTGCGCCCTACGGCCGCTCGAAAATGAAAGTCCATATATATTTTTCTTTATAATGCGACATAGAAAATCTTAAAACGTAAATAATTATGCTACAAGTTGGAGACAAGATGCCGAGGTTTGCGGCACCGGATGAGACCGGAAAAACGGTTACAGACAAGGACATAACCGGCAAAAAGACAGTGCTTTACTTCTACCCGAAGGACTCAACTCCGGGCTGTACTGCCGAAGCATGCAATATTCGTGACAACTACCATGCGTTCCTTGCGCAGGGGTATCAAATCTTTGGCGTTAGCAGGGATTCGCAGGCTTCGCACATCAAATTCAAAGAGAAATACGCCCTACCCTTCCCGCTTCTGAGTGACCCGACGACAGAAATGCTGCAAGCATTTGGTGCGTGGGGCGAGAAAAAGAACTACGGCAAAGTTACGATGGGAACTTTGCGTAAGACGTTCATCTTTAATGCTGATGGCATTCTTGAACGTATCATCGAAAAAGTCGATACCAAGAATCACGCGGCACAGATCTTATAAACAAAGGGCAGGCAAAAGGAATTTTCTGCCGAGTTTATTTGGTACTTCAAAAAATTATTGCTACTTTTGCACAAAATATTGGAATTATGAAAAGAAAAGGGTTGTTTATTCTTGCGTTATGTGTAACGGGCACGATGTTTCTAACAGGCTGTAAGGGTGCACACGGGGGGACAAAAGTGTCGGCAACAGGCAGTATTTACGAATGTCTGGTGGTGATGCCGTCACGCCCGTTAGCCCACCCGCAGGAAGTAGTAAGTGCTTCCGCCTATGCCGAAGACATTGCGACCACGTATGATATGGTCAAAGCGGTTATGGGTGCGGATATGCCCTGCCTGCCACAAATGGAGCCGTACTTCAAGCTGACACATGTGTCTCCCGCCGCATTTGACGACTTCCTCAAGCCGACCCGTAACATTTTAATTATAGATATCAATCCGGACAAATACACCCAAACCAAAGCCAAATACAGCATCGACTACTGGTCTCACCCGCAAGCGGTTTATCGCATCCAAGCACCGGATGACGAGGCGTTTATAGCTTACTGGCAGGCACATGGTGAAGAAGTTCGGGAGTGGTTCGTAACACAGGAAATTGAGCGTCAGAAACGCTTCTATCGCGCCTCGACAAACAAAGACACCCGCGCTGCGCTACAGGAACACATCGGCATCGACATGCTTGTTCCGGAAGACTACATGCTCATCATGGACACGATTCTAACATCTCACAGCGAAGCGGTCCCACAGCGAAGCGGTCTCACATCCAACAGCGAAGCGGTCTCTGTGGTCTGGTGCTGCAACAACAAAGGTCCAATGCGGCGGGATTTGGTGGTATATGCCTACCCTTACACGGATGTGAACACTTTTACACCGGAGTACCTGAATGCCAAACGTGATGAGGTGCTCGGGCAACTGATTACGGCATCTGTTCCCGGGTCGTATATGGGCACCGAATACAAGGTCTTTCCGCCGCAAATGCGGGTTATTCAGGCAGACCCGTATAAAGCCGAGGTGCGCGGGCTGTGGAAGATTTATCATGGTGAAGCGTTGGGCGGCCCCTATGTCAGCCACACCTGCATTGATGAAGTTAACGGGCGTGTTATTACCGCGGAAGTGTATGTCATGGCACCCGGACAGAAAAAAAGAAACGCCCTGCGCCAGGCAGAAGCGATTCTCTATACTCTCATCCTCCCGCAAGAAGTTAACGAGCTGCAGGAAGTGGTGGTCGGACGTTGATTTTTAGCGTTACCAGTTCAGCGGTATGCGCTTCATCGCAGTGAGGACAAGCCAATCAGGCAAGTGGTTGATAATGGGAACGATAATATAGTTCCACGCGCCGGGCATGCAGGTTTTCTTGCGACGACGGAAAAGCACCTTCAACGCACGGTTAACCAGTTTCTCCGGCGGCATAGTAATGCCAAAGAAGCGGAGAATCTTGCCAAAAGTCGGACCGAACGGCAACAACCCTGTATCCGTTGAACCGGGCGTTACAGCCAAGACACGTACATGATGCCGTTTCATTTCGTACCAAAGCGCTTTGGTGAAATTCAGCACGTAACTTTTAGACGCATTATAGCAGGTGATACTGGGCATCGCCATCCAAGCGGACATGGAAGCCATGTTCAAAATGTAGCCATTTGGTCGTTTGTCGTTGGTCGTTTGTCGTTGGACCATATCGGCGGCAAAGAGACGGCAAAGTTTGGTCATGGTGACTACATGCAGCATAAGCAGCGTCTCTATTCGGCGCGGGTCGGTATTGCGGAACGCATCAAAGATTAACATTCCGGCATTGTTGACCAGCACTTCGACTTCCAGTTTTTTGTCCTTGCAGAACTTATAGACCTGCTCCGCAGCATTCTGCGCGGCAAGGTTTATATACAAACTGTCCGTCTGCACGCCAAACTGCGAGGCGATTTCCTGTGCGGCAAGTTCCAACTCTTTTTCTTGGTTGGATACGAGAAGAATATTATAATGGTAATCGCGTGCGAGCGCCGTTGCATAGCGCAAGCCTATACCGGAGGAAGCCCCTGTAACCAATGCGTAAGCCATTATTTCTGATATTTACCGACGTACTTAATTGCGAGGAACAACAACCAATCGGGTGTATGTTTGAGCAACGGCGTGGAAAGCCAGTTAATGAATCCGGGCGTAGAGGCCTTCTTTCCACGGAACATTTTGCAAAGCGCAATTTTGACGAGTTTCTCCGGCGGGATGCTGACAGTAAGCGCCACAGCCAGTTTGCGCAGATTCGGAGCCAAGCCGAACAAAGCCGTATCAACCGCTCCGGGCGCCATAACGGTAATATTCACGCCTTTCGGTTTGAGTTCGTACCAAATGGATTTGGAGAAGTTATAAATAAACGCCTTCGTCGCATTATAGGTCTGAATTCCCGGCATCGCCATCCACGCACTCATGGACGACATATTGAGGATATAGCCCTTGCGGCGCGATTTGCGGCAGATGCGTTCTGCCTTCTCTTCGTCCGTCAGTTCGCGGTTGCACATGGCTTCGCCGAAAAGACGGGTCAGTTTGGCAACGGTTACCACGTGCAGGTTTAGCATGAGCTCGATACGCTTCATGTTCGTTTCGCAATAAGGATTGAAGAAGAACACTCCTGCGTTGTTTATAAGGATGTCAACGGTATAGCCGTTTTCCTGCGTCCATGCGAAGAGGTTTTCCGCAGCATCCTGCTTGGACAAATCGGCATACTTGGCAACGGTCTTGACATTATATTTGGCAGCCAAATCTGCTGCAACATCGTTGAGTTCTTTCTCCTGATTGCTGACAAGCAGCAAGTCTGTATGATAATCGCGCGCCAGTTGGGTGGCATATTGCAAGCCTATGCCTGAAGAGGCGCCGGTAACTAATGCTAACATAGAGAGATTTGAAGATTTGAAAATTTGAAGATTAATTGCTTTCGGCTTTCTTATATTTCTCGTTAGCCTCTTTGGCTTCTTTCTCCAGTTTGGCGATTTCGCGTTTGAGACAGTTCGGAATCTTCTCACCATCGTGCTCCACGCACTCGTGGCACTTCATTTCCTTGCTGTACATACGCCCTACACAGTAGTTCGAGCGTCCGCAACCGGCGTGATAATGCGGGTTTTCCTTCACATGGTTCACAAAGTAGGGGTCTTTAATCAGCACGTGCGCAATCTGGAAAAGCTCGAAGCCTTCATCCATAATGGTCTGGCAGTTATCGCCAGATTGCACGCCACCGACATAAATCAGCGGCACGTCTTTTATCTCTTGCTGGAAGCGCTTCGCCTGCTCCATGAAATAGAGTTCCTTGAAGGGCTGCGTGGGTGTCATAATGGCACCGACATACGGAATATGCAACACAGCTTTGAGCCACCACATGTTCCCCGGCATATAGTGCGCCAAAGTCTTAATCGGCATAGCAGCACGCAGAATGGTCATCGGCGAACGGCTGACAGTACCGCCGGAAAGGACGATACCATGCACTTTGTGCTTGGCGATTTCCTTTGCCACCTTGATGCCTTCCTCGATATCCGAACCATGCCAGCAATCATCCCACATGTTAGTTTTAACCACAACCGCCATATCATCTCCTGCATGAGCCATCACCTCGTCCAGCACTTCGTTGAGGAAGCGGACGCGGTTTTCGAAATTGCCGCCGTATTCGTCATGACGATGGTTGGTGCGCGGCGAGATAAACTGCGAAATGAGATACGCATGTCCGGCGTGAATTTCGACGCAATCAAAACCGGCTTCACGGCAGAAATCCACGGCTTCGCCGAATTTCTTCACAAGCGCTTTAATTTCGCTCACTTTCAGCCGTCTGTGGATTGTCGGCGAATAGAGATTAAAACCCGTGTCGGCACTTACGGGCAGACAATGGCACGTACTGATATGCGTCATGTTGCCGCAATGACCGAGCTGAATAGAGGCTTTTGCGCCTTCGGCGTGAATGGCGTCCGTCAGTTTCTTTAGACCCGGCAACGCCTCGTCACGGATATAGAGCTGTCCGTCAAAGGAAACGCCGGACAGGTCCACCGCACAATAAGCAACTGTGGTCATGCCCACTCCGCCACGCGCAACTGAAACGTGATAATCCTGCAACATCTGCGTGGGAGCATTACCACGTGCCATATTCTCAAACGCTGCGGAACGAATAATTCTGTTTCGCAGTGTTATAGGACCCAATTGATAAGGGGTAAATAATTTGTTATTTGTCATTTGTTATTTTGAGATATTACTTTCGACTTTTAATAGATGAACGGAATAATCCGTTTCAATTTCTTGCGATCGAACTCATCGGGAAACTCTTTCTCGTACTTGAGATAAATGGAATTGGCACGCGGTACGAGGTTGCAGCAGGTGAACCACCAGAACAGCAATCCTGCGAACGACCACGTCAGTATTGCAAAGCCGAACCATTCCGTGATTTCGCCAAAGTAATTGGCACTGGTAACATACTTGTACAAACCTTTCTTCGGCAAATAATGGTTGGTGTCACCGGGCTTGCGCAAATGACGGATAACATGGTCAGAGTGCATGTTGATAATCCAACCGGTAATGAAAATAACTGTTCCGATAATGAAACGCGGGTCATATATCCACTCCGGCGTATATAATTCGGGACAATACCGTGGTGCGAGATGGAACAGCCAGAAGCCTTGTATATAACCGTTTACGATGTTCCAAACCACCGAGAAAAGCATAATAACAATGGGCATCTGTCCTTTACCCTTCAACAGAAACGGAAAGATAAAAGAACGCTGGAAATAATGGAATTCAAAGATAAGCAGGAAAGCCAGATACGGCAACTGGCGTGTGACGTTATACGGCGACATCGCCCATAAGTAAAGCACAATAAGAAACACGGGCATCTCCATGAGAAACCAGCCAATCTTGTTATTGATGGAAGGTCCCCACTTTTCGCTACGCATCTTGCCATAACCGGCATCCACAAAATACAGCGTTACAAAAACCACCAAGCCAATAAGGGCAACGATGAACAAAAAGTTGTAAAACGTACTTAAATCAGAGTATAAAAATTGTTCCATAGGCACGAGTTTTAGTCATTAAAACGCATAAATGACCGACAAAATTACTACAATTATTTGAAACAGGCAAGTTAATCTTAAAAAATGTCACTTTTTTCCGCATTTTTTGTATATAAATGTTTTTATTTACAATAAAAAAGTGCAGTTTCCTGCACTTCTTTAGTCGTTAATCGATGGCTGTCGGACTTTTATTTGACGCCTTCGATTTCGAAATAACGCTGCATGTCACAGCTGTCGTAGCCGGAACGTTTTTCTACAGGTTCCCACGACCACAAACATGTTTTGTTGTAGTCCTTGAAATCAAGCCACTCCATGTTCAGATATTCTGAGAAGAGTTTGTTGCCTTCCTGAACCTTAAATTGGAATGTCAACCCGGTAACATTATCTCCATAAGCACTCCACGCATATTCTTCCACTTTGGTACCGGAATAATCATAAACGGTCAGGATGCTATCCGTGTCATTTATTTTAAACTCAAGTTGATAATCTTTCCACATATTCTTGTTGACAGACAGCGTATCATAAGTGCCTCCACTCGGGTCCTTCGGGTCAGGATTGGGCACACAGCCTACTATCAATTGGTAGTCATTCGATATCTTCCACTTCTTCTCCGTCAATACTTCCGTCAGTTTGCGGGTCTTCGGCTCTTTTGGTTTTTCAGCACGCACAAAGGCTACGTAACAATTATTGTCATACAGCCACACCATTCGGTCTTTTTCCAAGAGGTAGATGGAAAATTCCACTTTCCTTGCTTCTTCCCGATCGTCCATAATTCCGGGGAAACGTTGGCGATTAATCGTCAGTTTCTTTCCTATAACTTGCCACGTACCGGGGTACTTTTCCAAAATGGAAATGCCGGCAGTTACACCATACATGGAATTTTTCATCACAAACAAAGTGTCCGTGAAGTCTTCCTTAATCTCGTAATAATAGAAATATTCCTCTTCTTGCCAAGCAAGGTCATAGAGAAAACCGGGGTTCAAATCAAGATTGGGATTATCAGGGTCTTCATACTTAACGCCTTCCGCACGAAGTTGCCACACACCTGTCAGGTTCTTAATGTCGATTTCCACGGCATCTTCCTCTTCACCTTCTGTCCAATAATCGAACCAACTTTTCGAACCAATGCCCTCATCGGGTTTCTCGGGGTTATAGACCACCTCTTCATCATCAGGGTCATTCTTCGGCTTGCACGAGAACATCAGCGGCAAAGCCAACAGTGCCACAAGGGCAAAATACAATACTTTTTTCATGATTTTGTAATTTTTATTGTTTAACTATCATTTAACTATAATTGTTGAGTCTGTAAATGTTCGGTTTGGCTTTTGAATTGCTTTTTGGATTGCTTCTGGCAAATGAAAAGTCCGAGAACAATAACCACAATGCCAATCCACTTCCAACCGGGGAGCTGCTCGCCAAAGATAAAAAGCATAAGCAGCGCGGTAAAAACAGGACGGATGTTGTTGAAAATATTCGCTTTGGTGACACCAAGATAACGTACACTGTAACAGAACAGGACAAAAGCCGTCACAGAACTCATCGCCGCCAAGTATGCAACCCCACCTACAGCAGAGCCGGACACTTTTCCCACAAGCCATGCAGCCTGCGGGTGAACGAGCACCTTGACGCCGGCCACAAGATAAAAAAGCACCAGGCCGACAAGCTGCATCCAAAAGACCATTGTAAGGGAACTGTATTTTTCGGGCACTTTCTTCAAGAGAATGGAATATGTCACCGCCATACAGACCGTAACAAACGCCAAAGGAATCGCCCACAAACTGCCTAATTCAAAGGAAGCGCTTCCCGCCAAAACCAACATCAACATGCCTCCTGTCGAGACAAGAATGCCGATAATATTCCACAAAGTAACCTTCTCCCGAAGGAAAATGAGCGCAAAGATTGGCGCAATCAAAGGATTAGTGCTCAAAAAAGCCTCCGCAATCGTGGGGGTGGCGAAGAGCTTATAACTGTATGTTTCAAAAATAAAATACAGAAACGGCTCGAATACGCCGCCAAGAACAAAGAGCCACATATCCTGTTTTTCAACCATTTGCAAGCGGAGAATCGAATTGGGGGCAGTTGTCCGATTGGCTATCAAACCGATAACCAACATCAGTAAAATGCCAATGGTAAAGCGCGAAAGCACCAGCGTCAACGGCGCAAGCGCCTCCAGCGCAGCTTTAACGGCAATACCCGACCCCGCCCAAATAATCATGGACGTAACTACAGCAATATACGGCAGTGATTTCCGCATTTATTACCAACCGTTGTGGTGAATATTCTCTTGACGGAATTTGTCCTTCACGGCAGGATTTTCCGCAGGCACACCAACGGGCACCACACAAAGCGGGATAATATGTTCGGGCAAGCCCAAGAGTTGCTGAACCATTCCGGCACGCTTCATATCCGGATGCAAGCCGGTCCAGACAGCACCCAGCCCCATTGCGTGAGCGGCAAGAAGCAGGTTCTCCGTGGCAGCCGAAACATCATTTACCCAGAAAGCCGCCATTTCGCCTTCAATTGCCTTGCTCAAGTCGCCACAAGGAATAATGGCGCAGGCAGGATGATTGGAACAGCGTGAATAAGGCAGCGCCTCGCCCAACTTGGCAATCAGGCTGTCCTCTGTAACAACAATAAACGCCCACGGCTGTTTGTTAATGGCAGACGGAGCCGCCATTGCAGCGCGAAGAAGCGTTTCAATCTGGGCGTCAGAAATCTTTTCGCCGGTAAATTCACGAACCGACACACGGGTCATAATGGTTTCAAGGGCACTTTTCTCCATAACTTTCGGTTGTTGGTTGCACGCAGCAAACAGCGTTGCCGCAAATGCAAATAAAATGAACTTTTTCATATTGCAATCATATTATTCGGTCGTTTTGGCGTGCAAAGGTACTATTTTTTCGTGAATTGTGCAAGAAAATGTGAAAAAATTTGTGTATATCAAGAAAAAGTGCTACCTTTGCAGGCCTTTTTGAAAAAGGAGCTATTGTTTTTCCTCCTTTCGGCATACAAAGCCTAATTAAAAAACTGAAAACAACATGCGAACAGAAGAAGAATTGCAGGGCATAACCCTGTTAGGTGACCATCACAACACCTATCCCGATCAGTACGCCCCCGAGCGTTTGGAGGCATTTGTCAACAAACATCCCGAAAACGAGTATCTTGTGACGCTTGATTGTCCCGAGTTCACTTCGCTTTGCCCGAAAACAGGACAACCGGATTTCGGACACATCATCATCTCGTATATACCGAGAGAGCTAATGGTGGAAAGCAAGTCGCTGAAAATGTATTTGTTTTCGTTCCGCAATCATGGTGATTTTCATGAAGATTGCATCAATATCATCATGAAAGACCTCGTCAAGCTGATGGACCCGAAATATATCGAGGTTATCGGTTATTTCAGTCCGCGCGGCGGAATCAGCATCTTCCCGTTTGCGAACTATGCAGACAAGGAACATGAGACGCTGAAACAACAGCGTTTGGCGCAGATGTTCAACCAATTTGCGGAGAAAAAGTAATGGCGAAAGACGCGATATTGGTGTTGTCGGGCGGATTGGACTCGACCACGATGCTGTATGAATACCGCGAACGGATTGCAATGGCGGTATCTTTCCATTACGGGAGTAATCACAATGACAAGGAATTGGCGTTTGCAAAACTGCATTGCGAACGGCTTGGCGTGCCGCATATCATTATTCCGCTTGGATTCATGAAAGAACATTTCCAATCGTCGCTTTTGGCAGGTGCAGAGGCTATTCCTGAAGGGAACTATGATGAACAGAACATGAAATCAACCGTTGTGCCATTCCGAAACGGGATTATGCTGTCCATCGCAGCAGGATTGGCAGAAAACAACGGATTGCAATATGTCATGTATGCCAATCACAGCGGCGACCACGCCATTTATCCGGATTGCAGACCGGAGTTTACAGAGGCCATGAATGCGGCGATGCACGCAGGAACATGGAACAACGTGGAACTGCTTTCCCCTTATACAAACCTCACAAAAGCAGAAATTGCTGCCCACGGAAAAGCACTCGGTATAGATTATTCCGAGACGTGGAGCTGCTACAAGGGGGGCGAGCATCATTGCGGCGTTTGCGGAACCTGCCGCGAACGGATTGAAGCGCTAAAAGAAGCCGGTATTAAAGACAAAACCATCTATGACAAATAGCATATGTATTACGTTCAAAAAACTATTGAAATAAGTGCGGCACACAATCTGACGCTGTCCTACGAAAGCAAGTGCGAAAACCTGCACGGACACAACTGGAAGATTGTAGTGTATTGCAAATCCGAAACGCTGAATAAGGATGGAATGGTGACGGACTTTACGCACATCAAACGCGTGGTGAAAGATACGTTTGACCACAAGTATATCAATGACGTGCTGGATGTCAATCCGTCCGCGGAAAATATCGCCAAATGGATTTGCGACCATGTGGAAAACGGCTACAAAGTAAGCGTGCAAGAATCCGAAGGGAATATTGCCATTTATGAAAAAGACGTATAAAATCAACGAGATATTTTACTCCTTGCAGGGCGAAGGCTATTACAGCGGAGAGCCAGCCGTTTTTGTGCGGTTCAGCGGGTGTAACCTTGCGTGTCCGTGGTGTGACACCGACCATCACAACGCGCAAGAAATGACAGCAGAAGAGATTGTAAATGCCGTCAAACTTGCCTGGCCCCAACAACAAGAGAACCGGCCTTCGGACGCCAATCCCTTTGTTGTTCTAACCGGTGGCGAACCGGCTATACAAATTGACGAATCCCTAACGCTCCGCCTCGCCGATGAAGGTTTCTACGTCAGCATCGAAACAAACGGCACCAAAGAATTGCCGGAAGGCATTGATTGGATAACATGCTCCCCTAAACCCGACTCCGTTATTCGCCTCAAAGAAGCAGACGAAGTAAAAGTTGTCTTTGACGGCAAAACAAATCCGGAGCGCTGGCGTAACGAAATTCACGCCAATAACTGGTTCCTCCAGCCGCTTCACGACGGAAAAACAAGCAATGTTAAAGAGACATTGGACTACATTCTCACCCACCCTTACTGGCGGCTGAGTTTGCAAACGCACAAGCTGCTCGGAATCCGTTAGGGAACTTCCTACATCAAAAACAGCAACAACGTAATGACCGGAGTGGCAAGAAGAATGCTGTCAAAACGGTCCAACACGCCGCCATGACCCGGCATGAACTTGCCGGAGTCCTTGACGCCGACAGTGCGCTTCATCAGGCTTTCCATCAAATCGCCAAGCGTTCCCCACACGGAGATACACAAGGCAAAAACAAGTGCCGAAAGCAACGGATGAGACCAATCGGCAAACCACCCCACCTTATAATATATATAGCCGGCAAGAAGTGCGAAGATGGCTCCACCGAACAAACCCTCCCAGCTCTTCGCAGGCGAAACACGCGGAAACATCTTATGGTTACCGTTCTTGCGTTTGGCGGTCAGGCAGCCGACACAATAGGCACCGGTGTCGTTGACCCAAATGGTGATAAAAAGCGCCAAAAGAAGGAATTTCGACTTGTCAAGAACGACATTCATCAGCGCAAACGGAACTGCAATCATAATCTGGCTGATGAGAATATTCCCCCAATTATGAATAGGGTTCTCCGCCTTTTCCCATAATTCGGCAACAAGCAGAATAATAAGAAGCAATATATCCGCACACAGGCACATTGTCAACTGCGACAAGGTCAATCCGTCATAATTGCACAGCAACCACGCCACAACAAACAGCAACCCGCCTGCAAGCATGGAGCCGATAGTTGCAAAACGGGACGAGTTCAAAAGGACATGCTGCTCACGCACCGCCAGCATAGAAACAATCAAAAACAACACACCGAAAAAAATCGGATGAACCAGAATACTTGCCACAACAAGGGCTACATATACTGCTCCGGAGAGCGTTCTTTGCCAAAAAGAAGACATAATTTTCACTTTTTTACGAAATAATTTGCAAAGGTAGTGTTTTTTTTGTAATTTTGCAAATTATTTTGAAAAATTATCGAAAAATATGACAGCTGAAGAGCAATTAATGAGTGCCGAAGAGCGTGAACAGGTCGAATATATGTGGAATCTTATTCCGGAGGAAGACCGTCAGGGCATGGACCAAAGCGACGTCCTTTTTGTGCTGGATGCAATGGATGATTATCTGGAAGAGCAAGGATTGTTGGAGATGGATGAACGAACCGGCGAAGCGACCTATTTGGATGGTGATATAGACGAGACGGAGGAATTGGATTATGTCCGTGCGGCGGTGAAGGCGGACAAACGCCATTTGACAGACGTCCAGATTCAGCTCATCATAGATGCAGAAATGCAATATGGCCTTGAACAAGGCTACTATGAGGAGGAGTGATAAATGATACTTGATAATTGATAATTGACATTTCGTAATGAAATGTAGCGTAATCATATTGAATTGGAACGGAGCAAAAATGCTCAAAAAGTTCCTGCCGACCGTGTTAGCAAACACGGACGACCCTGATTTTGAGGTGATTGTGGCGGATAACGGCTCTACGGACAATAGTGTGGAACTTATCCAGAAAATCAACACGGACATACTCACACAGGGTATTACACAGCCTGCCCGAATCTTTGAATACGAGCAGAACTACGGCTTTGCGGAAGGATACAACCGCGCCATTTCACAAGTCGATAGCGAATATGTCGTACTGCTCAATTCCGATGTGGAAGTGACCAAAGATTGGCTGCTGCCGCTGCTCAACTATATGGAAAGGCATCATGAAGTGGCAGCCTGCCAGCCGAAGATTCTCAGCTGGCGCTCCAAAGAGACAACCAAAGGTGCTGTCCGCTTTGAACATGCAGGAGCAGCCGGCGGGCACATGGATTATTTCGGTTATCCCTACTGCCGCGGACGAATCATGGACTACGTTGAAGAAGACAACGGCCAATATGACATGGTTGAAACGTGCTTCTGGGTATCAGGAGCCTGTATGTGCGTCCGCACAGAAGTGTATGAAGCACTCGGCGGTTTGGACAAAGACTTCTTCGCCCACATGGAAGAGATTGATTTATGCTGGCGGCTGAATGCCCGCAGCTGGTGGGTGGCTTGTGTACCGCAATCCGTTGTATATCATGTCGGCGGCGCGTCACTCAACTACGGCAATCCGAGAAAAACTTTCCTGAACTTCCGCAACAACCTGCTGATGATTTACAAGAACGAGCCTTGCGCTTGGCTTTGGAGAGTGCTTTTTGTGCGGTTCTTCCTCGATTATGCAGCAGCTGCGAATGACTTTGTACACGGCAGGTTTGCCAACGCCTTTGCCATCATCCGCGCAAGATGGGCATTCCTGTTCAGTATTCCGAAATTTGCCCCCAAACGCAAAGAAAATCTACGGCTGACAACGGTCAAGGACATGCTTACCATTTCCCGCCGAAGTATTGTCTGGGACTACTATGTCAAGCAGTTGAGGATATAAAAAACGGGGCAAGTCCCCGTTTTTTTTTTATGCTTTAGAATCCGAAGGAGAAGCCAAGCACGGCGGAAAAGTTCTTGCCTTGATACCAAAGCGGCGCAAACTTGTTCAAATAATACTGTGCCGTGCAATCAGGACCTGCATCTTCCGACTTGATGGACTGCGTCAGGTTGTCATAACCACGGGCGTTGTTGTAACTGAGATTGATGCGCAGGTACATGTTCGGATGCACTTCGTAAATACCGTCCAACGCCACAATTGAATTGCGGAAGATTGCCTTGTCAAACGGCTTCTGCGAGAGCGTTTCCCCTATTCCACCGTCACGAATAACGATGCCGCCGGAACGATATGTACGCAGATAAGCGTAGGAATTATACTTGGTGTCATCCGTATAGCTGAGTTTGATAACCATTCCTTTAATCGGACGGTAACTGGCTTCAATATAGATGGATTGTGCATTGTCGCCCATATAATGCCCCATGTTGTAGGAATTGGACTGCCATGTAAGCACATCAATCGAATGCGAATAGCAGGCGATGTAGGAACGCATGAACTCTCCTTTGAGGCTCAAGCCCTTCACCGGCCAGCCGGACCAATCAAATCCGACCAGATAGGAAACGGGGTTCTTTTCCGGATTGGAAGCCTTAAGGCGGCTGAACTTGAATTCGTCAAAATAGAAGGACGCATATAATTTAAGGTGGTCAACCGGACGGACAGTCAGCGTAAAGAACGCCTGTGAGTTCTGGTTCTCCACACTGACGCCTTTGGTAAGCAAGTGGTCAAGCGACTTGAAGAATGCAAAGGGGATGAAATATGCCGCCTGCACGTTCTTCTCGGCATAGACAATCGAGTTTCCGAAAGAGAAGGTCAGGTACTTTATCGGAATAAAGGTGAACATATTCGCCGCCATGAACTTGTTGTGCGGACGGAATTCAAGCTCTGTTCCGCCGGAAGTATTGTGCTCCACGTAATAGCGTGTCGAATCCACGACATTGCTAATCAGCCAGGCATGGAAATAATCAAACTGGAACCACTTGCAGGGCGTCAGTTGAATGGTCAGCATCGGCACGGCAGGATTGTGTCCTGAAAGAATATTCGAGGCATGACACGCATCTCCCCATTGAATATTTTCACGCTGCAAGCCAATCGAGCCGAACCACGAATAAAGGGATATGCCGCCTTTGCTGTCCGAGAAATCGCCTCCGTAATCGGCTTCCTTGTACTGTACACCGGCTTCGTTGTTCAAGAATCCGGGCTTGGTTATCTTGGCACCGTCAATCTTTGCCGCATTGGTCGGGTAATACTTGTCCCGCAGCCCGATCTTGCCATTGTAACTGACATCGCGGAGCGAACCCCAAATCGAAACATGGTGCGCAATATCCATCTTCAAGTCAGCACCCCACCAACGCTTGATAATTGCGCCTTTGGAAGATGCATACAGGTCCATACCGAGAATAGGCTCAATGGACATCTTGAACTGCTTGTTCTTCGTTATATAGGAGAACTGCGGATTGGCAAGCGAAAGGTTGAAGGTCTGATGGTCGGTATATTGGACGTAGTTATCCGGCATAGTGTCCCGCTCCAGCGCAAACACATTAAGATAGAACTTGAGGTCGTCCCGCTGACGTTTGTTGAGAAGCGAATCCCTACTCTGCGCCTCGACAAGCATTTGTGCGATTTGCATCCGCGAATACGGACGGACAGCCGTCTGGTGCACAATCACACCGTCTGTCAGCAGTTCATCCACAAAGTCATAAACCTTTGTGTAGTTCAACGGCATCGGGATGTTCTGCGCCATTGCAGGCACAAGGAGCAACGAACAAAAAGCAAGGGCAAAGAGGGATCTTTTCATTTACGATTTGACGATTTACGATTTAGCGATTTATCAATCTATCATTTCATCATTTTATCATTAAGCGAAGCGTATCATTCCATCATTTCTTATACCGTGCGTTGAGTCCGTCAATCACTTCGAGCGTGATGTCATAGCCTGCCACTTTATCCAAGACCGCCGCATCATTGAGAATGAGGTGATAGTGACCATCGGCATTGTAATCGTGCAAGAACTGGCGAATCGAATCAGCCAACTGTGCAGTCAGTTCAGCCTGCTGCTCCATAAAGTCGTTGCTGAGTTTCTGACGCAGATTTTCGAGGTCCTGCTGTTTCTTCATCAGCTGCTGTTCCTTGTTCTGGAGACGGCTCTGCTCACTCTCGGCACGTTCACGGCTGAGGAAGGCGTTGGCTTCCAGTTTGCGTTGGAAGTCCAGCACGTCACGCTGGAAGGTCTCATACTCTTTCTGGAACGCTTTGGCTTTGGAGTCAAGCTGAACGGTAGAAGCCTCGTAAGCGGACATCAGTTTGTCGGTCGATTCAACAGCCAACGTGTAGTGTTTGAGAATCGAATCCGTGTTGATAAGGGCAACCGGCAGCAACTCGGAATCCACGACAACCTCCGCCGTAACGGGCTTTTTGGCACGCGGCATTGCGGCAAAGAAGATGATAAACAATGCTACCACTGCGGCAGCGAGAACGGAATTGATAATAATTTGAATCTTGTTCATATAACTGTAATTTTGTCTGTTTACAACGATTTGACATCCATTTTATTGGCGGCTGTTTGTTTGGCTTCGCGGTCCTGGGACACGGCGCAATGGATTCCGCGTTCCCGCATGGTCTTGGACTGCGATATATGTTGCGATGAAAACTTCCCGTCTTTTTTGAGCAGAATCCGCACGGAAAGCAGGATTACCGCAGCCAAAACGAACGCTATGCAGAGAAGTATTTTCATCATTTCGCACAATCAGCCTGCAAAATTACTGCTTTTTTTTTATTTACGCAAATAAATATGAAAAAAGTGCTGAAAAACCGCACCGCCGATTTTCTCAACGCATATCCGGAGTCGGTTCGTCTTTATAGACATCAAGCATCCATGCCATACCGGATGGTTTGGGAAGGCCCAAAAGATTATGGAAGTTCTGCAGGTAGTCATGTACTTCTTCATTCCAGTCGCCTTCGAGAACGAGTCGTTCGCCGGTCTTGAGCAGAAAGATATCTATCGGGATATTGGTCTTATACATGATATAACTGCTCCATTTCTCCACGTCCTTTCCTGTGAAGCGGAGGGAGCGGTTTTTGTCCTTATAAAAGAACTGTTTTGCTTCTTCATCCCATCCAAACTGCTTATCGGGCATCAGGATATATTTGATACCTGCACGATTTTTGTAATAAAAGAAGTAGATTGCAATCAGCAGCATGAATAAGAATGCCATGCCAAAAATCAGGATGGCAACAATATCTCTGGAGCTATTTTCTTTTGCAGCGCCCATGTCGCAGATGCTATAATACATATAGGCGATGAGGCCCATACAGACGATGCAAAGCCACGGCACAATCTTATAAAATGTAAGCGACTGATTGGCTTCTTTCTCAATCTGTTCTGCACTCTTGGTGCAAGCAAATGTAATTGATTTCATAGGATATTTATACTTAGCGTGCAAAAGTTCTGCTTTTTCCTCGCTTAGAAATTCACAGCCATTCCAAGTCCGTTGCCCGTATAATTCAGGCGCATCGTAACATATGGCTGCCCGTCTGCATTCGGCATGTTGCGGGCATAATCCGGTTTGTTTGTTGTACCGAGTAAATGTTTCTTGATTTGGTCCTCGCTTACATTACCGGTACGTTGGAAGTTCTGTTCGCTCATAATGGCAGAAATATCCACGCGGTCGTAAGCTTCATAGCCGGGCGTTCCGGCAATTGCCTGTGCCAAATTGCTGCGAACAAGGAGCCTCTTGCCATATTCCACGTTACCAGCTTTGTCCACCGTTTCAAGAACGGCGATTTTGACAACTTTCTCTTCTGCCATAAGCATAAGCGGCAAAATATAATAATCAAGACCTATGGATTTGATAAGTGTGTTGCCCTTGTAATAGACATGTGCCTCGCCGCCTTCAGCAACTTGCTCTCCTAATAGCGACGGCAGACGAACATCTACGTCGGCTATCCAACACCCCACAATTTTCGCCCACTGCTCTATACATGTTGCTTGCGTCTCTGCGCATTCGCGCTCTCTTTGGAAGCTGCCTTCCGGCGCAGTGAGCTTACTTGGGTCAATACTTGCTCCCGAGAGTATGGATGCAATGACATGATTGCTACCTCCCGCTGAGCAGCCATGCTGTTCGAGCGGTGAAAATCGCTTATATACAAGCCGCCCGGAAATGAATAGTTCTGCATATTCTTCTAATTTTTTAAGCCCTTGAGCATCGTACCCACGGGCAATAAACTATCTATATGTCTCCAAAAATCGGTATTGAACACTTTCTTTTCAATTATGCGCTGCAAAATTACTGCTTTTTTTTGATATATGCAAATATTGTTGCGACTTTTTGCGTTTTTCTGTTGTAAAAATGGTCATCAACTGGCGGGGTGGCGTTTTTGGAGTTCGGCACGGAGAGCGGCGGCTTGTGCCTCAAGGATTTCCGCCTGATGACGCAACATGTAATCAGAAACATGCTCGGAAGAGGTCTTATCCGCGGCAACGTCCTCTATATGCTGCAAATAGTCTTCATACCAAGACTCGAAAGGATGTTCGGACTTCCATTGTTGCTGCAGAAGCGCGAACTTCCAACCTTTGGCATCCGAGTACTGCTTGCCATCGGGAGTGCGGTGCATCGCATCCTTCCAGGCCTGAGTGATTTGAGCTATCTGC
>CAJOEX010000024.1 GCA_905233415.1 Paludibacteraceae bacterium
CTAATATGTCCGAAACATAATAGATAACTTATATATTTAACTGTATGAAAGACAACGTAATTTTTGACCTTATTCGCCGCGAACGCGAACGTCAAACCAAAGGAATTGAACTGATTGCCTCCGAAAACTTCGTTTCTGACGAAGTCTTGCAGGCAATGGGAAGTGTTCTCACCAACAAATACGCTGAAGGTTATCCTGGCAAACGCTACTATGGCGGCTGCGAGGTGGTTGACATCGTCGAAGACGAAGCGCGTGAACGTCTGAAGAAACTCTACAACGCAGAGTGGGTAAATGTGCAGCCGCATTCCGGTGCGCAGGCAAATATGGCGGTTTTCATGGCTTGCTTGAAAGCCGGAGACACTTTCCTCGGACTGAATCTTAGTCACGGCGGACACCTTTCGCACGGTTCGCCTGTGAATTTCTCAGGACTCATGTTCCGCGCAACAGAATACAACGTCCGTGAAGATACCGGCCGTGTCGATTATGACCAGTTGGAGCAGGTCGCACGTGCTGAACGTCCGAAACTCATTATTGCAGGTGCTTCTGCCTATAGCCGCGAGTGGGATTATGCCCGTATTCGTCGTGTAGCGGATGAGATTGGCGCAATCTTCATGGTTGACATGGCACATCCTGCCGGCTTGATTGCTGCTGGTTTGTTGGAAAATCCTTTGAAGCACGCGCACATTGTGACTACCACTACTCATAAAACGCTTCGTGGACCGCGTGGCGGAGCTATTCTGATTGGTAAGGATTTTCCGAATCCTTGGGGCAAAACCACGCCGAAAGGTGAAATCAAAATGATGTCTGCTTTACTGGATTCTGCTGTATTCCCTGGTGTTCAAGGCGGACCGTTGGAGCATGTGATTGCAGCTAAAGCAGTTGCTTTTGGCGAAGCTTTGCAGCCGTCTTTCAAAACTTACCAGGAACAAGTGAAACGGAATGCGGCCGTAATGGCGCAGGCAATGATAGACAAAGGATACAAGATTATCTCTGGTGGCACGGACAACCACTCCATGTTAGTGGATTTGCGTACGAAATACCCTGATTTGACAGGAAAAGTTGCCGAAAAAGCACTTGTTGCAGCCGATATCACGGCGAACAAGAACATGGTACCTTTCGATAGCCGTAGTGCTTTCCAGACAAGTGGTTTGCGTTTTGGAACGCCCGCTATTACAACCCGCGGACTGAAGGAAGACAAAATGCCGTGGATTGTTGATTTGATTGACGAAGTACTTCGCAATCCTGAATCGGAAGCTAACATTGCCAAAGTCCGCGAGGAAGTCAACCGCGAAATGCTGCAACATCCTCTCTTCGCTTGGTAATTACACAAGCCACGGATATTTCTCTTTCAAGGCACGGAACTGTTCCTCAGTACGTGCCTTGAATTGTATATCTTCCGGCGAGCCCGGATGCAAGGAACGATGATGGCGGTTCAGCCAAAGAGCATGTAAATCGTTCATCTCTTTTTGAGTCTCTGCTGTCATAAATGTAGCTATGAATCGTTCCCAGATATATTCCACAGCAGCAGAACTTGGGTGCATCAAATCATCGGCGTAAAAGCGGTAATCCCGCAAATCGTCCAACAGCAGTTCATACGACGGAAAGTAGGTGGCGTTCAATTGTTCAACCGCCAAGAGCAATATCCCTTTGCTCAAGTTGTTTTCATGCAGCCCGTCTTTGAGATGACGAATAGGCGAAACTGTAAAGATGAATCG
Source organism: Paludibacteraceae bacterium (assembly GCA_905233415.1). GTDB lineage: Bacteria > Bacteroidota > Bacteroidia > Bacteroidales > Paludibacteraceae > Colicola. The sequence goes on from CAJOEX010000024.1 coordinate 1,716, forward strand.
TTTGTTGGGATGTGCTTCAATAATCGGTTGCCACAGTCCGACAATTTTTTCAACTGTCAAACGTCGGCGAATAAAGTCTGTTGCCGGCCGCTTTTCACAATTATCAACGACGGTTTGTGTTCGCTTGTCTTCATATACCCAAGCTGTGCCGAAAGTGATAATAAACACGTCTGCATCACAAACAGCCTCATCATTTATATGCCGGGCAATAGAAACGGGATTATATAGTGTTCCTGTCGGATTGGCTGTTACTTGGAAGTAATACTCTCCGAGTTTACGGGCAATGTTATCCGAAAAGCACGAACCTAAAAGGACAATCTTATCGCCATAGCCGATTTGCCACGACGCTTTGGGAATCTCTATTTCTGTTCGGAATTTCATGGTTATTCAAAGTGCATAACTTTGGCGGGACTTATTTTGGTGACGATGGCGGAAGGAGCCAGTAATATCAGCACAGAAACGGCAATCGTACCGATATTCAACAGTAGCAGCCATCCTATAGGAAAAGCAATCGGAACGTAATTGACATAGTATGTCGCTGCATCTAAAGGAACAATATGGCTCCAATATTCGATGGCACATAATGCCAAACCGATGATATTGCCCCAAATCATTCCTTTCCCGATTAACATTGCTCCTTGTGTGATAAACACGCGGCGTACTTGCTTGTTGGAGGCGCCAAGTGCTTTTAGCGTGCCGATTAGTTGAATGGAATCCAGAATAAGTATAATCAATCCCGAAACAATATTGAATCCCGAAACAGCCAGCATCAGCAGAATAATCACAATCACGTTCATATCCAGCAAGTCCAACCAGGAGAATATTTGGGAATTGAGTTGCTCAAGTGTTTCCATATAATAGGCATTTCCGTCTTCATCAAAGCGGTTGGCAGTTGCAAAGAACACATAATCTGAAGCCTCATAAAGATTACGCATGTTATCGACGCGCAGCTCGATGCCGGAAGCCTGATTTTCTTCCCAACCGTTTAAACGGCGCACAACATTAACCTGCCCGAGAATAAAGCGTTCGTCAAACTCGCCGAAGCCGGTGCGATATATGCCCGAAATATGAAACTTCCGTGCACGAACTTGATCACCTACAAAGTAGCAAAGGAGTGTTTGCTCGGTTTTGACGGAGAGAAGGGTGGATAGTTTATGGGAGATAAGTATTTCGTTTTCGTTTTCAGGCAAAGCACCGTCAATGAGGTTTGAGGCAAAATAATCCCAGTAGGTGGTTCCCTTGAATACGATTCCCTGAAAAGCATCGTCGGTTTTGATGATACCGGGCTTGGTGGCAAAGATATTTGCTTCTTCAATGTGAGGTAATGTTTCCAAGGCATTTAACAAGGAATCCGTCACAGCAATAGGTTGAAGTTCAAATGTGTTGTTATTGTCGAAATTAACAATCCGCATATGGGCTGCAAAGCCAACGACTTTTTCCGTTACGGTCTGCTTGAAACCAACTACTACACAGACTGTAACAATCATTACCGCCACACCAATAATGATGCCCGCAAGTGCTACCCGTACAGCAGGTCTGGAGGAGCGATTTGCTCCTTTTTGAGAAAAATACAGTCTTTGTGCAATAAATGTTTCAAATCTCATGTGTTTGGCACGTTTTTTGTTATGTTTTCGTTAAAATGAAACGATTTTTTGTCATATTTGTTTTAGCGACTTCTTGTGCTGCTGTTTGGTCTCAAATGATACCGGATTGTCAGCCTCCACGTACGCCGGAAGATATTGCTCAAAAGCAAAATGCAATGCTTGTTCGCGAGTTGGGCCTGACGGATAGTGCACAGTTGGATACTTTATATCGGATGCACCTCAAATATGCTCGTATGCGACAGGTAAGCAACACTCGGGCAGAGGACTTGGAGCGTATGCAAGCGATGATTGCTGAACTCAAAAATATCCTCACTCCGGAGCAATATCAAAAATTTATGGATCATCAAGTGGACGACAAGCCTCGTCACCCGCACGCAATTTATCGTCAACCGGCCGATACACCCAAAATACAAGCAAAGCCATAGCGCCTCCGACAACCAATCCGCCTAATATATCGCCGGGATAGTGTACTCCCAAGTATATTCGGCTATAGCAATTCAGAACAACATAGACCAGCAGCCACCAGCCGTGACTGTTTTTTTGTTGCCAGAAGAGTGCAAAGAGTAGGGCAACGGAAAACGTATTTGCTGCGTGTGAACTGACAAACCCGTAAAGCCCGCCGGTATAGTTGTGGACAATATGCACAAGACCTTCCACGGCTGGTTCATGTGTCGGGCTCAATCCTACAGCAATCGCTAATGCCAGCACCATAAGCAGACCCTTTCGCCAGCCGAACGTTCCAAGTAGCAAGCCAATAAGGATGATATATAGTGGAATCCATACCCACGCTTGACTGATGTACCAGAAAATCTGGTCCAGCCACGGTGTGTGTGCGCCATTGATGGCAAGCAGCCACGCTTGGTCTATTTCAATCAACCGTTCCAAGAAATATAAATGTCAATTATCAATTATCAATTATCAACTAACACCGCCGTATGGCATGCCACTATGGCAGCTGTTTCTGTGCGCAAACGGCTGTTTCCGAGGCTGACCGGTACAAATCCGAGCCGCAAAGCCTCTTGCACCTCTTGCTCGGAGAAATCGCCTTCCGGACCAATCAGCACTAACACGCTTTTGCTGTTTTTCAATTCGTTCTTTAGTTCCTTCTTGTCATCCTTGTAACAATGGGCGATAAATTTTGTTTCTTCCTTTGCCTGTTTGATAAACTCCTCGTAAGGAGTCAGCTCGTTTAGTTTGGGCAGATAAGGTGTTAAGGACTGTTTGGCAGCACTAAGTAGTATTTTTTGCAGACGGTCAGTACGCAGTTGTTTGCGTTCCGAGAATCGGCATAGTAACGGAGTTATTTCGTCAACGCCGATTTCTGTGCACTTTTCTATAGCCCATTCCAGCCGTTCAATATTCTTTGTGGGGGCAATGGCAATGTGAATGTATGCCTTGTGATGACGCTGCTGCCGTTCCGCACGTAGAATCTCAAACTCACAATGTTTTGGGTGAGGATTGATAATCCGTGCTTCATAGGTCATTCCTTGCCCGTTGGTAAGCAGGATTTCGTCTCCTCTCGTATAGCGGAGCACTCGTACGCAATGACCGGATTCCTCTTCATTTAGATTGTATGTCCGACCGATTTCTTCGCTTTCGCCAAGTATATTTGGGGTATAAAACAAGTACATTCTAACTAATTTTGCAGCAAAAGTACTGCTTTTTTTTCGTATATGCAAATTTTGTTGTATCTTTGTCGCCAAATTGACAAACTATGCTTGAAATAAAGACTTTCTATTGCAATCCGTTTCGTGAATGCACCTATATCGTTTCCGCGCAACCTTCATCCGACAAGGAACAATCGTGTATCATTATTGACCCGGGAATGTATGAGGAGAAGGAGGAACGCCGTGTGTTGGATTATCTGACGGCACACAAACTGAATCTGGTGGCAATCCTCATCACTCACACTCACCCTGACCACATTTGCGGACAGGAATTTATTGAGAAGCATTTCCCGAATATTCCGGTTTATGGCTTTAATTTTACGTGCGAGCCGGAAACAATGGTTGTCGAAGTGGCGGATTTGCGTTTCCGTATGTTGCCTACACCCGGTCACAAGGAAGATAGTGTATGTTTTTATTTCGAGTCCGAAGGGATTATCTTTACCGGTGACACGCTTTTTCAGGAAAGTATTGGCAGAACAGACCTCCCGGGCGGAGATATGAACGTTCTCCTGCAATCGCTTGCTCGGCTCAAACAACTGCCCAAAGAAACGGTTGTTTATCCCGGACACGGCTTCACCACTACGATTGAGCACGAAATCCGCTATAATCCCTATCTTTGATTAGGCGCAGAAGCAGATTTAACTGTGCCGCCTGGTCTTTTCAGTTTAATGTCTTGTTTTGTGAAACTTCTCTGTTTCGTCTATCCACGATGTTCCTTCGTGGCGATAGAAGCGCTGATTGGTCGTCGGGCTTTTCAATCCGCCAAGCGTTTCCACATATGGTCCTGTCTTGACAAAGTCGAAAACTGCCGGTATGTCCTCCGTCATAGCGAATTGTTGCCCTGTGTACCAGGCGGTTTTTAGCCCGAAAGACTCATGGACATGCTTTGCCAGCGTTGCAACATAGTCTGCATCCTGGTCTCCCCCCATAAAACAGACACAGGTGATACCGGGAAAATACCGGTTCACCAGTGCGTCCAACAGTTCCGTCGTCAGTTCTTCACCCGTATCTTCCCACAGGTGAGGACTGTGACAGCCCTTGCACCTGTTGGGACAACCGGATATATTCAGTGCCAATGTGACCTCGCCCGGCACTTCTTGAAATACTATCTCAAACGACGCAACTTTCATTTTAGCAAGTCGGAACTTGCACCTTGTCTGCGTAATGACGTCTCGCTGCTTCTTTCTGACGTGCTGCCGAGAAGTTGCTCACGCGCTTCATGTAACCGATTACGCGTGTCAGGTAGTCAACGTTCTCCGAGTGGCACTCCGGACATTCATGCAGATACCGTTTGTCAATGTGACCGCAGTCGTTGCAAATGGTGTTCGGGATATTGAATGTGAAGTAGTTGCATCCTTCAACAGCAGCTACACGCAGTAACTGGCGATATTGTTCACGGCTCAAATGTTCCTCCAAATTGCAGTGAAGTGCACTACCGCCTGTCAGGTGTTCGATGTACTTGCGCCCGTGCAGACGGAAGCGGTCCAGAACGGTCGTGTCTTTGTCTTCCACGATGTAGAAATAGCTGTTGTAGCAGTCGCGCGGCACAACATATCCGTCTTCTTTGTCCCATTTCGCGTGTTTGACACCCACATTTTCTGCCGGAATCATTTCGCAGTTGAACATGACGTTCTTTGTGCGGTATTGTTTGTTGAGTTTTTCGATAATGCCCAATACTTCCTGCACATAGTTTGTATAACGCTCGTTGTCGCTAATCTCTATGCCGAGGAACTCGGCAGCTTCCACCAAACCGTTCACACCAATGGTCAAATACTGACGACCGATATTGATGAATCCGGCGTCGAACAGCGGCAGCATTCCGCGGTCTTGCAGACTCTTCAGGTTTTCGTTGTATGCCAATTGTACTTTGTGCATCAAATCTACAATCTCCTCAATATAGTTCTGATACGGGATATTGTTGCGAACGGCATATTGGATGGCGCGGTTGAGGTTGATGGTCAGCACGGATTTCGATCCGGTACTTACACCGCCTGCACCAAGCGTATAGCTGAAGCCGTTGTCTGTAATCTCATTGCGCAGACGGCAGCAGCTGGACAGCGAATCGGCATTGTCGCTCAAATACGTGAAGAACGAGTGGCCTTCTGCATACATCTCTGCCGTAAAGTCGGCATATTCTTTGTCTTTTACGTCGCCGTTTTCTGCTAGCAGCGCCATCGTTTCCACAGGGAATGTAAGCACAGCGTGCAGACGTTCGTTGTTGAACCATTTCATGAAGCGTTTCTGCAACCAGTTCAAACCGTCCCAGTCGGGTTTCTCTCCGTTCGGGAAAACAAAGTTGCCGAATAATGATTCAAAGTAATAGCGGTCGTAGTAACTGATATTCCAGAAAACGGATTGGAAGTTACGGGCACCTGACGGCTGGTTGATTGAGTAAACAACCTGCTGGAAGTAATCCGTAATCACTTTGTCGATTGTGCGTCTTTTGATGCTCAGGTCAACCACTTCATCGGTACGTTTGTAGTAATCCTTGCCGTACTCCAAACCGATAAAGTAGTTCATGTACATCAGAAACTCAGGTGTTGCGCAGGCTCCGGAAAGCATGGATGACACGATAAACACCATGTTGATGAATCCGCCGCAGAACGATTTCAGGTTATGCGGCGCAATCGCGTTTCCGCCTAATGCTTTTGTGCCTTGCAGTAACCATGGATACATTGTAATTGATGCGCAGTAGTTTGCAAGGTTGGTCTCGTCATTCTTGTAGATGAAATGTTGGGTCAGCAACGACATGTATCTGTCAGCCACTTCGCGACCGAACATTTGTTTGATGCGCTCGGTCAGCAAACGGCGGTTCAAGCGGATAAAGCCTTGTTTCGGAAGTTCGCCGATAAGAGTGGCGATGTTTTTGTTTTCCACATTTGCATTTGCGTCAAACTTGCTTCCGTCTGCTGCATTCTTGGCTTGACAGTAACTCATCAGGAACTCCAGACGTTGTTGTGTTTCACGGTCTTCGTTGTGCTGATGACGATACAGCATGTACCGTTTTGCTACTTGAAAATAACCTTCCGACATCAGAGCAACCTCTACTTGGTTTTGAATTTCCTCCACACTGATTCCATTGGTGATTCGCAGGTGGCTCAGGATGCCGGTTAATACTTCTTCGGTCGCAAATGCGTTCGCTGCAAGGAATGATTTCGCAATTGCGTTTTTGATTTTGTCGATGGCAAATAGTTCTTTCTTGCCGTCACGTTTTATGATATAAGTCTCCATATTATTATATTATATAAGGTGTCTGTTTTCTGTGTTTCGCCTCTGGTTCTGTTGCCTTTCGCCTTTAGGGTTGAAAAAATACTGCGAATGTGCCTCGCAGTATCAGTATCATACCTAATTCGCACAAATTTTGTGCAAAGGTACAACATTTATTTCACGTGGCAAAATTTTATCTGCTTTTTTTTACATTTTCTTCGTAACTCTCTGATTATCAGCGATTTACAAGCTTGTTGCATTTTTGAACGCCTTTCCGCCTGTCCTTTTGTTTTCTGCTTTTTTCTTTCATTTTGCCTTTTTTTTTGCCATATTTTCCCCTTGCTTTCCTATACGCCTAATTTTATAGAACAAAATCTACAATTACACATATAGAATTTGCACATATCAAATCTTTTTTGTACCTTTGCACCGATTTTGGGAAAATCGCCGACTTTGGTTGGCGCGACAACAGATGTAGTACAAAAGTCAACCTTTTTCAGGAGTAGTCAAACATTAAAACATTAAGTGTGGTACACTCTTTATTGCGTGATTATTGGGTGATTATTAGGTGATTATTGCGTGATTGACCCGATTGTACCCTAACACCGCCCCAAAAATCATAAATGAGAAAATGACCAAATAACCAAATAAATCGCCAAATCGTAAATTATTATGCCTGACATTATTCCTTCTCCCACTCCCTATCTCTGCGCCGACATCCCTGAAGGCGCTCTTCCGACTTTCCTCGAACAATATCGCGGACACTACCCTCGTACATGTGTCAAAACCTCGTTTTGGCAGTAAGTACTCGGGTGTGCTCCGCTCTCCCCACAAATTGAAATTTGCGGGGTCCCCCATTGGAAGCGAAGCGAGAGATAGAGAAACAAAAACATATAAAACCCCGCGTGTGGTTTGTAGCGGTGTCAACTAGACACCTGTAATACAAAGAAGAAACGGCAAAGCCGTGTCCGAATACAATTCTTAGCCGCAAAGGCACGATTATTTCGGACGAAACAGACGAAGAAAGAACCTGCCTGCTCGGTGGTGGAGCAGGCAGGAGTCCGATAGATCGGGTTATCGATAGATCGAAAGGGGTTATTTTACCTCTTGACCTTGGAGAGTATAGGTTTTGTCGCCACGGAGGATGAAGATTTGACCGTTATGTACTTGTTTTATATACGCAGATTTTTCCGTTATATTGTCAAGAGCACTAGCAATGTTATTTGTAGTAAATGAAATCGTCTGGTTGAAAATGACATTTTCTAAACCATCTTCTACTGTGCAGATGAAATCGTAAGAACTATTTGCTTCAAGTCCTGGGATGTTGTACTTCCAACCCGTCACATCAGTCGTATTTACCTTTCTGGATTTAACGTGTGCAGGTATAGAGAACTGATTCGTTTGCAACTGTCCATTGTCGTCAAAAGATAGAATGTATAATAAATCTCCATTCTTTCTAATTTCAATTTTATATATAGTTGCCTCATTAAATGATGGCCAGTATATCATAGCATTATTATCAGACGGTTCTACATTGACCGATGTTACATTTGCTATTGTAGCAGAAAGAGCAAAGATGTTTGTGAAATCTCTCCAACCTTCCGCTGCTTTGTATAAGGCAATACTTTCTGCGGGGACATAAAGCGGAATAGTTTTATCCACTTGTGTGAATACGTTATTTCCTAATATGGTAGGAGGCATAACTGCCCTACACATCATAGATTGCAATCCAGAGCAACCAGAAAAAGCAAAATTTCCAATACTTGTAACATTTTGGGGAATTATTATTGAACTCAACTTGCGACAATCATCAAATGCCCCTTCTCCAATGTTTGTAACACTATTAGGAATGTTAACATACTGCAAGTTAATGCACATTGAGAATGCACAATCTCCAATACTGACCACACTATTCCCAATCAACACCGACAATAGATTTTCGTTGTATTGGAATGCATGAGAAGGTATGTTCGTGATTTCATCGCCAATAATATAACGCGTAGCATCGTTATTGCTCAACCAACATCCAGAATGTTCAGTATGAATTGTAATTGATCCTTTAGCACAATTATAGAATGCCCACTCTCCTATACTCGCTACATTTTTACCAATTACTAATGAACCTAAACTACTTTCAAAGAAAGCAAAAGCACCTATGCTTGTAATCTTATCCCCAAATATGCATAACATAAGATTTGGTCCAAAAATGTTACAAAGATTACCCTCGTCAGTATACGTTTTACTAGTGATATGATTTGAGTTCAATGTAAGAACTCTTAAATTAGAGCAATGAGTGAAAGCTCCCAAACCGACACTTTGGATATTACTATCAATAATCAAGGAATCTATACTACCACAACCGTCAAATGTATATTTCCCTATATTAGTTACGCTATTAGGAAAAATAACAGAGGGAATACGATTCATTCCTTGACATAAATACGAAGGAATAATTCTTACCTCGTTGCCAAAGATAAATGAACTTATTTGATTACGAATTGTGAAGAATGGCGCATTTGTTGCAGAAGCAAAATCAGTAAATGTTTCAGGACACCATATAATAGATGTTAAGTTACTACAATTGTCAAATACGTTATTCCCAATGTTAGTAACGCTCTTGGAGATTGTTAGAGACGCTATGCATGTGCAACCGTTAAAAGCATAATTTCCTACACCACTAACACTATCAGGAATGATTAAGTCAGAAACTATATTGTTATTTAAGTATAGATTATGTGCAGTATATAAAGGATTTGCTAATAGATTCTCAAAAGCGATATTACACCAAGCAGCAAGATCAGAAATATGTACTTCATTTAAGCCAGAACAATTTGCAAATGCATTATTAGCGATATTGGACACGTTATTACCGATTGTCACAGAAGTCATTCCTGTACAATCATAAAAAGCACTATTCCCAATAGTTGTTACGCTATTACCTATAATATATTCACTCACATTAGCTCCAAATATACCTTTAATGCCACCACTACTCATCACAGAATTTGAATTTATTGTCACATGAGCGAGGTTATTACAATTATCAAATGCGCGAATTCTTAATTCAATTACATTTTCTGGAACCATTACAGAAGTCAAACTATTGCAATACGCAAATGCTTCTGCACTTACTGAAGATACATTATCCGGTATAATTAAATTTGTTAATAGCTCCTCTCCTAAATATAGATTGTGGGCATAGTATAATGGATTTGTTGTTCCATTAGGGAAATGAATTGTGCACCATGCAGCTATGTCCGATATATGTACTTCGCTTAAATTAGAACAACCTCTAAAAGCATCCGTGCCTACCTCAATAACACTATTGGGAATTGATACAGAAACCAAAGTATTGCAACCATCGAAAGCATACTCTCCTATACTCGTAACACTATTACCAAGAATACACTTTTGAATATTTGCTCCAAATATACTTTTTATATTATTGGTTCCATTTGCAACTGTATTAGAGTTTAAAATGAGATGCGTCAAGTTGTTGCAACCATTAAATGCAGCATTACTTAAATCAATAACACTACTTGGAATTTCAATAGATGTCAACCCAACACAGTTTTTGAACGCATAGTTATTAATACTTGTTACTCCTTCTGGAATAATTATAGAAAGCAAACTGCTACATCCAGAAAATGAACTGTTGCCTATGGTCGTAATACTATTAGGTAGTGTAATGGATATTAAATTACTACTATTATAAAAAGCGTAATCACCTATTCCAAAAATTCCATTACCAATAATATACTCTTTTACTTGGCTGCCAAATATTGTACATAAGTTATTGTCATATTGATACTTCTTACTAACGATAGCGTTTGAGTTTATGGTAGCGCAGGATAAAGCAGTACATTCTGTAAATGCATTATTACCAATGTTAGCCACGTCATTCCCGATTGTCACAGTAGTAACTTTGTTGCATCCATAAAAGGCATAATTTCCTATACCAACAACACCATCTTCTATAACGATAGTTTTAATTGATGCTCGCTTGTTATACCATGGTGTTGAGCATGTCCCCCACGAAAATGAGTAGTCGTTCATAGTGCCTTCCCCTTTTATGGTAAGCACACTATCTTTCAAATTCCAGAGAACCATACTACCACACCATCCACTTTCTGCGAGAATGGTTCCAATACTTGCCGTAAGAACCAAGTAAAAAGTAATAAATTTTTTCATTATATTCATGTTTTATATCCCACTCTTTGTCTTTCGTGGAATCTGGTTTGTATATAACTGATATTTTATAATTCTAACAATCTATACGAGTATTCTCCTACTTTAATAATAGATAGAGGAATGTCATTGAAAGAGTTAATATTTGCAGTTGCTAATAATACCTTGAGGGAATATTTCTGTTGTGCCTCGTGTAAGAAATCCAATAATTTGGTTTGCAAACACTCTTCGTTGTACATAACGTTCAATTCATTTATTCCAATTACATGTAATCTATGTTCAGATTGTGCTTCTTTGAAGAAATCACATCCAAGAGTAATACTGCTTATAGCTTTGAAAGGATAGTGATATTTTCTGCTGTGATCATCAGGACGATTGTAGGATTGAGCATCATAACCATAAGTTTGCATATCAACTCCGTCAGGGCATATCACTAACAAACGCCATTCATGTTCATGTGACCAACAACTATGTTTTACATTCGTTTGTATTAAAGCCGCTGTTTGAACACCATATATCGATGACTTTATTGGTTGTAAATGGTCACAATAATTTATAGGAAAAGGTCCTTTATAACTAAATGGAAATTGTGAAACATTAAAGCCCACTCGAAATCCCGTATTTTGAGCATATAGCGACCACATAGTTTCGCTATTCCATTCTGACGTTAGACTTAAAATACCCCATTTACGGAAAATGATGGTACTAAAGGCCTCACTAGATGCTTTTATTCGAGAATCCATGTTTGGATATTGCTTACAAAATTTAAAATATAAGTTTCCCCATAACACTCGCATAGACTCCTGGTCATCAATTTGAATAATATCATTACAACAATCTAATGGGTCATTTAGCTGAAAAGGGTGACTAGCGTAAACATACAAATTTGTTAATGCGTCTACAGCATTGTCGGACAATGAATAAAACTTATAAAGAATCTTTGGGGTTTTTTCAACAAGATTTAGAGGAGGAATAACTTCAAAATTTGCTTCTCTTCTAGTCACATTCACATTGTATTGCCAATTTTGATATATATTGTTTTTCATAATAGTATTGTTTTATATCATTAGTGTCCACTATAATTTACTTCAAAAAAATCATTTTAAAACATAATATGTTTTTGAGCCATTTTACGCGATAACATTCGAAATATCTTAATAAATGAATATCGAATTTTCAACTTTCAAAAATCAGCCTCATGGCACATTATAAGGAGTAAAGAGTGTTAATACAGCATATTATAGACCATTCCATTTTTGTTTAGTGGACACTAATTGTTTTATACATCTAAGTACACTTATATGAAAAGAGTGTAAACTTTGGAATATTGGTACATTCGGGCTTGGACTCCCATTCTCTCCAATATGCGCAAAAAGTTCACACTCACGTGCGAACATTCGCCATATTTCGGAAGAGATAATTTTCAATTTGTCCAAGATTGAATGTATCCTCAATAAAGCAAATGCTTATTTATGTATGTATGTTGTTTGTCTGTTGTTTTATGCCATAGGCGGTGGTTGGTTGATTTGATATTTTTTAATCGGTCATATATGGCCGATACATTGCTCCGGGTTTAACGTCTCGGAGAGGGGACGTGATTTATGCTTTCAATATACGCTTGCTTTCAACGTTCTCAAGAACGGTCATTTGTCGGATGGCTATTTGGTTGAGTTTCTGAAGACGCTCACTTTGCGGCAGACCTTCGTTGATAAAGACCGCATTGAGGTTTTCCATATTACTTAGGCAAATCAGTTGGTTTATCGTCGCATAATCGCGTATATTACCTTTATCCTCAGGATGAGCATCGCGCCACTCTTTCGCTGTCATTCCAAACAAAGCCACATTGAGTACGTCAGCTTCGTTAGCATAAATCAGCGAACGATGGTATTGACTGATCTCTTCCGGCACAAGGTTTGCTTTGATGGCGTCCGTGTGTATATGATAGTTGATCTTCGCCAACTCACGTTTCGCTGACCAACCAAGTGCCTTTTGTTCTTCCTCTTTAAGGCGCTGGAACTCCTTGACGACAAGCAAGTTAAACTCCGGTGATAGCCACATACCAAAATGGTATGCTATATCTTTGTGCGCGTATGTTCCTCCATAACGACCGGATTTAGCGATAATACCGATAGCTCCTGTGCGTTCTATCCATTCTTTGGCAGTCAAGATAAAACGATTGGTACCTGAGGCATTTTTAATTGCATCGAATTCGATGCTTTTAAAATTAGGGTTGTGCAGATTCTCCCATACACCGAGATACGAAATGGTATCTTTGCGGCGCATCCAGTTCTGAATAACAATATTCGTTCTATCACTGTTGTCACCGGCCTTCACCATGTCCGTCAGGCAAATATAATCCTCATCGTGCAAACCGAAGATAACCGATATTTCCGAGTCGTCAATATTGATTTTGCGTACTGCCATTATTTTCTAATCATATACATTTTTTGCCTATTGGTTGTTTTATGCCATAGGCGGTAATCTCCTATTTTAACGTCTCGGAGAGGGGACGTGAATTTATTGGTTGTTATCTTCTAATAATATATTTTGCAATTCGCGTTCGAGTTGCTCGCGATCTGGCAAATAAAGCTGGTAACGGCTGACTCTCGAAATAATGACTCCAGCTCAATAAGTGAGACGGCGTATCACCTTTTTGAGCGAATAAGTGAGACAGCCTCTCATCTTTTGCGAAAGTATAGTAGAACTTCCTGATATAGAGCAGGTTACTCTTGCTATAACCTTTGCCTAAACGTATGGTTAAATCTTTCGACAAACGATTTATCAGATTATCTCCATATTTCGCACGTGCGTTGCCGTGCTGCTCAAACTCAACGATATAGCGACCTCTGATGAGCCATTTCAACCGCTTTACTGATATTCTCAACAAGCGTCTGGTATGCCGCATCGTTCACTAATTGTGCGTCTGCGTTTATTATTTTAGGACTCTGTTCGTTCATGCCTTTGCAACTTCCGGCTGCAAAGTTACGGATTTTTTTTGATATATGCAAGGATTTTGGCGAAAATCGCACGAGAAAGTGGATTTTGCAAGGAAAAGTGCTATTCTTCGAACTTTAATTGAGCAGAAAGAGAGGCGATGATGAAGCCGCGGAGAGTGCTATAGAACTTACATTATTCACGAGTATTATAGTATTCGCTATGGTGCGTGAGGTGACCGAAACTGCCGAAAAACTCTGCAAGGACTTATATGGCGAGCACTATGCCGAAGCCAAATCTGCTACGCAAAGTGAACCATGCCTCTCCCTGAAGGAACCTATTGAAATGATATCCTATGAAAACGATGAAGACAAATAACCGTATATCGCTTAATNNNNTAACGTTTCGCACCACGAAACCATCTTAACACTTTAACGTTTGCGCTGCAAACCATCTTAACCCAAAAAGTGCGGCGAATGCCGCATTTTTTATTGGTAATCCAACGATAAACGACCAACGACAAAAAAAAGTGTTTTTTCTTACATATATATTTGTCGTTCAGTATAAAATTATGTCAAAAACTTGCACATATCACAAAAAAACACTAATTTTGCACGCAAAATAAATGAATTAAGATGAATCAGACTCCTTCTTTTGACAACAAGCGTCATATTATAGGTGCAATTCTGGGACCTGTGTGCGCTTTGTTGGTATGGTTTATACCCATTGAGGGCTTGAATGTTGCCCAGCACAAGTTACTGGCTATCATGTCGTTAGTGGCTGTTTGGTGGATTACAGAGCCGGTTCCTATTCCTGTTACTTCCCTTTTGGGACCGGCATTGTGTGTACTTTGTGGCGTAGCGTCTATGCAGGTTTCATTCGCCTCGTTTGCCAATCCGATGATTTTCCTGTTCATGGGTGGTTTTCTGATTGCCAAGGGAATGATGGTGAATGGTCTTGACAAACGCCTCGCATATGGTATTATGTCCATGAAGTGGGTAGGGGATTCACCGCGGCGTATTTTCCTTGCGATGGGATGTGCATGCATGTTATGTTCGGGCTGGATTAGTAATACCGCTACGGCGGCGATGATGTTTCCTATCGCTTTGGGACTATTAGAGGCGATTCGTGAAATGATGGCGGCAAATGGGAAACAGATTGACCTCAAGAATTACAAATTTGCTACGGGACTGATGCTGATGACGGCATATGCCTGTTCTATTGGTGGTGTGCTTACGCCTATTGGAACGCCGCCTAACATCATCATGATTGGTTTCTTGGAGGAGATGGCTCCGCAGGCATCGCCTGTTACGTTTTTTGAATGGATGGTCTGGGGTGCTGTAGCGATGGTTGCTTATTTCGCAGTAGCATATGTGGTGCTATGGCGCATGTTCCCTGCAGATGTCAAGCATATTGATGGTGCATCCGCATTTATTCAGCGTCATGCCAAGCAGTTGGGACCGTGGACGCGCGCGCAGAAGAATACGCTCATTGCATTTATTGTCGCAGTCGTTCTTTGGGTGACGCCTGGTGTGTTGAGCATAATCTTTGGCGAGGAATCGGATATTGTAAAGACTTACGATACCTATATGCCGGAAGAACTGGCTGCCATGGTAGGCGGTTTGCTGCTGTTCTTCTTGCCCGTGAATATCAAGAAAGGCGAGATGACCATGCGTTGGAAAGATGGCGTGGAAGGTATTGAGTGGGGAACATTGCTTCTTTTCGGTGGAGGTTTGGCAATGGGTAGTCTGATGTATTCAACCGGTTTGTCTGATTGGGTGGGAACCGGCATCAAGCATATTCTTGGCGGTCATCCTTCCGAATGGCTGTTTGTAGGATTGTTCTGCGTCACGGCTTTGTTGCTCTCGGAGATGACATCACATACCGCGGCCACCAACCTCTTGGCGCCTATAGCTATCGGTACGGCGCTTTCTCTCGGGTTCAGTCCAATTCCTGTAGCCGTAGGTATTGCGCTGTCATCCTCACTCGGATTCATGATGCCTGTTTCTACGCCGCCTAACGCCATTGTTTATGCGTCCGGATATATACCGCTTACCAAGATGATAAAGTCTGGCGTGATTATTGACTTGATAGGAATTTTACTTATCACCATTCCTGTGGTGATGCTTTTGGTCAAACTTATTGCATGTTAACGATATGGAACAACCTGCTAATTTGAAAATTAATGACCGCATTGCATGGATTACCATGCAGGATGCGGAACATTTCAATTGCTTGAGCGAGTCAATGTGTGCTGCGCTCATAGATGCTATTGACAGAGCTTATGCTGCTGAGTGTGTAGGTATTATCATCACAGCTGAGTGCAAGCGTGGTGTATGGTCTGCAGGGCATAACATTCACGAACTGCCTACCGACGGTTCAGACCCCTTGTCGTATGAAGTGCCGATGGAGCAGTTGCTGCGCAAAGTACAGGACATTCCCATTCCTGTTATTGCTTGCGCCAATGGTACTGTTTGGGGAGGCGCTTGCGACCTGTGTCTGAGTTGTGATATGATTGTTGCTGCGGAAACGGCAACGTTTGCCATTACGCCAGCTAAGATAGGTATCCCTTATAATGCATCGGGTATTATGCACTTTATCAATCAGTTGGGGATTAACAAGGCACGTGAGATGTTCTTTACCGCCAATCCCATCACGGCTCAGGATGCGCTCAATGTCGGTTTGGTCAACCATATTGCTCCGGAAGACCGACTGGATGCACTTTTGGAGGAAAAGTTCTGTGCGCCTTTGCGCCGTAATTCGGTCTTGAGCGTGTCGGCTATCAAGCGCCAATTCCGCATTCTAAGCCGTGCAGCATCTACAATGTCCAGCGAGAGCTTTGAACGCATCAATGCATATCGCACAAAGGTTTATCGGGGAGAGGATTACAAAGAAGGTATTAACGCGTTCTTTGAAAAGCGTCCGCCGATATACAAGGGCAAAGCTGCTGATTTGGACGAGTAACGGTGGAGTCTTGTGTGTAAGGACTTTCTCTACCGATACTTGCTTTCAGTGCAATCTCCGAGTAGGGAGACATAACTTTCATAACGGGAAACGGCAATCCGTCCGTCAACAACTGCGTCATAGACCGCGCAACCCGGTTCTCCCGTGTGCAGGCAGTTGCTGTAGCGGCAATTGCAACCAATACTAAATATCTCACGGAAATAGTGGGATATTTCTTCTTTCTGCATCTGTACTGCACCAAAACCTTTGATACCCGGTGTGTCAATAATCCAGTTGCCATCCAACGGGTACATTTCGGAAAAAGTAGTGGTATGCATACCTTTGTCGTGTGCGTCGGATATTTGTCCTGTGCGGGTCATCTGTTTGCCGAACAACGCATTCAGCAATGTGGATTTGCCTACCCCGGAATTGCCTGCAAAGAGCGTTACGCCATTTACTATTTGGGCATTTACTATTTTATCATTTAGGGCAGAGATAGCGTAGGTAGGGTAACCTAAGTTTTCATAAAGTGCCCGTATTTCCGAAAGTTCTTGTTGCTGTTCAGGTGTAAGCAAATCAATCTTGTTGAATATGAGCACCGCCGGCACTCTGTATGCTTCTGCCGTTGCGAGGAAACGGTCAATAAAAGTTGTTGAAGTGGTAGGGTGGTAGAGTGTAACAACAAGTGCCACACGGTCAAGGTTTGCCGCCAAAATATGACTTTCTTTACTTAGATTGGTTGAACGGCGGATAATATAATTCTTGCGGTCTGCAATCTCTGTTATCCAGTTTGTACCGTCCGGAAGCGTCTCGACTGCGACCCGGTCACCAACAGCAACAGGATTCGTGGAACGAATGCCGCGAATACGGAAGTTGCCTTTTATGTGACAGTCTAAGGATTGTCCGTCTTTAAACCAAACGATGTAACTGCTGCCGGTCGATTTTATCACTATACCTTGCTCCATAATAGTCAAAATGCTTCTGTAGCGGTTAAATAGAACGAGTAACTATCCCATGTATTCCACTCCTTGTAAACATTATTACGCGCGATGTCAAATCGGATATTTACTTTTGCGCTATTTATTCCGACCCGCAGACCTATTCCGTAGCCGATTTTCGGTGTCGCCCAATTCCAATGGTCGGTATTATATACATCTCCAATTCCCGCAAAAGCATGAAAGCGGATAAATTTCCAAATGGGGAATCTGAATTCGGCTTGTAATGCCATTAATACATTGTCGCGGAACATGTTTCTGCGTAGTCCGCGTACCAAATCCTGCCCGCCAAGAGTCGGAAGGAACTGGAACGGGATAGAGGTAATATTATCCGAAAGTGCCCACTCGGTCTTGAACTGCCACGCAATGATAATGTCTTTCGGTAAAGTGATAAATTGCCGTAAATCAGCCTGCAAACAGGTCATTCGTGCCGTTGAACCTAATGCGGGTTCGTAATGTGCAATAGAGGCTTTGAAGAATATGCCTTTGTGCGGATAGTAAAGCGTGTCGCGGGTGTCGTATTGAGTAACTGCACCGAGTGCCCACATAATATTTACGATTGGACGATTTACGATTTTATCATTTATTGGGGCATTTACGATTAGGTCATTTATTGTTTCGTGTGTAAAGTCAAATAGCGGACCGATAGACCAGTTGGCAGGAAGGTATATTTGCGGCTCTAAACGAACGGCGCCGCGTCGGGAGATGTATGATTGACCGTGCAAATGTTCTTCGGCTATGTTTCCTATACCATAGTAGGTGTCCGGATAATTGCGGTAACTGCCACGAACAAGCAAAAACCAAGGAGTTTCGCCTCCAAAGTATAATGTGCCGCCAAGACTGATATAGTATTGCTTGTTGAGCGTATAACAACCGTCAAGATAGACGATGGATGTTCGTCCGGCTTCCGGTAATTTGAAGTAGCCCTGTACCCCTAAACCAAATCCCCAGTTTGTTTCAGGAGAGTGCGTTACAATCGGTACACCAATAGCGGGAAGCGACCAAATCTTATCCCAAGTGCGTGACCCATCGCCACGCACTTGTATAAAAGGCAATAGGCATAGTATGCCTAAGCCGAACACTATGTACTTATAGCGGGTCAAGACGCTATACGGTCATGATTTCTTTCTCCTTCTTGGCAAATACCTCGTCAATCTGTTTGATATATTTGTCATGAAGTTTTTGGACGTCTTCTTCAGCGTCTTTCTCAGCATCTTCAGGAAGTCCTTCTTTGACTTGCTTCTTCAGTGTCTCAATTGCGTCACGACGTGCGTTGCGGACACTTACTTTGGCGTTCTCCGCTTCGGCTTTGCATTGCTTGGCAAGGTCGCGGCGACGCTCTTCGGTCAGCGGCGGGATAATGAGACGAATGACTTCACCGTTGTTGTTGGGTGCCAAACCGATGTTGGAGTTGATAAGTGCACGTTCAATAACGGAGAGCATGTTTTTCTCCCACGGTTGAATCTGAATAGTGCGTGCATCGGGAGTAGTAACCGTTGAAACATTGGAAATAGGCATCATAGAGCCGTAATAGTCCACTTTAACCGGGTCAAGAATACGTACAGAGGCTTTGCCGGCACGAATATGCGCAAGGGCATCGTCCAAGTACATTACAGCCGCTTGCATCATTTCTTCCGCGTCTGTTTTGATTTGTTTTGGTTCTAACATAACAGTATTTTTCTTAGGGTTTTACAAGTGTTCCAATTTGTTCGCCTTTGATGACTTTGAGGAGATTTCCTTCTTGATCCATATTAAAGACGTAAATCGGCATATTGTTTTCGCGGCAGAGGGTAATGGCGGTTAGGTCCATAATCTTCAAACCGCGGGCAAGGATGTCATCGTAGGTTATTTCGTTGAATTTGGTTGCGCTTGGGTCTTTTTCGGGGTCTGCCGTATAAATGCCGTCCACGCGAGTTCCTTTGAACATAATGTCCGCTTCGATTTCAATGGCACGAAGTGCAGAGGCTGTGTCCGTGGTGAAGTAGGGTAGTCCTGTTCCGCCTGCAAGGATGACTACATTGCCTTTGGAGAGCAAACGGAGAGCCTTGGCTTTGCTATAAAAGTCGCCAATCGGCTCCATACGTACCGAGGTCAGCACGCGCACTTTCTGACCGATTGCTTCGAGGGCAGAGGACAATGCCAGTGAGTTAATAATTGTGGCAAGCAAGCCCATCTGATCTCCTTTTACACGGTCAAAACCTTTCTTGGCGCCTGACAGTCCACGGAAGATGTTTCCTCCGCCAATAACTATACCAATCTCAACGCCGAGGTCGGCAATCTGCTTTATCTGTGCGGCATAGGCATTCAGACGTTCAGGGTCTATTCCGTGACCTTGTCCACCGGCGAGGCTTTCGCCGCTAAGTTTGAGTAAAATTCTTTTCATTGTGCCAGTTATTAGAGTTTTTCCAGTGGTTTCAGTTAATCCTGGTTGTACCATGAAGCATACATGGCATAGTTGTGGGCGATTTTCCGGTTGATTTCTTCGGTTTGCTCGGGCTCAGCTTTCTTGATAAACTTGGCAGGTACACCGCCCCAAACTTCGTATTCGCCGATTTGTGTGTCTTTGAGAACCAAAGCTCCGGCTGCTACAATAGCGCCTTTGCCGACATGTGCACCGTCAAGCAGGGTAGCCCCCATTCCAATCAGTGCATAGTCATCCACATCGGCACCGTGAATGGTTACGTTGTGTCCGACGGAGACATAGTCACCAAGGGTGATGGTGGATTTCTGGTAGAGCGTGTGTAGCACTGCGCCGTCCTGAATGTTACAATGCTTGCCGATAGTGATTGTGTTCACATCTCCGCGAAGGACAGCGTTAAACCAAACGGACGAACCTTCACCAATGGTTACATCACCTACCACTGTGGCGTTCTCCGTGAGGAAAACGCCATCAGCGATACGTGGTGTCAGGATTTCACCATTTCTATTTACTGATTTAATCATTTACGATTTAATCATTTATTTTCTTATTTTCTCATTTAGCGGGCAGCGATGATAGCAAGGAACTTCTCGGCTACCAGTGAAGCGCCACCGATAAGTCCGCCGTCCACGTCAGGATTGGCAAAGAGTTCGGCTGCATTCTTTTCGTTGCAAGAACCACCATAAAGGATGGTTGTATCTTCTGCCACTTGCTTGCCGTACTTTTCAGCTACGAGACTACGGATGTATGCGTGCATGTCCTGTGCCTGTTGGGGAGTAGCGGTCAAGCCTGTTCCGATAGCCCAAACGGGTTCGTAAGCAAGCGTGATTTTGCCAAAGTCTTCCGCGCTGAGATTAAATACAGAGCCATCAAGTTGGGACTTCACCACTTCGTTTTGGATGTTAGCCTCACGCTCTTCTTTCACTTCGCCGATGCAGAAGATGGGCTTCAAACCGTTAGCGAGAGCGAGGAGCACTTTCTCCTTAAGGATTTCGGGTGTCTCATGGTAGTACTGGCGACGCTCGGAGTGACCGAGGATGCAGTATTGCGCACCTGTTGAAGCGACCATTTCGGCACTTACTTCGCCGGTGAAGGCACCTTTTTCCTTGTCTGCGCAGTTTTCTGCAGCCACTTTGACGGCAGAGCCTTTTAGCAGTTCGCATACCGTAGCAAGGTGAATAAACGGTGTGCCGATAACGACTTCGCAGTTCGGGTTCTTAACTTGTTCTTTCAATTCAGTAGCCAGTGCTACGCCTTCTTGCAGGTTTTTGTTCATTTTCCAGTTACCTGCAACCATTTTTTTTCTCATGTGTGTATATTTATTTATTGTATTTTCTGTCCGATTGCATTGTAGCGGATGCCATCAACCATAATGACGAGTTGTCCGTTTTCGATTAACTTCCGACCGATTGAAATCTGATTTATGGTTTCAATAGCGGTGGGCTGGTCTTTGCAGACGGTTGAATAGTCGCTGTACGAAGCGCCAGCACCGGCAGTAACGGTAATGGAATTGATGTAAATAGAGTTGGTAGTACATGTTACTTCGAAGGACAGTTTGCCATTAGCACCTTTCAGGTCGAAGTCCACATCGCGAAGCGTAGTTCCGCCGGACTTGGTTACGTCTTTTGTTTCTTTGGCAGTTCCTGCGGAAACTGTGATGCTGCCGGCTCCTTTAGAACTATTTGTGCAGTAGGTTACTTTGACAGCCGTAATGTTGGACAGTGCTTCTTTTGTTGTCGCTCCAGCACCGGATGTGCCTTCGGTAACTTGGATTCCATTATTTGCAGTTGATTTTTGGAGTCCATCTGCATTAGATGTCCAAGAGCCGGTTGCATCCTCCCATGATTTGGAAGTGAAGGTGTATTTCGTTGTTTCGGACGCGCCGCCTTCGCCTTTAGTGGCGAATACTGCGTAGAAGACAGTTCCTTCTTCTACCGCGTCATTGGCTTTAACGAATGCGGGAGCGGTTGTCTCGCTTGCATAGGCTGCATCTGTGCACCAGCCGACAAATTCTCTTGTTTCATCGCAGGCAGAAGGATCTGTTGTCGGCAGCACTACTTTACCCTTGCAAGATGTGGTAGCGAAATCTATGCCATCAGCCTTCCACGTAACGTCAAACGGGTCAACGTCATTGACCGGTTCCAAACCGATGAGAGCATCAATATTCGTGGAGAAGTTATCTCCGCCCGGGTTTAGTGCAGAAAGTGAGAAATATGCATCGTTATATTGTCCTTCCCAGCCCCAGTTGATGTGGAACTTGCCGCCTGAATTACGTCCGTCGCAAACGAATTCGTGACCGCCGGATTGTTGACTATCACCACCCATTAAAATAGGACGACCGGCTTCAAGGTCTGCGTTAAAGTATTCGTTAAACTTAGCTACTGTGACACTCCATTCGCAATCAATGTCGGCAGCGGCACTGCTTTTCATGGATTCGTATTTGTTCTTGGAATATGTGGTGATAAACTTTGTGAGGTTGTATCTGAAGTATTTTTTCATACCGTATCCCATATCATCCGTCCACGCACCGGAACCTCCGACTGCGTCACCACCGTAACTCATGTTGCACGCAACGCCGGCGTCGCGCATTAGCGTAGCTACGGCAGTAGCTTGTGCAGATGTATATGATTTGCCTTCATATGACGGAAGCATGTTGTCCCAATCATAATATGTATTTTCATAATCAACGTTAAACGTGTAGGTTTGCGAAGTATAATCGTTCTTCCATGTATACTCCTTGGATCCTTCACCGTGCTCCGGATGACGCCAACTGAACATAATTTGCGAAGCCGCCGTTGCGACACAGCCGGTGAGGCAACGTGTGTTGTCGTAATTATCTTTCGGAAGAAGGTTGTTATACGGCGTCTCTTGATACCATGTGATTTCTACGCCGTTTTTGTCCTTCAACAGCGGACCGATAGCAGTAACCTGTTGTGCTCTGCGGATTGCGGAAACGGGGTAGGCATTCTCCTCATCGACATTCGCAATCTCTATTGCAAAGTGGTTCAGCCAGAACTGCAAGTACGGGTCCTTTTTCTCCGGGTCAAATTGTCCTTTTTCGCTATAGCCCAGAATGTCCAGTGTGCGGTCATCAGCAGAAACGAGTACCCAGCCGGCATTGTCAGGCTGGTTGAAGACGTACAAGGCAGCCTCTTCGGAGCTTGGTTTTGTAACCGTGTGAGCGAGTTTCATGACAGCCGCCGTGCGCGGTGCTTTACGCATCATGCTCAATTCGGGTTGAACGTTGGTGAATTCAGCCGCCAAAGCTGCAGCTTGTTCCATAGAACGAGGGGCGGCATTGATAGTTGACAATTGACAATTGACAATTGACATTACGAGGGCAAGAGTACCCAGGACGAACTTTTTCATGTAAATGTTGTTATAAGTTAATACTTTTTTAGTTTATTTATTCCGTAAATTATACTTATCAAAAATCGTGCCATTCTGTACTACAATGACTCCCGGATTTGCTCGAACAATCGTTTTTAGCGTTACAGGGTCACATGTACAGAAGATATCTTCAGTAGTTTCAAGGTCAAAGCCAAGTTCTTCCCCGAAGGCGTAAATATCGTCTTCGCCGGAACCGGTGACGAAGTAGATTGGTCGTTGGTCGTATAACGCTTTGAGCGCCGGCAGTTGTTTGCGGTCGGTTTTCTTCAAATCGTACATGATGACGAGGGTCACAGGCGTTTCGGACTCTAAAACATCATATGTGATGTCGTCAAAGTTCATCGTCAACAGCTCGAAGTCGTGAATAGACGGTTCGTAACCTTTCTTAATGAGTTTGGACTTTTGGTCCACAAAGGTCCACGTAGAATCGCCTTTCGGATAATTCTGCAGGTTAAAGGTTTGTTGTTTACCGTCTTTCTCGTAAATTAGAGAAATCTCGTATTGGTCAGGTTCTGCATCGTCAGGAATCTCCATGAGTTGGGGAATGTTGTTGCCCACTTTGTAGGGACGGAAGTCCTTGACCGGCAGGTGCAGAACAGTCCACCACATGAAGCAGAGGACAAAGATTAACGAACAGAGAACAAGGATTATTTCAACCCAGGTCTGCCAAGTCTGATGCAGCGATTTCTTTGTGCAAAGAAGGATGATGACGAGTGAGATGAGGATGACGTTCTTCCAGAAAGTCTGCCAGTTGGTCAGCACCAGCGCATCGCCGAAACAGCCACAATCGCTGACAGGGTTTTTAATTGCGATGTACAGCGTGAGGGGAGTCATGACGCAGTAGAAAGCGAGAGAAAGCCACGCTGTCCAGTTGGTGCGTATATTGAGCAGAAGACATACGCCAAGCACAAACTCTACGGCGATAAGGCACCATGCTGCCGTCGCAGCCAAAGGCAGGAGGTCCGTAAAGAAACCACCGAAGGCTTTGAGGTAGTCTTCGATTTTATACGTTGTGCCCAGCGGGTCAATCGCTTTGACAAATCCGGAGAACAAAAATGTGAGTCCAAGAAGTGTTCGTGCAATATTTGCGATGAGTTGTTGTACTTTCTGGTTGGTCATATTCGTAGTTGCTTAACGTAAGCCTAATGTATCGTGAATCTATCGTAAATCTAACGTAAATCTATCGTGTATGTTTCGTCAATTTTTCGTCTTTGACAAGGAATTTTCTGTGCGCTGAATTAGGTAAAAGACTGCGTAATTGAGCATGTCAAAGTAGTTTCCTTCACAGCCTTCCGAGACAAGTGTTTTGTTGTCGTTTGCCGCAATGGATTTGTTGCGGTTGATTTTAGTGAGGATAATATCGGTTAGTGAGGTCCCGAACATATCACGCCATGCTTCGCCGTAATCATGATTCTTGCGGAGCATGAGCGCTTTTGCCTCCGCGATGTAAGCATCGTAGAGTTCCGTAGCTTTGTCGGCAGACATATCAACACTGTCGGCAAAGCCGTTGCGCAGTTGGATTATTCCGATGACGGAATAATTGATGATAGCCATGAGTTCTCCGTCAATCGAGTCTCCGACGAGGTTAACGCCGGTGGTCTCGATTTCACGGATTCGTTTAGCTTTGATGAAGAGCTGATCATTGACCGTTTGCGGGCGCATAATCCGCCACGAAGGACCGTAGTCCTTCATTTTCAGAACATAAATGCGCCTGCAACGGGCAATAATTTCATCGTATTGTTTGATTGTATCAGCCATTCTTATTGGATTTGTGCACCAATAATATTGTAGGTGCGTCCGTCAACTTTAATGACGATGTGACCATTTTGGAACGTTTTGATTGCGGCAGGACTGTCAGAAACGACAGTTTCGATTTCAGTCGGCTCTTCGACAACTTCATCCTGGAGTGAGATGTCATTGTCATTATAGTCCATTGCATAGAACCAGATGGAACCGTGCAGGGTGTATGTCTGATTATCATCGCCCTTGAACTCAAGCCAAATTTCGTATAAGGAGTATCCTTTGCTATCCTCTTCGGAGCGACGAACAACCTTCAGCGTGCCGGACTTTGAGGTTACTGTAGGTGTGCCCATACCGTACCACGAATATTCGTACTCATCCCAGTCTGGATAAATCTCGGCATTGGTTCCTATATTATATTCGCCGGAGACTTTGTTGTTGGAGCTGCTATTGAAGAATATAGAAACAACCGGTGCATAACCTGAGTTGGTGAGAATCAGTTCCCATTTTTTACTGTCGGTATCGTACCAGAACCATCCGCTATCCACATCGAGGTTACCTTCCACGTCAGTACTTCCGCCGCCACTACCTTCACTCTTGAAGTCCTTAATATATATAGAGTCCGCGGTAACGTGAATGTCGCAGAAGGTACCGATGTCATAGATTCCAATCTGCGTCCAGTCTTGCGAGTCGTCCATGCGGAACGCCAATGCCATGAGGTATTCGCCGGCAGCCAGTCCGTTGAAGTTTGCGCTGACAGACAAAGCAGAGTAGTATTTGCTCATCGCTTCCATCGAGAATTTGTCCGAACCGAAGGCCTGCAGGAATGTGGAATCCTGTTTGTAAACAGCGAATACAACCGGTGCATTTGTTATTTCAGCCGGACCGCTGTTGTATGCCTGCTGGGTAGAGAATTTGATAGTTTCCGACTTCTTGGCAGCGGTTTTGCTGAACTTGTAGTCGTAGTTGCCGTCCTGGTCGGGTTCAACCGTAACCAGCGGAGCAGACAAAGCACCGCCCTCGTCGGGTTTGATACCAATAACGGCTTCAACCTGTACCGTAAATCCATTCTTGGAAGCTGCGCCGCCAATACCTTGCTGGTCAGGATCCAACGCAGAGAGGACGAAGTAGTCGTCACTCATTCCGCCCCAACCCCAGTTGATGTGGAAGAGTCCGTCCTTGTCCACGCCGTCGCAGACAAATTCATGTCCTTCGTAGTTCTTGGTGGCACCGCCCATAAGGATGGGACGACCGGCTTCGAGTTCCTCGATAAAGAGTTCCACAAACTTGTCGTATCCGGTGTAGTCCATCATGATGTATTTCAGGCTTTTGTCGTATTTGAAGTAGGTATAAAGCGCTTTTGCCATGTCGGTAGTGAGTGCGCCGGAACCTCTGACTGCGTCACCACCGTATGTCATGTCGCATGAAATACCCACGTGGTACATAAGTGTAGCAACGGCTTTTGCCTGCGTTTCGTTGTAGCTGCCTTTGTATGAATTGAGCATATTGTCCCAGTCATATGTGGTAGCGCCGAAGTCTGCAAACTCAGAGCCTTTTCCTTTTCCCTGGTAATCAGAGTATGCGCCGGAATTGTCCCAGTTGTCGGTATGTGAGCCGACACCTTGCACGGGGTGATTCCAGTATTTCATAATCTGGGCAGCCGCGGTAGCAACACAACCGGTTGCGGCTTTCGTGTTGTCGGTTTGGTCAGTAGGGCAGAGGTTGTTGTAGGGCTTGTCCTGATTCCATTTGGTTTGGAGTAGGGGGCTTACGGGAGAAACGGCGCGCTTTGGCGTTTGCTGTCTGAAGTTTTTGCCATTAGCGGCCGCCCAAGCGATTTCTTCCGCATAGTGTTGGAACCAAACGCGCATGTTTTCGGGCATGTCTGCCTCGTTGAAGGAGCCGGTTTCGGAATAACCGAGGACTTCGCGTGCGTTGTCATCCGCCGAAACGAGCACGAAACCATTGTTGTCACCATTGTTGAATACGTAGAAAGCAGGTTTTTGGTCTGTTTGAAGAGCAGTGTGCGCCAGTTTAAGGCGTTGGCTGTTCGGTGCCATTCTCATGACACGGTTGGCATCAGAAGTAAGGAACTTGTTCGCAACAGCTTGTGCGTCGCTGAGGGAACGTGGTGCAGCCGACATCATCATAGCGATTGCGACCGCTGAAACAGAAAGTAAGAAACGTTTCATACTTTTTTGATTTTGTTAATTAGTTGTTCTATTGTCACTTGCGATTGTTCGCCAGTTGTCATATTTTTGAGCATTACGGTGTCTGATTCCATTTCGTTTCCGCCGACGATAGCAACAAGCGGAATCGCTTTGGAATCGGCGTAGGACATCTGCTTCTTCATCTTCGCGGGTTCGGGATAAACCTCAACGCGGATGTTTTCTTTGCGGAGCTGCTTTGCCCATTTGAGGGCATAACGCAGTTCAGCGTCGCCGAAAGTAGCAAAGAGCACTTGTGTGGCGTTCATCATCGAAGCAGGGTAGAGATTTAGTTCGGTGAGCACATCGTATATGCGGTCTGCGCCAAATGAAATACCTACGCCGCTGACGTTCGGTAGCCCGAATATGCCGGTAAGGTTATCGTATCGTCCGCCGCCGGTAATTGAGCCGATTTGTACGTCTAATGCTTTTACTTCAAAAATCGTGCCAGTATAATAGTTAAGTCCGCGCGCGAGGGTCAAATCCAATTGATAATTGATAGTTGACAATTGACATTTCATCAAATCGATGATTTGTGTCATCTCTTCAACACCTTTCGTGCCGGTTTCGTTACCTGCAAGCACTTCGGCGATGGCATCCAGTTTTTCTTCATTGGAGCCTTGAAGCGCAAGAATCGGTTGGAGTTTGGCAATCGAATCATCTGCCAAGCCGCGTTCGGACAGTTCTTTGTTGACGTTTTCGAGACCAATCTTGTCGAGTTTGTCAATAGCAGTGGTGATGTCGATAATCTTGTCGGGCGCACCAATCACTTCGGCAATTCCGGCAAGAATCTTGCGGTTGTTGAGGTGCAGGCAGACACGGATACCCAATGCCTGATAGACATCTTCTACAATCTGAATGAGTTCCAGTTCGGAAACCAGCGAATCGGTGCCGATGACATCAACATCGCACTGGTAGAACTCGCGGTAACGGCCCTTCTGCGGGCGGTCGGCACGCCAAACAGGCTGAATCTGGAAGCGGCGGAACGGGAACTGCAACTCGTCGCGATGCTGCACAATATAGCGTGCAAAGGGCACTGTGAGGTCATAACGCAGGCCTTTTTCGGGTGCTTCGTTGGCTTTCTCACCGGAGTTCTGGATGCGGAAGAGAAGTTTGTCACCCTCTTCGCCGTACTTGCCCATCAATGTGGACATCAACTCCATTGAAGGTGTTTCGATTTGCTGGAAACCGTAACGCGCAAAGACGTTGCGGATGGTTGAAAAGATATAATTACGGCGTGCCATTTCGAGCGGTCCGAAATCACGTGTGCCTTTTGGAATATTCGGTTTTGTCATTGTTAAAATGTTAAATCGTTAAACTGTTAAATTGTTAAGGATTTTATCTGTAGCGCCGAGTTCGGAGGCGATATATTCCTTTGCTTTAGCACCCAATTCGACGTGGTTGGCAAGTGCAAAATCCATTGAAGAAGCGAAGTCCTCATACCTTTTGACAGGCAATCCGGCGCCGCATGCAACAAGGTTCATAGCTTCGCGGAACTGCTTGTAGTTCGGACCAAACAGCACGGGCATTCCGTAAACTGCCGGCTCCAAGGTATTGTGAATACCGACTCCGAAGCCGCCTCCGACATATGCCGCTTGGCCGTAACGGTATATTGAGGAGAGCAGTCCGATGGTATCAATCACGAGCACCCGTACATGCTTGAGATTCAGCGGAGTAGCCTCCGTGAAGCGGACATAACGTCCTTCAAAGAGGTTGAAAATGGCGTGCAAGTGCGCTTCATGAATCTCATGCGGTGCCAGAATGAGTTTGGTATCTTCGTGTTCGTTAAGATAGCGGGCAAGCAGTTCTTCATCCGGCAGCCACGTGCTACCAGCCACAATTACAGGTGTGCCTGCCGGCTGTACAAACTGCTCAATGGACGGAATTTCCTTAGCTTGTTGAGCTATCTGTGAAACGCGGTCAAAACGGGTGTCTCCGGAGACAATGACGTTGGTAATATTGTATTTTTGAAGCAGTTCTTCCGAAGCGTTATCTTGTACGAAAAGTTGCGTAAAGCATTTCAGCAACCGTCTGTACAAAAATCCCCACGGACGGAAGAAAAGTTGTTTGGGTTGGAAAATGCCCGAAACGAGGTAGGTTGGGATGTTGCGTTTTTGCAGTTGGCGCAGGTAAGCCGGCCAAAACTCGTACTTCACAAAAATCGCCATCGAAGGCTGCACTGCATCAAGGAAACACTTTGCGTTACGGCGTGTGGCGAAAGGAAGGTACATCACTTTGTCCGCCAGCGGATAGTCTTTGCGCAGTTCATAACCGGACGGCGAGAAGAACGTGACAATGATTTTGGGTGTTTGCCGTTTGTTAGCCGTTAGACGCTCGATAATCGGGCGGGCTTGCTCAAACTCGCCGACGGAAGCTGCATGAAACCAAATCGGGTGCTGATTGTCTCCGCTCATAGCTGCGAGACAGGTGCGCGCAGATTTTTGCCCCTCAACGAGGAGGCGTGCTTTTCGATGCCCAAACAAGGCAGCAAGACGTATTATTAAGAAATAAAACAGCATTTATTACAAGTAATCTATCAAAAGCCGACAAAAGTACAACTTTTTTTTGATATATACAAATTTTTTTGTACTTTTGCAGCCGAAAATGTGTGTAATTGTACCCTTTGGGTTAAAAAATGGGGAAAATAGTCATTTTAGCCATAGAATCCAGTTGCGACGACACGTCTGCTGCGGTATTGTGTGACGGTGTGTTGCTATCGAATGTAACGGCATCGCAAAAAGTGCATGAAGAGTTCGGTGGAGTAGTGCCGGAACTTGCAAGTCGTGCGCACCAACTGAATATTCTGCCGGTAGTGGATACGGCATTGAAACGGGCGGGTGTGGATAAAAAGGATTTGTCTGCGATTGCATTTACCCGTGGTCCCGGATTGTTGGGCAGTCTGTTGGTCGGGACGTCGTTTGCAAAGGGTTTGGCATTGTCCTTGGGCATTCCGTTGGTGGAAGTGAACCACTTGCAAGGGCACGTTATGGCTCATTTTGTGCGGACCGGTGAGGCTGTGAGACAGCCGAAGTTCCCGTTCCTGTGTCTGTTGGTGAGCGGCGGGAACAGTCAGATTGTGTTAGTGGGAGGTGAGACCGCTGGCGCTGTGGGAAGTGGGATGCATATGCCGAAGATGACTATTATCGGGCAGACGATAGATGATGCGGCAGGCGAGGCGTTTGACAAGTGCGCAAAAGTGTTAGGTTTGCCTTATCCCGGAGGTCCGTGGATAGATAAACTGGCAAAGCAGGGCAATCCAAAGGCGTTTGTGTTTGCAGAGCCGAATATTGCCGGTTATGACTATTCATTTTCGGGACTGAAAACGTCGTTTCTTTATACTATCCGCGACCTTATGAAAGCCGACGGTTCACCGACAGTAGAGGCTTTGGCTGCGCATATCCCGAACTTGAAGGAAGATTTGTGCGCGTCGCTGCAATATACCATTATTGACGTGCTGATGCGCAAACTCAGGAAAGCGGCAAAGGATTTGAAGATAAACCAAGTGGCGGTTGCCGGCGGCGTAAGTGCAAACAGCGGTTTGCGTGAAGCGTTTCTGGACTACGGAAAACGCTATAAGTGGGATGTGTTTATTCCTCCGTTCGCCTTTACAACGGACAATGCTGCGATGATAGCCCAGGCAGGATATTACAAGTTTTTGGACGGCGACTTTTGCGCCATAGATGAAGTGCCTTTTGCGAAAACAACTATCTGAAATATGGTCTAAACTGAAGCCCTACAGAGATATTATCGTCTTTGTTGTAGCGCTGCTGGTGAGCAACTATTTCTGGAAGCTCACTATCGTCGGCGATGAACACGGTCTGGCGGTAACGTGGTTTGGCCTGGATATAACGGCTCCGTTTGCATGGATGGCGGAAATTACTACGAATGCGGTGTATTGGATTGTTTCGTTGTTTCGGGACACGATTTACCAGGTTGACGCCATTACGTTACGTTTTACGTCCGGCAGCAGTACCCGCATCGTTTGGGCGTGTACGCCGATTAAACAAGGTTTCATATGGCTGTGTATAATGCTGGCAACTGCCGGCGATTGGAAATCCAAATTGTGGTTTATTCCGTTTGGGTGGATTTGTATTTTTATAATCAATATCCTGCGAATTACGGCAATTACGCTATTTATTGAGTTTCATCCCGAGTGGTTTGAGATATTGCACGTGTATATTTTCAAATACCTGTTCTACGGACTGATGTTTCTGCTGTGGGTTTGGTATGTGGAAAAAATCAGAAAACCTGAATCTTCTTCGGATACAGACCAAGTCTGATGTTTTGAGTTGGCGATAACGGATTGCCGTCTATTTCAACAGGTAGCGGAGTGTCAAAGTGCCACTCTGCGTTTGTTACTTGTTTACGGGAAACGAACTTAGAGACTTTGTCAGTTTTGGCTTTTACCAGTTTCATCAGTTTGAAAGGCAATCGCCAACGCGGACAATGGAGCTCGTAAACGTCTATTTTGCCATCGCTTGGGTTGGCATTTACGCATGGATAAAGGTCTCCGCTGATGCGGCGGTTGTTACAAAGTGACAGGAAATAAGGCTCGTCTTTCCGCCAGCAGCGAAATGCCGTTGCAATATATGCCAGTTCGCTCAATTTCAGACGGTTGAAGAAACGCTTGGTCTGGCGTTGTTCCACTTCGTGGGCAATTGCAGCCGCAAAACCGGCACTTGCTTCATTAATAAAATGGTAGGTTTTGCCGTCAATCGTCAATTCCGGAAGGTCTAATTCCTGAAAGGTCGGATTAGTAAATGCACGGCGGAGTTTGGCAAGCGGTTCTTCATCGGGAGAGAGTTGGGAATAAAGGCTGTTGCTTGTGCCGCCTGAAAGCAGAATATAACGAAATTTTTCCGGTTGCGGAAGCGAATTAAGCAGGGTGTTGAAAGTGCCGTCTCCACCAAGAACGATGTATGTGTCACCGTACTGTGACCATTCGGGCACCCTTCGTACATCGTTCGTGTATGCTTCCATTAAGGCAAGGACTTGCGGGTATAATTTTGAGGCTCTTCCCGCGCGTTCATTATAATATAATTCAAACGGCATTACTTCCGGAACTGGATTTTATGAATAAGTTGATGCAGCGCGTCTTTGATATACACCACAAACCGCCACGTTGAATCGGCCTGCGGAATGTCCATAAGGAAAGTGTCTTGTCCTTCCTGTTCGGTGTCTTGTTCGGGGTACAGGAGCATGTAACTGTTCCGTTTATAGAAGCGTGCAAGGATGTCGGGAATTTGCTCAAAGAGCGGGTGATAACTGGCAGTCGAACTGCGTGAGGAAATAAACACCGCCAAATCGTTCGGCTCAATATCTTTTGCCATTCTTAGGCTGTCTTCCCAATCCTCTATTTCGCGATATGAGGCACGCAGGAACTTGCCTTGCCGGTGGCAAAGGGCTTTGAGTGCCGTTTGGGTCTCATTGGTGGCATAGAATATGACTTTTGCACCGATTTGGCTGCTCAAACGCCGGATTTGCCCGAAGCATGAGATGAAGTCCCGTTCTTTTTCGGCGTATTTTGGCACGGCTACCAACAGGCGGTTGATTGTATTGAGCGGTTGGAATTCCTTATACACAATAATGGATTTGCCGGAACGCTCGATGAATTGGTGCGTTTCCTGCCAGTCTGAACACTCCACAAGTTCCACATTATTGAGTTGGCTCAATTCGGCGAGGCGGTTCAAATGGTCGTTGGTTGTCGGTTGTTGGATATTGGGTTGGTCATTGACGCAGATAAATGTCCAGTCGTCTTGGGTACGTTCGGATTCCAGTTTGGCTTCTTCCTGCAAGGCCATCAGTTTGGCGGCGCGTTCGGTCAGGAAAGACGAAATCGTGCAGAGCACAAGAATCATAATTATGGCGCCGTTAAGCGTTTCGGCGTTAAACAATCCTGCCTGATAGCCAATCGTAACAATCGCCAGTGTGCCTGCTGCCGTTGCGTGTGTGAGGCTGAACATGATTTGCCGGTCCAACGTTGTCATATGAAACAACCGCTGTGCCACCCATGCCGCAAGCCATTTGCCCGACAGCTTGCAGAGTATCATCGCGGCGGTAATCGCCCAAACCAGCCAGCTCTGCCAGAACACTTCGATGTTTATCATCAGTCCGACACTGAGCAGAAAAACAGGCACGAACAGACTGTTGCCGACAAAGTTAATGCGCTTCATCAACGGACTGTGGTTCGGCACGCGGCCGTTGAGTGCTGCACCGCAGACGAATGCTCCGAGAATGGAATCCAGACCTGCCCATTCCGCCAACAGCGCGGAAGCAACTACCATCACCATAACCAACATGAAACTTGTTGCAGGGTCTTGCCAACGCTTGAATACCCATTGGCAGATAAGCGGAAATGCCCACAAAATCAATCCCAGCATGATTATTACCTTGCTGAGCGTGATGTACCAGCTGACGGATGTCTTGTCGGCTGTCAGAAACGCCAACGCCAGCAACGAAAGCGTAATAGCCACCATCGTTCCGCCGACAACAATCGTTACCGCCGGTGTTTTCTGGATTCCGTAACGGCTGACAATCGGGTAGGTCATCAGTGTGTGCGATCCGAGCATCGCGCCAAACAGCAGACTTGCCGTCCACGACCAGCCGCATAGTAAACCAGCCAAACTGCCGAATACGAACGGAAACGCGAACGACAGAAAACCGAATAGGGCACTTCGGTAGCGTTGCTCGTGAAAGTTGTTCATGTCGATTTCGATGCCGACCTGAAACATGATATACAGCAGTCCAAGTTTGCCCATTAAAGCAATGGCGGGTGTGTTCTCAAGCATTCCGAAAACAGAGGGACCAAGCACTACGCCGGTAAGAATGAAACCGACGATGGAAGGTATGTGAATCTTTCTGCAAATCAGCGGTACAACAAAGATTGCCGCCAAAACCACTAACACTATCAGTAATGAATTTTGCATCAGATATATTTGCCGGTCAGAGATTCAGGATTATTGCGGATGTCTTCCACAGAGCCTGTGGCAACGATGTTTCCGCCGTCTCGTCCGCCTTCCGGACCAAGGTCGATGATGTAGTCGCAGGCACGGATAACATCCGGATTGTGCTCAATGACGATGACTGTATTGCCTTTGTCAACCAACTTCCGCAGTACTCCAAGCAGCACATGAATATCCTCAAAATGCAAACCTGTAGTCGGTTCGTCAAGAATATAAACGGTCTTGCCGGTGGACGGACGTGCAAGCTCTGTTGCCAGTTTGATGCGTTGGCTTTCTCCGCCGGAAAGGGTAGTGGAGGATTGTCCCAATTTGATATATCCCAAACCGACTTCCTGAATCGTTTTGATTTTCTTGAGAATATATGGCTGTGCCTCAAAGAATTCCACCGCCTGATTGATGGTCATATTCAGCACATCGCTAATCGTTTTGCCTTTGAACTTGACTTCCAATGTCTCCTTATTATACCGCAGTCCGCCGCATTCCTCACATTGCACGAACACATCCGGCATGAAGTGCATTTGAATTGTCTTGTAGCCGTTTCCGGAGCAGGCTTCACAGCGTCCGCCTTTGGTGTTGAAGGAGAACCGACCGGCTTTCCAACCGCGAATCTTCGCTTCCGGCAGTTGGGCGAACAGGTCACGGATATCGTTGAAAACATTGGTGTATGTGGCGGATCGGACTTTGGTCAACGGCGATTACTTTGTCAATCAACTCCAGTCCTTCAATGCTGTCATACGGCAGCGGTTTTTGCAGACTGCGGTAGAAATACTGTGACAGAATAGGGTAGAGTGTCTGGTTGACCAGCGTGGACTTTCCGCTTCCGCTGACACCCGTCACGCCAATCATTTTGCCCAACGGGAACGAAACCGTCACATTTTTGAGGTTATTGCCCTTGCATCCCTTGAGCGTCAGGCATCCGGGGGCTGTCTTCGAATCGGTCTGTGTTCTGTGTTCTGTCTGCGCAGCGGCCTCTCCTTTCAGCCACTTTGCCGTCAGTGTATCCGTTTGCAGTAAGGCTTCCGGCGTGCCCTGAAACATGATTTTCCCACCCAAACGACCTGCTTTCGGACCTATATCCACAATATAATCCGCCTCGCGCATGATTTGTTCGTCATGCTCCACCACAATGACCGAGTTTCCCAAGTCACGCAGTTCCTTCAGCGACCGAATCAGCCGCATGTTATCACGCTGGTGCAGACCGATACTCGGTTCGTCAAGAATATACAGCACATTCACCAACCGGCTTCCGATTTGTGTGGCGAGACGTATGCGTTGGCTTTCTCCACCCGACAGACTTTCTGACGAACGTCCGAGACTGAGGTAGCTCAATCCGACACTTTGCATGAACCTTAAACGGGCGGTAATCTCTTTGAGTATCGGTTCTGCCACAGCCTGCTGTTTGGTGTCCAGTTGCGGCATGACGCCTTCAAGGAACGAGGTCAATTCCCCGATATCCATTTCACTCAGTTCCGCGATGTTTTTCCCTGCAAAGCGGTAACTGAGCGCTTCCTTGCTGAGCCGTTTCCCTCCGCATTCGGGACAGACATTGAAACTTGGCTTGTCCGTTTCTTCCTCTTCATCCTCGTGCAAGGTGTATTCTACCAGGCGCTTGTACCAGTTGGTGTCGTCCCTGACAATATTGTCCAGTTCGGTTTCGGTATCTTGTGCCTTGTATTCGGAACTATGTACTTTTCCGAGTCCTTTGCAGCACGGACACCAGCCGCTTGGTGAATTGAATGAGAATGTATGTGGCGCTGGCTCCGCGTAACTCAGTCCTGTTGTCGGGCACATCAGATTCCGGCTCAGGAAACGTCCTTTGCTCGCGCCGCTTTCGACAATCAGCATAACACCGTTGCCTTGTGTCATCGCTACATCCACCGATTTGCGCAACCGCCGCAGGTCTTCGTCTTCGTTTTTAACCGCTAACTTGTCCACCACTAATTCGATACTATGCGTCTGGTATCTGTCCACTTTCATTCCGAATACGAGGTCCCGGATTTCGCCATCGACACGCACTTGCAGAAATCCTTTTTTGCGCATCGTTTCGAATAGTTCCTTGTAGTGCCCCTTACGTCCGTTTACCAACGGTGCTAACAGATAGATTTTTTTGCCGGTGTATTCCTGCCGTATAAGTTCTATGATTTGCGTGTCTGTATAATGCACCATTTTTTCGCCTGTCAGGTACGAATAGGCTTCTCCGGCTCTTGCAAACAGGAGACGTAGATAATCGTATATCTCCGTGATGGTCCCGACAGTGGAACGCGGGTTCTTTTGAGTTGTTTTCTGGTCAATGGAAATGACCGGACTCAAGCCGGTTATTTTATCGACATCGGGGCGTTGCATGTTGCCGATATAGCCGCGGGCATAGGACGAGAAAGTGTCAATATACCGCCGTTGCCCTTCTGCAAAAATGGTATCGAACGCCAACGAAGATTTGCCGCTACCGCTCAGACCGGTAATCACGGTCAGTTTGTCGCGTGGAATGGTCACATTCACATTCTTGAGGTTGTTAACCCTCGCCCCGATAACTTCTATGTTTTTTTCGCTGTTCACTTTTCAATCTGCCCAATTCGGCGGCAAAGGTACTACTTTTTTTGCATATATGCAAATTTTTGAAATACTCTTTTGTCAAAAAGTAAAAAAGATGCCGGATTTTAAGATTTTTGGCATCTGATTTCGCTCCGAAAGTGCTTCGAAAATTAGCGTATCTCGCGCTACTCTCGCGCTACTCTTGGGCATCCCTTGAAAAATGTACGATTATTAAGATTGCAGGAAACAAAACAGAGGGCACCGTAAAAAACGATACCCTCCATTCATTTGTGAGAATTCGGATTATTCCTGCATCAAGAGTTGCATTACCACTTTGGCTACGGAAAAGTGGGTAATAGAAAGGATGCAGAAGAATAATCATCGTCAAAAGGCCCGCATGGCTCTTTCAGCAAAGGGGATGGCTATGAAATAGGCATACACGGTTTGTGAATCCATTGTCAGGAAAAGGAACACTCCCATGCCTTCCTTCAATCAAACACAGACCGTGAGCGAAGCGAACACCGCATTAAA
>CAJOEX010000025.1 GCA_905233415.1 Paludibacteraceae bacterium
TAGTTATTCGCGTATTGGTCGGGTCACCAATCCGACCGATCTGGCAGACGTGTTAGGAAGCGGCAATGTGTCCGTCACGTTTGCATTGGCTACCACCACCGGCGTGCAGAATACACCCACCGACCAACTATCGGGAGCAAAATTCAATCTTCAAGGGCAACGTGTGTCGGACGATTATCGCGGCATCGTCATCCAAAACGGACAGAAACGCATACAATGAAGAGGTAGAGAGAACGATATGAAAAATGCCATCCAATAGGGTGGCATTTTGTTGTATCTTATGCTTTAGTATTTCACCATTATTCCTATCGGAGCGTCCAATAAACGGATATTATGCTTGGTCGCGATGTCGTGTGCCACGCTATCGGGTTCGGACCGTGCATGCGTGGAGAGCGCGAACTTGTCATGATGGACGGTATTTACCGCCGGAAGAGGTCTTTCATATTAATGTCGGGATGGCGGTACTGACGGTCTTTAAGCGTCGTTTTCCCGTTCGTACTCATTGCCTGCTGCGGACAGGCGTGTACACAAGCGAGGCACACGGTGCAGTTGTCACCAGTACGGGCGACAAGACCGCTATCGCTCAAAGTAGAAAGCAGTTGTATGTTCTCCATCGGGCAGACGCGGACACAGATGTTACAACCGGTACACTTGCCGGCGTTCAATTTCGGACCCAAGGCGCGAATCATGCCTCTCTCCACTGCCGGGCGGCCGAGGAGCCATGAGAGGACGCTGAACCAACTATAGTGCAAGATGTGGCTTTCTGCCTGCAGTCCACGGATAATCTGCTCCATGCGCGCCGGCACACGTTCGAACTTACCCAGCTGTTTGTTAGGATTATGTCCGAAGGCAAGGGCACTGTTATCGGGAACACTCACCTTATGGCTGTATGCCAGTTCTATGCCTTTGGCGCGTAGTATGCGGCGCAACACCCAGATGCAGTTGCCTGCCATGCTGCCGCACGTGACGACGGTAAAAA
This sequence comes from Paludibacteraceae bacterium, assembly GCA_905233415.1. Classification (GTDB taxonomy): domain Bacteria; phylum Bacteroidota; class Bacteroidia; order Bacteroidales; family Paludibacteraceae; genus Colicola. The sequence goes on from CAJOEX010000025.1 coordinate 980, forward strand.
CGTAGGATTTGGGACTGATGTTCAATCGCGCAACCATTTCGGGCAAAGCAGGCGGCAGATTGAAATCATAGGTCGGGAAGACCAGACCGATACGCTTTTCGTTCGTCAGATCCACGCCCGCCGTTTCTACAAGCGGCATCAGTCGTTCGTTCAGTTGCTCCGCCAATTGCCGCGCCACGGCAAGGCTGTTACCTGTTCCGGAGAAATAAAGAATCATATTACAAACTCTCTTTTAATATCGCTTTGATGTCCGCTGCCGTGAGGTTGAGGTAGCCGGCAGGGTAGATGACGGTAGTGGAAACAATGTTGTCAATCATGTCCGGCGTGGCACCGATTTCCGTGATAGTGAGTGGCAGACCGATTTCAAGCATCCAGTTTTTAAGCGCGCTGAGACCTGCTTCGGCTATCTCACGGTCGGACTTGCCTTCCGGACGAATGTTCCAAACGTTTTCGGCAAAGCGGACGAACTTAGGCAGCCCTTTCTCCATCGCACGGCGGTAGTACGCCATCGACACGGAAGCCAGCGTGTAGCCGTGTGGCGCGTGTGTCCAAGCGCCTAAAGAATGACCAATCATGTGTACCATCCAATCTTCGGACTTGCCGCATTTGATGAGGGTATTGAGCGCCCAGGTTGCCGTCCACATGATATTGGAACGTGCCTCGTAGTCCTGCGGGTTTTTGACTGCTGCACGCGCGGCTACAATCAGGCTGCGCATGAGTCCTTCGGACAGGTAATCGCTGGTGTTGTCGTCGAAATCCGAGAAATACTGCTCGAAGATATGGTTCATGATGTCGTAGATGCCGGCTTTCATCTGCTCAAGAGGCACGGTCATTGTGAATCGCGGGTTGAGGATAGCGAATTTCGGCATCAGACGGCTGTCGAACACATGTCCGAGTTTGTTGCTGTGCGCCGCATCTGTGATGACCGAGCCGCCGTTCATCTCGCTACCTGTACCTGCCATCGTGAGGATACAGCCGATAGGCAATATACGCTGGTCCTTCGGCGGTTGGTTGCCTTCCACCCAGAACGACTGCCATGGATCGCCCTCAAAGCACACGGACGCCGCCACACCTTTCGAGTAGTCGCACACGCTGCCGCCTCCTAACGACAGAATCCAGTCCACTTTGTTCTCACGGGCAATGCGGATACCTTCATTCAGTTTCTCCAGCGTCGGATTACTCATCACGCCGGGGTTCTCGACGATAGTCTTACCGCCTTCGCGGAGTATAGCCACGACTTGGTCGTAGATGCCGTTGCGCTTGACGCTACCGCTGCCATAGTTGAGCAGCACGCGTTCGCCGAAGTTTGCTAACTCGTCCTTGAGGAAGTTCAGGGACTCTTCACCAAAATAGAGTTTGGTCGGGTTGTAATAGGTAAAATTGCCTTGCATAATATGGTTATTTTACGTTGTCGTTTTCGCTCATGTTTTTGATAAACAGATTGACGAGACGTTTGGTCACGATGGTATGACGGACAGCATGACGCGCCTTGTCAGCGAGAGTGGATGTTTGAGACTGGTTGGAATTGTCCGATGTTGTTTGAAGCAGCTGTTCGCGCTTGTCCATCTTTGTGCGCAGTCGTGCCGGTGCGTGCTTGTACAGGAAGTTATAACACGGAACAGATGCCTTCATGATATAAGGGGTGAGGAAAGTTGTCACCACGCTTGACGCCACGATAATCGGATAGAGCGCCGGATGGGTAACATTGAGGCTGTTTCCCAGCGCCGCAATGATGAATGAGAACTCACCAATCTGCACAAAGGAAAAACCTGTCTGCATCGCGTCTTTCATCGTCTCTCCGCCCCACCAGCAACCGAGTGTGCCGAAGATAATCATGCCGAAGACAATGACCACGCAAACGGTGAGAATACTTGACCAGTACTCCACCAGATTGGCGGGATTAATCATCATGCCGACAGAGACAAAGAAAATCGCGGCAAAGACATTCTTGAGCGGTGTCATGAGTTGCTCGATACGATGCGACTCGACCGTTTCAGCAAGAATTGACCCCATGACAAATGCACCGAGCGCACCGCTGAATCCCGCTTCTTCCGCCGTGAGCACCATGCCCAAGCACAGACCCAAAGAGAGGATGATGAGTGTCTCGTCATTCAGATAGGGTTTTACCTTTCGGATAAGTGTAGGGATAATCAGGATGCCGCAGACAAACCATACAACGAGGGTGAGCGCAAGGATGCCGATTTTGCGGAGGAGTTCCGTTCCTTCGAACTGATGCTTGATAGCGATACTTGACAGCAACACCATCAGCACTACCGCCACGACATCCTCGATGATAAGGATGCTCGTTGCGCCTTTGACAAATCGCTCTTTGCTCCAACCGGCTTCGTCAATAGCCTTCATGACGATGGTTGTGCTGGACATACAGAGCATACCGGCGAGGAAGAGGGAGTTCATCGTGTCCAACTCCGCCCATCGTCCGACGCCGAAGCCCAGCAGCATCATACCGCCGATGATGGTCAGCGCGCCGATTGCTGCGACCTTGCCGCTACTGAGGAGATTCTTGATGCGGAACTCCAAACCGATGCAGAACAGCACGAAAAGCACGCCGATGTTGCCCCACGCTTCCACGTTCTCGGCACTGACAAGGGTCTTGCCAAAGAGATAAGGACCGACCAGCACTCCGGCAACGATATAACCCAGCACCACCGGCTGTTTCATTAACTTGAAGAGCAGACTTACCACGCCTGCCGTAATCATTAGAATGTAAAGATCTTGTACCATAATTTTTGTTATTTACGATTTGACGATTTACGATTTACGATTTATTTACGATTTTGGGTAATTTACGATTTAGAACGGATATCCGATTCCGAAATTGAGACGAAGGGCATCCAACGCGGACGGGATATTAAAATAGGTTTCAATGGGCCGCGTCTTGTCGGGTTTGCCCTCTTTGTCATACTTATAGGTCAGATACGGCGCATGTATTCCTACGCCCAAGTCCAGACGAATAACCAATCCGTCAATATCAAGCCGCAAACCGGCTCCCGTGCCAAGTGCAATCTGGCGCAGGAAATCAGGATTGTCCGTAATGCCGTCGTGTAATTCTTCACGCAGTTGCAGCCGCTCCACATAGTCCGTGATTCCTGCAGCCTTGAACAAGTTTGCTCCGCTATACCAGTTCCAAACATTGCCAGCATCCACAAAGGCCGCTCCAAACAGTTTCCAAACGATAGGGAAACGGAATTCGAAATTCGCTTCCAGTTTGACATCTCCGGCGTGGAAGAAGTTCTGGTTGTATTTTTCGGAAAAGAAGTTACCGGCTCCATAGGCATAGGGCGATGCAGCGCGCATACCATTCGGTCCACCGGCATAGAAAGCCTCGGACAAAGGTGCGTACTCGGAGTTACCGAGCGGTATATTCGCTCCAGCATACAGGCGTGTGGCTATGCATATGCAGTCGGTGATATTGAACTTGTTCCGCAGTTCCGCAGTCAGTTTGACAAACTGGTTGAAGGTTATTGAACCGAGCGGTTTGTCATGTTCGTTCCAATTGTGCCCGAAAATACAATAGATGGCGTTGATGAGGTTACCGGCTTCCTTGACACCGAGATCCAAAAATGTGTTGACGGCACGAGTCGAGCGATAGTTGTTATAAATGAAGTCGTAGCCCAAGGAAGGCACAAACTCATTTCCGGCAATCAGTTTGATGAGTTGCGGGTAATCCGCCGCCTTGTCCAACAAACTATCTGATTCGGCTTTCATCAGTACCACGGAGAGCGAGAAGGGGGTGAAAGCATGGGTGACATAGCGAGCACCTCGGATGAAATACGTGAACGAACCGGATAGCTTGTGCACGCCGTAACCGCCGGCTATATTCTCGTACTGGTAGCCAAGCATATAACGCGTGTCTCCGTCAGGATTATTGTCGCCTGTCCAATGCAGATACGGGAACACTAAAGACGTATTGACACCGAATTTGTACGTGTCGGTTTTCTTGGGGTCACCCGGATGACGGTTACGCAGCGCCCAGTAATAGGCACCGTTTCCCTTGATGGTGAACGTCTCGCCTTTGCCGAATAAATTGCGAATGGGTGATGTCAGCGTGAGGTTTGGTCCGAGACTGTTGTTTGAACGCCATGCCACATCCGCATCTGCCGTGAGACCGTACGTGCGCGTGATGGTATCTCCGCGGAACAGCTCCTCGCGACGCCATTCGTTTTTGGCACGTATGCCTAAACCGGACTTATACAGGTCACCTTCGAGAATATTGTTGTAGTCCCGTTGTGCAAATGCCCGCAGCGACACATTTCCGTCTTTGGTCAGTTTGTATTCGGCAGACAGGTTATTGAGCAGGCCGCTCGCCTGATTGACATCCGGATCATCCGTTAGCGTTGACCCTACAGAGACGCGCAGTCTGTCTTTGAAGAAGGACTTGCTGATGGATATGTTCATATCGTTGGTCTTGCCGCCGGCATGTTCTGTTTGTGCGCTGCTGAGATCAATATCCACGATTTTACCCATTTTTGAATTCGCCATCGCAGCATTGATGCGGCTGTTGATGATGGAAGAAAGGGCATAGCCTTCCCGTTGCGCCGCCACATTGCTTTCGCCTACATACATTCCTGTGGCGAGCAGCGTGGCAGCAAGACCTTCGCGCGTGTCTTCGTCCAATGAGGCGAGTTCGCGGGTAATCGTCTCGTCATCGGGTGCTTCCAGAAAGAAACCGATGGAATGCAGCCCGATGGAATCCACCACGCCGTTCACGCGCACACCTGTTGTGAAATCCACGCGGCGCGTTTCTTCTCCTTCAGACTGCACATCGGCTTTCACTTTCTGCGAGGCCGAGATTTTCAACTGTGTTTGCCCGACAGGACCGTTGAACGCCACGTGACTGCCTGAGTCCACATGGAAAGGCATAATAGGATAGGCTTTCGGCGAATAGCGGATAAAGCCGTCATCCACGTTTACTTGCCCGCCCAAGAGCAACGTATCATCCGCCAATTCATAGCGCACATTCACTTTTCCGTGCGGTTTGACTTGCGCCAGATTCTTCTTGTCGATGGGGTAGGTGATGTCCGTAACCGGCAGAATAGTGACAGTCACGTCTGCAACAATACTGTCCAACGGGCCTGTTACGCGTCCATGAATGTCGGTAGCCAGTTCGCCATAAACGGGTATGGCACCTTCCTTGTCCAGTTTGGCGGGAGCAAAACTGTCCGCAGCCAACGTGATATCCAACCGCATACTGTTGAGGTCCAATCCTCCGGTTAAGGACAGATAGGTACTGTCTGCGCCGTAAATGGGCAGGCCGTTGAAATCCACTTTGTTATGGTTCATAACAACCGGTGTCTCGCCCAAACTGAGTTTTACGTTATAGGGCTTGTACAGCGCAGACACGTTAAGCGGAAGCACTTCGGCGGAGAGGTCGAACTGTTCCGGCAGTCCGTCTATCGAGGCTTGCGCCCGGATGACTCCGTTCATGTCCAAGTCCGCCATTTGAATGATGCTGTCCGCAATTTCCAACGGTATGTCATCCAATTGTACATCCGCCCGAAGGGTGTTTGGATATACCTCCGATGGAGAAAGAGCAAGATTGATAGTGCAACTACCCAAATCCTTTTCTCCAAAAGACAGGTTTTTCATCGTCAGACCTCCTGCTCCGTTCAGTTCGTTACCTGTCCGCTCCACATCGAAACGCAGTGCTACAGCAGCTCGGAGACCGTGCAGCATCATCGCGCCATCGGTCAGTTTGCTGTCGGCTGTCAGCGAAACCTGCGTACTCCCATCCGCCATCGCGACACGCAAGGCTGCCTTGGCGGCAGGCAGACGAAGGGCTGTGCTGTCTTCGGGGTGTTCTATCTCTGGAATGGAGGCACTCAGTGCCAAGTCTGTTTGCCGGGCATCGGACGACAGTTTCAAGCCAATCTTGTTGATATCCAATCCCATTTTTTCAATCATCTCTTGTGCCGGACTGCCGTGCGTGAGTGCTATGTCTGCCTGAAGGTCGGGAATAAGGCGACGCAGCGTATCCAGTTGTGTCAGGTCGGCAAGGGATGTAATGGATTCAATGACGGAGGAGTCGCTTGCCGCGTTCAGGAGTGGCTGTATCCGCTCTGTCAGCTGTAACACGTGCATCGGACTTGTCACGTCTGCGGTCAGGCCGTTTGTCGCCATATGCAGCGCGGTGGTGCTGTCTGTTGTAAAGTGTAGTTCCATCCTCTGTGCATAGAAATTTTCGCCTGCCGCGTGTGCCTTCACTTCGTGCAGCTGTGCCCGATAGTTGATGTGCATCTGCTCCGGCTTCATGAAATCCGCTACGCGGAACTGGTGCTCCGTTTGTGCTGCTACCCGCAGATTGTCACTTCTCATCGCAAAGGGCAGATGCAAGGTGCCTTTCACGGTTTTGTCCGCCAATTCGGCATTCAACTGCAGACCGGATACATGGATGTTGTCGTATATACCGTCCGTCAGGTGCACCTTTACCGAGCTCCGCATCGTTCGTGAGTTGGGGTCCAATCCCTTGCCTTCTGCATCTATCTCACCCGCAATCACCAAGCGCGTGCTGTCCTGCGTAAACGCTGAAAGATTGACTTTCTCTATATCCATATGCACGGCATAGGCTTCGTCGTCTATGTCGTAAAAACCTCGCAACTGCGCCTTACTGCCACGGTAATCCGCATCTGCAGCCACATCTACGCACATCGTCTCAAGGTCCATTTCCGTCGCGGACAAATCCGCCTGCGCACCCATCTCGTCCGAGCGGACGTGCAGACCGCGGCTGGTAATCAGATTGCGGTCCAAATCGACACACGCGTTGCCGTAGAATGTATCTATCGGCAGCGAAAAATCACCTATTGCAAACTTTGCACCGCCTATATCTATGCGGCGGGCGTCTGCAGCGAGCGTGTGGATATATCCAAGCCTATCGGCGTGAGTGCAAAATGAATATTGCGCAATACGCCGTCCGGCACGTCAAACGCCATCAGCAGCGGAGTCGTGTCCAGCGCCGTAGTGTCAGGAGGAGTTTCCCGCAAGTCTATGCCGATGAAGGCATCTGACAGCTGCAACCCGTGGAGCGGGAATTGACCTCGGGCGATGTTCAGTTCAGGACTGGTAAGCGCCAGATGGCCGACGACAACGTCAATCCCCACTGCCGCTATCATACTGTCTGAGTGAAAGGTTGTCTGCTCCAGTTGCAAACGCTCCACTACAATAGGGCAGGACATGATACCGCTATCGCTGTCGGACCGTTGGGCTGTCAGCAGTTTGGCATTCAGACGCAAACAATGCACATAGACCAGCGTGTCTTGCCCGCGATGACCGATATAGAGACTGTCTATATTCAGTGCTAACGGCAAATCCGTCTTGCCTCTCCATGCGCGGTAAGCCCTTAACGGTGAAAGGTGAATGTTGAACCGCCCCAAATCAATATCCAAGCCTGTCTGTTCGCTTGCTATGGCAATTCCTTTTTCTGCTGCGGCATTTCGCAGAGGAGGAATAGAAACGACGCATGTCACTGCCACCAGCAGCAACATCACCGCTCCCACAACTATCCCTGTCACAGCAAGCGGTATCTTCCATAACAGCGTTCTATAGGCCACTAAAAGCTCTTTTGAATTCCGAATTTCAGACCGTACAGTCCGGGAGTGAACTGGTTTGCAATCAGGTTGCGCAGTTTGCCCGAGAAAATAATCACATCGTTCGTGTACTCGTTGTGACGCTCACCCGTTACCGCATCCTGATAGCAGAATGTGGTACCGCTGTAACCTAACGAAAGAATGGAGAAAAAGATTTGGAAACCTCTCTTGCGGCTGAACTGATATGTGATAACCGGCGATAACTGTGCACCATAGATGATGCCGTGACGCAGACCGTCGTAGTCCGTGCCGGACACTATTCCGTCAGTTACACGCGGAAACTCCATACCCGCGTATAAATGCGCCTCCATCCATATGCCCACTTTGCCTCTGAATAGGGATTTGAGCCGGTAACGCACATAGGGTGTTACGTTCCAACTGCCTTGCTGGACACGCAACTCTTCGGATATTGTTTTGTTATCCTCCTCGTGCGTGTATGTGGTGTACGAATCCTGATAACTGCCGCCAAAGCGGAGTCCGAGATAGAGTCTCTCTTTCAGCCGCCAGCCTATTTCCGGCTCCACGGCAATAGACCATCCGTTCTCCTTGCGGTTCGGACGGGAGTCGTGGTGGAAATAAATATCGAAGTTGTAGCCGTAATACAGTTTCTGCTTCCATACGGGAATGTCCGCGGGTGTCAAGGCTACGCTGTCTTGAGGCGAACCTGCGGTTGCTGTTTCTCCGGCAATAGTGGCAACTGAAGCCAGACCGTCCGAAATGTGGTCATCGTTTTGAGCGGAGAGTGAAATTGTGCCGAACACTATCAGGGCAATAAGAGAATACGTTCTTTTCATAGAATACGTTCTTTTCATTATATCATCATAATTTATCGTTTTCCGCCTGCAAAAGTAGCAAAAAATTTTTGAAGTACCAAATAAATCGGCAGAAAAAATCCTTTTGCTTGCAAAGAAAGGTTTTTATGACGTTTATATTTGCCGCTTCCGAAATCTTTTACTATCTTTGCACGCAAATTTATGGAAACCATCCACGGGATATTGAAACAATGGAAATAACTTCTCTTTTGGAGTATGCCGATCGTGCACAGTTGCGGCAGTGGTTTATGGACAACCATGCAACGGCAAAGGATTGTTGGGTAATCATTTATCGGACAAAGGTTCCGCGTAAGGATTGTATAGCTTATCTGGACGCGGTCAAAGAAGCCCTTTGTTTCGGATGGATTGATAGCACCGTCAAACGCTTGCCGGACGGACGGTGTGCGCAACGCTTCTCTCCCCGACGCAGGAATAGCCATTGGACCGAATTGAACCTACAGCGTTGTAACGACCTTGAGCAACGGGGTCTTATGACCGATGCAGGCCGCGTCGTCCTGCCCGCTCGGTCTTAATGCGGGTGCAGCTGCTGCCGTTGTGGCGTTTTACCGCTTGTTATATGGCGTTTCTATATAAATCTGCACGAAAATGCAGATTTTTTTGTATATAAGAGAAAAACGTTGTACCATCGCAGCCAAAAATCCGCTATCAAATACGATATATACAAGATAGATTTACGTTAGATTTACGTGAAGAAGTGCCTCGTATGGCACAGCCGACAGACTATAGAGTAGCGACGTACAGGGTAGGAGCGACCGCCAAATATCCTTATTTTTTCCTTGCCTGCGACGAAACATTCACGTTAGATTTACGTTAGATTTACGATAGATTGACGTTAGATTGCAAGAACGCAACAAGAATGGCCCCCTTTCTGCGCAACTTAAGTTCTCAAAATAGCATTTCGGGAGAAAATACACTTTCCTGCACGATTTTTACAAATTTATTTGTATATGTCAAAAAATAGTTGTACCTTTGCAGCCAAAAGTTGCAAAGACATGACCAATAGCACAGACATATTCTCTTTGGAAATCACCTTGTCGGCGTTCTTTGATTGCGTTACCAAGAGCAATCAAACAGGGACGGGGGATTCATTTCTGCATGCTATGACGTCTATTTTTCATGGACAAACTACTCCATTAATTGTCCCATTTGCCTTAGATGATGAGTCAACGGCAAAGGTAATAGCCCAACTGAAAGAGCGCCTCATGCCCTCTTGCCCGGACGCGCTCCAATTGCTTAACATGCCGCTGACATACTTGTTGGACGAGTTGATTTGCAATATTCAGCAACACGCACAGACAGACAAGGGCTACGCATATCTCATGTACAACAAGGCTGCCAAGACAATAGAAATCCTTATTGCTGATTTCGGCATTACGATTTACGGTAGTTATGTAGCAGCGCAGAAACACCTTGACAAGTTAGGTGACAGCGATGCAGAGGCACTTAATCTCGCGCAAAACGGCTATTCAGTAAAGAACTTGCCGGACACGGAAAATCGAGGTTACGGTATCTCGTCGAACATGAAAATGGTAGTGGATGGTTTGCATGGGGAGTTTGCCGTTCTTTCCGGTAACGCGCTGATGTTGCAAGTGCCGAATAAACGAGCGATTCTTGCACTACCACCTGAGATTGATTTCAAAGGCACAATGATTATGGTTCGTATTCCGGCACAAGTGCCTGATGGTTTTAACCTTTATAATTATATGAGTTAGTATGAAGCAGATTATCAATATACAAGAGCAGTACGGCGCAGAGTTACATACGCGTCAGATGATGGAGCGTTTAGCCGCTTCTTTGGTGCCAACCAACGAATATTTGTTGGATATGAGCGGTGTGGAGCAGATTTCCCGTTCTGCTGCAGATGAACTCTACAACCTCACGCATGGTGAGATGCATGTGGATTTAATCAATCTCGAACCGTTTGTGGAGAAAATGCTCTCTGCCGTTACCAAAGGTCGTTTCTTGCCGCGTCAACATTCGGCAGGAGACATGCCTATTATTCAATGCGCCACAATTGGCAGCGTGCAGCGTCAATTAATGGCCAAATAAATAACCGTCCTCTCCCCGAGACGTTAAACTCGGAGCAATGTATCAACCAAGCATGACTGATTAAAATATAGAACTATAACAACATTCCGCCTATGATAAAAAACGATTAAAAGGCAGTATACATAAAGAATAGCGTTTTAGCTCAAATACTTGGGTCTGTAAAAGCTGGACACTTATTATAGACTTATGATATACCAAGGAACAAGCCGAAATGCTCACGTTGAAGCGTGGGCTTTGTTCACATAGATTTGGTATATCAAGGTAGTCCAGCAAATCCTTCAGACCCAGATTGAAAGCGACTCAGCACCACGCTCTTTTTATGTGCCAAATTCTCAATTCTAACGGTGCTAACGGAGTATTCGAAAAGCCGTTAAGTGAGTAGAGAAACAAAAAAATTGTTACTAATATGAAAAAGACTTTATTGGTATTCATTACATTAGTTGCATTATGTCTAATAAGTTGTGAAGAGAAACGTACTACTGCGCCAACGGGATTTAAAGCAAAGCAAGTTGGAAACGCGATTGAATTATCGTGGAATCCTGTATATGAAGCTGATGAATATCACATAGAAAATAACAGTACAGGTATGTCTGAACATACTAGTTCAACTTCCTTTATTGATGAAAACCCTATAGAAGGGATGAATAATTATGAGTTACGAGCATGTGGGAGTGCATATGGTTGGTCTAACTCTGTATATGTATCTTGTAACTTTGAGAAAAGTGGCTCTGGCGGCGGAGATGGTGGAGGTGGCTCCACGAATCTTAATGCACCAACAGGTTTTACGCTTTCACAGACATCTTCGTATGTGAAACTGTCATGGAATAAAGTAAGTGGAGCATATGGCTATGCTATTTATAGAGCCTTGCCGGAAGATACAGAGTACTCGTATTTAGATCAAACTACATCAACCAATTATTCCGATTACGACGTTATTTCTGGCCAAACTTACTATTATGCAGTCGCGGCATATGATTATGATTATAACGCAGGTGATGCTGCCAAAGATTATATTACATTTAATGGCAACTCTGGTGGTGGCGGTGGCAATAACCCCGGAGGCGGTGGCGATAATCCTGGCGGTGGTGGCGCTTCTAAACCAAATACGCCATCCGGAGTGGAAGCAACTGCCAGCTCGTCATATATAACTGTTACATGGAATTCTGTTAGCGGAGCAGATTATTACAACGTCTATCGTTCTACTTCTGCAAGTGGTACATATTCTTCCGTTTCTACAGTTTATTCTACTACCTATACAGACTATAACGTCAATGCTGGGACTACCTATTATTACAAAGTCACAGCAGAAAATAGTGCAGGGGAAAGCGGAAAAAGCTCATACGCTTCTGCCAAAATCAATTCTGGAGGAGGTGGCGGAGGTGGAAATGAACAACATTATGGTCCGGTTATCACCGAAGTAAGTGGTAGTGTTAGTGGTAATTATATCACAGTAAAATGGAAAACGAAATCTGGTAGCGGATGGGGCTGGGATCCAGCAAATAAAATAGAAGTATATATTCATGACCCTATCGGTAACGAAACTTATGATGGTTGGGGCTGGAGAGTTGATGGAACATATACAGGAAGCAGTGCCACATCTGGCTCACATAAGATAAGTGGGTATTATGTTGGTTATAAGGATGAGTACGGTTCTGTTAAAATCGCTATTAAAGCCTCAAATGATTACGGAACAGATAGTCGTACGTTAGTTTATATAGTTGATGAAAAGAAATGGTACTACTAAAATCAATAAATCAAAGAACGCTGTAATTAACTTATTATAAGTATTTTAACTAACATTAGCGATAATTTATCGCAACACTAATAATATGTTACTATGAAATCAAAATTATTTTTAGGACTTGCATGCTTGGGAATAATATTCGCTGCATGCCAAAACAAAGAAGAGATTGAGCAACCTTCCGGGCTGGAAGGCTCGCAAATGGGATCTCACATTGAACTCACATGGAATGCCGTAGAGAATGCTGTCTCATATGACATCTCCCGTAATGGCGATTATCTGGCTTCTTCGCGAACCAATCGCTATGTAGATGAAAATCCGAATGAGGGCGAAAACCTTTATGAGGTATTAGCCTTTGACGGAACACATTTTTCTAAGGCAGCCTCTATCCGTGTCTTCTTCGAAAAGCCTTCAGGTGGTGGTGATGATAATGGTGGTGATGATAATGGTGGCGGTAATGGTGGAGATGAAGTAGCTGACTATTATATCAAACACCCATGGGGAACTGGTGCCGACGCAGATTGGAGCTGGAAGCCCATGATGACTCAAAGTGCAGGGACATATGTGTATGAAGGTCAATGGGGCGGTGTAGGTGCAAATATTAACACCGTTGCCGATGATAATAACGCAAAATGGTTTCCATCAAGTTCGATTAATGGAGCTAGCGGAGTATCATTAGGCGATAATGTTCGCTTTACCTATCAAGCATCTTCGTCTTCGCTTTCTGTGACAAAAATTTCTGGCGGTGGTGGCGGAAATGCTACTGCAGACTACTACATCAAACACCCGTGGGGAACCGGAGCTGATGCAGATTGGAGTTGGAAACCAATGGAGAAAAGTGGAAACCGATATGCTTATGTCGGAGCATGGGGGGCTAAAGGTATTAATATTAACACTAAGCCAGAAGATGCGAGTGCCGTATATTATCCGTTAGAAAATTCGAATTATAGTTTAGGAACGCTTATAAAATTTGAGTATGAGCCTTCCACTAAAATTGTGTATACTACACCTCAAAATAATGGTGGAGGTGATAATCCCGGTGGCGGTGGAAGTGTCATACTGCCTAGTGCGCCGACAGGATTGGAGGCTCGAGCCTATGAAGGGTATATCAACATTTCTTGGGTTGAAAGCAAGGATGCTGACAGTTATAATGTATATCGCAAAATTTATGGTTCCAAGGACTATAATTGTATTAAGAAAGGAGTTAAAGGCTTTACATATAAAGACTATTCAATATCACCTAATACAAAATACACATATACCGTTTCTTCTGTAAATACATCTGGAGAAACTCCGTTAAGCAGTTGTTATGAGGTTTCTGTAGAATCCCTGTCTTCAGGTGGTGGCTCCGGAGGTGACGATAACGGAGGCGGCTCAGGTGGAGACAACGGCGGTGGCTCCGGTGGCGGAGGCGGTTCAACAAACTATAGCCCATGTCCGCCAAAAGTAACATGCTCTGGTACGTCTTCTGTAAATGTGAGCTGGCAACCTGAGGTTGGAACCGGCTGTGGTACACCTAAAAAGTATGATGTGAAACGTATGAATCTTATCACAAACTCGTACGAAACGCTAAAAGAAGGTACGACCTCTACTTCATATAACGACAGCCAACCGTTCCCTGGAAAAAACACTTATGCGATAGTTGCTGCAAACGATGAAGGAACAGCCTATGGAACTGCATTTTCGAATGCTGTTAGTATTGCTGCACCGTCAATTTCTGGTAGTATTTATGCCTCAACGCATGCTTTAGATATTACAGTCAAAGATTTGAATGTTCCTGATGATTGGAAACCTTCCTATAGTTTACAACTCTTAAAATCGACTTCGTCTAGCGGTCAATTCAGTGTGTTGCATGAGTGGAAATACGATGACACTGTTGCAAAATTAACCTACGAATTTGAATATCCCTCTAGTATGGATTTGAGAGGAGAATCATACTATATTAAGTTACGTTGGGTATTTAATCCTAATAACACCATTGGAAAAGAAACATCAGCCCAAAAAGTAACACACAAATAATTTGATTATCTTGAGTTATTATCGAAATGGCGGATGCGCGATACATCCGCCATTTCACTTTTTCGTATTCTACCATTCCTGGCCCACCTCTTCTGCAACGGCAAACTGTATGACATGACGGGGAAAGATGTGAGGTAAAATGTTTGAGTGTCTCTCGAAATGACACTGACTCTTTTAAAAGGTCTGCTCATCCCTCTGCTGGGTACAATGCTCGGGGCTTCGTTCGTGTTCTTTATGAAACGTGACTTGGTCGAGCGCCTGCAGAAAGCGTTACTCGGCTTTGCATCGGCTTCGTGCTGATGATGCTCTTGGATGTTGTCATGGGATGAGATTGGCGGAGCCTACAGACCCATATTTTGGCAGAAAGAGAAAATTTTCTTAAAAAAATGCACATTTATTTGTGGGAGTGCATTTTTTTTTGTACCTTTGCGCCGGAAATTATACCATAAAAAAAAACAGTTATGAAGAAAAAATTTATTTGTCCGATTTGCGGATTCGTATTCGAAGGAGAACAAGCTCCTGAGCGTTGCCCCCAGTGCAAACAGTTGGTAACATGGAAAGAGCCGAAAGGCGAAGGTCTTGAATTCGCTTGCGAACATATCCGTGGCGTAGCAAAAGACGTACAAGACCCGATTATTCATGATGGGCTTCGTGCACACTTCCTGGGTGAATGCACAGAGGTTGGTCAATATCTGGCTATGGCCCGTCAGGCGGACCGTGAAGGCTATCCCGAGATTGCTGCAGCGTTCCGCAAATATGCTTACGAAGAGGCAGACCACGCTTCCTTGTTTGCCGAATTGTTAGGCGAACTGGTTTGGGATACAAAGACCAACCTTGAGAAGCGTATGATGGCTGAGGCAGGTGCTTGCGAGGACAAACTGCGCATCGCCAAACGCGCAAAAGAACTGGACCTCGACCCGATTCACGATGCTGTTCATGAAATGGCTCGCGATGAAGCACGGCACGGCAAAGGGTTTGAAGGCCTGTTTAACCGCTTTTTCAAAAAATAGACCGCTTCGCTGTTAGATGTTAGACCGCTTCGCTGTTAGAAGTTGGATGCTACTTGTTGCCTTCCTCTTTGTGGCGGCAACAAGTTTGTATGCCCGCTCTATGCGGGTATATGGCTATGTTACAGGTACTGACAACAGAGGCCTTGAATTGGCGAATGTTACAGCCCAGAGCGAAAAGGGCATCATTGACGGTACTTCCACCAACAAAAACGGCTACTATTCATTGACCATTGATGAGGCGGACTCGTTAGACATCATATTCTCAATGGTCGGCTATGTAACTACCAAGCAGCGGATTATCGGTCATCAGGACGTGGTGAACATCAATGTCAGCCTGCCTACGGATGAGCAGTGGATAGAGGAAGTCGAAGTGCGCGGTATCAAACATACAACCGGCACGATGGACCAGATTGACGCCGGTACAACACGACTTGTACCGGATGCAACAGGCGGTTCGATAGAAAGTATTCTTATCACTTTTGCAGGTGTTAACCAGAATAACGAACTGAGCAGCCAGTACAACGTGCGAGGCGGCAGTTTCGATGAGAACGAGGTTTACGTCAACGGTATAGAAATACACAGACCGTTGCTGATCCGTAGCGGGCAGCAGGAAGGGTTGAGTTTCGTCAATCCCGAAATGGTGGAAAACGTACAGTTCTCGGCAGGCGGTTTCAGCGCACAATACGGGGACAAGATGTCCAGCGTGCTGGATATCACCTACAAGCGTCCGACACGCTTTGAGGGAAGTTTGAGTGCCAGTTTGTTGGGGGCAAGTGCGTATATCGGGCACGGCGACAGTACGTTCACGCAAATGCACGGTATCCGTTACAAGACCTCCAGATACATGCTCGGGGCCTTACAGACAAGCGGAAACTATCAGCCTAATTTCGTCGATTACCAGACTTATATGAACTGGCGTGTCGGTAAAGGCGAAAGGGGAAAATGGAATATGGCGTTTATGGGCAACGTGAGCCTCAATGACTATCGTTTTCAGCCGGATTCGCTGACAGAGAACTTCGGCAGTTACGTGAACGCCAAGAAACTGACCATCTGGTACGAGGGACAGGAGAAAGACCGCTTTCTGACGGCTTTTGCAGCACTGTCGGCAAACGGAGAGTGGGCAAAAAGTGAATGGCGGAAGGTGCGTATCGGCTTCGACCTCAGCGGTTTCTATACGTCAGAGCGTGAGAGTTTCGATATAGCCGGTGCGTATGCGTTAGAGGACGCTCAAATGGATGACGGGACCAGTTCCGCCTCCAATGAGCAGGAATCCATAACCGATGTGCAGAGCGTGCGTGCTTTGGGAACGGGTATTTACCAGGAGCATGTCCGCAACGACCTTGAGGCAGGGGTAGTGACGCTGGCGCATCATGGTGAGTGGTTGCATGGAAACAATACGCTTTCATGGGGTATCAGCGGACAAGCGGAGATTATTGCAGACCGGATTAATGAATGGGAATGGCGCGACTCGGCAGGCTATTCGCTGCCGAACAACGAGGAGACGATGGAGTTGTATTATGCCATGCGGGGTGAGAGTAAGATGCAGTCGGCGCGGCTGCAGGCGTTCATTCAGAATACGTATCGCTGGAACTTGGAGAAATGCCGTATTTTACTGACAGTCGGCGGACGACTGAACTGGTGGTCGTTCACAAACGAAGTGCTGCCGTCGCCGCGTGCAAGTGTGGAGTTTATTCCGGGCTGGAAGCGTGATATTTCGTTCAGACTGGCAACCGGTTTGTACTATCAGGCGCCTTTCTACAAGGAATTACGCGACACCATTACGGACGCGGGTGGTGTGACGCGCATACATCTTAACAATAAACTGCGTGCGCAACGTTCCGTACATGCAGTAGCGGGACTGGACTATTATTTCCGTGCGTGGGGCAGACCGTTCAAGTTCTCGACAGAGGTCTATTACAAGTATATGGACCGGCTCGTCAGTTATACCGTGGATAATGTCCGTGTCCGGTATTCGGGTAAGAACGATGCGACCGGTTATGCTGCGGGTGTGGATTTGAAGTTGTACGGAGAATTGGTGCCCGGCGCGGACTCGTGGATTAGTTTCTCGGCGATGACAGCGCAACAGCAACTGACAGACCATCCTGAATGGGGGTGGCTGCCCTTGCCGCAGGAACAGCGGTATTCGTTCTCGATGCTGTTTCAGGACTATTTTCCGCGACTGCCACAATTGATATTCCATATCAAGTTTATTTGGAGCGACGGCTTGCCGTTCTCTTCGCCGCGAAATATTCAGGCAATGAAGGTGTTCCGCACTTCGCCGTACCGCCGTTTGGATATCGGGGCGACCTATGCGTTCAATGCCAAGACCGCCAAGTTCATGCGGCGCGAAAGTGCCAAGCATGTGAGTGAGTGGTCGCTGCAATTTGAGGTGTTCAACCTTGTGGACTGGAAGAACGTCAATTCCTATTTCTGGGCAAGCGATGCCAACGGTAACCAGTGGGCAAGCCCGAACTACCTGACGGGCAGAATGTTTAATTTCAAGATTAGAGTCGATTTGAAATAGTATGGCTAATACGCAAGACACACCGATGATGAAGCAGTTCAGGGACATCAAAGTGCAGTATCCTGATGCGATGTTGCTATTCCGGTGCGGTGACTTTTACGAGACCTATTGCGAGGACGCAGTCCGTGCGGCAAAAATACTCAATATCACGCTTACGCACCGGAGCAACGGGGCTACAAGCGCGCCGATAGATATGGCGGGTTTCCCGTTTCATGCGTTGGATACGTATCTGCCGAAGCTGGTTCGCGCCGGTTTGCGTGTGGCTATCTGTGACCAGTTGGAAGACCCGAAATTAGCGAAAAAACTGGTCAAGCGCGGTGTGACCGAATTGGTAACGCCGGGTGTCAGTTACTCCGACACGACGCTGCAACAGAAAGAGAACAACTTCGTTGCCTGTGTGCACTTCGGCAAAACGGCTATTGGTATCAGTTTTCTGGACATCAGTACCGGCGAGTTCCTTGTGGCACAGGGCGATGCCGACTATATTGACAAACTGTTGGTGAACTTTGCACCGAAGGAAGTGCTGTACCTGCGTGGCAAGAAGGATGTCTTTGAATCGCATTTTGGGAACAGGTATTTTACCTTTGAACTGGATGACTGGATGATGACGCCGGATGCCGCCAATGACCGTCTGACCAAGCAGTTCCAAACATCGAACCTCAAAGGCTTCGGTATTGACAGCCTGCCGCAAGGCGTAATTGCCGCAGGTGCTATATTGCACTATCTGGACATGACACAGCACCTGCAAACAGGGCATATCCAACATCTCAGCCGCATTGAGGAAGACCGTTATGTATGGCTTGACCGTTTCACCATCCGCAATCTTGAACTGCTTGGCGGACAAACAGCCGAAAGCCGTACTTTGATTGATATTCTGGACCGTACGATGACGCCGATGGGCGGGCGTCTGTTGCGTCGTTGGCTGGCGTTCCCGCTGAAGAATGTGCGTTCCATCCGTAATCGCCAAAGTGTGGTGGAACACCTTTTCCGCTATCCCGAGGTTCGTGAGCAGCTTGCAGAGCAACTGTCCAATATTCAAGACTTGGAGCGTCAGGTCGGCAAAGTCGCTACCGGACGAATCGGACCGCGTGAACTGCGCCAGTTGGGTAATGCGTTGCAGGCAATGGAGCCGATTAAGGCACTGTGCGAAGAGGCTAAGGACAATGAATTTCTGCATGTTTTGGGTAATCAGATAGACCTGTGTGCCACTTCCCGTGACCGTATTCTGCATGAGCTGGCGTTAGACCCGCCGGCAGTACAGGGCAGACCGGACACGATTGCAGCCGGTATAGATGCCGACTTGGACGAACTGCGCGGCATACAGCATAACAGCAAGCAGTACCTTATGCAACTTCAGCAGCGCGAGATTGAAGCCACCGGCATTCAAAGTCTCAAAATCGGCTATAACGGCGTGTTAGGCTACTATCTGGAGGTGCGCAATACCTATAAGGACCAAGTTCCGGCAGAATGGATCAGGAAGCAAACGCTGGTGAATGCGGAACGCTATATCACCGAGGAACTCAAGCAATATGAAGAGAAGATTGTCACTGCGGAGGAGCGTATTCTGGCTATTGAGAGCCGCATCTATGGTGAGTTGCTGCTGTCTTTGCAGGCGGATGTCGCGGCGATGCAGTTAAATGCGAATGTGCTTGCCCAGCTTGACTGCCTGCTCAGTTTTGCGACGATTGCGCAAGCGAACAGGTATGTTTGTCCGGACATAAACGACAGTCTGGTCATTGACATCCGTCAAGGTCGTCACCCCGTAATCGAACAGCAATTGCCGATAGGCGAACAATACGTCGCCAATGATGTGCTGTTGGACAACAACGGTCAGCAGATAATTATTCTTACCGGTCCGAATATGGCGGGTAAATCCGCTCTCTTGCGCCAAACAGCACTGATTGTACTGATGGCACAAATCGGTTCGTTCGTGCCGGCAGAAAGTGCTTCAATAGGTGTGGTTGACAAGATTTTCACCCGTGTCGGGGCAAGTGACAATATCTCGTTGGGCGAATCGACGTTTATGGTGGAAATGAATGAGGCGGCGGCGATATTGAACAACCTCAGCGAGCGCAGTCTGGTGTTGTTTGACGAACTCGGGCGCGGCACCAGTACCTACGATGGTATTTCGATTGCCTGGGCGATTGTGGAGTACATTCATGAGCAGAAAGGGCATGCCAAGACCTTGTTTGCGACGCACTATCACGAGCTGAACGAAATGGAGAAGTCCTTCACGCGCATTCGCAACTATAATGTGAGTGTACGTGAAGTGAACGGAAAGGTTATCTTCCTGCGTAAACTTGTCCGCGGTGGTTCGGAACACAGTTTTGGTATCCATGTGGCGAAACTGGCAGGAATGCCGGCGTCTATCGTGGAGCGTGCCAATCAAGTGCTTGCCGGATTGGAACAAGCTTCTGCCAACACGCAGATAAACAAGCCGTTGAAGCAAATCGGTGAGAGTAGGGAAGGGCTGCAACTGAGTTTCTTCCAACTGGATGACCCGGTTCTGGAGCAGATTCGCGATGAGGTGGCACAATTGGACATCAACAACCTCACGCCGTTGGAAGCCTTGAACAAACTCAGCGATATTCGAAAGTTAGTGACGAAGTAAGATTTCTTCCTACTGTGACCCTACTGTGACCCTCCTGTGACCCTTCTGTGACCCTTCTGAAAAATAAGGGTCACGTCTCGTGTAGTTATAGGTTAAAGGTGAATGACTAACGCTTTTTGCGGAAAGGTCTTTTGTGCTTGCGGGCGTTTGATTTGTGCCGTTCGTCTTGTTTCGGTTCTTCAGGCGCGGGTGCTTCTCCGAGTTCGGCAGGCAAGGGCAGGCGCTCAATGTGTTTCTTGAGGAATGACTCTATCTTGCGGAAGAAACGGCGGTCTTCCACGCTGACGAGTGTAACGGCTTCGCCAAGATTCTCCGCGCGGGCTGTACGGCCGATACGATGCACATAGTCTTCCGCGTCACGCGGTACGTCGTAGTTGATGACTAACGGAATATCGTCCACATCTATGCCGCGGGCGACAATGTCCGTTGCCACAAGCACAGCGAGTTTGCCGTTGCGGAAATCCAGCATCACCTCGTCGCGCTCCTTCTGCTCCAAATCCGAGTGCATGGCCCGTGCATTGATGCCTTTCTGCCGCAAAGCTTGTGTGAGGTCTTTCACACGTTGTTTCTTCCCGACAAAGACAATGACCTTATTGAGCGTGTTGCTTGCCAGCAGGTGTTGCACCATCGCGGTTTTCTGTCCTTCGTACAAATCCACAGCCATCTGATGAATGGCCTCCGGCGGGCGTGAAACAGCAATCTGCACCTCAACGGGATTGTTCATAATCGCTTTTGCCATTTTGCGGATATCCGCAGGCATAGTTGCGGAGAACATAATCTTCTGGCAGTCAGCAGGCAGGCGTTTGTAAATGGACATGATATCATCGTAGAAACCCATGTCGAGCATTCGGTCGGCTTCGTCGAGAATAAAGTATTTGACGCCCGAAAAATCGGGGTCGTAGATATTGATGAGGCTGAGCAATCGTCCGGGAGTGGCAATCACGATGTCTGCGCCTTTGGTAATGCCGGAAGTCTGGTTTCCCCACGCACCGCCGTCGTTGCCGCCATAGACCGCCACAGAAGAGAACGGCACGTAGTAACCAAAACCTTCCATCTGCTGGTCAATCTGCTGCGCCAGTTCGCGGGTAGGTGCCATGATGATGGCGTTTAATTTATCGGGGTCATGGTTATCGTAAGCCAGATTTGTGAGCAATGGAAGAATGTATGCGGCTGTTTTGCCTGTTCCGGTCTGGGCGCAGGAAATCACATCGTGCCCGTCCAAAATGACGGGAATTGTCTTTTCCTGCACAGGGGTACACTCATCGAAATGCATGTCCCACAATGCATCCAACACATCATCCGATAATGCTAACTCATCAAAAAACATTTACGATTTAATCATTTACGTTTTGTTTCCCAGCCGTCGAAGATTTCGGGACCATAGACGTTGTCTTCGTCTGCGTTGTGCAATGGTGTCCACAGTTGGGCAAAGAACGGATTGCGCTTGGCTTCCTTATCCCACTGCCACGGACGCGGCGAATCTTTGTACGGCCACGGGAAGCAGTCCGGACACCAGTGTCCGCCCAATAGAATCAGCCGTGGCGAAGCCTTGAAGGTGTGTCCTTGCGCACATTGCCACTCCAACTGAGTGTCCATGTCGCCCTTCTCCATTTTTTTTGACAAGCATTTGCCGCCGCGGAATTCGGCTGCTTTCTGCATATCGGCGAGAGTCAGTTCCGATAATGGTTTGGACTCGTCATAGCCGTGGTCAAGCAAAACGGCTTTACTGCTGTTGTGCGACAGGTCTGTATGCTTCCAGTCCGGAATGGCCTTGTATGCCTCGTATGAACCGTAATAGGCTGCAACGCGTTTTTGCGCCTTTGCTCTTTTGGTCTCGTCTTGCGATTCCAAGTCCTTTATCCAGCGTTGTGTGCCGTGTTCTTCGGACATCGCCATGGAACGCATAGCCAGTTTGACAAGATGCGGGAAGAGTTTCGCAATCTTGGTCTTTGATGCGAATTTGATGCCCCAAGGCACAGTGTCAGATTTGGCAAGGCGGTAGAAATAATCCTTGATGGGTATATTGGCGCGGAAGTGCAGGTAGTTCTCCAGCACATCGCTGTCCAAGTACCACATTCCATGGAAGTTGCGGGTGGTGAACCATTTGGCTTCGAAAATCTTTTCCGGTTTCGGGCAGCCTATGGCATCCAACAGCAGGCACTCAAACTCATAATTCGAAATGCGGTATTGCTCGCCAGAACCGATGTTGTAATACCTGTTCCAGAAGTCTTCCGGCACATTCGGACGGCAGATGCGTTCCATCAGTCTGCCGCTGTCTTCAACCGTTGCCCATTCCAAGACGCCGCGAATCGGCACGTGAAACATAATCGGGTCGTAGTTTTTGAGGATAGCGGGGTAGAGTATGCCGGACTGACGTAGCGACACCCATTTCTTGATCCCCGAATCGGTAATGAGGCGTTCCGCCCAAGCCTTTGTGATTCCGTAGTGGTCGTAGGCGCTCACGCAAACAGGGTCACCGGCACGTCCCCAGTGCAACGGTTCACGGCGGTCTCCCATTTGTGCCACCGACCCGATATAGACCACTTTGGGCTGCTTGTCGCTCGGTTGCGCCAACACAGCGTCCCGAACATTGGTAGCAGCTGTGATATTCGTTTTGCGGGTTGCTTCCGGACGATAATCCGCCTGCGGAGAAACCATGCCGCCTACATGCAGTACGACATCTGCACCGGTAACGCCTTGCAGCACATCGTCATAGGACATCAAATCGCCCCATATGACTTGGAACACATCCTCCGAGTATGCCTCAATATAAGGTGTCAGTTTGTGTTTGTTCTTTTTGGAAGGCCGCGCCAGCACGCGAAGCGTGT
This sequence comes from Paludibacteraceae bacterium, assembly GCA_905233415.1. GTDB lineage: Bacteria > Bacteroidota > Bacteroidia > Bacteroidales > Paludibacteraceae > Colicola. Next base: position 24,196 of record CAJOEX010000025.1, read on the forward strand.
ATTTGTCGGGATTTCGCAGAATTTCTTCCAGTCCTGCCCAGCCCATGGTGCCGGTGGCTCCGGTCATAAAAACAACAGTTTTCATATATCAGATGTTCAAGATTTCTTATTTTTCTTTGTCCGAACGGTTGGCAGAGGCGTTCGATTTTTTCTTTTGGTCTTCTATCATTTTCCGCCAACGGATTTTGATGAACCGTCCCGTGTGGCGGGTAAAGTCCATCCACCAGTGTTTCAGTACTTCCGATTCTTCGTCCTCAAGGTCTTGCACTACTTTCTCGGCGTTGTTGTCCGAAATGACCAGCAGAATATCGTCCAACTGCAGTTCCGTATCGCCTTTCGGTACAAAGAACGTGTCTTCGCGGCGAACCATAATCACCAGTGTGTGATGCGGAATAGCCAGTTCCTTAAGCTTGTTGCCGTTGGCAAGCAAAGCCTCGTCCACTTTCTTTTCGCGTGCCGAGGACTCGATTTCTTCCGGCAAATCAAGGTCAAAGTGCTGCAGGCGGTTCTTTTTGAGGTCTGCCGGCAGCACCAGTCTCAGTTTGCGCGCCACGGCGCTAAGTGTTGTGCCTTGTATTAAGAGGCTCACAATAGTGCAAGTGAACACCACGTTAAACAGCAGGTCTGCGTGCTGAATGCCGTTCGCGATACACAGAATGGCGAATATAATCGGCACAGCGCCTTTCAGCCCGACCCAACTGACAAACAGCCGGTCAGACTGCTTGAAGTTACGGAACGGCAGCAGGCTAAACAGTACACTTATCGGCCGTGATAATAGAATCATCACGATACTGATAATGAGCGAACTCAGCCACACTTCCAGTTTGAACAACTCCAGCGGTCGCACCATCAGACCTAACATGAGGAACATCACCAACTGGCTCAGCCACGTCAGTCCGTCAAAGAACGATTTGGTCTGCCGTTTGCGGGTGAACTTGCTGTTACCGATAATCAATCCGCCGATATATACCGCCAGATACGGATTGCCTTTGAGGTAGTATGTTGCCGCAAAGATAAAAATACAAGCCGTCAGCACCATTATCGGGTAGAGGCTCTCGTTGCTCAAATCGGCACGGTTCAGCAGCCATACGATGAACTTTCCGAACAAAAAGCCCATCACGGCGCCCATAACCAATTGCACCAGTATATCTTGGAAGATGGCTAATGCGCTTATTTCCGTAGGATGGTTCTTCACGATTTCGATGAGTGTAATGGTCAAAATATACGCCATCGGGTCGTTGGCACCGGATTCCAGCTCCAGCAACGGCCGCAGATTATGTTTGAGTTTGAGACCGTTGGTGCGAAGGATGGAGAATACGCTTGCCGAGTCCGTTGAAGACATAGTTGCCGCCATCAGCAAAGCTACCCAAATCGAGACAGAGGCAATGGCGTGCAGCCAGCCGAAGATCAGCCAAATCAGCACGCCGGTAATCGCGCACGTCAGCAGCACACCGATTGTTGCTAATGTCAGTCCGGGCGCAAAAACAGGCTGTATATCCGTTATTTTCGTGTCCAGTCCGCCGGAGAACAGAATCACGCACAACGCAACCGTTCCAATGGCTTGGGCGCTGCTGACGTTCAGCATGTAGCCGATGCCGTCAGACCCAATCCACGAGCCTATGCCGTTGGGGCCGAACAGCATACCTACTGCCAGAAACAGCAACAATGCCGGCACACCGAAGCGGTAACCGATTTTGTCAGTAAAAATGCTGGCAAAGAATAATAGCGACAGGGTCAATAATACAAATTCTACGGACATAAGTGCTCGTCAATGATTTTAATTATCTCCTCTTTCGGATACAATCCTTTCAGCAGAATCGGCTGCCCGCTTTTCGGAATATACAGCACCTGTGGAATGCTTGAAATCTGGAAAACGTACGCTAATTCGCGCTCCTGTTCCGTGTCGGCTTTGTAGAATTGTACCTTGCCGGCGTATTGTTCTGAAAGTTCCTCCATGATGGGTGCCAACCGTTTGCAGGGGCCGCACCAAGTGGTATAGAAATCAATCACACATGGCAGATTGCCCTTGTATTTCCATTCTTTTTCGTGCACGTAATCGAATATGGAATCCTTGAATTGCTGCGTCGTGATATAGTTGACTTTTGCCATTGCAGGCAGAAAAACAACCGCCATCAAGAATATTAAAAGGAGTCTTTTACACATAATTTCACAATTTGGCGCGCAAAGGTACTACAAATTTTTGATTTATGCAAATTTGGTTGCATTTTTTCGGGGATTTTAACTTTTTATTTGTTCATGTCAATAAAAAGCAGTACTTTTGCAGGCAGAAACGGGAAGAAAACGATGATTAAAGCTTTGGAAGACATAGTTTCGCAGTATGAGCAGACGCAAATCTTTGTTTTGGCGGACAGCTGTCTTGCGCTTGATTTGCCTTATCCGACCTTGCGCATAGAAGCGTCGGAGGAGAATAAGTCCCTTGAATCGGCGTCTGAAATCTGGACATGGCTGACGAAGAAAAATGCTACTCGCAAAGCGGTTCTGGTCAATATCGGCGGCGGAACAATCTGCGATTTAGGCGGATTTGCTGCGGCTACTTATCTGCGTGGAATTGATTATATCAATGTGCCGACAACCCTGTTGGCAATGGTGGATGCGGCAATCGGTGGCAAGACAGGTGTGAACCACGGCGGATTAAAGAACCGCGTCGGGGTGTTCCGGATGCCGAAAGCGGTTATCATCGAACCTTCTTTCTTGGAAACGCTGCCGACGGACGAACTGCTTTCCGGATTTGGCGAAGTGCTCAAAACGGCACTTTTGATTGGTGACGGGGTCTTTGCTTCGGCCTTGTCAGCCCTTGACAAATTAGCGTCTCTCGGGCGTCTCTCGCGCGTCTCTCAACTCATTGATACTTGCCGTGCCTACAAGGAGTCTGTTGTCGCACAAGACTCTACAGAAACCGGCTTGCGCAAAGTCCTCAATTTCGGACACACAGTCGGCCATGCCATAGAAGAAAGTCTCGCTTCTCACAGTGAAAAGGTCACGCTTCCCGCAGCAAAGCGGTCTCTTCACGGCTATTGCGTTGTTTGGGGAATGGTGGCGGAGTTGTATCTGAGTGTAGTTTTGCTTGGATGTCCGAAAGAGTTGTTGCAGCAGATGACAAAAGTGCTGCTGGACTATTATGGCCGTCCGAACTGCAACTGCAAGCAACAGGAGGAATTGATTAACTTCATGCGGCAGGACAAAAAGAATGCCGCTTCGGATGCCATTAATTTCACGCTGCTCAAAAAAGCAGGCGACCCGATTATCAATCAGGTCGCCCCAAAGGACTTAATCAAAGAAGCCCTTGATTATCTCTTTTCCGTGTGATTATTCAATCACCTGACCTACGCTGTTGTAGCGAATGCCGTCACGGATGATTACGAGTTGTCCGTTTTCAATCATCTTAACAGCCTTCGGAGCAATAACGGCATTCTCGATACCCGTTGCCAACGAACCGTCAATAGCAATTGAGCAGATGTAATTGGGGTTTTTGCTGCCGTTCTCGATGCGGAAGAATGCTTTGCCGCTCAAGTCAATAACGAATTTGTCAACATCGATTTCTTCAGTTGTCTCATCGGATTTTGCAATCTCGAATTTGGCTGCTTCTGCTTCGGGCAGAACTACTTCTGACAAGGCATCAATGGCATTGCCTGCCAATACTTTGAACGCGGTGCCGTTGTTGTATTGCAGAATCTCCAAGCCCTTCAGGTCCATTGCTGACAAGTTGTAGATAGCTCCGGTCGGTTTCGGCTCGTCGCTACTGTCAACCTTACGCAATTGAATGAACTGTTTTGAAGCCGGTGATACAGCTGCCGGAGTATTCTTTGAGTTGTATTGGCAACCGATTTGACCGAATTCAATGTCGTTAATTTTGAACTTTACTTCCTCGTTGGAGTAGCTGCTCAGGAAGATGTTCTTGTCATCTTTGTAACCCTTGCCGTCACCTTTGTCAACAGAAGCTGTTGATTCTGCTACCAGATTGATAGCACCAAAACTCATTGCGCTAATGAGGAGCGCACCTGCAAAAAGTAATGTTTTCTTCATAATAATAGAAATTTTAGTTAATAATATGGTTAATTGTTGTTTTGTTTCCCTTTTCAGGTCATTTTACAAATACCGCTTGCAAAATTACAAATAAATATGCAATCCTCTAAATATTTTTGCCATTTTTTCGCAAAAATATGCTGTAAAACATGTTTTCTGCAGGTTTTTCAGCTGTCGAATGTATGATGCTATAGCGGCAATCTGGATAATTGTCATGAAAAGTGATTGTATTCGTGTGTATAGTTTCCATTTAGAAACGCAATTTATTGACAAGTAATCATCCTTCTTAACAGCCCTGTTTCTGGGCAGGAACAGGGCTGTTAAGAAGGGACGAAAC
>CAJOEX010000026.1:0-1720 GCA_905233415.1 Paludibacteraceae bacterium
ATCAGCGCATTAACTATCCTACAATATATTAATTTTATTAATAACAAACCGATTGGGCAAATTAAACATGCGCTACTTTAATTCCGCCAATGGGTATTAATAATAAAAAAAGAGGACTAAGTCCTCTTAATTATAACTTAATATTTGGAATATCTGTTTTAAAGAATCGCCAAGAACGTTGACAACGTTTATAGACCAATTTGTCTGACTTGAAGAATTCAACAGGGTCTAATGGATCAGGATATATGTCAGTTTTTTTTTCTTAATATTCCCTCCTTTTCCATTTTTGTACGGCATAAATTTATATTCTGCTGCTATATTAACACGAGGGAATCCCTTTGGTATATACGAATCTTTTCCTGGTAGATCTTCTGTAATCCATTCAATTTCAATTGGATGTCCTATTGGGATTCCCATGTATAACATTTCGTCATAGATGTGCAACGAATGTGAGTCATATTCCATTCCGTCGACATGAAAGCCGCGGATCAGGAAAGAGGCACGGTAACTTTTTTCTTCATTTTCAAAGGTTACGTCAACGCCTGATTGATGTAAATTTAGTCGTCCTATTTTAAAGTATGGGAGTTTTGTGTTGCGTTCGCGCCCTTCATGATCGTTCGTGTGATACATAGCAAGGTCCTTTAATTTCCCTTCATGTTCATCACCTTCTTCATGGTAATAGAACTCTATATCGTCCAAAAATATCTTCTTTTTCTCATCTATTAAGAAATAGCCTCCATAAAGCAATTCTTTTGCCATATTACAGAACTGTATATAGAGTTTTCTCTCCTTTTGTTCGAGTGACTTTTCTTCTGTGGCACCAGTGAATTGTGCTAAAATCTTTTTCATATATTCAAAAAATTATGTAAATAATGATATATACATGATTATTTCTTTACTCCTTCAAAACTATTTACAATTTTGACTTTAATATCTTCAAAGCTGTCCACTATCTTCACTTTGACATCTTCGAAGTGTTCTACTATCTTAACCTTACCGCAAGAGTCTTCAAAGGCATCGACGATCTTGATATCAGCATCCTCAAAGGAATCAACGATTTTCACCTTGATGTCCTCAAAGGAATCGACAATCTTCACTTTGCCATAAAGTTTGTACGTTTTACCGTCTTTGGTAATAGTACAATTCTCCTTGTCGATTTTGACATCTGCAGCCGCAGCACAGATGGCAATGGCAAAACAAAATAATAATGTAAATATACGTTTCATTGCTTTGAAGAATTTTGCTCGCAAAATTACTACTTTTTTTTCATATATGCAAGTTTTTCTTCCCAATTCGTCCAGATTTCTGCATTTTGAAACAAAAATCCCGCGTTAGGAATTGGAAGGGCTACGGTATTGTACCACAATGCGGAACTTGTGAACCCCCTGCAAAGTCGGACCTCGTCGAAACGCACATGCAAGGCCGAAAGAGCACGCTCTTTTGAATTTGCTGTGGTTTCTCCTCTCCCCACAAATTGACAATTTGCGGGGCCCCCAAGGTGTTAGAGGGAAACTTCGTTTAGAGGGAACGCCCAAACCGTCCTAACGTAAAATGATACTTAAATTTGCTAACTAACTGATTGATAGTCAGGAGGAAAAGTGAGATTTTGACTCGGGATTTTCGCGAGTTCGAGTCTCGTCCGCACCGCAAAAGAGCAGATTTCCACTTGGGAGTCTGCTCTTTTGTTATGTGATGGTCAGACGAGAACTCTTTTTCATTC
>CAJOEX010000026.1:1787-20676 GCA_905233415.1 Paludibacteraceae bacterium
ACTCCTGACGACGAGTCTCGTCCGCACCGCAAAAACGCAGAATCTCATCCGAGGTCCTGCGTTTTTTGATCTTGTAAAGCGAAGAGTTGAGCGATAATCATCGTATAACTTGAGTGAATACTAGTGCTTGGGCATTTCCGGTGCATCTTTCTTTTGTCCGCACGCCGCGAGCATCGTCGAGCTAGTGCAAAAGTAATAAGTTTTTTCATTATATCAACATTCTTGTTTGTTTGCGGTACTCAGCATAACCGGGTTTGTTGGCGAGTTGACGTTTCTCCATGAGAGGGATTGAGATACCGAGGAAGAGTGCGGTCATGGCAATCGCACCACCGATATACATGTCTATACCGTTCAGAGACGCATACATAATCCAGATACCCCACCAGAATTGTATCTCGCCGAAATAGTTCGGATGACGACCATGTTTCCACAGACCGACATTGCAAACTTGACCGGGATGAGCGGCACGGAAATCATGGCTCTGCTTGTCAGCAATGAGTTGGATAGTAGCAGATGCAAGGCACACAATACAGCCAAAATACGTCAGTATATTCGCAGGAGTAGCGGTCTCAAACAGTTTCAGTCCCGGCAACATAGCGGCAAAGACCACAATTGTCGGCATCATATTTAGGCCGAAGAGGTTGATGAGATGGAATACCAACGGATGTTGGCTACGGTACTTGGTGTAGCGCCAATCTTCGTGGGCAATGCCTTTGAACGTAATAGCCCAGTTACGTGTGAGACGCCACCCCCAATACCACGAGGCGATAAGCAGCAAGATAACCGGAACTGACCACACGTCGGTATAAAAAGCCCATAGCAGAAAAGCAATCGGAGGAAAGACGCTCCAGTATGGGTCATAGACAGACACGTTCTCATAGAATAATCCGAATGCCCAGACGACAATCGTTGCCAGCACGTCTGCCAAGAATAAAGCCCATATAGGCTGCATCGCCTGCATTATCAAACAATCAAACAGCAGCCAACCGGCTACGCCTGCGAGCGTGTACATAGCAGCAATCAGCGCCACACTACACCATTTTGAATAATCTCGTTTCATAATACGACCTCCTGTAATTCTCCTGTTACGGAGTCAATGATAAAACCACGCACTGTCACGTCTTTCGGGATGAGCGGATGAGTCTGGATGGTCTTGACCGTCTTGCAGACAGAAGTCTCTGTGTCACGGAAACCTTCGAGCCAATGGTTGAGGTCAATACCGCACTCGCGGATCGTGTCGAGCGTCTCCTCCTTGATGCCACGTGCTTTCATGACATGGTGGAAATGGGCGTAACTCATGTGACACGCGCCGCATTGCGAGTGAGCTACCACCATAATCTCCTCGACGCCCAATTCGTAGATAGCCACTATCAGGCTGCGCATGGCCGAGTCAAAAGGCGTGATAATGAGTCCGCCTGCGTTCTTGATAATCTTAGCGTCACCGTTCTTTAGACCAAGAGCTGCCGGAAGCAACTCCGTCAGTCGCGTGTCCATACAAGTGAGTACCGCCAGTTTCTTGTCCGGGTACTTGTCGGTGATGTACTTCTCGTAGCCTTTCTGTGCCACGAAGGAGCGGTTGTAATCAATAATTTGGTCTATCATATCTGTCATATTATTTCGCCTTTCGTTATAATAATAATTCGTTTTGCCACCTCTTCAGGATGATCGACGAGCAGTTGTCCGTGGTTCATTCCAGGGAAGATCTGGACATGTGCGTTTGGGTAAATAGTCAATAGGTGTTTGACTTGCGGCTTGGCGGCAAAGGCTTCCTTCGTTCCATACCAGAAATGAATGTCTGCGCCACAGATGCTCTCTAACCTGCTGGTATAGACAGATTTGTAACCATCTAACACAGCTTGTTTGCCGCCCCACGGCCACGTTTTACGGCATTCGTCTAGCAGTACATCAAAATAGTGCGAGTGGAAGACAAACTTCCAAAATCCCGTCCAGTGGTAGCACGTCCAGACATTAGCGGCTTGGTAATAGCGCAGCGGGTTGATGAGCCAATTAGGCAACGGCAATAAAGGTGCAGCGTCTAAGATAGCGTGGTCTATGACTATCTCATTACGTTCCAATATGCGCGATAGAATTTTGCCGCCTAACGACAATCCGTACGCGCAAGCGATATGGCCGTTATAGTTGGTTTTGACATAGTCAATCACCTGCGCGGCTTGGTCATCCACAGAGGTGAAGCGGGTATGTTTGCCCAAAGTAAAACCATCCACTTCGGCGACTATGATACGGAACGTGTCCTCCGTCAATCGAATGAGCGGAAGGAATATCTCATATGACACGCCCAAGCCGGGAATGAGCAATAACGTCGGGGCTTTTTCATTGCCAAAGATCTGAAAATTCATATAATTACAGCAAGGTTTTTAGCAATTCAATAGACAATTCCGTTTGTTCCTCCAGAATCGGTGCGACATTAAGCATGTGACGCTGGTCGGTTACATCCCAATGAAAACCATTAGGAATCTGTTTCGTTTCTCCTTGCAGCACATACACATAGCCGAACGTCTTGCCGTTGTTGAGCAATCGGTCAACACATAATACACGGCTGCTCCGTTTGTTGATCACTATATTGCGCCAGATATATTGCGCAGGCTGTGCGGTATGTGTCGGCTCGAAGGTCGTGCGCCAGATTATCGATGCCCCTTCGTTATCCACTTCGTAGTCAGGCAATAATCCCACATATTGGTCGCATTTGAACGCATACACATCGGGCTTAATCTGTTTGAACTCACTTACAACAAACGGCATGTCTTTTTGCACAGATAGTGTATATTGCATCTCCGTCAACGGCTTTTGTACTCCGCACGCTGCGAAACATAAAGCAACCAGTGCAAGGGTAATAAGTTTTTTCATGACAGAAAAGTGCTTGGTAGATAGTATTTATCCTTCGAGGGGGTCTCTTTCCTCCGTTTTCGTTTGCTGAGCCTGAGCTCTTGCCTCATCGAACTTGGCCTTCATAGTCGGATTGTTCCACGTGAGTTTACGGATTGACAAATCCACAACATCATTGTTAGCTAAACGCAATTGGTTGGCAGAAGTGGTCAGTGATTTCTTTACACTTTCAAGACTTCTGATTGAAGCATCAATAGACTTAATAGCTGCCTCATAATTCGTATGAGCACTGAGCACATGTTTGCCGAAGGCATCTTGGAAACTGGTTAATTTCGCTTCAAAATTAGAAACGTCTATTTGTTGTTCCTTAATCAATGCTAATTCGCGCTTCGCGTCAAGGCTCTTTTTGCCGGTTTGTGTCAGGAGGGTAATGAGCGGTATGAAGAACTGTGGTCGGATAACATACATCTTCTCGAATCTCTCGCCTTTATCGTTTTGGAGAACCGATACGATTCCGTTGTTATAGAGGTCGTTCTCGGGCTCAAGCAATGACACGAGCACGGCAAACTCGCAGTTTTTCTTTCTGCGGTCTTCATCCAGTTTATGGAAGAAGTCTTGATTTTTGTGTTTGGTAGCGGTTTCGTCGTTCTCGTTTTTCATCTCGAACATAATGGAGATATACTCTACCCCGTCATCGGACTTGTCGCGGAAGACAAAATCGCCCTTAGTACCCTCAACCACGTCGTTATCCTTGTGGAACTCGGCATTCGGGAATAGCGGACTGATACGCGAGAATTCAGTATAGCAGTGCTGCTCCAGCGTCTCTCCAACCATCTTGGTAGAGAGTTTTATTTTTAAGTCCTTGTAGTAAGCAACTTGCTCTTGCGCCACCTTGAGTTTCGTTTCATAGTCTTCTTTAAGGCTGTTTTTGTCTAGTACAGCTTGCTTTTCCGCTAAAGTTTTAGCATTCTCCAACTGCTGAATCAGTCTATCTTTTATTTGTAGCGCTTCCTGGATTTCTAATTTCTTTTCAGAATCAACGTTGGCTATTTTCAACTTCAGTTGTTCAATCTCAGCCTGCTTAGCCTGTACTTTTTGCTGCTCTTGTGCAAGTTGCTGACTGAATTGCTGCTCACGGCGGCTCTGTTCGGCAGCCTGTCGCGCTTCGGCCGCCTGAAGCTCTGCTTCTTGGCGAGCTTTCTGCGCCTGCTCCAATTCGCGTATACGACGCGTCAATTCCGCGTCAAACTCAGCGTTCTTGACTTGGTTGAGCAACAAAGCATAATCAGCTTCGTCAACAGAGAAGACATTACCACATTTTGGGCATTTCAATTCTTTCATAGTTGTTTAAAGTCTTAATGTTAATATTTATATTCAGTGTCTTGATTTCCAATTAGAGTCGTTAACGACTGCAAAAGTACTACATTTTTTTGACATATAAAAATTTTAGGGAAATAAAATCGTTCATTACTGTCTGCAAGATTATTTGCAATATTTTAATTTTTCTTGTGTATTTCAAATATTTGTTGTAATTTTGCCGCCACAATTGTGGAATAGGAATAATTTAACGACATATGGAATACACTATCAAAACAATCGGAGTTCTCACTTCCGGTGGAGACGCTCCCGGTATGAATGCAGCAGTACGTGCAGTCACACGTGCAGCTATCGCGAACAATATACGTGTCAAAGCTATCTTCCGTGGCTATGAAGGACTTATGGCAGGAGAAATACAGGAGTTTACCTCTCAGGATGTAAGCGGTATCATACAACGCGGAGGTACAATCCTCAAATCTGCACGCAGTAAGGAGTTTATGACCCCTGAAGGGCGCAAGAAAGCCTATGAGACCATGCAACGCGAGGAGATAGATGCTCTGATTGTTATTGGCGGAGACGGCTCTTTCACAGGAGCGCGACAACTTGGGCAGGAATTCAACGTGCCTATTGTCGGCATTCCCGGCACTATTGACAACGACCTGTGGGGCACAGACAGCACTATCGGATATGACACTGCACTCAACACGATAATGGAGTGCGTTGACAAGTTGCGCGATACAGGCACCAGCCATGAGCGTCTATTCCTTGTTGAAGTGATGGGCCGCGACGCAGGTTTTCTGACCCTCAACGCAGCTATTGCAGCAGGTGCGGAAGCTGCAGTTATTCCCGAACGTACCACGTTGGAAAAACAATTGGAGACAGCTATAGGTTACGGCCGTCGCAAACACAAGAACAGCAGTATCGTGCTGGTTCAGGAGCATTCCGTACCCGGCGGAGCACAGGCTGTAGCCAAGACTATTGAAGAACTTCATCCCGAATACGATACTCGCGTCACCATTCTCGGACACTTGCAACGCGGAGGCTCACCTACCGCTTTTGACCGTATCCTTGCATCACGATTCGGAGTTGCCGCTGTACAGGCACTGCTTGACGAACAACGCTCTATAATGGTCGGACTACAGAACGGCGAAATCGTTTATGTTCCGCTTAGCAAAGCCATCAAGCAGAAAAAAGACATTAAGGACGACAAGTGGGAGGCACTGCAAGTCCTCAGCATATAAATTACTTGTCCATATCCCGGATAATCACGGACGAATCGCATTCGTACATAACTTTGGCATGATTGGTCCGAATGAGTTGTGTATCCAGACATTTTCCGGTCTGGATGTCAATTGTGTCACGCCAGACCTGTCCGTTCCGATAGACGACACCTTTTTCACGTGAGAAAAATTCATTCTCGGCATGAATATGGAAAGTGTGCCGTTGCGTTTCCGTAGCACGCAGTTCGCCATGCAGATATTCGTCATCCACCCAAAGCCTTAACTGATAGGTGTTGGACGTGTTATTCCGAATCCGATAGTCAATGTAGTTGTACGATATACTGGTCCCCGTTCCGAAAGGAATCTGCCGCCCGAAGTCAGGAAAGAGGTCCAATCCGTCGTGGTGATGATGTTCTGTAATGGACAGTTCGCTATGCAAAATCATCCAGTGGATGAGGTTTGACAGTTGGCACAATCCCCCTCCTATACCGGGAACAGGCTTTCCTTTGGTGATAGTCAGCCCTTCCTTATATCCCTTACGCTTGGTTGTCCTTCCTATCATTTTCCACACCGAGAACGTCTCTCCGGGACGAATAATCACTCCGTCGATTTGTTTTACCGCCAATGCCAAATTGGTCGCCTTGTTCTCCTGCAGCTGCATGTTCACATTGCCCAGACGCCGCCTGATAAGGGAAGAATGACGATAGACAAGAACAGGTAAAGACACTTCTTCACGCTTTTTGGCAAAATGCGTGCGGGCAAACAAATCCGTCAGATGACGTTTCAATATTTCCTTCTCCATCGAGATACGATAGGTAAAGGGGGAAATTTCGCAAAACAACATATTACACAAACTTATATCTCTTTTTGCATCATTGTCGTTTGTTAAGCAGCAATCCCTTTTGCCAGTTGAGCGTCGGGTATGTTTTCTTTAGGTATGCTTCCGCTTCCCCGATGCCGCTGCTGCCGCTTGTCGCAAACGGAATCATCATCTTGCCTTCCAATTGCAACAGATTGTTGTCCAGCCACGAATTGATAATGCGCGGACAGATACCCCACCAGATCGGGAAACCGACATAGACTGTATCGTAAGGCGTCACATCCGTACATTGTTTTATCATCGGCCGCTCTTCAGGGTCATTCATCTCAAGCGACGAGCGGGAGTTCGGATTGCGCCAGTCCAGGTCGGCTGCCGTGTACTTTTCAGCCGGTTCGATTTCCCATAACCGGGCATCATGTTGCTTTGCCAGTCTTTCGGCTGCTGCTTTCGTCGTACCTGTGGCGGAAAAATACGCCACTAATGTCTTTGCGTTCATAGGCATCATCATTGCGGCACATACAAGTGCCATTAAAATTCGTTTCATCTTTTGCGATATTTTGTTTTTACAATCTCATACGAATTGCGAATGAGGTTTTCGGTCAAATCGTCCGGAGCAGTATGCGGGTCGAGACCTATCCAGTGCTTCGGTGATTCATTATACGGATTGCCGATGCAGGCGAATTGCGCTTTGAGTTCGTCAATGCGTTCGGGCTGGCACTTTAGTGAAATGACCTGAAAATCATTGAGGTCAAAGAAACAGAACATGTGCCCGCAGACATAAAAGACAAGCACACCATCGCCGTTCTTGAACTTCACAAACGGCAGTTTCTCCTCAACATCCGTGCCGAGTGAAAGGCAGTATTCACGCAATGCTTCAACGTTCATAACGATTACCCGTTCCACAAAGGAAACAGTATTGTTTGATTATCTGCACACCAGCCCTCCGTCTATCAGATAATGCCCTCCGGTGCAGAATGAAGCCTTGTCGGAGATAAGGAAATAAACCATCTCCGCCACTTCCTCGGGTGTGCCTGCCTGACCGCGTGCAAAAAGGGCATTCTCTTCCTGCCAGTACTGCTCAATGGTCTTGTGGTCTTGGGCAGAGAATTTCGCAAACAGGTTGTCCACCAAGGGGGTGTGTATTGTGCCCGGACAGATAGCGTTAACGCGGATATTATACGGCCCGAGGTCGATGGCAAGACTGCGTGCAATCTGTCCGATGGCGCCTTTGGTCATACCATAGGCAAAGCTGTGCGCCTTGCCGACAAAGAACTGGTCAGACGAGTTCAGGACTACTGCACCGCCTCCCCGTTTGATGATATACGGCAACACCGCTTGCAGCGTGTAGGTGGTGCCATAGATATTCGTCTGAATAACCAAGTCCAGTTCTTCCTGAGTGATGTCTAAAATGGTGTTGCGCCGATGAATGCCGGAGTTGCAGAACACTGCATCAATGCCGCCGAAGGTGGCTTCTGCCACTTGTGCCGCCTGCTCCAGCTCCGCTTTTTTGGACGAGTCTGCTTTGACAAAACAAGCACCGGCAGGAATATCCTTCGGTTCACAAATATCTGTAAACAGCACGTTCCAACCTTCTGCGAGGAATTTGGAGACTGTTGCAGCCCCGATGCCGCTTGCTCCTCCGGTGATAAAAATCGTTTTGGAACTCATGGGTATATTTATACGGTTATAGTTTCAAAGTCACTCTTCCAAACCGAGAACGGTATATACTTTCCCGCTATGGAAAATATAAAGCCGACCGTTCCTGATAAATTTGAAGATTTGAGGATTGGAAGATTTGAAGATTTCTTCTATGCCTGTTGAGGAAGACGCTTTGGCTTCAATGAGGATAACGAGGTCACCGGTGACGGAAGGAATATAGAAGGTGTTCGTTGCGGCATCGTAGGTAAAGTCAACGCCGTAAACAAGTACTTCCCCACCCATTTCAACATCCCAACAATCCGGCTCCGCCAAGGTGTAACCGTCATCCGGCACAATAACAAGGCTTAACGGCGCGTCCAAAGCAATCTCTCCGTCGTCCGGATAGGTACAATTGTCGCCAAGCAGTTCATACGTCCACACAGCCGAACCGCCGTTGTAGAGGAAGTAGATTGTGCCGAGGATTTCGGAAATACCCGTCAGTTCACATCCTGCCGCAGGGGTATAGGTCGTAACGCCTGTCGTTCCCGGGAAGGGTGTTGCCGATTCGTCTCCCGCCTGCGTGTTATAGACGCAAGGCTTGTACGGCCGTGTCGGATTGTCTGCCGTGACGATTGTATAACCCACCGCATTGTTGTTGGGCGTGTTGCCTGTCCAGTTGGAATTGTTGTACTTCACCTCCCACACGCAGAGTCCGTGCCCGGGCAGATACTCGTCCCATCCTGACTGCTGCCGGTTCTCAAGATACCAAACTGTTGTGTTTGCGTTGTAGGCGGAAGTGGTTGTTTTGCCGTTAATAAGATAAACGTCGTTGTACTTCGCGGTTACTTTGACATTCTCTGCTGCATCTTTGGCGAGGAACTTCGGCGTGAGCCACTTCATGAAATACTTGTCATGCGTACTGTAGTTTGGCGGAGTCTTGCCGTCGTTGTTGTACAGACCGTAGTCCATGATGGACCACGCGCCCGGAGTGTAGTCTTTGTCGTAATTGGTCGCATTCCTAGAAGTGACGTAGTAATCCGGCAGTCCGAGTACGTGACTGAATTCGTGGCAGAAAGTGCCTATTCCTGCACGATATTCTTCCCCGTTCAATTCCGCCGAGCAGGCGTAGGTGCTGATGGTTTTGCCGTCCAGTTTCGGCAGGTTGTACGCCGAATAGTCGCTTTCGCCATGGGTCAGTCCCCATGAGAACGCCGAACTCAAATCCCAGTTATGCGGCCAGATGGTGGATGAAGAACCGCCGTCGGCTTCGCCTTTGCCGGCATAAATGACATAAACAATATCCACAACCCCGTTATTGTCTGCGTCATATTGCGTGAAATCGCAGCCTTTTTCGTCAGCCGCGAGAACAGCGTCAACAATGAAGTCCGCAATAAAAATATCGTCAAAACTTGTCCCGTAGGACGTTCCGGAAGCACCGTAATAGGCAGTTTCGTGCGCAAGCGTCACCGGCCCTACCACATCAAATACCGGCTGGTACTGTCCATCAGATTGTGCCTTGAAGTAATCCGCCGCCGACCCGTAAGCGCCATTATAGTCATAGCCCTCTTTGTTCAGCAGGTCATAGAAAGCAGGCAGGTCGTTTTCTGCCTCGAACTTTGTGTCCTCGAACTGCGCAAGAATAACCAGACCGCGCGGCGCAAGGTTGCGCGTACCGGGAGAACGGCGAATATCGGCAGTTGCCTGCGGGCTTTTCTTTGCCTTGTCTGCCGGAGCAAAAGTGCCGTCGGATTGGAGGTCGAGCCATTGTCCGTCGGCGGTTTCCCAGTAATGGTAAGACTCGTCACCAACAAGACGGACAGTCACTTTTGTGCCGTCCGTCATTTGCCGCTGCTGCCACTTTCTGTTTGCCGGAGCGGCAAACAGAATAGTGGCTGAACAGAGTGCAATAATTATATTAGAGAACCTTACCGTCAATACTGTATTCTACTCCGTTGCGGATAATTATGATTTGTCCGTTGCGGAAGATTTTGCGTGCAGCGTTGTCCTGTTCTACGTTCTCAACAGCTGTCGGTTTCGGTTCAACATACTTGCGGAAGTATGCGTAAACGTAAATAGCACCCGTTGTTCCGGCCTTGTACGGTTTGATTGCCGCATTGCCGGAGTGGTACTTGAACATCGCATTGGTATTACCCAGGTTCCGTACGAAATAACCGTTGTTGCCGTCGGCAACGAACTCCCAGAACTTGCAGTTCTGCGTGTTGGCATCCACGATATCATTGCCGGAAGAGGTAACGGCAATCGTCTTACCGCCTACAATCGTCAGCGTGAAGCCGTCTTGGTTCTTTTCGGTGCCAAGTACGAAACGGCAGGCGTCATCAGCATAAGCCTCCGAATCCGTAACCGTAATGTCGGACAGCAGCACCGTCAGTTTCTTGTTGTCGCGTTTGCCGGCAACAACAGGAACACTTGCATTTGCAAGAATAATCGTGTCTTTCTCTGCCAGTACAGACGGGTCTGTCAGCTTGGCAAAGGTCTGTGCCTCTACCACGTGAATTGTGATACTTGCGTTCAGACCGGCAAGTGTAGCGGAGATTACCGCATCGCCAGCTGCCACGGACGATACCAGGCCCTCGTCATTGACGGAAGCAACGCTGGGGTTGCCCGAGTTCCACGTAATGGTGTATTCGTCAAGTGCCTGTACAGGGTCCACAATCAGATTCAGTTGCAGGGACGAGCCCAATGTAAGGTTCATTTCGCTTGCTGCGAACGAAATACTGTTCACATCTACCGCAACAACGTGTACCACACATACCTTGCTCACGCTGCCGACCGTAACCGTAATATTCACGTCACCCAGACCCTTTGCCGTAATAACACCTTTGGTCGAAACCGTCGCAACGGTTTTGTCCGCGCTGGAGAAGGAAGCGGTTGCAGATGCATAATCCGGCACAAAGGAAACAACGGAGATGGTCTTCGTGCCACCTACATTCAGCGTAATTTCGCTGTCAGAGAGTGTGAAGTCCGTAATCACCGGCTCCGTAATCGTGAGCGTGTACGAAGCGGAAACGCTCGGAACCTTGGTCGAGGTGGCTGTAACGGTAATCGTGCCCGTTACGTGTTTGGCGGTCAGCACGCCGTTCTCGTCCACAACACCTTGATAATCGTGGTCAGTCGTCCATGTCAGCGACTTGTCTTCTGCATTGCTCGGCGTATAGACAATATACTTGCTCATGTCAATTGACTGACCTTGGTCAATGGTAGTCGGTGCACCGGAGAACTCTAACTTCGTCAGCTTAATTGTTGCCGGAAGCAGGTTGATGCTGATGGGGAAGAGTTCCTCTTGGTCGTCCAACTGCTGGTTGATGAAGTAAGCGTAAAGCGATGCACTCACACTGCCGGTCTTGCCTGCTGTACCGAGATAGGTGATGAGCAGATTGCCGTTCTCAGCATCGCTGTCGTCAACCGAGAACAGGGCTTTGTCCGCACCGGTAATATCCCATAGGATTTCACCGTCAATGTTCTCTTTAACAAAGCTTACTTGCAGCTCCTTCGTCATATCCTGCTCTACGTCGCCGAAGACAATGCCGGCGGGGATAGTCAGCTTGCTCACCAGCTCTTCCGCATCGCCCACTTTCTTGTATAGAGCGATGGCGGTTCCCGAACTATTCTTATAGGGTTTGAAGCGGTCGCCGTTGAACTCCACGGGGAATGTGCCGTCAGGTTTGGAAACTTCTGCCACACCACCGCTGATGCTTATGCCCCAATTAGCAAGAATTTCATTTGGCTCGGTGTCTGCGTATGTAAACGCGCCCTTGCCGGTAATGTCAAGGTGCAAGCGTTGTTTTGTATCGGTGGTGGTGAACTGCCAGTTGCCGCTGTATTTGCTCAGCGTGAACATCTGTGCGGTTTCAGGCACTTTGGCTTTTCCTTGTGCTTTGTCAATCGTTACGTTCTCTGTGACTGATTGGAGATAGGTCGTGTAAAGCGGACCGCTGACTGCACCGGCTGATTCGCTGACAAATACGATTACATCGCCGTCTTTGAGGTCGCTTGTGGAGTTCAGACGCTCAAAGTCAATCACCTTATCGACAATGGCGTCAGACGTAACTTCAACCTTCAGATTGACTTCTTTCTCAATCAGCGTGCCCCAATCGCCGCCGCCGTATGCATAGAAATACAGTTTGCCGGTAAATGTACCTGCTGCTTCGGCATAGAAACCGATAGAGAAGGTCGCAGAGGTCGTCATCTTGCCGCCATAGCCCATATAGTAGCAATAGGAGTCGTTAAGATTGTCGTTGTCATCAATGTAAAAGTTGTCATCACCGTCGGTAATCTGAAGACAAAGGTAACGGCCGTCTGCCGCAAATCCCGTCCAGGACACGTCAATGTCGGCAGTACCATACACATAACTTTGTCCTTTGATACTTACTGTACCGAAGTCCAGGTCACTGGCATTAATTGTTTCGGCTTGCAAAGCCGCAGCGCATAAAAAGAGCGCAACAAAAGAAATCAATTTTCTCATGATTTTAGATTTTTAGTTTTTAGTTGTTTGTTTATTTTTATGATGCATTATGCCTTACGCATTATACATTCTTTCCATTCAGCCGACAAAAGTACTGCTTTTTTTTGAGATGTGCAAATAAAAAGTAAAAAAATGCAGAAAAACAGCATATTTTGTAGTGTAAAAAAACCGCATGTATGCTGTTTTTTACAGTACGGTGACGTAACGGTGACGTTACTGTGACGTTACTGAAAAAAACGCGTGGTGATTGAGGGAAATCTGCTGTTCTTTTTATTTAGTCGATTCTTCGGACCTCTCTCAACACTTCCAGGCCGTGCGCGTGCGGCTGCATCCTTGCTGCCACAGCAACTGTCATCCACCAATTCACGCACGCCCTTTTTTTTGTGAAAAAAGCGCAAAAATCGGGTATGAATTATACTCCTATCCGGCTATTGCCAGGACATGATCCCGTGATGATCATGTCGGTATCGTCTCGGTATCCGGTCGGTCATTTACAATTTGACGATTTACGATTTGACAATTGAAAAATTAATCATTTGCGATTGAAATGCCTTAATTCGTAAGAAAAATTTGCATATATAAAAAAAAAGCTGTACCTTTGCAGGATTTTTGATGCACAGAATGGAAAAATGAGAAGTGAGACCGCTGCGCTGTGGAAAAATGAATAAATGTGAAAACAAACAAATTACACCATATGAAGAAGATTTTATTAAGTTTGGCAGTGTTGGGCCTCGGGATGAGCCTCGCTGCACAGGAAGACAAAGTACTGATGACAATTGACGGCGAACCCGTGATGGTTTCCGAATTTATGTACATCTATGAGAAAAACAACCAACAATCCACCATTGAGCAGAAGAACATTGACGAATATGTCGATTTGTTCGTGAACTTCAAGCTCAAAGTGCACGAAGCCCAAGCACAAGGCATTGACACTACCGCCGAATTCATCAAGGAGCTTGCCAGCTACCGTGCACAGGCGATTCCTAAATACATGAAGGATGAAGTCGCCATTGACAGTATGGTGCAGTTGAGCTACAACCGCATGTGCAATGACCGCCGTGCGGCACACATCGCCCTGCAATGCCCGATGAACGCAGACGATTCGACCACCGAAGCGACGCTGGCAAAGATAAACGAAATCCGTGAGCGCGTAACGGTCGGCATTCCCGTGACGAACAAGAAAGGCAAAGTCATCAAACAAGAGCCGGAAGACTTCTTTGCGGTGGCAAAAGAGACTTCCACCGACCCCAGTGTGGGCGAAAACGGCGGCGAATTAGGCTGGATTACTCCGTTCCGCTATGTATATTCGTTTGAAGACGCGGTGTTTAATACGCCTGTCGGCGAGATTACGCCGGTTTTCCGCAGTGCATACGGCTTCCACATCGCATTGGTCGAGGAGGAGCGTCAGCATGAGGAAGTGAACGCCGCCCATATCATGAAAATGGTTCCGCGCGGCGACAGCCTTGCAGACGTGCGTGCCAAGGAAGTCATTGACAGCCTGTACGCCGTTGTCAAAGGCGGCGCGAACTTTGAGGAAGTGGCGCGTTCGGAGTCCGATGACAAAGGTTCGGCAATGCGTGGCGGCGACCTCGGCTGGTTCGGACGCGGCTACATGGTCAAACCCTTTGAGGATGCGGCTTTCGCCCTCAAGGACAGCGGCGACATCTGCGCGCCTTTCCGTTCGAACTTCGGCTGGCACTTCATCCTCATGAAAGGTCACAGAGGCATTCAGCCGCTTGAGGAAATGCGAGCACAAATACTCAAGAACGTGCAGCGTGACGAACGCATGAAAGAGGCGGACAAGTCGTTCGTGAGGAAAACCCGTGCGGAATACAACCTGCCGGAAGAGATGAGCGACGAGGAAGTGAAAGCCTATGCGGACGCACATCTCGAAGAAAAATATCCCGACCTGCGCCACCTCGTGAAAGAATACCACGACGGCATATTGCTGTTTGACGTCAGTCTGAAAGAAGTTTGGGACAAAGCCAGCCAGGACCACGAAGGTCTGACAGCCTACTTCAAGGCGCACAAGAAAGACTACGCCCAGTGGGACGAGCCGCGCTTCAAGGGCTATCTGGTACAATGCAAGGACGCAGCTGCCGAAAAAGCCGTGCGCGCAATCATCCGCAACTCGAACCCCGATTCAATTGACAGCTATATTGCCAAACGCGTTAATATCTCCGACAGCGTGACCTATGCGAAATGCCAGCGTGGTTTGTGGACCAAAGGCCAGAACAAGGCGATTGACAAGTTCGGCTTCAAAATTAAAGACGCCGAATTTGAACCGAGTGAGGACCTGCCTCGCGTAGTGGCAATCGGCAAACTGCTCAAGCAACCCGAAGAATATACCGATGAGCGCGGCAAAGTGACCAGCGACTACCAGGACTTCCTTGAGAAACAGTGGGTGGAGAAACTGCGGGAGAAATATCCGGTTTGGATTGACGAAGAAGTTCGTAACGAACTGGTGGAGAAGTGAAGATTATTTGTGTCATATTGGCATTTTGGGGACTGTTCCGTTGGGATCTGACGGAAGACAAGCGCTACAGCCTCAATGACGCAAGCAAGGACTTGGTGGCGTCATTGGATGCCCCTGCCGACGTGACCATTTATCTTGACGGCGACCTCAATTCAGGCTTCACACGCCTCAAACGGGCAACGGAAGAACTGGTGGAGGAGCTGGATATATACGGCGACATTTCATGGCAGACCGGAGACGGAAAAGAGCTGGAGCAACGCGGCCTGGCGCCGACTGTCGTGCACGAACGCACGAAAGACGGTCGCACCGCGCAGACGGCAGTCTGGCCCTATGCCACCGTGACCTACAAAGGCCGCACAGCGATTGTCAGCCTGCTGCGCAGCACGCGCGGACAGTCCGGCGAAGAAAACCTCAACCAGAGCATTGAAAACCTTGAATACGCCTTTGCGGAAGCCATCCACAGCCTGCTCCAAACCGAGCCGCAGCGGATAGCGTTCCTTGAAGGGCACAACGAACTGCCGGAAGAAGCGGTGTTTGACATCAGCCAAAGCCTCGCGCGGTACTTCCAGATTGACCGAGGCGTCTTGGGCAACGACCCGAGCGTGCTGGACCCGTACAAGGTGGTGATTATTGCCGACCCGCAGCAGTCGTTTTCCGAAACCGACAAGTATATCCTTGACCGGTACATTCAACGCGGCGGACGGATTCTGTGGTGTCTTAACGGTGTGCGTTTCAGTCAGGACGCACTGTCGAAAGAGGGGATGACGCCGGTCATTCCGCTGGATTTGAACATCTCGGACCTGCTGTTCCGCTATGGCATACGCGTTAATCCGAGTCTGCTGCAGGACATACAGTGCCTGCCTGTGCCGGTGAACGTGTCCGCCGACCCGCAGCAGCCGAACTTCCAGCCTGTGCCGTGGTACTATGCACCGCTGCTGCTGACCTCGCAGCAATCACCGATTACCCGTAACGTCGGGCAAGTGAGCTGTACGTTCGCCTCACATCTTGACGCCGTAGGCGGAGACGACGGCATAACGAAGGAGATTCTACTCGCCACCTCAACGGCAAGCCGTATGACGGCTACTCCGGCAGAAGTGGATTTGGGCGATTTGAACCCCGACCTGACCACGTTCAAGTACAGTTATATTCCTGTGGCGGTGCGCTTGGAAGGCGTGTTCCCGAGTATCTTTGCACACCGGCTGCCGCCGGAGGGAATTGCGGACACAACGTCTGGAACACAGCACACGGAACACAAAGCGGCAAAGCAGATTGTGGTGGCAAGCGGAAGCGTCATCCGCAACGAGTGGCAAAACGGTGAGCCGCTGCCCGTAGGATTTGACCGCTACTCGCAGATGCAGTTCGGCAACAGGGATTTTCTGACGAACGCCGTGCTGTACCTCGCCGATGACGAAGGCCTGATTAACCTGCGGCAGAAAGAAATCGCGCTGCGCCTCATCAACACCGAAAGCGCCTACCGGCACAAGCCGGTGATTCAAACCGTCAGTATATCGGCGCCCATTGTCCTGCTTGCGATTACAGGACTGTGTGTCAGCCTCATCCGCAAACGCAAATACGTTAGAACCGCATAATTCGAACCCCAAAATACATTCGTATGAAACATACTATTATAACAGGCGTGTTGTGCGCCTTGTGTGTAACGGTTTCTGCCGCAACCTATTCGCCTCAAACCGTTCCCGACCCGAAACAGTACGGACAGGGCTGTTACGTAAGCAACCCCGACTCCATTCTCACTCCGGACGATGTGGAGTACCTGAACCGCTGCTGCCTGCTGCTGGAGGATTCAACGGATGTAGAGCTGGCGATTGCCGTGCTCGGCAGCATTGGCGAATACGAGCCCTTTGATTTCGGTTACGAACTCTTTCAGCGTTGGGGCATCGGCAAAGCCGGCAAAAACACCGGCGTCCTGATTACGTTTGCACTGGCTTCGCGACAAGTTTATATCAATACCGGAAGCGGCATTGAGGGCGTGCTGCCGGATGCGACCTGCAAGAAGATTATCGAGCGGGACATGATTCCGTACTTCAAGTTAGGGGACTACGGCGGGGGATTATGCAACGGAGCGACGCACATTTACACGATTTGCACCAACGGCGACGCGCCGGAGGAACTGCTTAACATGGTCTCTTCCACCAATCGCGGGAAGTTCGCCCAACAGCAGACGAAAAAGGACGATAACGACATCACCCCTATGGAATGGGGCGTGTTCACAGTATTGGTTTTCCTCTTTGTACTGCCTTTCCTCGGCATTGTGCTTGTCCAGCGCAAAACACAAAAAAAGGAAGACGAAATGGAGCAACGTCAGGGCTGCCTTTATACGATGGGCGGCTGCGCACTCTTTTTCCCGTTCCTGTGGCCCAGCGTACTGTGGTTCTGGTGGCGTTCAAAACGTTACCGCTGCCCGCAGTGCGGAAAACAGCACTACAAAATCATCAACACCGAGTCGTCCAAACTCAAGAACGGCGACACCAGAAAGGTAGATTCCTGGCTATGCTCCAAGTGCGGCTACCAACATACGGAGATAAACATCGTCAAGAAACCTGAATACAGTTCATCCGGCTACTCCGGCAGTTCGTACAGCGGCTCGTCATACAGCGGGTCGTCGTACAGTTCCGGCGGCTCATCATCGGGCTCCTGGGGCGGCGGCTCCACTTCCGGCGGCGGAGCAGGCGGCAGCTGGTAAACCAACCTCACATTGTTATCATTGCTATGAAGAAACTCGTTTTTGCAGTCCTCTTCCTTTAGATATACAACTTCTCGTGCGACAAAATCACCTTCCCCCTGTACCAATCCTTTGACAAGTACGGCTGGAGCCCCGAGGTAATGGACGAACTGACTTCGCCCGAAAATAATATCGAGCAACGGCTGTGCCTGGTCAATCTTGTCGGATGGAACATCAACGGCCAGAGCCACTACGACAATCTGGTAACCTACTACATGGCGCGTAACAACCTCACCAACCGCAAAGCCGCTTTCCGCGAAATGGATGCAGACATGCTGACCGTCTTTGCGTACGTCAAAGCGCTGGACAACTACTTCGATGTCACCGACGCGAGACGGTTAAGCCGCGAGGCGGTTGCACGTGCGCCGCAAAGCCGGGCGGCTGCCATGATTGACGCGCTAATCGCCGCACAGATTGCGATGGACTCCGACTGGGCGGAGGTGTACGAGGTCTGCCAGCGGGTAGTGGAAAACAAAAGCCTGAACAGCGACTTCTGCGATGCCGCCGTCTATGCCATCATGGAATACATAGGGCTGTACAAGGAATATACTACGCCTTGAAGTACTTCTTGTAATTATCCAAGAACAGTTTGACAGCGTCCTCCAACGGTCCGTAAAACTCACCGCCGGAGGCGTTTTTATGTCCGCCGCCGTTGAAAATGTCGTGACAGAAGGTGTTCACCGGCCTGTCGCCCTGGCTGCGCATGGAAATCTTGATTTTCTTCTTGCTGCCGTTGGCAAAGGCTTTTTCCGCCTCGGTCACTTTGTCCTCCCGCATGAAACAGGAGTAATACACATCTTTGATGGACAGCGGCATGTTCACAATGCCTTCCGCGTCGCCGGACTTGAAATTGAAGCGATACAGCTCTCTTCCGCTGAGGTAAATGAGCGCGGTGTAATGCTCGGGGAAAATGCGCATTTTGTTGTTCAGGCAGTGCCCTACCAGCCGCATTCTGCCCTCCGACCACGCGTTGAACACACGGTTATAGACCGCGTCCTTGTCCACGCCGGCTGCAACCAGCTTGGCAACAATCTCGTACAACTCGGGGTAATTGGAGTTGAAGGAGAAATTGCCCGTGTCGGTCATCATGCCTGTATAAATGCAGGTGCCGAAGTCCAGTATTTCGGCGGCAGGCTTGTCACGGAGCAGGATTTCAACCGCCTCATATACAAGCTGGCTGGCACTCGGGCTGGCGGCATCTATAATCTTCACGATGTTTTCCGCTTCGGGCAGTGTACGGTCGGCAACTGTCAGGTGGTGGTCAATCATCAGCACGTTCACCGCCTCGCCTTTGGCGGCGATGGTGTCAAGCATCTTCTGCCCGAGCGAGCCTATTCGCTTGGGCTCGTTG
>CAJOEX010000026.1:20723-37741 GCA_905233415.1 Paludibacteraceae bacterium
AGCCACGCAAGGAAGTCCGGAAAAGCGTTCGGCACAATGACCGAGACACGCGCGAGAGACGCCTGAGATACGCTGATTGCATGTTTCATGCCCAAGCTGCTGCCTAAGGCGTCACCGTCCGGCGACATGTGCGTCAGAATAACCGCTTTTCGCGCAGCGGCAAGCAGGGCCTGCGCCTTGTCCTTGAGTTGCTGTTCCATCTCTTCCAATCAGATTTGAACGCAAAAGTACTACAAATTTTTTGAAGTACCAAATAAATCGGAAGAAAAATGCCTTTTGCTTGCAAAAGTGCTGTTTTTATTTGCACATATCAAAAAGTTTTTGTACTTTTGCGGGCTGAATTATATCTATGACGCGGGAAAAGCAAATCATACGAATCACCCTGTGGGGCAGTGTGGTCAATCTGGCATTGACTGCCATGAAGTTTGTGGCGGGTGTTTTCGGACACTCGGCGGCAATGATTGCGGACTCGGTGCATTCGTTGAGCGACCTGCTGACGGACTTCGTGGTGCTGCTGTTCGTGAAAATCAGCAACCGTCCTGCGGACAATGACCACCCCTACGGTCACGGCAAATACGAGACCCTGGCTACTGCCATTGTGGCGATTGCGCTTTTGGTGGCGGGAGGCGTCCTCGCGGCGGAAAGTGTGAAGAAGATAGTGCATGCTATCTATGTACCGGACTTGGTGATGCCGAAGCGGATTGCATTATGGGCGGCGCTCATCAGCATCGCGGCGAAGGAAATCATCTATTGGCTTACTATCCGTGTCAGCCGCCGTGTCCAATCATCGGCTTTGGAGGCGAACGCCTGGCACCACCGCACGGACGCCCTGTCCTCAGTGGCTACGGCAATCGGCATCGGCGGGGCATTGCTTTTCGGCGGCAAATGGGCTATTCTGGATCCGATTGCCGCTTTGTTGGTGAGCATATTCATTCTTGTCGCCGCCGCCAAACTGCTGCATGAAGCCGTGCAGGAACTGATGGAAAAAAGACTGCCGGAGGAGGTG
Source organism: Paludibacteraceae bacterium (assembly GCA_905233415.1). Taxonomy (GTDB): domain Bacteria; phylum Bacteroidota; class Bacteroidia; order Bacteroidales; family Paludibacteraceae; genus Colicola. The sequence continues at coordinate 21,730 of CAJOEX010000026.1, forward strand.
GAGCAGCAGATTCGTGCCATTGTTGCCGAAGACAATGAAATGAGCGGCTTGCACCAACTGCGTACGCGGCGCGTGGGCAACACCTGTTCCATCGAAATGCACTTGCGTATGCCCGGTGATATCTCGCTTTACGAAGCCCACCGGCACAGTATGCTTTTGGAGCAACGTCTCCGTGACCGATTCGGTGCCGACACGCTCATCAGCATCCATCTGGAGCCGCTCAAAGTCAACGGAACCTACCAAACGGCGTGAAAATATAATGAAAAAATAATAAAACAGCATGAGAAAATTAATTACATTCATTCTGGCGCTGGCAGCCGGCACAGGAACACTTTTCGCCGTGAGCGGTACCTGCGGTGAAAACCTCAAATGGGTCTATGACCACAATGTACTCACCATCAGCGGTACCGGAGAAATGACCAATTACGGTAATGGAGAAGAGGCTCCCTGGAAACCCCAGCGCACGCTTATCAACGGAATCACAATCTTAGAAGGTGTGACAAGCATTGGAAACAGTGCCTTCTTTGATTTGCCCAACTTAAATATGGTAACGATGCCGAACAGCCTTGCGTCAATCGGCGACAATGCCTTCATGAGCTCCACCTTGTACAAGGTAACTATTCCTGCCGGCGTCACGTCCATTGGCAAGTACGCTTTCGTGGACTGCGCCAAACTGACCGCTATCAATGTAGATGAAGACAATCCGAATTACAGTTCCAAAGACGGCGTGCTGTTTGACAAAAAGCAAACAACGCTCATACAATTCCCGGCGGGTAAAAACAGCACTTCATACACCATTCCGAACTCCGTCAAAACCATCGGCGACGAGGCGTTCATCAAGTGCACCCTGCTGAATTCTGTGACGATTCCGAACAGCGTTACCGGCATTGGCAATAATGTTTTCCAATAACTGCACCGGTCTGACCAACATCGGCATTCCTAACAGTGTTACAAGCATCGGATGGAGTGTATTCAACGATTGCAGCAATCTGACCGAAATCAATGTGGCTGCAGACAATCAGGATTTCAGTTCCAAAAACGGTGTGTTGTTTGACAAAGCGAAAGCGACACTCGTACGCTACCCCTGCGGCAAATCCGGCAAATATTCCATTCCCAACACGGTTATGTTTATTGCAGACGAGGCGTTCGAGACCTGCACCGGTCTGAGCTCTGTCATCATCCCTGGCGGCGTGACCAACATTGGAGGCTATGCCTTCTACCAATGCACCGGCTTGACATCCATCACGTCCAGAGCAATCACACCGCCTGCCTGCGGCTCGGAGTGTTTCAAAGACGTAAACAAGGCTATTCCTGTAAATGTTTACGCGGAAGCGTTAGATGCGTACAACGACGCTCCCGCTTGGAATGAATTCACCAATATTCAGGCTATTTGCACACGTGCTACCGGCACCTGCGGCGCAGACGGCGATAACCTCCAATGGGTTCTCTCTTGCGACAGTGTGCTCACCATCAGAGGCACCGGAGCCATGAAGGATTACAGCTTCGGTACGGCACCGTGGGGGTCATCAAATCTGAAGTATATCAAATCGGTGGTAATAGAACAGGGGGTCACAAGTATTGGAAAGTATGCCTTCTATAGATGCCAAGCGATGACCTCTGCCACCATTTTCAACACCGTCACAAGTATCGGCAATGATGCATTCTACTACTGTACCGCACTGCCCTCTGTAACGATTCCGAACAGCGTCACAAGCATTGGGAATGGGGCTTTCTCTTATTGCGAAGCATTGCCTTCTATAGAGATTCCCAATAGCGTTACAAGCATTGGAGGTTCTGCTTTCTATAATTGCACCGCTTTGACTACTGTAACGATGGGCAACGGTGTCAAGGAAATTGGAGGTAGTGCATTCCAGAATTGCACCAACTTAACGGAGGTTCATATTAATGACATCGCTGCTTGGTGTGGAATAAAATTTAATTACGAACAGAGTAATCCGTTCTATTATGCGCAGCATCTGTATCTGAATAATAAGGAGGTCACCGATTTGGTCATTCCTAACAGTGTTACAAGCATTGGCACCTATGCATTCTACAAATGCGAGGGCTTGACCTCTGTAACGATTGATGCCCCTATAACAAGCGTAGGCAAGTATGCCTTCGCCCACTGCACCGGCATAACCTCTGTAACAATTGGCGACGACGTAACAACCATAGACGGCGATGGCGTTTTCTATAAATGCTCCGGCATGAAAACGATAACGATTGGCAAGAGCGTCAAGAAAATAGGATACACTTTTCTCGATTATTGCACCAGCCTGACCTCCATCACCTGCAAAGCGGTCACACCCCCTGACGGAGGCGGCTATTTTACCGAAGTGGACAGGTCTATCCCGCTCTATGTACCGTTTGAATCCGTAAAAGCGTATAGAAACTCCTCGTCCAAATGGAACGAGTTTAACACCTATTATGGCGACCGCTGCCTGCTTGTTACCGGCACCTGCGAAGACATACTGTCATCCTCTAACGATAGCGTCACATGGTCAGTATCCTGCGACGGCGTGCTTTATATCGGCGGTAGAGGGGCCATGAAAAATTATGACCGTTACCATTTCAGTCCGTGGACTTCTCTCGTTGATCATATTGTAGTAGAAGGGGAAGTAACAAGGATTGGTAATAATGCCTTTCTTGAATCCCAAGCACGTACGGTCACCGTCTGCGATAGTGTCAAATCCATTATGACTGGTGCATTCACGAATTGTAACAAGCTGGAGACGGTGCATCTCGGTAGCGGACTCAAGTACTTCTCCTCGGGTCTCACCGGTTGCAGCACGGTCACCTCCATCACCTGCGACGCCCCGACACCGCCTCAGTGCACCGACGACGCATTTGAAGGACTGGACAAAGATATTCCTGTCTTTGTGCCGGAAGGGACAGTGTCGGCTTATAGTACGGCAAAGGGCTGGAATTACTTCAATAACATCCGCGATTATTATGCCTCTGGCACCTGCGGCGACAACCTCACATGGACGTTGAAGCCTTCGGGCACGCTCATCATCTCCGGCACCGGAGACATGACAAGTTGGGCTTCCGCGACGGAGGTTCCCTGGCACGACCATCTTTCTGTCATTACCTCGGTCGTAATAGAGGACGGTGTGACAAGCATCGGAGGCCATGCTTTCGACGAGTGCAACGCTATCACCTCCATCGAGATTCCTCAATCCGTGACAAGCGTCGGCGACCATGCTTTCGACGGTTGCAGCAGCCTGCCCGCAATCACCCTTCCCGATGGCATCACTACCATTGGAGAAGGCACTTTCAGTGGATGCAGCAGCCTGATCTCCATTACCATCCCTGCCGGCGTTACCGAATTAAAAGACCATGCGTTCGACGGTTGCACCGGACTGGCTACCATTTTCTGCATGCCCGTCACTCCGCCTAAATGCGGTGAAGACTGCTTTGGCGGGATAGACAAAGCTTCTGTCACGCTGTATGTGCCGGACGAATCGTTCAATGCCTATACCGTTCATCTGGTATGGGGTGCATTCCTCGTTACACCTTCCTCCGAATGCGTACTCGCTTCCGGTGTACTCACCAAGAACAACGACATCAGTTGGAGACTTTCCTGCGAGGGAGACCTGCTGCTTGAAGGTTCCGGCGTCGTTCCGGCTGTCGGACAACCGTATAACATGGAGTGGCAAGGCCTTAGTGCGTCCGTCAAGACATTGGTAATAGGAGAAGGTATCACCGAGATAGGAGAGCGCACAATCGGCAATCTTCACAATGTGGAGTATTTGAGTCTCCCCAACAGCCTCAAAATTATCGGTCCCTATGCTTTCGACTGGATTGGAAGTACACATCTATCCACGCTTATCGTCCCCAACGGCGTTACAAGCATTGGAGCAGGCGCTTTCACAGGAGTCACCCATGTATCAACTATCATCGTGGGATTTAATGTCAAAACAATCGGAGAATATGCGTTTGCCGAGTGCTACAAGCTTCTTCCGGATGTCATCTGCCTCGCTGTCAGACCTCCTGCAGCCGGAATGGGTATATTCAGCCACCAGGGCAGCACGGTCGATCCAACCAAAACGCTTTATGTGCCCGCTCAGTCGGTTAGCAAATACAAAGCCGCCAAAAGATGGGAAGAGTTTAGGAAAATACTGCCGCTATACGAAGTCCCTGGCACCCACATCGTTGCTTCCGGCATCTTGACAGACGACTTATATTGGGAAATCGACTCCAACGGCATCATGTCCATCAAAGGCAAAGGCGAAATTCCCGGTACCGGCAAACCTGCTCCCGCATCTGCAGGCAAACGCAACGCACAGGACGACGATTCCGCGCCGTGGGCTGAATACCTTGAGAATATCTGGTATATAGAGATTGCGGCTGGTGTCACGCACATCGGCGACAACGCGTTCTACGGTTGCACCAACGTCCAGTCCATCACTTGTTATGCCTCCACGCCGCCGACATGCGGAGCAGAGGTGTTCGGCGAAATAGACACTTCCATCCCGCTCTATGTGCCGGAAGGTGCTGTAGATTCCTACACCACCGCCAACCAATGGCAGGACTTCTTGGATGTGCAAGCCATCGAAGAAATGCCGATGGCAATTGACGAAAATGAGCCAATCTTCCAATCTTCAAATCCTCCAATCTTCAAATTTGTCCGTGAGGGACAACTTTTCATCCTCCGCGACGGCAAGATCTACACCGTCACCGGACAGGAAGTAAAATAATTATAAACTTAAAAACAATAAAATCATGAAAAAGTTAGTTTTCTTCCTTGCAGCGTGCTGCGTTATGGTCTGTGCGATGGCACAGGAAACAGAATGGGATTTTTCGGCTCCGGTTTCATCGGGCCAGACCTTGTATTTTGACATCACGGACGAAGCCAATCGCTATTGTGAAGTCGTAAGCGGCTTGGCGTTCCCCGAAGGGGAAGTGGTGCTTGACGCGCAGGTAATCAGCGACATGGACGGCAAGACCTACACCGTTCAGGGCATTGCCGATGAGGCGTTTTTCGGGGCTCATGCACTGACGAAAATCACCTTTCCTACGGCGGCTACGTTTACGTACATCGGCAAAGACGAGTTTTACAGCCACGTGCTGCGGAACAGCGGCTTGAGCGGAGAATTGGTCATTCCGGACAATGTGACATTCATCGGCGGAACGGCATTTAACAGTATCGGTATTACCTCCCTTAGTTTGGGAAGCGGGGTTGCGACGTTGAATAATTTCGCCTTTTACGATACGGAATTAACGCATGTCGTGCTGCCCAACACCGTTAAAATCATTAAGCGTGAAGCCTTTGCAGATAATTCGAAATTGACCTATATCGAATTTGGGAATGCGGTAGAGGAAATGAATGCCAACAGTATTGCATATTGTGACCGACTGGATACCATTGTCATTAACTCGGTTACACCTCCTGAGATAAACGGTTATTTCACAAGCCAGCTTGTTCAGCAGGCATTGCTCTTCGTCCCGGCAGCAGCGGTGGAAGCCTATAAATCCCATGAAAAATGGGGAGAGTTCAAGATGATTTTCGCCATCGGAACCGAAGTGAAGTTTAATCGACTGACTTTCAATCTCCATACCAGTTATGCGGTCAATGACGATTGTTCAATCTATGCGGATGAGGAGTATATCGATGACGGAGGAAGTCTCAAACTCTTATCCGGCGAAACCGTTCATCTGCGTTTCGAGCCGCAGCGTTTCTGGGCGTTGGAGCAAGTGCTGTTGAACGGCGCAGACATCACCTCCCAAGTGAAAGACAACCAATTGGACGTGACCATCACGGAGGATGCCACCTTGGAAACCAAATGGATCCAACCTGTGCCGGCATATGATTTTCAGGAAGAGGTAGCGAGCGGACAGAAACTCTGTTTTTCGATAACCGACGCACTTAACCGCAAGGTGAAGATTGTCAATCAATCCGGCGGCAGAGAATATGCCGGTCGTCAGCAATACGCCTACATTGAGCAGAACGGAGCAGGAGGATGGGACCTCTCCGTTGACTTGCAGCCGAAGGGTGATTTGATTATCCCGACAACGATTGAGCATGACGGACAGACGTATACCATCACCGCTATTGACACCCTTGCTTTCGGCAATTGCGGCTACCTTACATCCGTTTCTATTCCGGAAGGAATAACGGCTATCGGCGCAGCAGCGTTTATGCGATGCAAGGGACTGAAAGGCAAAATGGTTCTGCCCGCTTCCTGCTCCGTTTTGGGCGAGTGGGCGCTCCGCGAGTGCTGGTTGTCGGATATTGACTTGGGCGGCGCGACCTCATTGGAAGAGTTTGTGCTCTTGGATAATAATGACCTCAAAAAACTGGTTACCGGCCCGGCTGTGAAGCTGTTTAACGTAAACTGCCTGCGCAGCATGTGGAATCTGGAATCCGTGGTTATCGGCGAGAATGTGGAGTTTGTCAGCAGTAGCAGTTTTGCAGGTGACTACAGACTCAAAACAGTGAAGATTCTGGCTGCCGTTCCGCCGGTTGTCAAGTGGACTCCGGAGGATTATGAAGCTACGGAGTGGTACAGCTATAACCCCTCTTCCGAGGATATTAATGCCACATTGATTGTGCCCGCGTCGGCAGACCACAGCATCCTGGATGCTTACAAGAACGCTCCCTGCTGGCAGTTGTTCGCTACGATTGTGGAAGCCGGTCCCGAAACCGCTGTTGAGCCAATCGTCCAATCTTCAAATGTTCAAATCATCAAATTTGTCCGCAACGGACAACTCTACATCCTCCGCGACGGCAAGACCTATAACGCCCTCGGCGGAATGATAGAATGATAGAATGATGGAATGATGGAACGAGCACAAGAGCTACTCCGACAAACGCGTTTTTACAAGGGCGAAAAGAATTGCCCCGAAGCCATCGCGCAGGGTGCCAATTATTGGGACTATGAACGCGTTTGGGTCAATTGGGAACTGGAACAGGACGAGGAGTATTTGGGCATGGTTCAATGGTTTCAGACCGAAATACAGCAGGACCGGCCCCTTTACCCGTCCGTTCCGGTAGGCCTGCAGGCGATTTTCGCAAGCCGGATTGCCTATTGGTCGGGCGGCCGCGAGCCCGTCACCATGGAGGACGTCCGTCAGTTCTGCGACAAATACGAACAGGCATACGCCGAACTGCAGGCTACAGCGAAATGAAACGGATAAAACATAAGGTTAATTGTTCCCTCCGGATTGAGAAAATAAAACAATTCTTACGGAGCCGATGGCAAGCGTTCAGAGCCTGGCAGGAAAATCCCATAGTGTATCGGACAGATGAGACCGAGCACGTGTGCAATAACTGCGGGCACACCTTCAAGGGCACTTATTGTCCGGTATGTTCGCAGCCTGCCCGTCACGGTCGAATCGGTTGGCTCACCCTTTGGGAGGGAATAGGGCAATTATGGGCCATCGAATCGCGGTCGGGCATCTATACCCTCTGGCAACTGCTTTGGCGTCCCGGATATCTGGTACGCGATTACATCAGCGGCAAGCGGCAGGTTAGCTATCCGCCTGTCAAACTGTTGTTTATATTGGCGGCAATTATAGCGGTCGTTCAGTTCTTCTTCCCTGTACCCGTGAAAGAACCTGTAGTCTCCGGATTCCGGTATTTGGACTTCGTATCGACCTGGTTGCAGAATCATGAGAATATTAATGCCTTGCTCTCTGGTTGTATCTTCATTCTGCCGACGTGGTGGTTGTTCCGCAACGCACCCCGCTACTCGAAGCATACCATCCCGGAGGGATTCTTTCTGCAGGTGTACGTGGCAATATTGTCGTTCCTCTTCGCTTCTGTTTTTGCCGAATCGACGTCCATAGCGGTTACGCTGAGTTACGTGTATATGTACATGACCTACAAGCAACTCTTCGGCTACGGTTATTGGGGCACATTATGGCGTTTGGTGGTGTGCGGGGTGATGAGTTTCGTGGTGTTGTTTGTACTTATTATCCTCGGCTTGACGATTAGCGAGATTTTGAAAAAAGACCTCTATGTGCATACCCGGGACGGCGCGACGACCGACATCTTCTATGTCTGCTCGACCGAGATTTCCGATTGGGTCAATGAGCAAGGTGATACTGTGCATTTTGCGGATATGAACAAACCCAAGCATCGTGCAGCCCTGTTTAGCGAGATGCACGGCGTGGATGAGCTTGTTTGTCCGGACAACTGCAATTTCTATGCGCCCTACTACAATCAGGCGACGTTAGAAGGCTTACTGCGCGACACAGCCCTCTGCGGCGCGCGTTGTTCCCAAGCCACGGAAGAGGTCATTCGGACGTTTGACAAGTACATGCAGCTTAAGAATCACGGTAGGCCGTTTGTACTGATGGGGTATTCGCAAGGCGGTTATGCGGTTGTGGAACTGCTCAAGCACCTCACCGCCGAACAAGCTTCGCGCATGGTCGCTGCCTACGTCATCGGGTATCAGGTAACGGAGAGCGACCTGCAGCACCCGTTTATCCGTGCGGCACAGAGTGCCACCGACACCGGCGTGACGATTTGTTATAACTCGGTCGCTTCGCCGGATGACGAAATATCCGTCCTGAGCGGCAAAACAGTCATCGGCATCAACCCCGTCAACTGGTGTACGGACGCCACGCCGGCAACATATGTCTTTGACTACGACGACGCCAACGACACGCTTACCGCGACATTGGATACCGTCTCGCACATCACTGTCATAAAGGGCTACGACGGCGCCTGTCCGACGCTTCCGTTCGTAGGCAAAGAGGGCAATTACCATTGTCTGGAGATTCCCCTGTACTATCGTTCACTCAAACAAAATATCGTCCTGCGCTGCGAAGTCATGCACGGCATGTAGAAAGACGATGACACCACGAGTTTCAGGTAATGAAGATATGAAGAAAGCGGAGGAAGTGGCCAATACTTGGACGCATCTGTTGGCACTCATAGGAGCAATCGGCGTGTCGGGACCGCTTATTCGGCTGGCCGCGGACAGAGGTGCTTTGGCGGTGGTGGGAACGGTGTTGTTTATCGCAGGCATGCTGCTGATGTTCACTTCTTCCACACTGTATCATGCCATTCAAAGCCCTGTTCACAAGGCGCGTCTGCGCGTGTTTGACCACGTGTCAATCTACGTAATGATAGCGGGGTCCTATTCGCTGCTGTGCATGTTTGTGGTCGGTGGTTGGAAAGGCTGGTCGCTGTTCGTTTTCATGTGGCTGTGCGTGCTGGCAGGGACGGTTGGTAAGTGTTGCGCCCTCGGCCGATATCCCCGTTTATCGCTGATGTTGTACCTGTTGATGGGCTGGGCAGCGTTGCTGATTATGAGGCCGATGTGGTTGCAGTTGCCTCATGCGGCATTCTGGTGGATACTGGCGGAAGGGCTGTTATATACTGTCGGCGCGTATTTCTTCCGTGGTGATGAGACACACCGTTACTGGCATGCCGTTTGGCATGTGTTTATCGTTTTGGGTGCACTGTGTCACACGATAGCTACGTGGCTGATTTTAACGAATGGATAAAGGCTATGGATCGATATACAATAGGGAAAATATGTAAGTTCCTGTTCCGTTTTCACTATGATATTCGTGTGACGGGCGAAGAGTTGTTGCGGGACAAGGTGACGCATCTGGTGTTGCCCAATCATACGGCGTATATAGATCCGCTGTTGCTGTTTTCGCAAGAGTGGTGGCTGCCTATTCGTCCGTTGACGGATGAGCGGTTTATGCGCCATCGGTTCTTTGGGCATATCCTCCGCAAGGCGGATGCAATCGAGGTGCCGGATTTGGGGAAGAGTGTGATGAGTCGTGAGGAGGGAGCAATGCTCGCAGGCCAATTGAGCCGAATAGCGATAGACAGTTTGGCGGAAGGGAAACAGTTGTGTTTTTATCCTTCCGGTCATGTCAAAACGGTGGATAAGGAAGTCATCGGTAATCGCCGTTTGGCGTATGAGGTATGCCGCGAGTTGCCGGAAGGGGTGAAGGTCGTGTTTTGCCGTATGCGAGGCTTGGAAAGCAGCCGTTGGTCGAAGTTACTGCCGAAGAAGCGGAAGTGGCGTCGCACGGTAACGATGCATTTTGAGGACCACACGGAGGACGTGCGTCATTGGGCGCAGACACTTTCCCGCCGTGAGTTTAACGAACAACTCGAGGAATGGTATAACCAACTTTAAAACAACCATATGCAAGGCAATTTTAAGTACCACAACCCCACGAAATTGTATTTCGGAGAAGAGTCTTTGAACTATCTCAAGGACGAGTTAAAGAACCTCGGCAAGCGCGTGCTGCTCAACTACGGCAGCGGTAGCGTCAAGCGCAACGGCATCTACGATGAAGTCGTCGCTATCCTGCGCGAAGGCGGTAAGACGATCATTGAGAACCCGGGCGTGATGTCCAACCCCACGCTGGAGAAACTGCACGAAGGCGTGCGTATCGCGCGCGATAATAAGGTGGATTGGATACTGGCGTTGGGCGGTGGCAGTGTCTGTGACTACTCGAAGGGCGTAGCTGCTTCCGTCTTCTTCGATGGCGACAACTGGAAAGAGTTCTGGCTCGAAGGTCATAATCCTCCTGCTGGGCAAAAAATCCTGCCCGTAGGTTGCATCCTGACGATGGCAGGCACCGGCTCCGAGATGAACGGCGGATGTGTGATTACCGACGCAGCCAATAACTTCAAGACCGGACATGTGTTCGACAGCCGTCTGATGCCGAAATTCTCCATCCTCAACCCTCGTTACACGATGACCGTGCCACTCGACCAGATGAAGGCCGGTATATACGATATCATGAATCATATCTGCGAGCAGTATTTCAGCGATTTCGATGACAACACAAGCGATTATATCTCCGAAGGCCTAATGCGCGGTCTCATCGTTGCTTCGCGGGCAGCGGTGAAGAATCCGCAGGACTACGAAGCACGCTCCAACATCATGTGGACCGCAACCTGGGCGCTCAACACGCTTATCAAATGCGGCAAGTCCGAAGACTGGATGGTACACATGATCGGTCACTCGTTGGGTGCCTGGACTCATGCGCCGCACGGTTATTGCTTGGCAGCTTGCTCAATGGCATACTACCGCCGTGCGATGGAAAAAGGACGCGCCAAGTTTGAGCGTTTTGCCCGTAACGTCTGGGGTGTTAATACCGCCGAAGAAGGACTCGAAGCTCTCAAGAACTGGATGCTCGGGTTGGGCATTCCTACTACGACTACCGAGATCGGTGCGACACCGGAAATGATTGACGGCATCGTTTCAACGACCGAAATTTTCCCTGCAGGTTACCTCGACCTCAAGCCGGAGGACATCAAAGAAATACTCAAAGAGAGTTTGTAATCGATAATAAAATCAACGAACAAAAGATTATAACCATCAGCGCTACTGCCGGTGGTTATTTTTTTAAGAATAAATATACAATTATTAAGAAAATAAATATATCGCTTGCGACATTAAATTGTTTGTAGTAATTTTGCATCGTGAACGACATAAATGAGCAAATGCGTAAATGTGAAAATGAGAAAATGAGCAACGAGCAACTGAAATTAGAGAACCAATTTTGTTTCCGTCTGTACTCCGCAGCGAGGCTGATGATGGGGGCGTATCACCCGTATCTGGATCCGCTTGGTATCACCTATCCGCAGTACTTGGTGCTACTCGTGCTGTGGGAACAGGACAAACAACCGGTATGCGACATTGGCAAGCGGTTGATGCTGGACACGAACACGATGACACCGCTGCTGCAACGGATGGAGAAAGCCGGAATCATCACGCGTACACGCGGTAAAGAGGATACGCGCCAGCGCATAGTGTCGCTCACAAAAAAAGGCAAGGCGCTCTACGAGCAAGCGCAGCACATACCGGAAAACATGCAGAAAGCGGTGATGATGCCGGAAAGTGAAGTGGAAGAGTTATTGCAGATGATTCCCACGCTCGACAAACTGATTGAAGAACTAAAAAAACTTAATAAATAACCCTCAAAATTTTACAATTATGACTAAAGAAGAAGCATTAAAAGGATTCGCCTATCTGGGCGCAGTTTGGTTTGGTAACAGTAAGCAACACTTCGCGTTCTCGGCGTACTGCCGTCTGAACGGTTGGAACAAGTTGGCTGACAAGTGGAAAGAGGAAGCCGAAGAAGAATGGGACGAGGCAGAAGAAGTACTTAACCGTCTCGTTGAACTGGGTTGCAAACCCGCGGACCTCCAAGAGGCTATGAAGACCATCGAGTTCCCGTTCTACGATGATCCGAAACAACAGATTGAGTCCGACTACGAACCTACGGCCGTTAAGCAACTGAGCGAGTTGGCAGAGGCATTCAACGATGATTATCCAACCAAGAAACTCATCCTCAAATGGATTGACGGCGAGCAAGAGCATATGGCTTGGGAGGCTCAGTATCTCTACCTTATCGACAAAATCGGCTATGACAATTTCCTCATGGCTATGATGTAAATTGACGAAACAATGGCAACCATTTATGATTTCAAAGTCCTCTCGAATCGGGGCAAAGAAGTGAATCTCGCAGACTACAAAGGTCAGGTGATTCTTATCGTTAATACCGCTTCCAAGTGCGGCTTCACTCCGCAATACGACGGTCTGGAAGAACTCTACAAGAAATACAAAGACCAAGGCTTCGTCATTCTCGGCTTCCCTTGCGATCAGTTTGCGAACCAGGAACCGGGCAGCGATGAGCAGATTGAAGAGTTCTGCCGTCTCAACCACGGCGTGACTTTCCCGCTCATGGCAAAAAGCGACGTGAACGGCGCAAACGCCAATCCCGTCTTTGAGTATCTCAAGTCGCAAGCCCCGACCGAGGAATACAAAGGCCTCAAAGCAAAAGCAGCCCACGCGATGCTCAAACGCATCAGCAAGAGCGTAGAGAAACCCAGCGACATCCTGTGGAACTTCACCAAGTTCCTCGTTTCCCGCGACGGCAAGACCATCCAGCGCTTTGCGCCCGTAGCCGAGCCGAAGGACTTCGAGGCAAACATCATCGCTGAGTTGGCAAAATAACAATTAATTCATAAATCATCATGAAAGAGCAAGTATTGAAAGCTATGCGTGAGTTCGGTCAACCCGTCAACGCAGGCAAGATTGCGGAGATCACAGGTATCGACCGCAAGGAAGTGGACAAAGCGTTTGCAGAACTGAAGAAGGAGGGTGCGATCATCTCACCGGTTCGTTGCAAATGGGCTCCGGCTAAGTAATGACCACGCTTCTTATCGGTTTACTCATTCCTCTGTTGGGCACTATGCTCGGGGCATCGTTCGTGTTCTTCATGAAACGCGACATGCCCGAGCGCCTGCAGAAGGCCTTACTCGGCTTTGCGTCGGGTGTGATGGTTGCGGCGTCCGTCTGGTCGCTGCTGATTCCGTCGATTGACATGACTCACGGCGAAGGTGCGATGCAAGTCGTACCGGCGGCTGTGGGCTTTTTGTTAGGCATGGGCTTCCTGTTGCTCATCGATGAACTGACACCGCACTTGCATGTCGGCAGTAATCGTCCCGAAGGCCTCAAAGCCCGTCTCTCACGCACGGCGATGCTTGCGCTGGCGGTCACCATTCACAACCTGCCCGAAGGCATGGCGGTTGGTGTCGTTTTCGCCGGCACGCAAGACGGACAAGCGGACATCTCGCTCATGGGCGCACTCGCGATGTCTATCGGTATCGCCATCCAGAACATTCCCGAAGGCGCTATCATCTCCATGCCTATGCGTGCCGCAGGTAACAGCCGTTGGAGATCATTCCTTATCGGCTCGTTAAGCGGCGTGGTTGAACCTGTCGGCGGTTTGCTGATTATCCTTCTTGCATCCCTCTTCCTGCCCGCCATGCCCTATCTCTTGGCGTTTGCCGCAGGTGCGATGCTATATGTGGTGGTCGAAGAGCTCATCCCTGAAGCGTCCAACGGCACGCACTCCAACCTCTCGACCATCGGTTTTGCATTAGGCTTTGTCCTGATGATGATCTTGGACGTGGTCATGGGATAAAATGAATAAAATGGAGGAGAAAATTTTCTTAATCATATTGGGCATTATCCTGCTGCTTGCAGGAATTGGCTTGGCTATGTTGTCACATCCTTCTTTCGGGCTGTGGCGGCATGTGTCGAAAGAGCGGATACAGGCATCGCCGAACTACAGAGACGGGATGTTCCAAAACCAAGAAGCGACACCGCAGTTTACTGGAGACTCCGCAAGCACGAGGGGTACATTATGGCGCTTTCTGACGGACAAAGACACGCTGCGTGTGCCAACTGAACCCATACCTGCGGTCAAGACAGACCTCAAGAGCTTGCCGACCGATAGCGATTGGCTCGTATGGTTCGGCCATTCGTCGTATCTGTTCTGCCTGGATGGCAAACGCTATTTGGTCGATCCGGTACTCAAACCCGAATGGCCTGCTACGCTGATGCTCAAACCCTTTGCGGGCACGGACATCTACCGACCGGAAGACCTGCCGGACATCGATGTGCTTATTATCACACACGAACATTGGGATCACATGGACTACGCGACCTTACGCGACATCCGCGACTGCGTGAAACACGTCATTTGTCCGCTCGGCATCGCCGATTACCTGCGCTCTTGGGGCTATGCAAACGACCAAATCACAGAAATGGATTGGTATGACAAATGTCAAATGTCAATTATCAATTGTCAATTGTCAATTACGGCTCTGCCATCCCGCCATTTCTCTAATCGTCTTTTAGGCAAACGTAATCAGACGCTTTGGGCATCGTTCATGGTGGAGGCAGGTGGTCGTAAGGTCTATATCGGCGGTGACGGTGGCTACGACAAACGCTTTCGGGAGATTCATGAGCAGTTTGACTCCATTGACCTTGCTATCTTAGAAAACGGACAATATAACGCCAATTGGAAATACATCCACACCACGCCGGAAGACCTTGAAAAAGTCATCATGGATCTTCAAGCCAAGCAAGTCTTCACTGTTCACCATGACAAGTATTCCCTTGCCATGCACCCGTGGTACGAACCCGATAGTGTGGCGCAAGAAATCGCAACGAAAAACAATATCAACCTCTTGGACATCTATTTAGCCGGAGGATGTTTCTGGGGGACGGAGCAATTCTTCAAACAAATTGCCGGAGTGGTCGAGACCGAAGTGGGATTTGCGAACGGACAGACAGATAATCCGACCTACGAGCAAGTCTATACGGACACCACAGGCTATGCCGAGACCGTGCATGTCGTATATGATCCGAACAAAGTGAGTCTGGAGTTTCTGCTCCACATGTTCTTCGTAGCCATCGACCCGACGAGCCTGAATAAACAAGGCCACGACGAAGGGACTCGCTACCGCACAGGTATCTATTATACGGACGCGGCCGACCTGCCGACTATAGACAAAGTCTATGCAGAGGAACAAAGCAAGTACACGCAGCCTTTGGCCGTAGAGAAACTGCCTTTGCAGAACTTCTATCCTGCCGATGAATATCACCAAGACTATCTGGACAAACACCCGGACGGCTACTGCCACCTACCCAAAGCCTTATTTGACTTCGCACGAAAAGCAAAACAGTTATAAAAATGTATACCACCATAACAAACCATATAGAATTGGACCGTGAGCAGCGGAGTGTACTCAAAGGTGGACAAGCGGTTCATCTAACCGGACTTGAGTATGGTATATTGGATTTCCTTTCGGCGCACCCGAATAGGATTTGTACGCGGCAGATGCGTGCATCTCAATGCCTTGCGGCGCAAGTTAGAATGGACAAATAAAGAACCGATAGAGACCATTCGTGGCGTTGGATTCGTATTTCATGTAGAGCAGAAGGTGACACACTATACCATTGACTTACAGACTTTTTTGACCGAATG
This sequence comes from Paludibacteraceae bacterium, assembly GCA_905233415.1. Classification (GTDB taxonomy): domain Bacteria; phylum Bacteroidota; class Bacteroidia; order Bacteroidales; family Paludibacteraceae; genus Colicola. The sequence goes on from CAJOEX010000026.1 coordinate 37,498, forward strand.
GTTACGCAGCCGTGAAACGGAGATTAACGCGAAAGGTCTTGTCGCACAAATACAGTTGACGCCCTTTGTGAACGAGATTACGATTGAGCCAAAAGCCTTACAACAACTCTTAGACAGCGTGCTGACTGCCCTACTCCCTTCGGCTCAACCGGGTGTCCTTCGCTTAACATCCCAATTAACTATGCACCATTTCATCCTCTCTTTGGATGTTAACGGAACCATCAATGAGTTGCGCATCCCCATT
>CAJOEX010000027.1 GCA_905233415.1 Paludibacteraceae bacterium
CTCGCAGTACATCCAGCATGGCGATACAACGACCACCATCACCACCAAAACGGTGGAGAGTTATGATGCGACAAAAAAACTTTAAATATCAACTATCAACTATCAATTATCAATTAAAACTATGGCACGAATTAAAACCATCCGACCGATTGAGTCCATAAGCGGCAAGTTGAAAAAGTCCGACAACGTCAGCTTCTCCTTGCGCAAGGCTACCAAGAAGAACTTCACGGTAACGCGTGACAACTGGACGAACACCATCAGCGCGGCGAAGATTGCGGCTGTACGTGCACACCGTCAGAAGTTTGCGGCAGTCGGCGCATTGGCGCGCGACCGTATGGCAGACCCGACGAAGCGCACCGTTGACGAAGTAGCCTTCAAGGCGCAGTCCAAGTACACGACCCTCTTCGGCTACTTATTCCACGAGGAATGGATGAGCTACGAGGGGTAACCCTCCTAGGCGGATGCCGCTCCTCCCGTTCCGTCGGGAGGACGCTCCGTCCACGAAGAGTGGATGAGCTACGAATCCAACAAAAAAATACAACTAAATTTGCACGGTTGCATTTTTTTTTGTAATTTTGCGCCCGAATAGCACAAGAACAAAAAAACAATAGATATGAAAAACGTAATTAATCGTGCCTTTATGGCTAAGAAAAATAAATTTTTGTATGGAATGGCGATTCTGCTGCTGGCGACGATGAAGAAGAAAAGAAAAGTAATCACTAACTGCAAAATGTATAAATATGAAAACGACAAAATGTTTTTCCAAGTTGTTTCTGCTGAGCCTTCCTTTGTGGATAGGCTTGGCAGGGCTCACTTCCTGTAAGGAGGACGTCACTTCTCCGACCCTGAACGGCGATGTTGCCCGACCCGCTTGGACTGCTCCTGCGGACTATGACTACACGTCTTCCATGACGGCGGTGGTGAAGGTTTCGTTGTCTAAAAAATATCCGACCATGTCGGCGGACTGGAAGCTTCAGGACGAGGATGTTCTTGCCGCCTTTATCGGTGACGTCTGCTGTGGTGTGGTTTCCCCCCAAGACGGGCTGTTCTACTTGTACATCACCGGCCCAACGACGAACGACGAACAACAAACGACCAACGACCAATTAGTCACCCTCCGTTATTACTCCGCGCATTTCAAGAACCTCTTCGAGGCGAAAGAAGTCTTTGAGTTCAAGAACGATGACCACCTTGGCACGGTTTCCGAACCTTTTATGCCGGTCTTTGTCGTAGCGAAGTAAACACAAGAAAAAAGTACATTTTTTAATTTTCACTGAAAATTATTTGTATAATTCAAATAATTGTTGTATCTTTGCGCGAAATTTGGGAATTTGATAGCAATTCGTAATAATAAAAACAATAACCAAATATAATTTAATCGTATGAAACACACTTCTTTTTTCGTTGTCCTTGCACTTTGCATGACAATGATGGTCAAAGCGGATAACCAGACATTCGTCCGCTGTATTGCGTTCTACAACCTTGAGAACCTGTTCGACACCATTCACGACGAAGGCAAGAACGACTACGAGTATTTGCCGGACGGCGGTAACAAATGGACAGGATTGAAGTACGAGCACAAAGTGAAAAACATGGCTTACGCCCTGTCTCAACTAGGAACAGACGAAGACCCCCGTGGCGCTGCCTGCATCGGAGTCTGCGAGGTGGAAAACATGCGTTGCATGGAAGCAGTGGCAGAGAAAATGAAAGAGTACGGCCGGAATATGGTGCCTGTCCTGCTGGAAGGTCCCGATCGCCGCGGCGTAGACTGCGGATTCTTCTATAATCCGGAAATGTTCAAGTTTGTATCCGCCAAAGGCCACGAACTCAATGCCCACTATGAAGACGGCGGTGTGGTGAAGACCCGTCTGCAACTGGAAATCAACGGTTATCTTACCGGTGACGGAGAATTCGAAAAGATTCATATCATCGTGAACCACTGGCCGAGCCGTTACGGAGGCGAACTTCGTTCCCGTCCGACTCGCGACTCCGCCGCGATGCTGACGCTGTCCATCTGCGACAGCATCTATAAGAAAGAACCCCGAGCCAAAATCATCATCATGGGTGACTTGAACGACGACCCGTACAACCACAGCTGCGCGGAAGTGCTCAAAGCACGCAAGACCCGTGAGGAAGTGGGGGAGCAGGGATTCTTCAACACGCTTTGGCAGAAGCTCGACCGCGGTATCGGTTCGCTCGCCTACAACGGCAGCTGGAACCTGTTTGACCAGATTATCATTTCCGAACCGCTCATGAACGAGAAGCTGGAAAACGGCAAATGGACCTACTGGAAGTCACAGATTTTCAACAAGGACTTCCTGACCATTCAAGACGGCAAAGACAAAGGCACGCCGCTTCGTACACACAAAGGCGGTGTGTGGCTTGACGGCTACGGAGACCACTATCCGACAATGATTTATTTGATTAAGAAGAAATAGGTCGCCGGTCGTTGGACATTAGCAAAAGAGAAAATGATACATCGTAATACAACCCCAATCCGTATGCGCAACTACGGGCGCATCATTCAGGATACCATCGAGTACGCCTGCACGCTGACGGATACAGCCCAGCGTCATGCGCTGATAGTGTATGTTGCCCAGTGTATGCGGCAGAAGAACCTTGTGTGGAACCGCGACCAAGAGTCCGGCATCGAGCGCATCAAGGCTGATTTGCATACCCTGTCAAACGGCAGACTTGATGAGGACATCCTGCAGTTGGAGCTTGAGTCAAAACTGCAGAACCAGCTGCAGCAGGGTCAATCAAAGAAAAAGAAAAAATAACAGTATATGACAGGAGAAGCATCTCAGTTCAAAGTGTTTGCCGGCAGTCAGGGCGGTGCCATTGCAGAACGAATCTGCGAACACCTCGGCTGCAAACTTAGTAAGGTGACCGTCTCGCATTTCTCGGACGGCGAGTTTTGTGCTGCATTTGATGACAGTGTCCGCGGGCAGTCGGTTTACTTGGTGCAATCCACCAATCCAAGTAGCGACAACCTCATGGAGTTACTGCTGATGATTGATGCCGCCAAGCGAGCCAGCGCGTCCAAGGTGATTGCCGTCATCCCCTACTTCGGTTGGGCAAGGCAGGACCGCAAGGACAAACCGCGTGTCAGTATCGGCGCAAAGTTGGTGGCGAACATGCTGCAAGTGGCAGGCGCAGACCGTGTGATTACACTCGACCTGCACGCTGACCAGATTCAGGGATTCTTTGACATACCGGTTGATCACCTTTACGGCGGTAATGTGCTGGCGAACTATATACAGGGGCTGAATCTTCGCAAACTCATAGTCGCATCTCCGGATGTGGGCGGTTCGAAACGTGCTGCGGCATTCTCGAAAAAGATGCATATGCTTACCGACCGCGAAGTGCCGATGGTTATTTGTTACAAGAACCGTCCGGACTTCAACAAAGTAAGCGAAATCCGCGTGTTGGGTGACGTCTATGGCAAGGATGTGGTGCTGATAGATGATATCGCCGACACAGCAGGCACGCTTTGCAAGGCGGCAGCAGTGATGAAAGAAGGCGGCGCCAAATCCGTTCGGGCGATTGTCAGTCACGGAGTCATGTCCGGTGACGCCTGCCAGCGGATTATGGAAAGCGACCTTGAAGAGCTTATCTTCACGGACTCGATTCCGTTTGATTGCACACGCTGTCCGAAAGTAAAGGTAATAAGCGTTTCCGGCGCCTTTGCCGATACGATTCAGGCTATTCAGGAACATAAATCCATTTCCGAAATCAATGTCAGGTAAGTCGGTCGTCAGTCGTTGGTTATTGGTCGTTCTGACTGCGGTTATGTGCCTGTCGTGCAACAGGTCCGTCAAGACGACAAGTATTGAGCGCCCTGTTTTCTCCGGTGACTCCGCTTATGCATTTGTAGAGCGGCAACTGGACTTCGGTCCGCGCGTACCCAACAGCAAAGCACACACAGATTGTGCCGTATGGTTGGTACAGCAGTTACGGCGTTATGGTGCAGACATAGAGCTGCAGAAAGGCTCAATGCCCGATTACTCGGGGCGGATGCAGCCGCTTATCAATATTATCGGGCACTATTATCCCGATTCCATCGTCAGCGGGCAACAGGCGATTATGCTTTGCGCCCACTACGACACCCGTGCATGGTGTGATGAAGAACCGTTGTACGAAGACAGGAAATACAATGTCCCGGGTGCCAATGACGGCGCTTCCGGAGTGGCGGTTTTATTGGAGGTCGCCAGACAAATCGGCATGAACCGCCAACTCAAACAGCCGGTGGATATCGTGTTTTTAGATTATGAAGACCAAGGGACACCGCGTCTCTACACGGGCGTACAGCACGAGGACACATGGTGTCTCGGCTCGCAGTTTTTCGCAAAGCAATATCCCAATCGTCAGGAACGCTATCGTTTAGGAATCTTACTGGACATGGTAGGCGCCCCTGATGCAGTCTTTCTGCGGGAAATGTTTTCCGTACAGTATGCGGAAAACCATGTAGAACAAATCTGGCGCAAAGCACATGCACTCGGTCATGGAAGGTACTTTGTGGATAAAGCGGCTCCGCCGATTACAGACGACCACTATTACCTCAATCTGGCGGGTATTCCGTGCGTTGACATCATCCATTACGATTCGAACAACGCAGCCGGTTTTGCGTCATGGTGGCATACCCGTCAGGACGATATCCAAAACGTGGACAAAGCCACCTTGCAGGCGGTGGGCGAAGTGGTGCTGGCGGCAATTGATAATTGACAGTTGATAATTGATAGTGCAAAGTGGCTGATTTACTGGACATAAAAGACTTGCACGCATCTATTGCAGGCAAAGAAATACTGAAAGGCATTAATCTGACCGTTAAGGCAGGCGAAGTACATGCTATAATGGGTCCCAACGGAGCAGGCAAATCCACTTTGTCGGCAGTGCTGACAGGCAATCCGCAGTACGTAGTGACGAGCGGAACAGTCACACTCAACGGCAAAGACCTCTTGGCGATGCCGCCGGAAGTGCGTGCCCGCGAAGGCATATTCCTTTCTTTCCAATATCCGGTGGAGATTCCGGGCGTGTCCATGGTGAATTTCATGCGCACGGCTGTAAACGAAAAACGGAAGCATGAAGGCAAAGAGGTGCTGTCAGCCTCCGCGTTTCTCAAACTGATGCGGGAGAAACGGGCGTTGCTCGAAATGGCTGACAAGCTCAATAACCGCTCCGTGAATGAGGGCTTCTCCGGCGGCGAGAAAAAGAAGAACGAGATTTTCCAGATGGCTATGCTGCAACCCTGTCTGAGCATCTTGGATGAAACCGACTCAGGACTTGATATAGACGCTCTGCGCATTGTAGCGGAAGGTGTAAACCGCCTCAAAACGCCGGAAAATGCAACCATTGTCATTACGCACTATCAGCGGCTGTTGGATTATATAGTGCCGGATTTTGTACACGTGCTTGCGGACGGACAAATCGTCAAGTCCGGCGACAAAACTTTAGCCTTGGAACTTGAAAAGAATGGTTACGCTGAGTTTGAATAAGGGAGAGCAAAAAGACGTGCTCTTTTTGGACGAGGCGTTTCTGGATTTTCATTGCAAGCAGGACGAAGGTTCGGCGTTGCGGTTGTTCGTCTTTGATTTTCAATCGGCGGAAAATGTACTGCATATTGACCATTTGGCACCGAACTGCTCCACAGAGATTTATCACCTCGTTTTCCTCCATGGCGCAGACAAAGTGACGACTCACACGAGGATGCACCACGACGTTGGCGAAGGAACAAGCAAACAAGTCATCAAGTTTGTGCTGGACGACACCTCGGCAGGCGAGTTTTTAGGCGAGCTGCGCATCAAACAGGACGCACAACGTGTCGATGCACAGCAGAATAACCGCAATCTGCTGCTTTCGAAGCAGGCAACGATGCGGACCCGTCCGCAATTGGAGATTTATGCCGATGACGTGAAAGCGTCTCATGGTGCCACGACCGGACAACTTGACGAATCGGCACTGTTTTACATGCAACAACGCGGCATTTCACCCGAAACAGGACGCCAAATGCTCCTTCGTGCGTTCATGGCGGACATTGTGGAAAAACTCAACGACCCGCAAAGTGAGAAAATCATCAATGAGAAAATGAGCCGCTGGTTTAGTGGTCTCGATTAACGGCGTACTCCAGTAATGCCAACAAAGCCTTTTTACTCGGCGAATCCCGGAATACAGACAGTGCCTCCCCGGCACTTTTTTTATGCTCGTGCATTCTGGCTGTGGCGTAACGGACACCGTCATAGCGCAGCACAAACGACTTGATTTCTTGCTCCGCGTCAAACGTGTCAACGATACCGTTATTCAAGTCTTCGGCAAGTTGGCGAATCCGTTCTGCTTCATCTTTGGGAGCCCGTTTGAGGGACACAATCAGCGGCAGTGTGGCTTTGCCGTCGCGGATGTCATTCATGGTCGGCTTGCCAAGGTCTTCCGCATCAGAATAATCGAATATGTCGTCTTTGAGTTGGAAGCACAGCCCGAGATGCCTTCCGTATTCACGAAGTGCCGTAGTCTGCCGCATCGTGGCAAGGCAGGACTCAGCCCCTGCCTCCGTACAAGCGGCAAACAGTTGGGCGGTTTTACGGTCAATAATACGGAAATACTGCGCCTCATCAATCCACATCGTGCTATTGGCGTGCAGTTGCATGATTTCGCCGCTACTGAGGTCGCGACCTAATTGGGCAACGATATTAAGAATCGGTGTATTGCGGATTTCCGCGGTAATCCCGATAACTTTGGCAAGCATGTAATCGCCAACCAGTACCGCCACTTTGTTATTCCATTTGGCGTGCACGGCTTTTGCGCCGCGGCGGGTCGGAGACGAATCCACCACATCGTCATGCACGAGGCTTGCCGTATGAAGTAGTTCCAACGCTACTGCCACTAAGATGGACTTGTCGGTCACACCGCGACTGATTTCTGCGGACAACAGTACCAACAGCGGACGCAACTGCTTGCCGGACTTAGCGCGGATATAATCCAACACCTCCGCCAGCAAAGGATTGTCGCTCTGCATGGTCTGTGCGAATGCTTTCGTGTATTGCGAAAATGCGTCACGCACCGGTTGCCGTATGTCGTCAATGTTCAGCAATTTGAGGATTGGAAGATTTGAAGATTTGAAGATTGGATGTCAAGGACTGCCAATGCCGTCATCGCCTCAACTACCGGCACTGCGCGAACTGCGATACAGACATCGTGCCGCCCGCCATATTGTTTGGCGGTTGTAGCAGTCGCTTTGAAACGGCAATGGAAAACTATCTCCTCGCCGTCGCTGATTCCGCCAACGATGCCGCTATCATACGAAAAACTGCGGCAGCCGTTAATGCTCATGATGGCATATGCCAGACGAGCCTGCAGTTTGTCGAAAATCGGTTCGCCAACACCTGCCGGCAAACCTTTGATGCGGCATTCCACCACGCCGCCGATAGATTCTCCAGCCTGCTGCACGCGCTCTAACAGCGGCTTGAACTTCGCAGGGTCGGTCTCTTCGCCGATTTGCACAAGCTGTCCTCCCACGCGGATGTTGTCTTGGGCGAGCAGCTGCTTGGCGATACTGCCTGCCACGACACGGGCAACCGTCTCGCGTGCTGAAGCACGTCCGCCGCCGCGGTAGTCACGGATGCCGTATTTGAGTTCATATACTTTGTCGGCGTGGCCGTCGCGATAAACATTTTTGAGCGCTTCGTAATCTTCGCTGCGCGCGTCCGTATTCCTTATTATATAAGCAATCGGCGAACCAAGCGTAACGCCGTCCAACAAACCCGACAGGAATTCAACCTCGTCTTTCTCGTTTTGTGCCCGTTCGGACACAATCAGGTCGCCGGTTCTTCCGGCACGTCGGTCAAGGTCATGCTGTATGGCAGCCATATCAATCTTGAAGCGGGAAGGAACGCCGTCCAACACACCGCCGACCGCCACACCGTGCGACTCGCCGAAGTCCGTAAACCGTATTTTCTGACCGAATGTGTTCATCCTTTTCACAAAAACGACCGCAAAGGTACAACAAAAATTTGATGTACACAAAAAAAAGTGCGGAGTTGCCGCACTTTTTTTTCATTTACGATTTGGCGATTTACGATTTAGCGATTTATTGAATCATTTACTTATTTTTTCATTTTCGCATTTTATCATTTCACTTCTGCGCCGGTGAGAGTGTAGGTCTTGTCGTTACGCAGGATGTAGATTTGTCCGTCGCGGAGAATCTTGGTAGAAGATACAAGTTGATTGTCCGTCGATACGTTATTTATAGCAGTTGCACCTCCCATAATGTTCATCTCGTTCCAGTACGGAGCATCCAAATAGTCCTCAACCACTTCGTCCAATACATAAACAGGAATAGCGCGGCTGACATCATAGAACGTACGTGCCCTGATAATCGGCGGAACGAGAGACGTAATCGTTATTTGTTGCAATTTGGAACACAATGCAAAGCAGTTGTCGCCGATAGATCGTACGGTTGACGGCAATACTAAATCTTCCAAATACGTGCAGCCGTAAAATGCAGCATCACCGATTTCCTCTACGCCTTCAGGGATTTCAAGGTGTTGTAACTCATGCGCATTGTAAAATGCCCAGTTACCAATCCGGCGCAATTGGCTTTTCTCTGCAGCAGCAAAATGTTTGCCAGGTTTGGAATTAGGTTTCTTACCGCCAAAGGTCAGTTCTTCCATACTGCGGCAATCCTCAAAGGCACTTTGTTCGATTTCCACAACCGAAGCAGGAATGTCCACTGCTTTCAGGTTCTTGCAGCCGGCAACCGCCATATAACTGATATAGGTCAAGTTCTGCGGCAAGATTAGCGATTGCAGGTTGTAGCAGCCTTTATATGCTTCATCAGAAAGAGCTGTATTTGTCGCCGCACCACAATCTAATGACAATATTGTGCGGTATGAGTGCGTCATAAAGTCAAAGGAACTTTCTGTCAGTTCGCCGCCGGTAACAGTAATCGATTTAATATGGCTCGGCATATAATCAATTTGCGTAATGTCAATATACAACGCACTTGCCGGAACAACAAGTGTTTCCAAACTATCGCAAAGAACAAACATATTGCCTTCACATACTGCGTCAGGATTAGAGATCGTTACAGACTTGAGATGCTTGTTTTCTGAAAATGCTCCACTCGCGATATTTTTCACACTTTGAGGAATGAGAATAGAGGGGAAGGTACATTCTACAAATATTTCTCCACCGAGAGTTTCAACGCCGTTGGGCAAATTGATGGATTGCATAGAAGTACATCCTGCAAAAGCTCCGTTACCTATTGATTTAACATCGGTGCCAAGAAAATTGACAACTTGCAGAGAAGAGCACCACCCAAAAGCATTTCTTTCTATGGTTGTCACGTTCTTGCCAATTATAATCACAGAAACATTGTCACAACCACTAAAGGCACTCGCACCAATTGAAGTTACATTATTCGGGATAGTAATGGAAGTGAGACCATCACAACCGGAGAAAGCACCATTACCAATTGATGTGACTCCGTTCGGAATAGTAATAGCAGACAACTGGCTCATGTTACAGCACATATAATGGGGAATCGTTTCTACGCTATTGCCAATAGTAAATGAGGTAATATTTTGTGCCACCTCATAATCGAAGATGCTGTTATAGTAACCATATTCGTCCATTGTCCCCTGAGCGTTCCTGGCATTCCATATTACAGTTCGTAATTCCGAGCATCCTCCAAAGACGTCACGACCTATTTCTTTCACATTTTCCGGTATAATAATAGAAGCAATCGCCATATTTCGACACAAATAATTTGGCAGAACTTCTACTGCATCACCAATTGTAAAAGACATAATGTGACGCGCCTCTTCATAATTAAAAATTCCGTAACCATAATTGTCTTCTATGCGTTTGGCATCTTTAGCATTCCAAATTACAGAAGACAAAGAGGAGCAACCCCGAAAAATATTATATCCGAGTTCTGCAACGTTTTCAGGGATAATAATCGACGTCAAGCCAGTACACTCTGCAAAAGCCTCATTCCCGATGGAAATTAAATTGTTGGGAAGTGTTATTGATGACAAACCGCTACAACTATAGAAAGCGGCTTCTCCTATGGAAGTAACGCTATTAGGAATAGAGATGGATGTAAGTCCGGTCATGTAGAAACAAATATAATCAGGAATTGTCTCCACATTATTTCCAAAAGTAAACGATGTAACTGAGGAAGAATAACTCATAAATAATTTTCCCTCTGCAGATCTCGGTTGTGCATTTCTCGCATTCCATACAACAGATGTCAAAAAATTACAATCATAAAAAGGATATATACCATAAGCAGTAACATTTTCCGGAATAGTGACGGAATGCAGGTTGTCACAATCATAAAAAGCATAGCTCCCAATGTATGTTATGCCGTTAGGCAAGTTGACAGACGTAATACTATAACGGTTGTCATACCAAGGAGAACCTTCATAATCATAATCGTACATTTCTCCCGAACCAGTAATGTCCAACACGGTAGTTTCAGTGTTTAAAGACCAATTAAGACTTTCGCCGCATGTGCCGGAATAGGTCTCGGCATTCGCGGTCAGGAACATTGTGCAGCAAAGCGCTGCCACAAAAGATGTAATCTTTTTCATATGCATAGAAATTTAAGTTATTGATATTATTATTTGTATTTTCAAAAAAAGTGCGAACTTTCGCGATTTGTTATATTGGTATTATCGGGCTTCGACTCCCATCACTTCCAATATACGCAGAAAGCTCACACTCACCGTGTGAACATCTGCAATATTTAGGAAAGTGATTCAATTTGTCGAAGATTGATAATATCCCTAATAAAGCAAATGCTATATTTATTATGTCATCCCATTTAACGTCTAAGATCTGACGCCCGTTTTTACGCTGGGGGGCAGCTGGCAAAGGCTCTGACACCTTTGCGGCTGCAAAGGTACTGCTTTTTTTTGATATATGCAAGACCCGACATCGTTTTTCTATAAAATAGTGGTAAGTAGAAAGTGGGGGAGTTATCCTATGCGTGTTACACGTTGATTATAGCGATTGGTGTAGCAATATAACAATCTATCGTTAATCTAACGTCAATCTAACGTAAATCTAACGTAAATCTATCGTGTTTCTTTCGTGAATGTTTCGTCGCTAGCAAGGAAAAAATAAGGATATTTGGCGGTCGCTCCTACCCTGTACGTCGCTACCCTATAGCCTTCGGCTAAATATGTTCGCACTATTCTGCGAACGACAATCTTTTGCCGCAAAAAAACATTTTATGCAAGCATAAAGATTTTTTTCGTCAAAATCTTGTACATTCAAATTTTTTGTAGTAATTTTGCGCGGATTTTGAGGTTTGCGTGCATTTTAAGGTTAGCGCGCATTTGGAGGCTGGTCCCATAGTTCAATGGATAGAATACGGGTTTCCTAAACCTTAGATCCGGGTTCGATTCCCGGTGGGACTACACTTAACTGAAATTTAATACCCAATAACAATGAAAAACTATTGGTTTCTTATTCTATTTGTGTTCTCTCCCTATGCGATGCGGGCGCAAAGCGATACGACACGCATCCTGCATGAAGCAACGTCTCCGGAGAGAACTTCCGTAACAGAGCGCTCTGTCGAGCTGCAAGACACGCCTGAAGCGCAGGACTCTCAGGACAGTTTGACGCGCGTTGAAGTGACCACCATTCATTATTTCACAGACACACTGACGCGTATTGTATCCACGCGCGACAGCATTGCGCAACAGCGTGAAGAGGTAATACCGACTGATTCCACCGAGCGCCGCGGTCATTACATCGAAGCGTATATCGGAGCAAGTTACGGTTCATTAGGCTACGGTTTTACGGATGACAACAGCCGCGTAAACGGTTTTATCAGCCCGCTGCTACAGCTTCAATATGCATATTTCTTTCATCCGAACGTAGGTGTCGGAATCGGTGCATGGTTTACAACGAACACGTCCTACGCACATCTTGGCGGCACCTATACATGGGAGGACAAGGTGGATACAGACCTTGAGCAGCATTATACGCACACATCGGAGATTGTGACATGGAAAGAGCGTCAGACGATTCACAACATCGCCATTCCCATTTCGCTGCAATTCCAATATCGGAAAGAAGGCAAGAAAGCCGGATTGTTCGGGGCAGTCGGTGTTGCTCCTTCGTTTGCCGTCATGAATTCATACCGCGTAACGGAAGGTCAAGTAACTCACTCGGGCTACTATCCTGCATGGAATCTGACATTGGAGAACATGCACGAGTTCGGCACCAAAGATTATACCCAGGAAGAATCTGCCAAAGGCAAATTAGCGGTCAATCCGCAGGCGATTGTATTTGCAGACTTGGGTGCGATGATTGCTCTGACGCGGCAAATAGATTTGTATATCGGCGGTTATTTCCAATGCGGCGCCAATGACGCCAACAAATCAGAGAAACATGATTTGGGCTGGAAAGATGACGACTTCTCGTTTATGGAAGACTACACCGGTTCTTATGCACTTAATTCGACGAAGTCGTCGCACCCGTATGAAGTAGGTTTGAAAGTCGGTATCCACTGGCATCATATCAAACCGGACAAGCATGAGACGGTTGATTATTTCGATTATTTCACCCGTCAGGACACTTTGGTTGACCTGCTGTCACGTCAAGACACCGTCATTTCGGAACGCATTGATACCGTTCTTCGGGCGCATACGAACAAGCCGATTGCGCCGACAAGTATCCGCAAAGTAGCAGAGGAAGTGGAGAAATTCAACAAGATATACTTCGCTTTCGACAGCTATGTATTGACCAACAAAGCAAAAGCATATCTCAATTCAATTGTTGAGGCACTAAACGGCACACCGGAAGCGAAAATAAGAATAGAAGGTCACGCTTCGTCAGAGGGACAAAGCGAATATAACGACATTCTTTCCGCCAACCGTGCGAAAGCGGTAGCCAATTATCTTGTCCGTTGCGGTGTGGACAAAGACCGGATAGTGACGGAAGGCTACGGCTCGCGTGTTCCGAACGAAGACACCGAACGTGAGGCGATGAATCGCGACCGCCGTGTTGAAGTGAAAGTAATTCAAGAAAATGAGAATCAATAATAAGAGGGAGGCAAGATTATGAAAAAGAGAATAGGTCTATCCATACTTCTTTTGGCAGCCGTATTAGGTTCGCTGCAGGCAGAAGACGTTAATATCACATTTGACGGCAAACAAAAGTTGTATTTCAACTCAAGGCCGTCATGGATTCCAGATCCCCAGTGGGATTCCTATGGTGCTGTCTTTTCCGCCTATTTTTACGGAGATAACGGCAATCAGTTTGCAGGACAGGCGGAACAGATAGACGGAACAACATATGCAGTTGTTGTTCCCGAAGGCACATGGCATCATGTGATTTTTACGCGCCATGCACCGGGTACGACTACCTTTGACTTTGACCCTGCACATGGATTCTGGTCAGAGTCGCAATCTATTTCGCTAAAACAATACCAATGGGATAATTATATTTCGGAGTTCAATATCAAAGGTGACGGTACAGACCCCTATTGCATTTGGAATCAACTTTATTCCGAGCAACCCAAAAACGGCGTTTCTCCGGCTTCCCTGGCTTCCGATTGGGGATTGACAATAGAAAATATCTCTGTGTGCGACAATTCAACCGGTGACCCGTTTACGCTTACGCCGAACACGATAGATTTAGGCGGCGGCAAATACGAATACAACTACGATATGCGCGCACATGCATGGTTCAAAACAACCAATAACGGTGCCACATGGACCAATGTTGACGGCAAAGCGGGAATAAGAGCGTCCTCTGATGAAGGCGAGATGAACTATGATAATGAAAAAGTCGGCGCAAAAAACAGTACTACTTATTATTATTTATACGCGAAAGAAGCGGATGACCAACGACTAATCTGCGTACAGGTAAACAAGAACTGCGATATTTCGTGCGAAATTACTTCGTTCGAGGTAACACCTACCGCAGTAAATGTAGGAAACAATACCTATACGATGGACGGCGTAGTCGCCTTCACCAAAGCCGAAGGTTCGCTGATAGTAGAATGTGACGGCAAAAAGGTCACCATTTCTTCTCCGGAAAGTCCGCAACCATTTAGTTTGGAAGGCTTATCGGCAGATGGAAAGCCTGAAACTTTCCGTGCCTATTTTTCGGCAAAGGGCTCATGCGAGATGTACAAAGTGACTACTGCGCCATTACCGACTAAAGATGCCACCACTCATCCTGACAAAACCATTGCTCCGCTGGATAACATCACGCTGACTCCGGACGCAGACGGTAGCGGTGACGGTTGGGAGTGGACATTAGGAGACACGTATGTCAAAAAGAGTCCTGCAGCAGACAATTCGTATGCTGTACCAACAATGGACCATGACGGTGAAGTTACGTACGTATATACGGAGTACAACCCTTTACCAACATTACCGACCAATCTGATGGACAACGGAAGTTTTGAGGATGTAACTGTTCCGTTCAAATGGCATACCGAATATAAAAACTCCAATGTGCTCAATGGCAATAAGATTTGGGACGGCAGCGATGCTGAGCATGAGAATATATATGATTTAGCGGCATTTACCGGTACATACGGTTATTTCGGTGTAACCACTAATGCCAATACCTATTGGAGACTAATGGCGCACCGTAGTCCGAAAGACGGCGCATATATGGCTGTTATTGACGGTGATGAGGTGGCAAACAAACAGGCTTGGTATGCCGCCACGGCAGATAATCCCAACCTGAAGTTAATGCGCGGTACTTCCTATCTGTTCTCATTCTGGGTCGCCAATATCAATAACTTCGGTGAACTCATAAACAACGGAAGAAAGAACTGCGCCAAACTGCAATTCCATATCAAATGCCATAGTTCAGACGATGGTCTATTGTATGAGGCTGACCTTGGTGAACCGATAGACCTCAACGATGACAAGTACATGGACTTCAATTGGCATCAGAACTCATCCACATTCTCGACCCGCGCATATTTCGGTAAGGATTTTAATGCCGATGATGTGACGATTTCCGTGGTGGATAAGAATAACACCGGCTTAACTATCGGTAATGACTTCGCGCTTGATGATATTCGTTTCCGCGCCATTTCTGTAGTATCGAAAAGTATCAAAGCCCGTGAGTTCTTTACAGTGAAGTTCTATGAGCCGCCCACCGTTGTAGAAAAACCGGTTGTTACCATCACTCAGACACCGGCTTGCGGCATGAACGATTTCGCAATGAGCGTACAAGTGGATTATTCGACGCTGAATAATAAATTCCCTGTTTCTTTGCAACTGACAGATAATGTTTACGGACCTCTCTCACCGGCACCTATTGTCATTGATCCGGCAACCAATCCGAATAGCATCACGATTCCTATCTCTACTGCTATGTATTCGCAGTGGGTTGCGGACGGGGCAAATCATACGATAACAGCGACAATTACCCGCATTGACGGTGCCGGAGTGGATAAAGGAGGCAGCAATAGTGCGACTTATACGGCACCGGGTGTGCCTGCTATCAAAACGCCGGTACTAACAGAGTTGAACAAAGCCTGCGACAAGACCACATTTGACTTGAAAATAGAAACAGAATACAAAGCATTTAAGGGCACAAAACTGCATTTTGACTGGGACGGAGCTGAATGGACAGATGCTATCAGTCATGCTATCAGCTATAAAGAGGCGACTTGGCAGAAGTCTGTTGATACACTCAAGAACCTTGTTGCCGACGGGAAGAATCACACCTTACGCGTTTATACAGACAATGCCACGCTCGACTGCGAATATACGTTCTCTGCTATAACTGCTCCTTATATGCCGCAAGTAGTATCCACCGAGGCAGTGGTACAACCGTATCAATGCGGTGATACAGATTATAAAGTGCAAGTAACGGTTAACCACGCTAACGCGCAAGACCATGACCTGATGATCACGGATGAAGCAGGACACACTACAACAATCCGATCAACCGATGCAGCCTATGCGTCACCAGCCACATACACCTTTAATATGCCTTGGGAGGCTGTTGCACCACACACTTTCAAAGCCTACTTCGCAGGCGCCGAAAGTTGCAAAGATAATGCTACCCATCTTGGCACTTACACAAAACCCGCCAAGCCTGTTATCTCTGTAGCCACTCCGACGTTTACCAACATGGATTGCGACAAGGACACTTATACGTTAAATGCCGTTGTCACCTACACCAACCAAGATGGTACGCTGTATGCATGGTTAGATGACGATACCTCAAATAAACAGAGCTTCGCCTACGAGACTACTTCCAACAATGTTACCATTGCGCTTGACGATATCGTTGGAGATGGAGCAGCGCATCAGCTCAATATTGAGTTTGACGGAACGAAAGGATGCCGCAGAGTGGTCGCTGACAATAATGCCGTTCCTTTCACTGCACCGTTCACTCCGGTCATCAGCGGGGTAACGATTACTCCTGACCCTATGACGTGCAGCGCGACAACGTACACAGTAACGGTTGCAGCCACACTCTCCGCCAATGCTAACGGCAGAACGTTGACCGTTACAGGAGACACGGGAACAGAGCCGACTACCTATACAGCAAGTACGCCGTTCTCGCATACGTTTACCGTCAACAGGGCGGATGCAACTGGCAAGTTCCGCATCTATTTTGCAGAGGCTGTAAACTGCGAAAGCCAGAAGACCAAAGACTATCCTTATTCCGTTCCTAATACTCCGGAGATTGATGTCCCCAAGATGGAATTCAGCGCACTGGGTTGTGCGGATGTGACGACAACGCTGACTTTCGATCTTGAGTACACCTATCAGCAAGGTAAACTCTATTACAATGTGGATGGTGCTCCTGACTCCGTCAAAAACATCACCGAAAATAGTGGTTGGTTGACTCTCAAGAACCTCAAGTACAAAGGTATTCCTGCCGACGGGAAAAGTGACCACGTACTCAATATCGTCTTCAGCGGTGCAAATAGCTGCGAGAGGAGTTATGCTCTGCCGACAGCTCCTTCCACACCCAACTCGGCCAATATCGTAGTTACCGGCAAGACTCCGACTACCCCTGCTTGTGGCGAGACAACCTTCACGCTTAACGGTGTGGTCAGCTTTGACTCCGGTATAGGTGACCTTGTTATTACCGATGTGGAAAGCGGTAAGTC
>CAJOEX010000028.1 GCA_905233415.1 Paludibacteraceae bacterium
CACAGAGTAGTCGGCGCAAATGGCACATTAGGTGGTTATGCCTATGGTCCCAACCGCAAGAAACAATTATTAGAATTAGAAAATTAGTTTGCATGGAAAACGATAGAATAGATATTATCGCTCAACTATTTGCTTTGCAAGACAAGGCGTATGCTGACTTCCAAAGCAAGTTACTGCCGACAGTTCAGCGAGAGACGGTGATCGGCGTGCGGACACCGGACTTGCGCAAAATGGCGAAGCAAATCTGCAAGACTCCTGCTGCGCAAGAGTTCTTGCACAATCTGCCACATCGCTATTTTGATGAGAACCAACTGCACGCATTTATCCTGTCGGAAGAGAAAGTTTTTGAAAGGTGTATTAAAGGATTGGAGCAGTTCCTTCCGTACGTCGATAATTGGGCGACGTGCGATCAGTTATCGCCTAAATGTTTTAAGAAACATACGCAAGAGCTATTACCGCACATCCGTAAGTGGATGCAGAGCACGCACACTTATACCATCCGTTTTGGTATGGGGATGTTGATGCGGTATTATTTGGATGAGGCTTTCCGACCGGAGTACTTAGAGTGGGTAGCCTCTATAAAGAGCGAAGAGTATTACATCCGCATGATGCAGGCATGGTTCTTTGCCACAGCGCTTGCAAAGCAATGGGATGCCACGCTGCCTTATATAGAGCAACATCGCTTGCATCCATGGACGCATAATAAGACTATTCAAAAGGCTATTGAGAGTTATCGTATAACGGACGAGCAAAAGGCTTTGTTAAGAACCTTTCGAGTGAAATAAAAAAGAGACCCGAAAGGTCTCTTTTTGTTGCTCAACCAGGACTCGAACCCAGACAGACAGAACCAGAATCTGTAGTGCTACCATTACACCATTGAGCAAAATCGACGACAAAAGTACTGCTTTTTTGTGAACCGTGCAAATTTTTCGGCAAAAAAATGCAAAATTACTGCATTTTTAGTTTTTCCCGGCACTGTTTGATGTACATTTCGTTCGCTTCGCGTATCCAACAGTACTGCCATTTGGCTTCACGGAACAATATTTCCGCTTTCTCAAACCACTCTAACGCTTCGGCTTTGCTTCCAAACGGTTTGGGCGCATAAAACAGGCACGTGCCATAGTACGAAAGCACAATCGGATCTTGCGGCGCAAGCTTGGTCGCATCTTTTGCCAGACTCATCGCCTTGACAGGATGAATAGACTCATGCAGCCGCAGTTCATAGACATAAACGGCTGACATGTACATCTCGTAATGCCCGACGGGAAGAATCTGCCGCATGTCTTCAATATGTTGCCGGAACAGTTGCACATACTGCTTAGCTTCCGGCAGCAAAGCTTCTTGCCCGTCTTTCTTTGCCTCCGCTACGATGTAACCACAATAGCCGTACTCATATAACAAGTCGTTAGTCGTTAGTCGTTGGTCGTTGGAGTCAATATACTCTTTCCACACGGACATATCTTCGTTGACATAGGCATCAAACAAGCCCCTGTCCGCAACAAAAGACTGTGCGGACAGGGACAAACTGATGCAGAGTGCGGCAATTACATAGCCCCACGCTCCAATTTTAGCGTAATGGTCGGTTGGTCGCATACTTCGGTCGGGCCGTAATACTGAATCGGTCCGGGATAGATGTAACTTGTTTTGGAATCCGCCCATACTGCGCGGTGCTCTTTGAAGTACTTGAACGGAGCACCGTCCAGTTCAACCAGTGCTTTTTGGATAACGGGTTTCATTTTACCGTTACGTTTCTCCATGTTCATCATCATCGTGATGGGCACACCACCTGCGAGCCATTCGGCTGCGGGTTTGGTGAGATTGCGAACGAGCGACATATAGCCCGTCTTGCCTGCTGCGATGAGGTGCGATGCGTTCACGCCGATTGAGTAGCAATAGTCGGCATCGAAGTTGGACGGAATAGCGCAGCGTCCTTCGTAACCGAAGAAGTGGTTGAGGGCAGAGAATTTGCCTTTGTACTTGCCTTCTGCTTTGAGTTGTGCGAGGCGTTTCGAAACCATCTCGATGAGCAGTTTCTCTGTTTCGATAAGCGAAACCATAACGTTTCCGTGCGGGTCGCGCTCCAGCGTCAGCTGGCGTGCAATTCCCTTCGGCAGTGAGCGATATAGCGCGCAGGAAGCCGGAGTAAGCATCGATTTTACGTATTCACGTTTGGCATCGTCGCCTTCAAGCGTAGCAAACTCTTCGTTCTGTGCAAGCAGGTCATTGAGCTCCTGAATGAGCACACGCATAGCGGGAATAAACTCAATCAATCCTTCCGGAATAAGCACTGTACCGAAGTTCAGACCGGCATTCGAGCGGTCAACTATAACCTCGACAATCTGCTCCACGATGTCGTTGAGGGTCATGTTCTTAGCCTCAACCTCTTCGGAGATAAGGCAGATGTTCGGCTGTGACTGTAGTGCGCACTCCAATGCAATATGGCTGGCGGAGCGTCCCATGAGACGGATGAAGTGCCAGTATTTCTTGGCGGAATTGGCGTCACGCTGGATATTACCGATAAGCTCTGCGTAAGTCTTGCAAGCGGTGTCAAAACCGAAAGAAGTCTCAATCATTTCGTTCTTGAGGTCGCCGTCGATGGTCTTCGGGCAACCGATGACCTGAATGCCGCATTGTTTCTGGAGATAATACTCTGCCAGCACGCAAGCGTTGGTATTTGAGTCGTCGCCACCAATAATCACAATGGCTTTGATGCCGAGTTTGTTGCAAATCTCAATACCGTTGTCGAACTGCCAGGTTTCTTCGAGTTTGGTACGTCCGGAGCCGATGATGTCGAAGCCGCCGGTGT
Organism: Paludibacteraceae bacterium; assembly: GCA_905233415.1. GTDB lineage: Bacteria > Bacteroidota > Bacteroidia > Bacteroidales > Paludibacteraceae > Colicola. Next base: position 2,807 of record CAJOEX010000028.1, read on the forward strand.
TGCGGTATTCATCAATAATCTCGGCTGTGAGTTCCTGATATTTGCCTTCAATCAAGCCGGAAGGACCACCGAGGAAACCATAGAGTTTGCTGTTCGGATTGAGGCGTTTGAGTCCGTCAAACAGACCGGAAATGACGTTGTGTCCGCCGGGAGCTTGACCGCCGGAAAGGATAACGCCGACATTGATTGCTTCGGATTTTGCTTCTCCCGGAGCGGGTTCCATTGTAATCAATGGCAGACCGTAGGTGTTCGGGAACAGTTTCTTGATTTCTTCCTGGTCTGCAACGGATTGTGTTGCTGCGCCTTCAACGAGGCGTACATTGCCGTTCAGTGCCACCGGCATTTTCGGTTGGTACGCCTGACGGGCAATTTGTAAAGGTGATTTTTGCATAGTGATTAAATTTAGTATGTTCTGTATGTTATATTCTTCGTTTATTCGGTTGTCAGGCTTTTTTTTGCGCCTATTATCCAATTTCGCCGCAAAATTACAACAAAAATTTGACATGTACAAATTTATTTGCGGAAATTTGTAAATGGGGCACATTAGTTATTCTCAAAGGTGCCTTGTAGTCCGATTAAGTCACATTTTACTGCCGCGTTACCGTCGGATGACAGTCGATTGATTTTCGAGTGACCGTCGGGTGACTGTCGGGCGACCGTCGGGCGACCGTCGGAATTGACAAGGAGTAAAAAACGGTGCAAAGGTAGTGTTTTTGTAGAATGGTGCAAATAATTTTGTGTCCATTGCGGATTTTGTGTCCATTGCGGAAATGGTAAAAAAAAGAGCGCCGAAGCGCTCCTCTTAAAAGTTGGTAGATGATGGTCTACTTGTTTAAGTCGTAGAAGAATAGAATTGTTTTTTCTTTTACCACCAAAGAATATTATAAGTCGGTTGTTGGTTCTCTCCCCATGCAACGCCGATGTCACGAGCAGCATTGATAGCCTGTTTTTGGATATCAACTTCGTCTTTGTGCTGTTGTACCATGAAATCCCAGTTACGCTTCTCGTCTGCATCCATTTTGGAGCTAATGCTCTTTTGCAGCGCCAGAGCATCCTGATAGCATTTGGAGTCTGCAGATACTTCTGCCAACCAAGAAGCGGCTTCTTCTGCATTACGAGCAGCCCAAGCGCTTTGCGCACGTGCCAAAGCGTCTGCACAACGATGGTCTTGAATCTCCTTCATCAATTTCGCTACTTCAGGATAGCATTGCAGATCCGGTGTATAAAGAGCCAAGAATCCCAGTGCGCCGTCCCAGTCGTTACCTGCCATAGCAGCCTTAGCCTGGTTGATGTTGAGTTGGCAATCGTTCTCGATTTTGCGTTTGTAGATTTCTACAGAAACTTCTTGTCCCTTGTCAAAGCATTCTTTGCAGACAGAAGGGATGGATACAACCATACTGATAGCCTCGTCATACTCTTTGCGGTCGGCCTTTGCCAAAGCTTCCTTCATGATGAAGTCACACTTTGAGTTGTAGTATTCCACGATTTTCTCTTTGCCTTTTACAATGAAAGCCTTGGGAACGGTGATTTTCTTCAGAGCTGCCAGATAGGCTTTTTCTTTGGAATCACCTGCGCCGGAAACCTCCAAAGAGCCGTTGGAGAATAATGTACCCTCAATACCATCGCCGATATAGAGACTTACTTCCAAATTATAGATATAAATCACAGGAGCGGTCTCGCTCTTCTCGAGATTGAGTTCGTGTACATTTGCGGTCATGATGAATCGACCGTTCTTGGTTGACCCCAAACCATTCTTGATGATGGCCTTTTGCATCTTATCTATTAATATTTTGCGGGCAGAATTCGGAATTGACGAAGAATTGTCCATATAGGCGGAGATCTCTACGCGCGCAGCATCATCCATGGTTTGGGTTTGCTCCTGAGCAAAGGTCATGCTTGCCAAAAGGCAAGCAATGACCATTATAATGCTTTTTTTCATAACGAAATGATTTACAAATTGTTATTCATCATCAGAGAGCGAATCGTCTTGGCCAAGTGTAATAACTGCATGCCCCATACTTCGGGCATCTACTCGACAAGGCTGTTCCGTCATTTCGGTTATAAAGTCAGCTAACTCTGAAGCAAAATCGCCTGCACTTTGAGCCCTGCGCTCTACTTTACCAGAAATACGATTCTTTTTCTCTTTAAAGAGCGGAATAAAGATTTGTTTATAACTCAGTTTGTTGGCGGTATTTTTACCTGCGCTAAATCCTGGTGTTTGTACTTTATTTTGCAACCAATCTTCTATATATTCTGATAACGGAGTTCCATCATACCGTTTAGCAAAATTAATCGGACAGCTTTCTTTACGCTGAAGTGTAATTCTAACTTCTCGACCTTGTTCTGCCATCTTTGAGAATTTATTCTGCAGGGCACCAAGGAATTCGTCTTTCACGCTCAAAATAGCTTCTTTTAATTGGTTTACCATCTGGCCACTACCGTAAGTCGCTGTGCCTTGTATGGGAATGCTATAAAACGATTTATTAGTGCTGACGTCCGTAGCCTTGATATTGAAAACAACATATTGTTTACCGGCATCCCTACGTATTTCAGGATAGAAGTCTATTGTGAAATCAGCACTTGCAGCAGATGCGAGCATTTCACGAACACCGCCTGCATTACCTTCTCCATCATCAATTTCATCTGCTTTTGCCCATGCTTTTTCATTCCGATAGTCCTTCAGTGTTGCTGCAAGATCTTCTACTTCATAATTTGCGACATTTGCCATGAAATTTGCAAATTCATTAATGAGCGCTTTCATGTCAACATTAGCTAAAGCTTTGTCGTAGTCAACAGTCTTAGGGTCATCGTCCATTACATATTTATTTGCTATGCACCAATCTGCGTCGGGGAAAATCATAATAGTCGGCTTTTGAGCCCCCTCTAGCGCGTCAGCAACTCCCTTAATGATACCAGCTGCGACAAGATCACTTCTAAGTTTATCGAACATAACTTGAATCTCCACCTTTACTCGAAGTCCTCCTTTGATCTCTGTCATATCTTTTCCTGAAGGATTTGTTACTTGCGTAAGATAATTGGTATATTGTCCACTGTTAAAGAACTCGTCAAAAAACTGCATATGATCTGCAGAAGGTTGAGTAGAAGGGTACAGAGCCGGGGTGGGTTGCCCATTGCTTCCGCCAGGTATTCCCTGGAAAATGGTTGCATGAATGGCGTTCATACCAGCACGCTTAATAGCCTCATCTTTTTTCTTGGCTTCACCGGACACCTTTACATTTTTAGTACCAGAAGTAGCCACATTGATAAAAACGCAAGAATATGCTTGCGGGTCATCAAAGACAACTGCATGTTTTTCTTTTGCAGCAAATACCGGTAATGTCATGCAGGCAACCAGTACATAAGAAAATAATTTTTTCATTGTAAATACTAAATTTTTATGGCTGCCGCACGCTACATGCGGCAGTCATGAGGTTAATAATTTGATATTAGAATGTCCACTTCATACCTGCAGCCACGCCAAGTCCCATACCATGACCATAGCCACACTGCTTAGCATACTCGTTAAGCACTTTGTATGCATCCCATTGCATAATGCCTACAGAGTAGTTGGCCTGAATAAATAACTGGAAAGGATAACCGCAATTGAACACGATTCGCATACCTGGATCAATAAACAATCCGAAAGTCTGCTTAGCTGTTTTATCCGTAAAATTGATAGTCTCTCCAAGTACAGCCGTTGATAAACTTGTCAATACAGTATTATCAAAACCATGAGGAACAATAATATCTAATCCAACATTGATAAATGGTTGAAACTCCATTACTTGTTTTACTTTCAAACCGCAAGCATATCCGACAGCCACATTAACATAAGAAACTCCCTTCCCAAAAATTGCTTGTCCTGCATATTTTCCATCTGCATACGTATACCAAGTAGTGCCATTCTCATTAGCACCCTCTTCTAATTGTTTGGCGGTATTGATATCATAGCCGACATTGAGGCGTGCATAATGGCTGATACCGCATTTATGGATGTATGCAAGATAGTCGAAAGTAAGGTCAACCATAGAATAAGCGCCAAAAATCTTTTTATTAGCACCCATTCCTAATCCGTTATAGTTGTAATCAAGGCTAACACCAAGTTTGATGTCATTGCTTTGTTTAATAAACTCGGTACCTTTAAGATGTTGTCCGGAAATTTGATAGAACGAGGAAACGCCAGTATTACCTGTTGCGACTTCATTGTTATCATTAATTACTGTAGCGCGCGCAAACCCCACTTTTAAAGTACGATTGACTGTGGAATCCTGGTTGTCCGTGTGTTTGACACGAACTTCTTTGTTTTTGAAAATTTTGAATCTTTGACCATTTTTCAAGCCTTCCTTGGTTCCAATCTTGGCGGTTATATATGGACGCACATCCTCCGGAGTAGCTGTTACTTGCCATGCAGATATTTTGTTCTCTAATTTTCGGAGTACGCCATCATATGATTTAGTAATCGCATTTTGCATTGATTTCTCCGAAGATGCACTAACAGATTGCGCTGCAACACATATCATGGGGATATGTACATTGCGATACAATTCGCGTTTTTGGTTTGCAGTATTGATATCGTCATTATTTTCAATCCACATATTATGGAGGATATTGCCAATAACAGCCGCTGCGCTATCTACCATAAAAACATATCCGGTTACATTAGCCATGTATAGCGGTTTTTTATTGCCGTTCTTATCCGTAGTTTCACCTATTCTAGGATCTTTTGCATCAAAAACAATGATGTAACTATTAGCCAAGAGAGCTTCACCATTCTCATTCATTGTTTTTACCTGAGAAGCATTATCCAACTGGACATCTTTATCAGTTGCATTCCAACGACTACGCTCTACCATAATGTCATAGTGGAAACGACCGTTGTTGTCCACCATCAACTCATAGTCAAAGATTTCTTTACCAACGTTGTTGTCGTTAAGATACTCTGTCAACAATCGTTGGGTTAATGTATCGGGTTTGGCAGCCATTCCATTTCCAATCCCTTTGAATGTGTCTCCAATGCCTGCAAACATTTCTTTAGCAGCATTTCCGGAAGATTGAGTTTGCGCTGCAGCAGCTTGTTGCTGTTCTTCAGCGGTGCGGAACGCTCCATCTAAGTGAATTCTTTCCGTAATTAGTTCATTTACGTCGAACTTAGAACCGGTATCAATAGAGTCGATACCAGTAATAACATGACTATCCCATTGATCACCATAAACGACAACCATCTTGGTAACGCTGTTACGAGAATAATCCGATGAGATTGTTTGTTTTTTGACTGCGCCTCCTGCAAAAACTGCCGAAGACACTGCTAAGGCTATACACATTAGCCCTGCAAATTTGTAATTTTTGTTCATGATAAAAATGAATTAAATGTTTGTTATTTTATAATCCCCTCCTTTATGAGGCGTTGTTTTAACTGCGAGACAAATACACAAACGGTTGTTCGACATACAACTTGAGAGTTTGTTCGAGTATAAATACTTGTTGACTCTCGTTTTTCTTTCATGGATATATATTTTGTATACTCGCCACCATCTTGAAAAAAGACATCAAAATAATCTTTATTCATTTCATATCCCCTCTGTTTCATGTAGAAGACAGGATCTATTCTCTTACGCGGTCCATCAGGCCAACTCACATCCGTAAACAGAACCGCGTATACTGCTTGTTTACCGGCCTCATTATAAGCATCTACAGCATTGCGCCCTCTTCCTTCAACTCGTAATGTGTAAGAGCCGTCTAATTCACTTGCGATGCATACAGGTTCGGTTTTTGAATAGGCAATAGTTTTGTGGGATCCACATGAGATAATAAGCATTGATGCTAAAACTAAAAATAAACTTTTTTTCATTTGTATTATAAATAAGTTAAGCCTACTCTTTATTGGATTTTCGGCATACTCCGGTGTATAAAACATTATTAATATAATAAATATACGCAAATATATCGTTATTTTTTGTCATTTTGCTACATTTTGCACATTGGTGTACTACTCCGCTGTATGCTGCAAAAGTGTTGCAAAAGTACTACAAATAAAATATAGGCGCAAGGTTTTTGTCCCTTGCGCCCTAATTAGCCATAAAAAAAGAGGATTGTATGATAAAATCAATATTCGAACGGATAGTCCTTGTATATTTCATTCAAGCGTGGGAGATCACGTGTGTAAATAAGGAGATATTGCTCATGCAATTGCTTCTCATATTGCGGATTGCGCTGGATGAATTTGTTACGCTCCGCCCACATCCGTGTAGCATAGCGGCTGGACAGGGTGATGCCTTTGTTCATGCTTTTCTCCGGCATATTGGTGAGCGAATCGGCATAGAGACGGTAGAGTTTTTGGTATTTACCGGATGCTTGTTTCTCCAGCGCCAACCAAGCGGAGTCCACGGCGGGTTGCGTAACGATGACTACCGTGTCCGTTTGTACAATTGTTTGTAGAACAGGTTCAACGGGATGCGGCCGGAAAGTAATTACAAGGGCAATGAGAATGCCGATGACGGCTATGATTGGCAAGAGCCATCTCAAGCGCCAAAAACGGCGGAAAGCTGCGCGCACTTGGCGGAAAGAGGAATACCTTTTAGCGGGAGCAGCCAAACAGCAGCGACGTATTACCAGCCGTAAGCGATTCGGAAATAGCACCTCCAGAATCTTGCCGAGTGCGTAGATGTCTTTGGAAATCGAAAGATAATCGTTCTCAACCTGTACCAAGTCTGTGATAGAAGGCGAGGTGCCGATGTTTTTGGCGATGTATGCATCCGTGTCGGCAAAGCCGAAATCAATCAGACAGACATGATTGCCTGCATCGGTAATGAGGATATTGCTGCTTTTCAGGTCACCGTGTACGACCTGACGCTCATGCAGGAAGATTAGTGCCTCCATGAGTTCGTCCGCGATGCGTCGGCGTTCGGACAAGGAAGGACTTTCTTGCAAGAACCGGTCTAACGTCCGGCCTGCGACATACTCCATGACAATGGCTGTACCTAACTCGGGAACTTCGGTCATCTGCCATGTTTTGACGACATACAAGCAGTCAATATTATGCATGATGTCATACTCGCGCTGTAGCAGTAATCGGTTGCGGGCAGTATTGCCTTCTTCCTTTTTGGCAACCTTGAGCACAACCCATCTGCCATCCGACATAGCACGATAGACACAATTATGTCCGCTGTCGGACAACAACTGGAAATCCGAGAAGCCGGAAGCACCCAATTCACGGGCAGACAGGTCACGCAACGGACCAGATGTAAACTCAGAAATAGCCATAACGAATGCAAAATTAGTAAAATCCTTGCATGTGTGCAAATTTTTTTGTAATTTTGTAGCCGAATTGATAAAAATGCACTATGGTTACATCATTTCTCTCTAATAGTATCGAAGTGCAACAGGCCAAACAAGCGGTAGAAGCACGCTATGGAAGCCAGCCTGACAGTCCCGCCGATTTTGCGGAACTGAGTCTGCATATCAAAAAAGCGACCAGCAAAGATATCAGTCCGGACACATTAAGCCGCTTGTGGGGATACAAAAAAGGATATACGCATGTGCGAAGTTCGGTTATAGAGATATTGAACGCATACGCGCGGGCAGAAGAGGAGTCGGATTTTGTCTATCAGATAGCCGTCAAGGCGGATAATTTGCAACCCGGTCAGAAAATACGGATTGCCTGGCTGCCCGACCGGACTGCTGTGTTGGAATACACAGGTGATTGCCGTTGGCGCGTTGTTGACGTAATCAACAGCAAACTGCATGTTGGCGATACCTTCTCATGCCGTGTGATTGCACAGGGGCAGCCACTAATCGCAGATAATCTGCGAACAGCCAACCAAAATTATGAGGGCTACACCATTGGCGGAAAAAACGGACTTACATCCGTGGAACTTATTTAGAATCACTTTCTGTTGCTTTCAATGAGTTTGAGCAACTGCTCAACGGCCTCTTCCTGCGGGATGTTCTTGAGGACGCACTCTTTGCCTTTATAGAGGCTGACGCGGTCCTTTCCTGCGCCAACGTAGCCATAATCTGCATCCGCCATTTCGCCAGGACCGTTGACAATGCAGCCCATGACGGCGATTTTCAGACCGTTGATGCTGTCGGAAGTGAGACCGTCCTTCGGGCTGTTAGAAGTTAGACATTGCATTGCTTCTTTGATTTCGGCAACGGTTGTCTGGAGGTCAAACATCGTGCGACCGCAGCCGGGACAGGAGGTAAACTCGGTTTTGTACATCTTCACACGGGCAGCCTGCAGGATATCTTTGCCCAGTTTCTCCAACTGTGGAAGCAGGAAAGAAGGATTCAGAATTTCAATCTTTTCACAGCCGTACTCCCAAAGCAAACGCCCGCATTCCGCCGCGACCTGAAGCTGGAAGCGCGACCAGTTCTTTTCGGTGCTAAAGTAGAAAACTGACTCGTTGTCTTCGTCGTAAGAGACAATGATATCATCTGCATAACGGGGACTCTTCGGATTGACAAAATAATCGATCAATTCCTGTGCAACAGGAATTTCTGCTTCGGGTGCTTCGCTGAGGCTGACACGGATTGTGTCGCCAATTCCGTCTGCAAGCAGCGCACCTATTCCGACTGCGGACTTGATTCGTCCGTCTTCGCCTTCGCCCGCCTCTGTGACGCCCAAATGGATAGGGTAGTGCATGTCTTCCTTGTCCATCGTGGCGACAAGCAGACGCACCGTTTCCACCATGACACGGGTGTTGCTGGCTTTGACGGAAAGAACGATGTCTTCAAATTCCGCCTCGTGGGCTATGCGCAGAAATTCCATGCACGATTCAACCATTCCTTGCGGGGTGTCTCCATACTTCTCCATCATGCGCGGAGCCAGGCTGCCGTGGTTAACGCCGATGCGGATAGCCGTGCCGTTCTTCTTGCATATATTTATAAGGTGCAGGAAGCGTTCGCGGATTGTTTCGGGATTATTGGCATAGTTTCCAGGGTTGATGCGGACTTTTTCACAGGCTTCGGCAGCCAGGTCCGCGACATCCGACCGGAAATGGATGTCAGCGACAAGCGGCATGTTGCATCCTTTGTCCCGAAGCTGTTTGCGGATTTGTTTGAGTGATTCCACCTCTCTACTACCCTGGGTGGTGAAACGGAACAACTCGGCACCTGCGTTTGCGCAACGTAGTGCCTGAGCAACTGAAGCCTCAATGTCATCGGTGGATGTGTTCGCCATCGTTTGGACGCGAATGGGATAATTTGAACCGATGTTCAGACCCGAAATTCGGGTGGTTGAGGTCGTTCTTCTGTGATAATTTAGCAAAATATTCATTTTTTTGCAAAAAAATTTGGTGGTTTCAAAAAAAAGCAGTACTTTTGCAGCCGCTTTTGAAAAAAAGCATCGAATCAGTAGCTCAGCAGGTAGAGCACATCCCTTTTAAGGATGGGGTCCTGGGTTCGAGCCCCAGCTGGTTCACAAGGGAGAGGCAAACGCCTCTCCCTTGTGTTTTACATCACGATATTTACAATTCTTCCCGGTACGACAATGACTTTCTTCGGGGTATTGCCGGCAAGGTATTTCGTGGTTTGTTCGTCCGCCATGACGTTTTTTTCAACATCTTCTTTGCTCATGGTTTTCGGCAAGGAAAGCGTGAACCGCACTTTGCCGTTGAACTGAATCGGATAATTTTGGTTATCCTCAACGAGATAAGCCTCGTTACATTCGGGCCATTCGGCATCGCAAACGGTTGTTCCGTGACCGCAACGGTGCCACATTTCTTCTGCAATGTGCGGCGCAAACGGCGCAATCAAAATCGCGATGGTCTCCAAGATTGCACGTTTGTTGCACTTGCCAAGTTCGTTCACCGCAATCATAAATGCCGGAATAGAGGTGTTGAAGGAGAAGTTCTCAATGTCCCATGTCACTTTCTTAATCAGCTTGTGCAGGCTGCGCAGTTCGTCTTTTGTAGGTTCCTCGTTGGAGATGGTTTCGTAGAGGTTCCACAGCTTTTTGAGGAAACGGTGTACGCCGTCAATGCCGTTTGTGTCCCACGGCTTAGACATCTCCAACGGGCCGAGGAACATCTCATAAAGCCGCAACGTATCTGCTCCGTATTGCGCAATCACATCGTCTGGATTAACGACATTGAACATTGATTTCGACATCTTCTCAATGGCACAACCGCAAATATATTGTTTCGGACCGGCAAGATACGGGTTGTCGTCGTACGAAGTGCCGTCAGCAAAAACAAACTCTGCGTTGCGGAACTCCGGCATCCAGTTGCGGAAGGCTGTGATATCCAGTACATCGTTATGTACGATGTTGACATCTACGTGAATCGGCTGTACTTTGTCCTTGTATTCCGGCTGCTCAATGAGGTTGTAACTGATATACAGGTTACCCGTTGCGCCTTCGCCGATATAGCGATAGACAAAGTTTGAACGGCCCTGAATCATGCCTTGGTTGATAAGTTTCTTGAATGGCTCGTCCTCACAGACATAGCCGAGGTCGAAAAGGAACTTGTTCCAAAAACGGCTGTAAATGAGGTGTCCTGTTGCGTGTTCCGTGCCGCCTATATAAAGATTCACCTGCCGCCAGTAGGCGTTTACATCCTTGTCCACCAACGCTTTGTCGTTGTGTGGATCCATGTAACGGAGGTAGTAAGCCGACGAGCCTGCAAAGCCCGGCATGGTGCAGAGTTCGAGCGGATGACCTTCATAAGTCCAGTCTTTGGCGTTCGCCAACGGCGGCTGACCGTTGGTGGATTTGAATTCCTTTACTTCGGGCAATTCCAATGGCAGTTTGTCTTCCGGAATAGCATACGGCATGCCGTCCTTGTAGTAAATCGGGAACGGTTCGCCCCAATAACGCTGACGGCTGAAAATGGCATCACGAAGCCGGTAGTTGACCTTTACGCGGCCAATGCCGGTATTTGTGATGTATTCTTTCATTGCCTGAATCGCGTCGGGTACTTCCATTCCGTTCAGGAAACCGGAGTTCATCATCTTGCCTTCTTTCGCGTCGAAGCTGGCTTCGCTCACATCAGCGCCCTCAATCAGCGGAATAATCGGTAAATTGAAATGTTTGGCAAACGCATAATCGCGGCTGTCGTGTGCAGGAACAGCCATAATCGCGCCTGTTCCGTAACCCGCGAGTACATAATCAGAGATATAAATAGGTATTTCACCGTTGGTGAGCGGATTGATGGCATAAGAACCGGTAAACACGCCCGTTACACGACGGTCGGCAATGCGCTCGCGTTCTGTGCGGTGCTTGCAGCGGTCGAGGTAGGCCTCCACTTCGGCACGTTGTTCGTCCGTTACGACGCGTTGCACATATTCGCTTTCGGGCGCAAGAACCATAAACGTCACGCCGAAGACCGTGTCCGCGCGGGTCGTGAAGATAGTGAACGGCTCATCTTGTCCCTTGACGGCAAACTGCATCTCGGCTCCTTCGCTGCGGCCAATCCAATTGCGCTGGGTTTCTTTGAGACTTTCGGTCCAATCGACGCGGTCAAGACCTTCCAACAACCGGGCGGCATAGGCGCTCACGCGCAAACTCCACTGCCTCATCACGCGTTGCTCCACAGGATAACCGCCACGGACAGACAATCCTTCACTGACCTCATCATTGGCAAGCACCGTTCCCAATGCCGGACACCAGTTCACTTTAGTATCGCTCAAATACGCGATACGGTAGTTCATCAGTCGCTCCTGTTGTTCTTTCTCGCTTAAAGTCTTCCAAGTCGGGTCGTTGGCTTCCCACTTTGCAATCAGTTCGCTAATCGGACGTGCTTTCTGTAAGGCGCTATCATAGTACGAGTTGAACATTTGCAGGAATGCCCATTGCGTCCATTTGTAGAAATTCGGGTCGCAGGTACGCACTTCGCGGTCCCAGTCGTAGCAGAAGCCGATTTTGCGGAGCTGCTCAATATAACGTTTGATGTTCTTGTTAGTCGTCACTTCGGGGTGTTGTCCGGTCTGAATGGCGTATTGCTCCGCGGGCAGACCGTACGCGTCAAACCCCATCGGGTGCAGCACGTTAAATCCTTTCTGCCGTTTGTATCGGCTGTAGATGTCGCTGGCGATGTAGCCGAGCGGGTGTCCGACGTGCAGACCGGCTCCCGAAGGATAAGGGAACATGTCCAACACGTAGAACGGCTGTTTGTCACTTTTGTTGCTTACGCGGTAGGTTCCGTTTTTCTCCCACTCCGCCTGCCACTTTTGTTCGATTTCACTAAAGTTGTAATCCATCTATATATTTACGATTTTATGATTTACGATTTTGTCATTTATTGGGTCATTTTGTCCTTGAGCCAATTTTGCGCGCAAAATTACTGCTTTTTTTTTACATACACAAGAGCATTTCAAAATTTACATGAATAATCTTTCCAAATCGAGAGAGAGAAACTGCTCGATAGTGAATGCTTCACCTCCAACTACTAGTTCTATATCTGGATGGAATTGTTCGCGGAAGACAGACAACCCCTGATTCATTTGCCGTTTGCCGCTCTTGACTTCAATTGCCATCAAGCGGCGCGAATGTTGGAGCACAAAGTCCACCTCGTCATTATTGTGCCGCCAATAATAAACTTTATATTCCAAGCGGTCGGCATGGTTAATCAGATATGCACCTACGGCCGTCTCTATCCATTTCCCCCATTCTTTTGGTGAAAGATAGGCATCCTTGAAACTCAACGAGTTATTGGCACTCAACAAACCGGAATTATATACCATATACTTCGGCACGGATTTGTATTTACGTGCGTCATCTGTCGCATATTGCTGCAATCCGCACAATAGTTTGCTTTCGTCCAATAGTTGCAGGTAATTGGCTAAAGTAGAAGTGTTACCTGCATCTTGGAGTTGCCCAAGCATCTTGTTGAACGACAGCAGTTCTGCCGAATAAGAGCAACCAAGTACAAACAACTGCCTCAAAAGCGCAGGTTTGAGTACGCGTTTGGTTGTCAGAACATCTTTTGTAATGGCAGGTTCGATAATAGCGTCACGCATATATTTACGCCAGCGTTTCTCATCGTCCATAAGAGGCACAGCTCCCGGGTATCCGCCAAAATAGATATATTGCTCTATATTCAAGCCAAATGCCTCGCGCATCTCGTTGAACGACCAGTGTTCCAACTCAATTAGTTCATAACGCCCTGCCAGAGATTCTGTTAGTCCGTCTTTGATTAGTAATCTTGATGAACCTAACAAGATGACTTTCAGGTTCACGTCACGCATGGTGTCTGCATCCCATTCGGCTTTGACTGCCTCACTCCAGTTGTCAAGTTTGTGAATCTCGTCGATTACTAACAGGAATTCCCGGTAATTGTTCAACTGTATGGATTGGCGTGCTTGTTGCCAGACGTAATGTATCCATGACGGATTCTTATCCGGTGCTTCCTCTGCAGTAGAGAGTAGATGTGGCATTTTCAGTTCCTCCACCACTTGCTTAACCATAGTAGATTTTCCCACTTGTCGCGCTCCGGCAATAACCTGAATAAAGCGGCGAGGCTCGTTGATACGAGAACTCAAAATAGATGCTTGCTGACGCTTGAACATAATGTAATTTTGATAGTATTTTAAAAATTCGCCGCAAAGGTACGAAAAATTCTCAAACTATGCAAGAAAAATTCTCAATTTATTGCAAAAAAATTCTCAAAGTAGCGTAATTGGAGCTTTTTTATGAGGGTATACTGAGAAATTTCCTATGTTTAAGATTTGGTTTATGGGTCAAAATGCAGGCTACGATGTGCTCTCAAGTCCGATAAATACAGGCATGAGAGACAGTTGAAAGTTTTCAGGACCAAAATAGACGTCAA
>CAJOEX010000029.1 GCA_905233415.1 Paludibacteraceae bacterium
CAAACGAAGAGGCTTTTAGAGGTGTGTCTCTACCAGCCTGCAAAATGACCCATAGAGACACACTTACTCTTTTACAGCCTGCAAAATGACCTATACGCCATAAAATTATACAAAAATTGTGTGTTTTTGACATAAACCCTCCGTGGCTTCGTCATCGCCTCCTACCGCCAACAACAATAAACGCCTCCCTACAAAATCAGCGGCGACATCTCTGCCGCCGCTCACGTGTATACGAAAAAACGAGAGTCATTCGTCTTGTTTAAGGTCTTGTTTTGTTTTTAATCCTGCGTTAATTTCTTCTCCCTCTGATAGTTCTTTTGACAATAAATAATGGTAGACATTTACATTTCCCATTGTGATGGCATATGCTTGTTCAAAATCCCATCCTTTAGAACCCATGTAATTTAAGGCATCAATCATTGAATTAAATTTAATAACTTGTCCGCTTTCATCTACAAGACGATTATCACTCCCAAATTTCATTTCTTGACCATAGTCTATAGAAATTTTAACCTTAGGTGTAAAGCCATTGCCTTGTCCTACAATTTGGCAGAATACTTTTCTACCCTCGCCTGCATATGCAAATACACATAATGCCACAGCGAATAACGTGATAAAGATCTTTTTCATTTCTTTTATTGGCGGTTATATCCCATCGCCTCGTCGGTTTTAAATTGTAATTTTGTTTATAATATCACGAAAAAACGTGAGCCAACTGCTATTGGTTCATTCGGGCTACCACACCCTTTCGTATCCAACATATGCAGAAAGCTCACGCGTTTACGTGAGCGTTTCGCAATATTCTCGGAATACGAAATTCGTTTTGTGGTAGTATGTCACCGCTTTTTTACGCTGTCGGCACCAGCGGCTTGCTTTCCCCGCAAGCAGAGAGGTTACTGATTTTTTTCTCCAACTGGTAACAAATTGTAACCAGTTGCATCTTTTATCAGATGGATGTTGTCAGAAGAATGTAATTTCAACTAGTGACAGATTGTCACCAATTCATTTTTTTCAACTTTGAGTCCATCATTTTTGTTTCAGTTGGTGACAAATCGTCACCGACTCATTCCTCTAATAAGTTCTTCTAACCCCACCGAAATCGATGGGGTTAGAAGTTTGTTCCTTACAGCAACTTCTTTACCTGCTCATAGACATTCTGTGCCGTGAAGCCGAGTTTTTCGTCCAATACCTTGTACGGTGCGCTGAAGCCGAAACTCTCGAGTCCCCAGATGGCGCCATTTTCGCCTACAAGTCCTTCAAGCGTGCAGGGCAGACCGGCTGTCATACCGAAACGCTTAACGCCTTTCGGCAGGATCTCGTCCTGATATGCCTTCGGCTGCTCGCGGAAGCGTCCTTCAGACGGCACGCTGACGATTTGCAGACGAACACCCTCTTTGCGGAGCAGTTCCGCACCTGCGAGCAACGTCGAAACCTCACTACCGGAAGCGAGCAGCACGATTTGCGGATTCTCGTCCTTGCTGACAATGTATGCACCTTTGCGGAAGCCTTCAAGGTTCACATTGGGCACAGCCGCGATGTCCTGACGGCTGAGAATGAGCGCACTCGGCGTAGCGGTGTTCTCAATGGCGGCACGCCATGCGAGTGTCGTTTCCTCGGCATCTGCCGGACGGAGAACGAGCATGGACGGTTTGCCGTGGTGGTTGTGCAGTTTCTCCATGAGACGAATTTGCGCCTCTTGTTCTACCGGTTCGTGCGTCGGACCGTCTTCGCCCACACGGAATGCGTCATGACTCCAAACGAAGATAACAGGAATCTCCATCAACGCTGCCAGACGAACTGCAGGTTTCATATAATCGCTGAACACGAAGAACGTGCCGCAAGCGGGGATAATTCCGCCGTGCAGGGACATACCGATGCAGACGCAAGCCATTGTCAGTTCGCTTACACCGGCTTGCAGGAACTGTCCGCTGAAGTCGCCGCGTTTGAACGCGTGCGTTTTTTTGAGGAAGCCGTCCGTCTTGTCGGAGTTTGAGAGGTCAGCGGAAGAAACAATCATGTTGCCGACATTCTCTGCGAGGAAGCTCAGCACGGTTGCACTCGCGCCGCGGGTTGAGTTACCTGCTTTCTGCTCCACAAGACTCCAGTCAATGCAGGGCACTTCGCCGCTCATGTATGCCTCATATTCGGCTGCGGTTACAGGATTGGCTTTCTTCCACTCACGGTATTTGGCATAATATTCGTTTGCCATGGCACGCAGTTCTGCGGCACGGTTGTCATACAATGCTTTTACTTCGGGGAATATTTGGAACGGATTTGCCGGATCACCGCCCAGGTGCTCAACGGTCTTTTCGAACGAAGCGCCGGATTTGGACAGCGGCTGTCCGTGGGTCGAGCATTTGCCTTCGAAGCTTTCTCCTTCGGCGGTCAATGCGCCTTTACCCATTGCTGTGTGACCGATAATCAGGCTCGGGCGGTGTTTCTCTTCCAATGCCTTGTTCAATGCCTCACGGATGGCATCAGGGTCGTTGCCAGGAATTTCCTGCACGTACCACCCCCACGCTTCGTATTTTTTGGCTACATCTTCCTCGTCCACTTCCTTGCAGGTTGTTGAAAGCTGGATGCCGTTCGAGTCATAGAACATAATCAGGTTGTCCAGCCCGAGATGTCCTGCCAAGCGGCCTGCGCCTTGTGAAATCTCTTCCTGTACACCGCCATCCGAGATGAACGCATAAATGTTCGGATTGTGGATGTCACCCACACGATGATTGAACCACTTGGCTGCAATCGCTGCACCAACGGCAAAAACGTGTCCTTGTCCGAGCGGACCGGAAGTGTTCTCAATACCGCGTTCCACGTCACGCTCCGGGTGACCGGGAACGACGCTGCCCCATTGACGGAGGGTTTGCAATTCGTCGAGGCTGAACTTGCCTGCCAAGCAAAGTTGGCTGTAAAGCATCGGAGCCATATGTCCCGGGTCAAGGAAGAAACGGTCACGTGCCTCCCATGACGGATTTTCAGGGTCATAACGCAAGAATTCCGAGAAAAGTACGTTTACGAAATCCGAGCCGCCCATAGCACCGCCCGGGTGTCCGCTTTTTGCTTTTTCTACCATTGCTGCTGCCAAAATACGGATGTTGTTGGCAGCCTTGTTCATTAAATTTGTGTTGTTCATAATAGATTTAATTTAGTTGTTAATATGTTTTTTGTCGTTAGTCGTTAGTCGTTAGTCGTTGGTCGTTGGTCGTTGGCTGTTTGCTATCGGCTCAGAACTTATATCCGATGTAATAGTTAAATCCCCAATTGGTATCATCCCGATAACCGAAACCGGGAATGTAGTACGGCATCACTTTCTCATCGCTTGCTTTCCGAGTGAAGAGAATCTTGAGGCGTACATACCAGCCCATTTGCAGTCCTTCCCACACTTGCACCTGACAGCCTGCCACTACTTCACCCCAACAATCGGCATGAAACTGATTGTAAAAATCCATCTTCCGATTTCCTTCCCAATACGGACTGTTTATTGCTACGTTTGTCAAATCATATCCTTGCATTCCTGTGCCGATGCGGATACCGACCAACAAGGCATTCAGCCGTTCGGGGTGTTTCTTCAAGCCGTTGATGTCCAGCCCGACCCGAAAGAATCCGCCTTCTCCTTTATGTTGTCCGCCGTCGGCAGATGTTTCTGCTCGTGCATAACCGCCTTCAAATGTCGGATAATACCGCTGCTTGAGACGAATATTCCATGCCATTTCGAAACTTAGTATTTTGCCTTTTGAAACAGCAGCCTCAATGGTTGCGTTCGCAAGGTCGAGTTTCAGGTTCATCCCTTGATAAATTGCCGTGTCCGAATATATCCGAGTGCCGTCCCGATGCCTTGCTATCGGCGCTTTTTCGGCTTTCTTTTCAACATTTTCCGGCATTTCCACAGCCGTCGAATCTGTTTCCCGGGACAGTTCCTGTGCCTGTACCGCTGCACAACACATGACAGCCAAACATAATATGAGAACCTTACTCTTCAACTGTCACAAACACTCTCACGTTATCCTGTTCAACGGGTTCAACCGCACTATTGACAATCTTAACCGAGTCTATCCATGTGCCTTTGCACCAAACCGAATCAATGGTGTGATACACTACGCAACCGCAAGCCATCGAAATGAACCGCCGGGTATTGTCGTGCCGGAAATAAATAATATCTTCTTGGTTTTTCCAGTCCAGCGAATATGCGGTAATGTTCGTGTCAATGCGTAACGGCACTAAAATCCGGCTGACGTTTGTGCTGTTGTCATAAAGCACCGAATCGTTTCCTACACCTTGCACCGTAATCTCGTCCCAAGCGGTAAAATCTGTCGCAACGCCGGTTGAGTCGATGCTTATGCCGCGCAGCGCGATTCCTGCCACCACATCCGTACTCTGCCTGCAAGTTGTATCCGGCTGACAAGCCGCCAGCCCCATCAACAGCGCAAACGATATAATCCAATACTTGAGTTGCACAATAAATGTCAATTACAGCAGTCCTCTTGCTTCCTCTTTCAGCGCATCCAAAGCCAACTGGTGCGGTGTGTCGCCATTGTTGCGGTAAGCCGTCATCAGCACTTTTGCATAGTCCATTGCATTACTTTCCTTTGGCAGTTGTACCGCCATTGTCGTGATAAATGCACCAATCTGGTCGCGTGCCCCGATAATCTTTGCCCACACTTCGTCGCTTACATAAACCTGCTGGCTCATATTGTGGTCAAACTCCATGCGAACTGTCCGCAGCAGTTCCTGTTGCATCTTTTGAATGCTGAGGGTTGCCAGGCTGCTTCCTGCCTGTTCGAGCCTTTCGCTAAGTGCCATAACCAATGCTTCAGGCTGAGTGCGTTCAAGCAGGAGTGCCAAACGCTCATATGCCCGCAAACGGGTAGGGGAGATTTCCTTTTGAGCTGCTTTTTTGAGTTCCCATAAGCGTTTCTGCTCTTCGTTTTTGAACAGTTTGTGCATCACAATCCACACGCTGAGCAGCACAATGAGCGAAGGGATGGTAAATTTCAGAATCTCTATCATAATATGTGCATATAAAATCCGCGACAAAGGTACAACATTTTTTGCATATATGCAAATGTTGTGTCATTTTTTTAATAAAAAACGGAAATAAGGCGATTTGAAGATTTGAAGATTTGAGAATTTCTTATCTCGGCAAAGCCTCGAACAATCGGCTAAAACCGTATGGAAGATCCTTTTGGAAAATGTCAGGCAGATAAGGAACAGTCTTACAATCTAACGTCAATGTATCGTAAATCTATCGTGAATCTAACGTAAATTTATCGTAAATGTTTCGTACTTGACTATGGAAAAAAAAGGAAAAATTTGCCCGCAAAAAAATGCGGGCAAAAAGGACAATTTATTCGTCGGACGGATAAGGATAATTTATTCGACGGTGACGGATTTGGCGAGGTTGCGCGGCTGGTCTACATCGCAGCCTTTTTCGGCAGCAATGTGATACGCCAGTAACTGAAGCGGGATAACCGTCAGCAACGGCGTCAGGCATTCCTCGGTGGTAGGTACTTCGATGGTATAATCGGCAATGCGGCTGACAAGCGTATCGCCTTCGCTTACAATAGCAATGACACGACCTTTGCGCGCCTTGATTTCCTGAATATTGCTTACCACTTTTTCATATGTACCGCAATGAGGTGCCACAACGACTACCGGCATTTCTTGCGAAACAAGCGCAATCGGACCATGCTTCATTTCCGCTGCGGGATAGCCTTCGGCATGGATGTAACTGATTTCCTTGAGCTTGAGCGCACCTTCCATGGCTACGGGGAAATTGTATCCGCGGCCGAGATAGATAAAGTTCTGGGCATAGGTGAATGTTTTTGCGAAAACGGCAATCTGCTTGTCCTGTTCCAGTACGCGTCCGATTTTATCGGGAATCTGACCGAGTTCGCGGACAATGGCGAGATACTGCTCTTTGCTCAAAGTGCCTTTCTCACGGCCGATACAGAGGGCAAGCATTGTCAGAGCTGTGACTTGGGCCGTGAAGGCTTTGGTGCTTGCCACACCGATTTCGGGGCCGACGTGCGTGTAGCAGCCACTGTCACTCAAACGCGGAATAGAAGCGCCAACCACGTTGCAAATCGAGAAAATAAAGGCTCCTTTGGATTTGGCGAGTTGGATGGCTGCCAATGTGTCCGCCGTTTCGCCGGATTGGGAAATGGCAATCACAACATCGTCCTTGTTGATAACCGGCTTGCGGTAGCGAAACTCGGACGAATACTCCACTTCAACGGGAATCTGCGCAAACTCCTCGATGGCGTACATGGCAATCAGACCGGCGTGCCAACTGGTTCCGCAAGCGGTGATGATAATACGTTTCGCCTTGAGGAAACGGTCCTTGTTGTCAATGAAGCCGGAAAGGGCAATATTGTCCTGACGGACGTTCACACGACCGCGCATGGAGTCTGCCAATGTGCGGGGCTGCTCGAAGATTTCCTTGAGCATGAAATGCGGGTAACCGCCCTTCTCCAACTGGCTGAGGGATAGTTCGAGACGCTTGATTTCCGGCGTTTTCTGGACATTGCCGATGGTGGTAATATCGATGTTGGTTGGATTGCTATCGCTGTTGGAAGTCAGGCAAACGACTTCTTCGTCTTCGATATAGATGACTTTGTCCGTATATTCGACAATGGGTGTCGCATCAGAAGCAAGAAAATACTCATCTTCACCAATGCCGACAACCAACGGACTGCCTTTGCGTGCGGCAATCAGCGTGTCGGGATGAGTCTTGTCCAACACGGCGATAGCGTATGCGCCGATAACCTGTTGGAGCGCGAGTTGTACCGCCGTTTTGAGGTCAACATGCTTGTCCAGCTGGGTATATTCGATGAGTTGCACCAGCACTTCGGTATCGGTGTCGGACTTGAAGGTGTAGCCTTCCTGCATCAAACCGGCTTTCAGCACCGCATAGTTCTCGATGATGCCGTTGTGGATGATTGCCAGTTGCTCGGACTCGGAGTAATGCGGGTGCGCATTGACGGTGTTCGGTTCGCCGTGCGTCGCCCAGCGGGTATGCGCAATACCGATGCTGCCGGATGTGTCTTTGTCCGCCGCAAACGCTTCGAGTTCAGACACTTTGCCTTTGGCTTTGTAAATGTTCAGCTGTCCATTGTCACCGATAAGGGCTACTCCCGCGCTGTCATAACCGCGGTATTCCAAACGATGCAAGCCTTTAATCAAAATCGGGTACGCTTTGCGTTTGCCGATATATCCAACGATTCCACACATAAATATTTACGATTTTACGATTTATAATTTATTTTTTATTCTTTCCAGGGCTGTTATACAATCTTCTCTTTTTGAAAACGCCGAAATGCGGACGAAACCGTCTCCGGACGGGCCAAATCCGGCACCGGGAGTACAGAGAATTTGGCATTCTTGCAACAAGTGGTCGAAGAATGTCCACGAATCCCAGCCGTGCGGTGCGCGACACCAGATATACGGTGCGTTTTCGCCGCCGTACGCCTCGTATCCGGCTTCGTGCAAACGCTGTTTGATAAGTTGCGCTGTGCCCAGATAAAAATCCAGATTGGCGCGTATTCCGGCACGTCCTTCGGGTGTATAAGTAGCCAATGCCGCCCGCTGTGCCACATAGGAAGTGCCGTTGTATTTGGTGCATTGCCTGCGCAGCCACATCGCTTGCAGTCCCGTTGCTTTCGGCACTATGGTATAACCGCAACGGACGGATGTGAATCCGGCGCTCTTGCTGTAACTGTGCACCTCTATCGCCACTTCCTTTGCGCCCTCTATTTCGTAGATGGTGTGCGGGATATCGGGTTGCGTGATATACGCTTCGTAGGCCGCATCAAAGATAATAATACTATGGTTTTCGCGGGCGTAATCCACCCATAATTTGAGTTGTGCCTTTGTGAGCACCGTGCCTGTCGGGTTGTTCGGGAAACACAGATAAATGAGATCCGCTTTCTTCTTCGGCAGTTCCGGCACAAAGCCGTTTTGCGGGTGGCAAGGCAGGTATGAAATCGGACGACCTGCCATGATATTTGCATCCGTATAGGCAGGATATGTCGGGTCCATAATGGCGACTTGGTTGTCCGTGGCGAACAGTTCGCTCAGGTTTCCCAAGTCACTGCCGGCACCTTCGCTAATGAATACTTCGTCAATATCCAAATCAATGTTGCGGGGTTTGTAATCGTGGTCTATGACGGCTTGGCGCAGCCATTCGTAACCTTCTTCAAGACAGTAGCCTTTGAAGGTGTCGGCATGTCCCAATTCGCCTGCAGCCTGCTGCATGGCTTGAACGATTGCTTCCGGCAGCGGACGGGTAACATCGCCCACGCCCATGCGGAGAATCTTCTGCCCCGGATGAGATGCCAAATAGGCGGCTGCACGGTCACCGATTTCCTTAAACAGGTAGTTTTCCTGCAGGTTTTGATAGTTGTTATTCTTGTTCATAGTGTTAATCGTTGATAAAATATTCGCCATGGAAAACCTCTGTCGCGGAACCGGTCATATAGACGGGGCTATTCTTGCCGTCCCACCGAACTGTCAAGTCGCCTCCGCGCAGATGTACCGTAACATGCTGCTGCGCCTTCCCGAGCCAGATTGCCGCCACTGCAGCCGCACATGCTCCGGTTCCGCAGGCGAGTGTTTCACCGGTTCCCCGTTCCCAGACTCGCAGGTCCAATTCCTTACCGTTGCGGATGCTGACAAACTCCACATTTGTCCCTTCAGGAAAATGAGGGTGTGTACCTATCCGTTCGCCTAATACGGGAAAGTCTTCTGCGGGAATCCTGTTGCGGAAGAATACAGCATGAGGATTGCCCATATTGACCGATACGAATGAAAGCGGTCTGTTATCGGCAGTCACAATATCCTGTGCAATTACAGGTGTTCCCATATTGACCGTCACCTGTTCCATGAGACCGTCAGCCACGTGGAGGTCAAGCGTGCGCATTCCGGCACGGGTCGCAATCTGCATTTGCGGCTGATGACAGATACCGCTTTCGTACAAGTACTTGCCTATGCAGCGGATAGCGTTACCGCACATCTCCGCTTCCGAACCGTCGGCATTGAACATCCGCATATAAGCGTCCGCCTTTTTGTCAGGAAGAATGAATATACGTCGTGCCAGAAGAGGAAGGTCGGTTTGTGCCAGTAACGAAGCCGTTTTGGACTGAAAACAGTCAATATAGACGTAGTCGTTTCCCAGACCGTGCATTTTTATGAAAGGAATAACCTGCATGTTTCCGTATTAATGTATGAACATCAATTCTCTGTATTTCGGGAGCGTCCACATTTCGTCATCAACGATGAGTTCCAGCGCATCCGCATGTTCACGAATCTCCGCCATCAGCGGCAGTACATTGTCGTGATAGGCAATGGCTTTGCTGCGCTCGTCCGGTTGACGGTTGGCTTTGTGGCGTGCGTCAGTCATGCGCTCCACGCCTTCAAGGATCGCGCCTGAGTGGTGCTCGATCTGACGGATGATGCTGTAGTCCATTTCGTTCAGACTTGCTGTTTCGTCCGCGCTGAATACCTGTTTAACTGACAGTACGTTTTGCAAGAGCATCGTCTGATAGCGTTTAGCGGCAGGCAACACGTGGTTGACGACAAGGTCGCCCATTACGCGGCTTTCAATCTGCAGTTTCTTCGAGTAAGTCTCCCACTTGACTTCGCTGCGGCTGTGCAACTCCGCTTCGCTCAATACTCCTGTGGTTTCGAACATCTTTATACTGTCCGGCGCGAGGTAGCGGTCAATAACCATCGGTACGCTGGTTTCGCAATCCAGACCACGCTTGGCAGCTTCGGCTTTCCATTCGTCGCTGTAACCGTTGCCGTCAAAACGGATGGCTTTGCAGGCGACGATGTATTTCTTGATGACATCGAAGAGTACACGCTCCTTGGGTTCTCCTTTTTCGATACGTTTGTCAACTTCGGTTTTGAACAGCATGAGTTGTTCGGCAACCGCGGCATTCAGAGCCAGCATTGCAGCTCCGCAGTTGGCAGATGAACCGACAGCGCGGAACTCGAACCGGTTGCCGGTAAAGGCAAACGGCGAAGTGCGGTTGCGGTCGGTGTTGTCAAGCAGAATCTCGGGAATATTCGCCACGCCGAGTTTCATTTCCTTCTTGGCATTGATGATGATTGCTTCTTCGGCGGTGGCGTGCTCCAGTTTGTCAAGTACGGCTGAAATCTGCTTGCCAAGGAAGACGGAGATAATGGCAGGAGGCGCCTCGTTGGCACCGAGACGGTGCTCGTTGGTGGCGCTGACAATGCTTGCCTTGAGCAGTCCGTTGTGCCGTTGAACCGCCATCAGCACGTTCACAAGGAATGTGATGAATTGCAGGTTCTGGTACGGATTCTTGCCAGGTGCAAGCAGGTTAATGCCGGTATTGGTCTGCATGGACCAGTTGCAGTGCTTGCCGCTGCCGTTGACGCCTGCATAAGGTTTCTCGTGCAGCAATACACGGAAATGGTGCTTCTCTGCCACACGCTCCATAATGGACATGATAAGCAGGTTGTGGTCGTTGGCGAGGTTGACGTCTTCGAATATAGGTGCCATTTCAAACTGGTTCGGTGCCACCTCATTATGACGCGTACGCACGGGAATACCCGCTTTGAGCGCCTCATATTCCAGTTCGCGCATGAAAGCCAGCACTCGGGCGGGAATGGCTCCGAAGTAATGGTCTTCGAGCTGCTGGCTCTTGGCACTGTTATGCCCCATAAGCGTTCTGCCTGTCAGCATAAGGTCGGGGCGGGCGTTGTACAAGGCTTCATCCACCAAAAAATATTCCTGCTCCCAACCAAGATTGGCGTGCACATGCTTGACCTGCTTGTCAAAATATGCGCAAACCTCGCGGGCTGCATGACAGAGGGCGGCTGTAGAACGGATAAGCGGTGTCTTGTAGTCCAATGCTTCGCCGGTATAGGCAACAAAAACGGTCGGAATGCACAGTGTATCGCCGATAAGGAATACCGGAGAGGAAGGGTCCCAAGCCGAGTAACCGCGTGCCTCGAAGGTGTTGCGGATACCGCCGGATGGGAATGATGATGCATCGGGTTCCTGCTGATAAAGTGAATCGCCGCTGAATTCCTCCAAAAGCGCACCGTTTTTGTCCAAGGTGAAGAACGCGTCATGCTTCTCGGCGGTACCGCCTGTCAATGGCTGGAACCAGTGTGTGAAGTGCGTAGCGCCTCGCTCTATCGCCCATTTCCGAATACCGATAGCCACGCTACCTGCTATGTCGCGGTGAATGGTGCGGCCGTTATCCACATCATCAAACATTTGCTCAAGAATGTCCTGTGCGATATACTCTTTCATTTTTTCACGCGTGAAAACGTCACGTGCGAAATAGTCTTTTACTTTTCCTTCCGGAACCTCTACAGACACCGGTGTATGCTCGAAAGCTTTTTTTAACGATTCAAAACGAATGTTGCCCATACTTTTGATGTTGATTTTTGTTTTTAATCGGATTATTTTTTAAAATCTGCGGCAAAAGTACGGCTTTTTTTTGAATTGACAAAATAAAAATGCACTTTTTTCGTCAAAAAGTGCATTTTTCAGGTGAAAAATCGGATTAAACCCTATTTTTTCTTTTAATGGAAGAAAACATATGCTAGTAGGATGGCTGCAACAATGCCGCAGAAGTCCGCGATTAAGCCACAAAGGACAGCATAACGCGTGTTCTTGATATTCACACTGCCGAAATATACCGCCAAAATATAAAATGTGGTGTCCGTTGAGCCCTGCACAATACTTACCAGGCGCCCGACAAACGAATCGGCACCATACTGCATCATCGCATCCACCATCAAACCGCGTGCGCCGGAACCGCTTAAAGGACGCATAAAGGCAGTAGGCAATGCCGGCACGAAGTCCGTATTCAAACCCATCCACGCAAAGCAGACCCCCAAGCCGCGAACCAGCAAATCCATTGCGCCGGAAGCACGGAACATCCCGACGGCAACCAAGATGGCGATAAGATAGGGTATGATTCCAACTGCCGTCTTGAAACCGTCTTTTGCGCCGTCAATGAAGGCGTCATAGACATTGATTTTCTTCACCATGCCGGCAATGATGAACCACACAATAACTGCAAGCAGCAATACAGATGCAAAAATGGCGGACCATTTGCTGACGGTTGCCTGCGGCAAAGAAAGAGCCGCCCAGATGATCAGACCCACAAAGACGGTCAGTCCGCCAAGTGTACCGAGAATGACCTTGTCAAAGAGGTTGATTTTCTGGATAAGCGCTACTGAAATCAGCCCCGCCATGGCTGCAAAATATGTCGCAAGCAGAATAGGCAGGAATACATCGGCAGGATTGGCAGCACCCAGTTGGGCACGGTAGGTCATGATTGAAACCGGCACAAGCGTCAAGCCGCTTGTAACCAGAACGAGGAACATAATCATTGAATTAGAGGCTTTTGTCTTGTCGGGATTGGACTCCTGCATTTCCTTCATCGCCTGCAAACCGAGCGGCGTGGCAGCATTGTCAATGCCGAGCATCGTCGCGGAGATGTTCATCAGCATGGAGCCGAAAGCAGGATGTCCTTTGGGCAATTCAGGGAAAATGCGTGTGAAGAAAGGACTGACAAGACGTGAAAATCGGTTGATGACGCCTGCATTTTCGCCGATTTTCATGATTCCCATCCACAAGGCAAGTACACCAGTCAGACCGAGACTAATCTCAAAACCTGATTTGGCGGAAGCAAACGTGGAATTGAGAATGGCGTTGAAAATGTCACTCTGCCCGAAGGCAAAACACTGCACGAGGCCGACAATGACGGCTATTAAAACAAGTGCTATCCAGATATAATTCAAAATCATGGCGCAAAAGTAGTTTTTTTTTTTGATATATGCAAAAAAAGTTGTAATTTTGCGCGCTTTTTTGAATGATAGCGAATATAGCATATCGTTTTTATGCGTGGGTCCGTCATCAATTGACGAGTTGGAACACCGGAGGTGAAGGAATTCATTCGCCCTATTTGTTTCATTTGGTGAGGCATATCATAAGCGATGATAACCACTACTATTGTTGGGCGGCAATCGAGGAACGGCGGGTAGCGATGCTGCATGCACCCAAATTGGTGAACGTGCGGGACTACGGTTCTCGCGGACAAGGCAAAGAGGAAGAACGTCTCGTGAGCGATATTGCGAAAACATCGCTGGAAAGTGCCGGGAATGCCCAAATCTTCTTTCGAATAGTGAACTGGCTTGGGCACGAGAAAGGCGAACCGCTGCAAATCATGGAACTCGGGACGAATTTGGGAGTAACAACGGCTTATCTGGCAATGGCGGACAGCCGGAACAAGGTGGTGACGTTCGAGGGAAGCGAAACATTGGTGGAACTGGCGGAGCTGAACTGGCGCAAATTAGGACTGACGAATATCGAAGCGGTGACGGGAAATATTGACGACACCTTATATATATATAATAGAACACAGACGCTTGATGTGGTGTATGTGGATGCAAACCATCGTTTGGAGCCGACGATGCGGTACTTTGAGGAAATCGTCAAGCACGTGGGGGAGAAAAGTATTGTGATCGTGGATGATATACACCATAGCCGCGAGATGGAAGAGGCATGGAAGCGTCTCGGCTGCGACTCGAAGGTAACAACCACAATGGACTTCTTTGATTTCGGACTGGTGTTCTTTGACCCGCATTACCTGAAGAAACATTACAAACTGAGGATATGAGGATATATACCAAAACAGGAGACAAGGGGCAGACATCGCTGGCAAACGGACAACGTGTGGCCAAAACAGATGCCCGCATTGAAGCCTACGGCACATCGGACGAACTGAACAGCCTGGTCGGCTGGCTGCGGGCGGAGGCGGATTGCGAGCAGCTGAAGTGGATACAGAACCGTTTGTTTGACTTGGGGGCTTGCCTTGCGGGTGCGGATATGCATCTGGAACCTGCCGCTATTGAGCAGTTGGAGCAATGGATAGACGGGATGCAGACGGAAGTTCCTCCGTTGCGGGCATTTGTGCTTCCGGCAGGCAACGAAGCAATGTGCAGGTGCCATGTGTGCCGGACAGTAACACGGCGGTTGGAAAGATGTATGCTTGCTTGCGAAAGAGCTGAAGATTGGCGAAATGAATTGATTTTTGTGAACCGATTGAGCGATTTTTTCTTCGTTTTGGCACGTTTTTGGGCGAAAAAAGATAAAATCACGGAAGAAACGTGGCAAAAATAGCATTTTTGGGGCAAAAAATGCATTTTGTAAAGTCTAAGTTGCAAAAAAATGCAAAAAAAATAAAAATAATCCAAAAAATGTTTGCATGTTTCAATAAAAAAGTGTAATTTTGCACGCTAATTTGGAAAAGTTATGTATTGGACGTTAGAATTGGCCTCAAAAATAGAGGATGCACCATGGCCTGCAACGAAGGATGAACTGCTTGATTATGCGAACCGCATAGGCGCTCCAATGGAGGTGATAGAGAACCTTCAGGAGATAGAGGATGAGGACGAGGTGTACGAGAGTATAGAGGATATTTGGCCTGATTATCCGACCAAAGAGGACTTCTTCTTTGACGAAGAGGAATATTGATGATTGACAATTGATAATTGACAATTGACATTTGTGAAAAGGTATGTTGTTCTGTTGTGTGTTTTGATAGGTGGAGCTGTGGCTGTAAAAGCGCAGTTTGACCCGCAAATAGGACAATATATGTATATGCCGACAGCCTACAATCCTGCAGCGGCGGGAGAAGGGGACCTGATGAAAGTGGCGGGACTGCACCGTATGCAGTATGCGAATATTACCAACGCCCCGATGACCACGTATTTCAGTTTCAGTTCGCCGTTTGTGATAGGCAAAACCCGTCATGGAGCAGGCATACGGTTTATGAATGACCGTTACGGATTGTTTACGAACCAGACACTGCATGTCCAATATGCATACCGACACAAAATCGGGAAAGGCTATTTGAGTGCAGGAGTGGATTTGGGGTTTGTGAATGTTGGGTTTAAGGGTGACAGCGTAAATTTGGACCAATTGTCCGCGTCGGAATACTTTGACGTAAACGATGAGGCGATACCAAAGGGTAGCAAATCCGGAATGGGTTTTGATATGGCAGTCGGACTGTACTACACAACTGGCGTTTGGTGGGTAGGAGCCAGTTACAGCCATTTGACGGCCCCGACGATAGAATGGGATGATTATTCGGAAGTGCACCTGCGTGGGACAATGTTTGTGGCAGGCGGATACAACCACCGCTTCAAACACAACAAGGAATGGCAATTGCGCGCCTCGCTGATGATGATGACGGACTTTGCATCGTGGGATATCAATGCGACGTTGCTGTGCGAATACAAGGACAGATACCGTTGGGGACTAGGGTATAGAATTGCGGGGAGTGTGAATGTGCTGTTGGGTGTGGATATAGTTTCGGGACTGACATTGGGTTATACATGTGAGTTGCCGCACAACAAATTGCTTTTGGAGAGTTATGGAACACACGAGATATATTTGGCATACGGATTCAATATCTTGAAACCGAAACGGACAAACAAGTATAAGAGTGTTCGATATTTGTAACGAAATAAAGGTATAAAAAACAATATATGATGAAAATCACTAAAGTTTTATCAGTAATTGCGTTGGTAGCGCTGTTTACGGCATGTAACAAACCTGCCGGAGAGTTAGTCGGTGTTGCCAATAGTGTTAAATTCAAGGAAGCCAATCCTTATGGAATGGTTTTCGTCCGCAAAGGCTCATTTATGATGGGTGCCAACACACAGTCGGCTATTTTTGAACAGCAGGACAATGTGTATATGGCAACCGTTGAGGCGTTCTGGATGGATGAAACGGAAATCACAAACAACGAATACAAGCAGTTTGTGAGATATGTCCGCGACTCGATTGCACTGACGTTGCTGGTGGAAGCCGGCATGACAGACTATGCCATTCAACCGAAAGACGAAGACTTTGACGAAGAGAACTATCGTCTGAACTGGAGAATGAAAATTCCGTGGAACAGCAAGGATGAGGAGATTGTTGAGGCGCTGCAGCCGATGTGTTTCCCTGATACGAAGACGCTGAACACCAATCTGCTGACCTATCGCTACAGTTGGACAAACTATGACCAGGCTGTTTTGGCTGCGAACAAGTTTGACGTGGCACGCGGCTGCTATCCTCCGACAGCGGTTGCACGTGTCGATACCGCGTGGATTGATGAGGACGGCCGCATTCAGGAACATACGATTGTTCGTCCGTTACGCAGCCCGAAGGACTTGCTGACGAACAAGATTATTTGCGTCTATCCGGATACCATGGTCTGGGTGCGTGATTTCCAATATTCGTACAACGACCCGTTGATGCAGAAATATTTCTCGCACGACGGTTTCCTCGAGTACCCTGTGGTTGGTGTTACTTGGGAGCAGGCGCACGCTTTCTGCTACTGGCGTACGAATTTCTTCCAGGGTCATACTGGAGCCAATGCGCAGGAGTACCGTTTGCCGACAGAGGCTGAATGGGAATATGCAGCTCGTGGTGGCCGTAAGATGGCGATGTATCCGTGGGGCGGCAACTATGCCCGTGACTCGAAAGGTTGCTTCTTCGCCAACTTCAAACCCTATCGTGGTGCGTACAACGATGATACCGGTACCACAACCTGCCGCGTAGCCCAATACCGTCCGAACGATTTCGGTCTGTTTGACATGGCGGGCAATGTGGCGGAGTGGACATCCTCGGCTTATCAGCCTGTTGCAAACACCAACGTACACGACTTGAACCCGAACTATTGCTACATGGCACGCATTGACGACCCCGATATCCTGAAAAAGAAAGTGGTGAAAGGCGGCAGCTGGAAAGACATCAGTTACTTCCTGCAATGCGGTGTCCGCGTTTATGAATATCAGTATCAGAGCCGTCCTTACATCGGTTTCCGTTGTGTTCGCTCTTATATTGGCGATTAATTTGAAAATTAACTTAATAACAAACCCATAAAAACATTATTTGTATGGCAAAACAAGAATCTGGATTCATCCATTGGTATGAGTCCTACAAAGGAAAGAAAGTTACCGGTATTATCTATTCAGCCGGTGCATCAGTCGTAATTATCGGCGCATTGTTCAAAATTATGCACTTCCCGGGTGCTGGTCCTGTGTTGATGACAGGTATGATTACCGAGTCCATCCTGTTTATGATTGGTGTGTTGGACAAACCGCACGTTGATTTCCACTGGGAGAATGTTTTCCCGCAAGTCCTTGGTTACGGCGCTGAGCCTGAGTATTTGGCAGAAGTACAAGCCCGTCCGCGCCCGACATTGCTTGGCGCTGGTGTTGAAAACGGAGCAGCTCCTGCTGCCGAAACCGCAAAGAAGAGCGCAAGCGCTCCCGGCCTGTCTGATTCTGAAATGGCATCTTTGAAAGACGGTATTGAAGGACTGGCAAAAACTGCCGTACAACTTCAAGAGTTGGGTAAAGTGGCTACCGCAAGCACCAAACTGAGCGAAAAGATGGAAGCTGCCAGCGAAGCTGCAGGCAAACTCGCCGCTTCTTCCGACGCTGTCAGCAAGAAGAATGATGAACTGGCTGTTGCTTACACTTCTATCGTTAAGGATATGGAAGGTGTGGTTGAAGGCACTAAGGCTTACGGCAAGGGTGTTGAAGCCGTTGGCGCAAAACTCGGTTCTATCAATTCCGTATATGAATTGCAATTGAATGCTTTGCAGGCACAAGTGGAGGCATACAAGGCTCAAACTGCTCAAGTTAATGCTGCTGCTGAACAAGTTAAACAGATTTCTGCTGACGTTCAGAAGATTCAAAGCGCAACGGCTGAGGCTGTTAAGAGTCACGCTGACTACGAGGCTGCAAGCAAACAACTCGCTAAACAGGTGGCTGACCTCAACAAGGTTTACGGCAACATGCTCAACGCGTTGGCATAAGCCGGCTTTTGGTGTAATCTGATTTCTTAATTCTAAAACAATTAAGCAATGGGTGGAGCAAAAAACTGTCCGGAAACCCCGAGACAACGAATGATAGGTATGATGTATCTGGTGCTCACCGCCATGTTGGCGTTGAACGTCAGTGCAGCCATCCTGAATGGTTACTTGCAGGTGGATGAAAGTCTGCACGCAACCATTGCCACTACCGAAAGTGGCAACAAGCTCGAATATGACCGCTTTGCTACTGCACTGAGCCAAAACGCTGAGAAAACGCAGGAGTGGTATGACAAGGCGATGAAAGTGAAAGAAGAGTCTGACAAACTGTATAATTATATCTCTGAGTTCAAGGATGCGATTGTTGCCTTGGCTGACGGTTCGAAGGCTGTTCAGGGCGCTACAGTACGTCAAATCAAGAAACGTGATGACACAAACGTTCCTCACCAATACGGTATCAACGACGGTCATGCAGCCGAATTGAAAGAGCGTATTATCGCCTATCGTGATTTCTTGAAAGAGGTTTCCGGTTCGGATGAATCCGTACGTGCTGATATCGACCGCATGTTTGCAACCGCTGACGGCGTGAACGCTGAAGGCAAGGCGATTTCCTGGGAGCAAACTATTTTCGAGGAAATGCCTGTCTGCGCAACGATTACCGTGTTGACGAAGATTCAGAACGATATCCGTACCTACGAAGGCAAGGTGGTGCAAGTGCTGTACAGCAATACCGACGCCAGCGACGTGCGTGTGAACAAAATGGGTGCGTATATTATCCCGTCGTCCGAATACGTGATTCGTGGTAGCAAGTACCGCGCACAGATTATCCTGGCGGGTATTGACTCAACCAAAACGCCTGAATATTATATCGAAGGTCAGAAGATTAACGATGAAGGTGTTTATGAAGTAATCGCTTCCGGTACCGGCGAAAAACGCTATAAAGGTCAAATCGCTTATCACCACCTTGGTGAAACCGTTTACCTGCCGTTTGAAGGCCGTTACATCGTTGGTGAGCCGA
Organism: Paludibacteraceae bacterium; assembly: GCA_905233415.1. Taxonomy (GTDB): domain Bacteria; phylum Bacteroidota; class Bacteroidia; order Bacteroidales; family Paludibacteraceae; genus Colicola. The sequence continues at coordinate 18,874 of CAJOEX010000029.1, forward strand.
CTGCTACGATTTCCAATACCGACCTCAATATCATGTACCGCGGTTACAACAACCCGTTCAGTATCTCTGTTCCGGGTGTTCCGAATGATAAGGTACAGGTACGTTGCCCGGGTGCTTCTATTTCGAAGCAAGGCGGTAACTGGATTATCAAACCGGCTGCCAACAGCGCTGACAAACTGACAATTGAGGTATTGGCTGAAGTGGATGGCAAGACGTCTGTTATGGGTTCGCACGTTTATCGTGTAAAGAATTTGCCGAAACCGAACGCATACTTCGAAATTGGCGGTCAGGTAACGGAGGAAACGAAGATTGCCCGTAAGGCGCTCATCAATCCTGCCAACAAGATTGTCGCTTCCTATGGTGCCGACGGTCTTATCCAAGCCAAGTTTACCATTACCGGTTTCCAGGTTAAGTTGCCGACCGGCGCTTCCTTCAATATCAAGGGCGACAGATTGGATGCCAAGTCCATCGACGCTATCGGCAAACTCAAACAAGGTAACCAAGTCAATATTATGTATATTAAGGCAACCGGACCGGACGGCAAAGAGGTACAGCTGCGCGGTCTGCCTATCGAACTTAATTAAAAGCAAATCTTATGAGAAAAGTATGTTTGGTTGTGTGCCTGTTGTTAGGACTTACTGTTGCGGATGCGCAGCACTATGTTAATCCTTTCTTTGACAGCAAGGGTTCGGCGCGTATCTCCGTACAAGAGTACTCTCCCGCAAAGGACACGATTATCAAAACTTTCCACCGCAATGAGGATGTTGTGTGGTCACGGTATGTGTACCGTATCATCGACTGCCGTCAGAAGCAAAACTTCCAGTTGTATTTCCCCGCATCGCCGGACGATCCTGACTATCGCTCGCTCTTCCGCGTTATTGTGGATGCAATTGTGCAAGGCTTGCCGCTGTATATGAAGTCGAGCGATGTAGGTGACATCAAGCCGTATTTTGACAACGAACCGATGACGCCGGACATGATTCCGTCCATCCTGAACACGGACCGCGACGGATCTATGGGCGACGGTAATATCGCTACATCGGACTATATGTTGCTCAACTACGACTCGACTATTACAGATCCGAGCAAACGGATGCGTTTCAACAACTATTCCTATGGCGGATTTATACGCAACCAGTACAAATTCCTCATCCAGGAAGTCGTATTCTTTGACCGCCATACGTCACGTATGCACTCAAAGATTATCGGTATTGCTCCGCTCTGGGCTGATAACGTGGACTACTTCGACGATATTCAGGTGATGGATGCACTCTACGGACAAATCCTGTTCTGGATTGCGTTTGACGAATTGCGCCCGTATTTGGCACAGCAGTTCGTAATCCCGTCACAGAACGAAACGAAGCGTGTTACCTTTGACGAATTCTTCCAGAAACGGCTTTATGCAACCTATCTGGTAGGTGAGGGTAATATGTACAACCGTATGCTTCCGGACCCCAACTACCACTATACCGCCAAGGAAATCAAACGTGAACAGGCGCGTATTGAGGCTGAGTTGCTTGATTTCGAACAAGACCTTTGGGAGTATTAAACGGCATTTCTTCAATATGTACCTGACCACCACAATTAGTGTGGCTATGGTCTTGTTTCTTATCGGATTGGAGTGTGTGTTGCTGCTCTCCACAAGGTCGCTGATTGATACTGTCAAGGAAAATACAACAGTTGAAATCCTGCTCAAGCAGAACGCTGACACGGCTACGTTTAGCCGTTTGCAGAAACTATTAACGGCATCGTCCTATTGCAAGGACTGCCGTTTTGTTTCGGCGGATGAGGCGCTTGAGGAGCACATCAGGTATCTTGGCGAAGACCCGTCAAAGTTCCTCGGCTACAATCCCTTGTCCGCGTCCTTTGAAATGCATGTGAACGCACCTTATGCCAATCCCGATAGTTTGGTGTTTATTGAAGCGAAACTCATGTCGCTTCCCTATGTGGACAAAGTGCTCTATCAAAAGGATTTGCTCTCCGTCCTCAACCGCAACATCAACAAATTATCCATTGTCTTGTTGGTTGTCGCAGGGATGTTGCTGCTGATTTCACTGGTGCTGATTGGCAATACAATCCGCCTGCAGATTTATTCGAAGCGGTTCATCATCAACACAATGACTTTGGTCGGGGCAACGGCTTGGATGATTAAGGCGCCTATTTTGCGCAAGAATATGGGGATTGGCTTGATTGCGGCGCTGTTGGCGTTAGCCGTTATGGCGGGAGCGATATTCTACATCCAACACCATTTCGGAGTGCTTTTGTTTGCACCGACGCGGGAAAATATCGCTTTTGTAGCAGGCGTGGTGGTAATAACCGGTTTGTTGATAACCCTGTTTGCCTCACTTTTTGCCACCGGACGGTATATCCGCATGAAAACAGACACTATGTACGAAATCTAAATCAACACCAAAAAGCGCGGTTTTCGCGCTTTTTCCTTAGTCCTAACCCTATGACAACCGAATGTTAACCGAATGTTAGCGCACTCATCTCCGACTCATGACCGTATAATAACAATAATCACAAATATGAAAAAGTTAAGTTTTATTTCAATCGTAAGCGTAATATTTATGGCTTGCACAACAGAGAATCCATTGCTCACAGAGCAAAACACGCCTTTCGGCGTACCGGCTTTTGACAAAGTAAAGAACTGCCATTACCTGCCGGCATTTAAAGAGGCAATTGCCGCTAATCAGGCGGAAATCGATGCCATTGTCAACAACCCTGAAGAACCGACTTTCGAAAATACGCTGGCGGCGCTTGACCGTTCCGGTCTGCTGTTGGAGCGTGTGGCAGGTGTGTTCTACAATGTGCTTGAAGCCGATGGAAACGATGAAATGGATGCCATTGCGAACGAAGTGGCGCCGCTTCTCTCGGACTTCCGTGACGGCATTGTGTTGAACGAAGGCCTCTTTGCCCGTGTTAAAGCGGTTTATGACCTGCGCGAGCAATTGAATCTTACTCCCGAGCAAATGCGTTTGCTCACGGAGACCTATAAATCCTTTGTCAACAATGGCGCTAATCTGTCTGCCGAGCAGAAGGAACGTCTCAAAGAAATCAATCAGGAACTGGCATTATTGTCTTTGCAATTCGGACAGAATGTCGTGGCAGAAACCAATAGTGACGCGGTAAAGCGCTTCATAACGGATGAGGCGGAGTTGGCAGGTTTGCCGGAGTCTGCAAAAGCAGCTGCCAAAGAACTGGCAGAAGCGGAAGGACGTTCGGACGCTTGGCTGTTTGTGCCGAAACGCACCAGTTTCACGCCGGTTCTGCAATATTGCGAAAACCGCGAGTTGCGCAAACAACTGCTGCTGGATTACACTACCCGCGGCAATCATGATAATGCCAACGACAACAAGGCCGTCATCAACAAAACGATGAAACTGCGTCTCGAAAAAGCGAAGATGTTCGGCTATGACTGTCCGGCTGACTATATTTTGGCTGACTGTATGGCAAAGGATGCCAAGACTGTGGATGCGTTCCTGCAATCCGTTTGGGAACCGAGTCTGGCAGCCGCCAAGCGTGAAGCGGCAGAGCTGCAGAAGCTCCTTGACCAAGACTTTCCGGGCGAGAAACTCCAACCGTGGGATTGGTGGTTCTATGCCGAGAAGCTGCGCAAAGCCAAATACGACTTGGACGAAGAGGAAGTAAAGCCTTATTTCGAACTGGGCAATGTCCGCCGCGGAGCGTTTGAACTGGCGCACAAACTGTACGGTATCAATTTTGAGCCGTTGACAGATATGCCGGTTTATAATCCCGAAGTGGAAGTCTTCAAAGTGACTGAAGCAAACGGCGATTTGGTGGGCATTCTCTATACAGACTATTTCCCGCGTGGCGGCAAACGTCCGGGTGCTTGGATGAACAATATCCTGCCGCAGTATATTGATGCAAATGGTGTTGACCATCGTCCGGTAATTATCAACGTAGGCAACTTCAACAAACCGACCAAAGATGCGCCGTCCTTGCTCTCAATGGATGACGTGGAAACACTCTTCCACGAGTTTGGTCACGCTTTGCACGGACTGCTTTCAAAGGCGCATTACAAGACTATCGCCGGCACGAATACGCCGCGGGACTTTGTCGAACTGCCCTCACAGTTTATGGAGAATTACTGCTATGAACCCGAAATCCTGAAAACCTACGCTTTCCACTATCAGACGGGCGAAGTGATTCCTGACGCTTTGGTGGAGAAAATCAATAATGCAGGCAAGTTCAATCAGGGCTTTGTAACAACCGAGTTGTTGAGCGCCAGCATCTTGGATATGGATTACCACGAACTGACGGAAATTGACACGATTGACGTGAATGCCTTTGAGGCGGCTTCGATGGAGAAAATGCACATGATTCCCGAAATTATTGTGCGTTATCGTTCCACCTTCTACAATCACATCTTTACTACCGGTTACGAAGCCGGCTATTATTCCTACACGTGGGCTGCAGTATTGGACGCAGATGCTTTTGCGGCATTCAAAGAGACTGCAGACATTCTTAATCCCGAAGTGGCAAAACGTTTCCGTCACTTGCTGGAGCAGGGTGGTACGCGCGACGCGGCAGAGTTATACAAAGAGTTCCGCGGCAAAGACGCCGACCCGAAGTATTTGCTGGAACGCAAAGGCTTCTGATTTGTCAAATCGTAAATCGTAAATACCTTTGACTTATCGGACTCGAACCATATTACGCCGTACACTGCCGGTAGCCTTTTGGCTGCTGGCAGTTGGCGGTAGTATCGGAGTGCCGCTGATTCTCCAACTTCCAACTTCCAACTTCCAGCTTCCAAATAACTATTGGTGGGGATTTGCGGTAGCGGCATTGGTGATGAGCTCCGTATGGATTCTTTATAGGATAGACCGGCATATGTCTTCTGCGGCAGAGTGCTTCCACGTGGCGGTGTTACTTGGAATCGCTTCATACTGGGTGCCTACGGTTGTGTTTATGACCGTGCCGTTCTGGATATTCATTATCTACCAGAATGCATTTAATGTGCGGTCGGTGCTGGCAACCTTACTGGGCTACTGTCTTGTTGCGGTCTATGCCGCATTAGGTGTCTGGTTGGGTTGGATAGCCTGCCCGTGGGCAGACTTCTTTTCTGTTGACTATCTATGGGGCTGGATTCCTACAGCGTCCCTGCTAACTGCATGGCTGGCTTCTACCATTGTACGACAAAGCCTGCGTGAACGATAAAACCTTTCGTGGGGATTTGTTATTTGCTTACCGATATATTGCGAATCTCCAGAACGCCGTCTGCATTATTGACAATTAGCTTTCCGAATTGCAATAATTTTATCATAGTGGCGCTTCCGTCAAACGCACCTACCGCGATTTTCAACTCAACAGTCATATCTGCCGGAAGTTCAAACAATTCTGTCTTGAACTGCATATCCTTTCCTGCAAATTTACTGCCTTCAAAAGTCTGTGTAAATACTGCCGAACCATCATCTTCCTGATAAACTTCCCCGTCCGTGTCGTATATTTTCAGCGTGGTAAAATCTATGCGTATCCGCATATCATTTTTACTGCTGTTGGTAAGGGCAAGTGCAATAAAGCATCTTGAGTTATTGTATTTGCAGCTTTTTACGCGAAATGACAAGTCCGAATTTCCAGTCCATTTTATTTGTTGTTTTGGTGCAGATTGTGTTGGTGGAGTAGTCGTTTTGGGCGTAGATGAGTTATTTGGTGTCGGTGAATATGAAGAAGATGAGGGTTTGGTGATGCCGCTGTTGAGTTTGATACCCAACATATTGCCGGCCATTGTCGTGCAGCCGATTTGGATATCTTCGGGATTGGCTTTCATAAGTTGGCTTTCCGCTTTCATTGTTTGTGCTGTTTCCACATCAATAATCTTTGCCGTAATGAATAGTGTTGTTTCATCCGCCATTACAGCCTCGGCTATTAGTACATATTGTGCGCCGGTCATCACACCGAGTTGTTTGATTTGGTCATCACGAACCATACCTGTACGCTGGAAATCCTGTTCGCTCATCACGGCATCAAGATCCACGCGGTCATAGGCATCCCAGCCGTCAGCTTCGGTAATGGCTTTTGCCAACGACGCGCGCAGCATCAGCTTGTACGCGGGATTGATGTTCCCTGTTTTGTCCACTGTTTCAAGGATGGCGACTTTCTTGTTCTGCGGCATTTCGGTCTTCCGATTCTGCGCCATAAGAAACATGGGCAGCAGACAGAGAATAAGTAATACTTTTTTCATAGTTGAAATCCTGTATAATCCATTTTCGGCGACAAAAGTACTGCTTATTTTTGATATACGCAAAAAAACAGCATATTTTCTTCAATGACGATGCGGTTTTTTCAACGGACTAATTATGCGGTTTTTTGCAAAAAGTCATAACTAAATTTGCATATATCAAAAAAATGTTGTACTTTTGCAGCCGTAAATCTACGTCGGAGGGAAGTGTCTCTCATAATTAAAATTGGCAAATATACGATGAGCAGGAGTCATATCATATACGCAAAGGCAGCCAATAACTCATTGGCTGAAACGTTCTGCGCGTATGGAGTGCCTGTGC
>CAJOEX010000030.1 GCA_905233415.1 Paludibacteraceae bacterium
TCGTCCCTTCTTAACAGCCCTGTTCCTGCCCAGAAACAGGGCTGTTAAGAAGGATGATTACTTGTCAATAAATTGCGTTTCTAAATGGAAACTATAAAAACAAGGTTTTTCATGACGATTTATTTGGAGTTCGCAGAGAAACGCGAACTCTTTTCGGGGGAAAGCGAAGCAGGCGGCGTCCGAAAAGTACAATAAATTTTTAACAATTATTTCACATACACAAATTTTTTCATCATTTTTCCGAATTCCCTTGTCTTTTCTAATCTCTCTTTCCACTCTTTTTAACGCTCTCTTTCCACTCTTTTTAACGCTCTCGCCACTCTTTTTATCACCCTTTCACCACTCTTTTTGCGCTTTCGTCACTTTTTTTACGCTCTCACCACTTTTTTCATCCTTCACCACTTTTTTGTAACTCCTTTCACCTCTTTTTTATGTCCCTTTTTTACTTTTTTACAAAAAAAGTCCTTATTTATTTGCACGGTTCAAAAATTTGTTGTACTTTTGCACGATTTTTCGCTATCTGCTACAATAGATTTACGAAATATTTACGAAAAATTCACGTTAGATTTACGTTACATTTACGATAGATTGACGTTAGATTGTCGGACTGCTGCTTTGCTACTGAAAAACTACTATATTAACGCTAAATTTTCTTGATTATGGCAAATGTAAAACCCATCACACAGCTTGAGCAACTGCGCGGTAAAGTTGCTACCGGCTCGGACACAAGTTTCCGCACCCGTGCGGGAAAAACCCACACCTACAAGCTCCAGAATCCCTACAAGGGACCGCTTGCCGAGACGCGAAAAGCTGCTATCGGCACTTTCAGAGAGGCGGTTCAACAGTGCGCGCTCGAAATGAAAGACCCGGAGCGTCTTGCTTTCTGGCAGAAGGAGTTTGAGCGTTACGAACGCCGTGCCAAACGTCGTCTCTTTGGCAAGGGCGAAAAGCATTATTCCACCGTTCGCGGCTACATTATTGCTCAGCTTTCCGCACGTCTCCGTTCTGAAGCATAGCAGCTGGATAAGCGGATTTCCTGCCCGCGGTGACACCCAAAAACAACCGGTTTGCCATATTTGATTGGCAAAATGCAGGTTTTGATGTTTTTTGGGTGCGATTATTTGTGTATGTCAAAAAAAAGCAGTACTTTTGCGCTTGGAATTTTGTGATTTGTCGCGGGTGATTTACCCGCATGTCTGTATAAAGTCTGAATTTTTAAGGTATATGAGAAAAACAAACGATTTATTTTTAACACTTCTCCTCGCGGCACTCATTCTCTTGCCGTGGACCGGTTTGAACGCCCAGCAAACGCTGACGGTCATGGATGGCGATTACCATAATCAGTATGTTCCTGTTGACGGGTATAATTGTGATGGTGGTGTTCAACACAACCAATTCTTGTTACTTGCCGGTGAAATCTCTGCAATGGAGGGCAGTAATATCTCGGGGCTCAAATTCTACTTTGACAGAACCGGTCATTCTTGGTCTGATGTCAATAATATACCGAATGTTACGTTTAAGCTTGCAGAGGTGGAAAATGCGTCTCTTAGTAGCCAGGTAGCAGTTGATGATAGTTTTGTTCAGGTTTACGATGGACCCGTTAATTTTGATTTTTCGGCTAAAGAATGGAATATCACGTTTGACGAACCGTATTCCTACAATGGTGGAAACCTCTTAATTGATATTCGAGCTTCTACCGGAGCATATGTGAAAAAGTCCGGATCCAACTATATGCGTTATTATACCACGTATATTTCCGGTAGAGCCATGAAGGGGACAGCACCATATGATTATTGTCCCAAAATGACCTTTACGTATGAAGAGGGAACGTCGTCCTGCCCGAAGCCGAAAAATATCACGCCCCTTGCCGTTTCTGACAATGCGGCTTCTTTCTCCTGGACTGCCGGTGGCGAAGAAACCTCATGGCAATACATTTGCCTGCCTGCCGATGCCGATGTGGATTGGTCAAGCGCAGCGGTACAGACAGCAAACACTACCCCGACTGCCTCTGTCTCCGGTTTGGATCCCGAAACGGATTATAAGTTCTATGTCCGTGCCGGTTGCGGCTCGGAACAGAGTGCTTCTCTTTCATTCAAAACCAAGTGTCCCGCAATTCCCGAAAGTGACTTGCCGTATCAGAACAATTTCGATTCGGAAACAACGAACGGTCTTCCTTCCTGCTGGGATAGAATTTCCACGACGGAATATCCCAAAGTGACTTCCGGTACTGCGGCGTATAGCGGGAAATGCCTGACGTTCTATGGAACGGAAACCGAAATAGCGGTGCTGCCGGCGTTTGCAACCCCTATAAAGGATTTGGCACTCTCGTTCAAGTACAAGGTGAATAGCAGCACTTCTTACGGCAAGTTGCATGTCGGTTATCTCAAAGCGGACGGAACAACCTTTGTCGAACTTGCTGAACTGCCGCAAACGGCTGGGGACTACAAGGATTACGAATTGGCGCTTACCGACGAAAATGATGAGGCGGCTTATATTGCCTTGAAGTATGTCGGCGGTACAAGTAATTATACCGGATTGTATGTCGATAATCTTTCCGTCATGAAAGCACCTTCATGCTTCAAACCCGCTTCTCTGGCGGAGGCTGCGGATATCACCTCCGACGGGGCAACCTTCACTTGGACCGCTTCCGCAAAAGCTAATGAGACGCAGTACCAGTATATCTGCGTGCCTTCCGGCGAAACTCCCGACTGGGACGAGGCGCAGACCACAGACTCGCGTAGTGTGACCCTGACAGGACTCGCTCCCGTTACGCAGTACGACTTCTATGTCCGTTCATACTGCGCAGACGATGACCAAAGTGCCGCACTTGACAGAACCTTCACTACCGCTTGCGGCGCTATTTCCGATAGCCAATTGCCGTGGAACTATGGCTTTGAAGACGGCGCATGGGGACATTTGCCTGCTTGCTGGGGAAGCTTGGCTTACGGTGACTACGGTGCATATGTCTATACCACCGGAGCGCATACCGGGGGCAAGTGCCTCTATGTAATGGCGGGCAAAACCGACGTCACTGCTACCACGGTTGTTCTCCCGCACTTCAATATGCCCCTTGACAAGTTGGCGATCTCCTTCTATTACAAGGGCACAAACAATTCAACCCTTCAGGTCGGTTATCTCACCAATCCCGACGATAAATCATCCTTTGTCGCGGTGGGTGAACCACTTGCTGTATCAACCGCTTACAAACACGCAATCGTGCCTTTCGCTACTGTGACCGCTGAAGGCAATATTGCCGTTCGCTATAGGGGCGCAACATCCGACGGCACGCTTTATATCGACGATATCCGAGTCGCACGTACCGAACTGTTCACTGACGGTGATGATGACTTTGAGACACGTCTCGCTGATCTCATCGGCGAACAAATGGACGTACTACTTACACGACCGATGCAGTTTGACGGCTTTTATAACACCCTCTGCTTGCCTTTCAGCCTCACCGCGGAGCAACTTGCCAATAATGACTGTCCCCTTAATAATTGCACCGTCAAGTACTTCGATTATGTCAAGGTCGTCAACGGTGAAATGGTTATAGCCATCGCGCCTACGCGCTATATACGCGCGGGCGTTCCTTATTTTGTTATGCATAACGGCGCTACAGAATCCAAACCCTTGTTCTTCCGCGATGTGACTGTTTCTGCCGCTGAACCGGCTTCCAAATCCTCCGACGGACTGAACTTCATCGGTGTATTCAATAACGTCAGCCTGGAGGCACAGACCGAATCCGACCATGATATCATTTATCTCGGACGCGAAAACAAACTCTACTGGCCCAATGCTGCCAATACCGTCAAGGGATTCCGCGCATACTTCAAAGCCGATACTTCCAACCCGAGATTCGTTCGCGGCATGACACTGCGACTTGAGGAGGGGCATAACACCCCCACCGCGATTGATTCAACGCCTGTCTCCCAATCTTCTAATCCTGACGTCTTCAAATCTATAGAGAACGGCGTACTATACATCATCCGGGACGGCAAACGCTATTCACTCTTCGGACATCGCATGGAATAAACCTCTTTAATTGTTAAGCCGTATGAAAAAGCAGTATAACATTCCCCGTACAGATAGTTTCGCTTATCTCGAATTCACCGCCATTTGCGGTCCGTCCACACCCTTCGGCATAATTGAAGGCGGTGACGAAGATCCTATTTAGTGAGCACGCTTCCCTAAAATTCGTTCCTTTTATGTGCATTTTGGAGTTTTTACCACCCCAAAATGCACTTTTTTTGTAAAGTTTGGTTAGCAAAATTGACATTTTTTAATATTTATTATTTAAAAATTTGCATATTTCGCCAAAAAGCAGTACTTTTGCACCGTGAAACACTAAAAAGCGTCGTTACAATTTGCTGTTTATTCCCGTAACGCGCTGAAACACAAGCCTTTAGACTTATAATACCACAAAAGCACATGTGATAATAATCACGTGCCCACTGCTATTTGTGCCACTTGCTCTTGTGTTTCCGCAATAAATTGTAGAATCAAATTGTCTGTTAAATCGCTAAAGATAAGAAAAAACGATTATGAAACTTGTTACTAATTTTATGAAGAACATTTTATACTACGCCGTTTTTAAGATGGCTAAAAGTAGAGTATTGGTATTTCTCTTTACTGCTATACTGTGTTGTTCGTGGAGTCCATTGGTCGCTGCGACGCTTTCAATAGGAAGCAATGACTCTGGTATTCAATATTTGCCGATTTATTCTAAACAAGCCGATCGTCGCTATATTGTCCAATTTATTTATTCTTCAGGGCAGTTATCAGCAATGAATGGCAAACAGATAACCAAAATGTCATTCCCATATCGCACCGCGGCAGGAGTCTCATTTTCGAATGTTCAGGTAAGATTGAAAGAAGTATCAGAAAGTGGTTTTTCCAGTACCAGTTTCTTATCTATCTCAGGCGCGACATTAATATATTCAAATAGTGTGAATGCAACATCCACAACAGTTGAAATTACATTTTCAACCCCTTTCGTCTATCATGGAGGGAACTTATTAGTAGATGTTCGTCATCCGACAGCAGGTGGAAGTTATGTAACGGGGAATACAAATGGAAAATGCAAGGCTACTTCTGCCAGTTCGAATGTATCCTTGTATAATTATACTACGTCTTCCACGATGCCTACTACTGGAACTCAGTCCATGTATCGCCCGGATGTGATTTTTACATACGAAAATGCTCCAGCAGCAGCCTGTCCGGATCCGACCTCATTGGCTGTCCCTGCTGCGAATATTACTTCTGATAGTGTGCAAATTACATGGACAAAGGGCGAAGCGGCTGCTTCTACATTAGAATATAAACTTCATTCAGCGTCTACGTGGACTGTATTATCAACTTCCGCGACCAGTCCGTATATCCTTAATGGATTATCTGCTTCTATGCAATACGATGTGCGAGTAAAGAATAGTTGTGATGGAGGAACCGAAAGTAATTATGTTTCAACGACATTTACTACCGATTGTGCGCCAGAATCCATTCCATATACTTATGGCTTTGAAGACGTAACGACAGGTTCTGAAGTTTATAACATTCCGGATTGCTGGAAGAAAATCACACAAAGTTCATACTATCCATCTGTTCAAACGACAAGTGCACGCTCTGGAAGCAAGCATTTGTATATGAGTGTCAATAGATCTGTGGCATCATATGCACAATATATTATTCTTCCTTTATTTGAAGAACAAATTGCAGATTTGCAGATGTCGTTCTACTACAAGACATATGCAGGTAATAATACGGAAGACTTACAGGTTGGTTATGTCACTAATCCAACGGATGCTTCAACTTTTATGGCGACGAGCGGAACATCATCTAATCGCAAACTTGCATTAAGTAATAGTATATATTCACAAGCGGAAGTTAAGTTCTCTGGAGCTCCGAATAATGCTCGTATTGCAATTCGACTTCTTAGTACTACGGATTATTATGGAGCTACAGTTTTTATAGACGATATCAATGTAAATGCTCTGTCCTCATGTGACACTCCTACCGGACTGACTGCTTCGGCGGTATCTGCTACAAGTGCAAATCTCAGTTGGACGAAAGGAAGTGATGAAACGGCTTGGAATGTGCAGTATTCATCCGATGGCGGAAGCACATGGACGCCCGTTAATAATGTAGCGGCAACAGTAGTCGGTACATCGTGTTCCTATACGCTTACATTGCCTTCGGACAATACAACATACGAAATTCAGGTACAGGCGGATTGCGGCAGCGCTCAAAGCAACTGGACTTCTTCAGCGACGGTGACAACTCCTTGTGCGGTGATTACTAGTGAAGGGTGGAGTGATGATTTCGAAAGTGCAACAGCCGGGACAAACAAAATACCGGATTGTTATGAGAAATTATCCGGAACCAATTATCCAAGTTATCCGCAGGTTTATGAATTTCATTCGTACGCACATAGTGGTAATAAAAGTTTGCAGTTCTATGGCGGTGGCACCACTTCGGAAGAGATTATTATCTTGCCGGAGTTTACCGAGGCGACTAACACATTGGCAGTTACTCTCTGGTACAAGAATTATGATACACGGGATACGTATCCTCAACTTCAAGTTGGTTATATTACGGACCCGACCGATGCTTCTACATTCAGTGCCGTTATTTATGGTGATTTGGAGCGTGTCACCTCTTATACGGAAGCTACTGTTTCTCTCATCGGTGCACCTGTTGGCTCGCGTATTGCCATTAAATATGCAGGAGGGGGAACCAATGAAGATTGGACGTATATTGACGACATTTCCATTTCTTTGGCACCGCCTTGTCTGGAACCGGGAACTATTACAAAGTCCAATATGACCTCTTGTAGTGTAACGCTTTCATGGACGGCAGGAGGCAGCGAAACAGGATGGAACCTGCAATATAAGCCTTACGGAGGCGTTTTTTCAGAACCTGTTCATCTGACATCTCCTTCGTATGACCTGACAGATTTGACACCGGGAACAACCTATTATTACCAAGTACAGGCAGACTGTGATGGTCCATGGACCACGTTAGCGTCTTATACTCCTGTTTGTCCGGTTCCGGGTGCGCCTACTTTCTCGAATGAGACATATAATAGTGTACGTGTTTCATGGACTGCCGGCAGTTGTGAATCGTCTTGGAACTTACGATATAAAAAAGGTAATGGCAGTTGGACTACGGTAAGCAATTTGACGTCCACGTATTATGATTTGGAAAATATGGAAACAGGTGCTACTTACTCTTTCCAAGTCCAAGCTGGTTGTGGCGGAACATGGTCCGCAATAATTACTTACACGCCGACTTGTCCGACAATAACGGATGTCACACTTACGAATCAGACATATAGCAGCGTGCAGGTGAACTGGACTGCCAGCGGCACAGGGACATATAGTTTGCGCTACAAGGTAAATAGTATTTTAAGCCCGGTGTGGACAACAATAAATAACATAGGAACAACTTCATATACTATTGAAAATCTAATAATAGAGGTGGAATATATTATTCAAGTCAAACCGACCTGTAGCAATGATTGGAGTGATGAAATTACCTATACTCCCCGTATTCTCCCGCCGACACCGGTAATTACAGCTTATGACGGTAGCGCAAAAGTGCAATGGGAGCTCGTTCTTGGTGCTTCCGGATACCAATATATATGTGTACCTAAAGATGCCGCTCACGATTGGGATGATGCTACATTGATAACGACTAATCCTACTGCAGGTAGTCCTTTGGTAATCAGTGGCTTGGCAGCCTCAACCGATTATGATTTGTATGTGCGTTCTACATACGGCGTGTTGCATAGCATACATAGCGTAGAGCGTAAACAGTCTTTCACAACTATCACCATTGCTCCGGAAAATTTGACGAATACGGATCTTTCCTTAACTACCGCAGCATTTGAATGGAATAAGAACGAAAATAGTTCCGCCACTTTCTTCCAGTGGGCTTGTACTTCCGGCAGCACGGCTCCTTCCGCAGGTGACTGGCATCTGCTGGAAAGTGGTGTCCGTACGGCGGAAGTGGATAATCTTTCGTCGGGAACTGCATATACGTTCTATGTGCGTACATATTATTCGGAGGGTGTATATAGCGACGCTGTAAGTCTTGCATTTACAACCCTTTGTGATTCATATACATTGCCCTATAGCGAGGATTTCAATGCGTGGACTACTGAATTGGCTTCGTGTTGGCATTGCGACAGATGGGAAAGTTCAAAAGGCCATTGGTACTCGGAGGATGGGACTATTCGGTATTACGCGGACAGTTATTCGCTTGCTGCTGAAATTCGGATGCCTCTTGTCGAATTGTCAGAACAGGCGGAACTGTCATTTAGCTATTCCAATAATTATAGCCATAATACGATTCCTTCTACCATCATTATTTCAAATGGAACAATTACTAAGACAATTAGCCTTCCAACGACAGCAAGTGGCGCATTGGATTCCAGATATATTACTAATCCGATTGATTTGACAAACGTGGATGGGGCTGACTTTACCGGTTCTGTTGTTTCGATTACATTCAGGGGACAGTCCACTTCGAATAGTACAGGCTATTTCCATTTGGACGACCTCAAAATCGAAAGCAAGACATGGATTTATACAGGTGATAGCGATGACGGGCTTTGGAAGACAAAGGGCAACTGGAATAAGGGTACGGCACAGAACAGGGTTCCGGCTATTACGGACGATGTGATTGTCCGTGCACCGGCAACTGTTGATGCTGCAACCGTCGCAAAGGCCAAGAGTGTCATTATTGACCGCGCCGGAAGCCGTACAGGTCGTATAGATATTCTGCCGCAGGGCGAATTGATAATCCAGAATACCTTGCGCCAAGCAACCGGCGAAATCGGCAGTGCTGTCCTCGGTGCCACAAGTGCGGATTATCTCTCTGTCGCTACTTCCGAAGATGGCAACGGCGTGCTGGCTATCGGCTCGCATACCGGCGCAAACCTGAATAACGCCTCCGTCAGCTTCTACACGAAGTCCTATAAACACGAAACGGATGGTTACATCAACCAGTTTATCGGAACGCCGTTCTGCAGCGATAATGATATATATGTGGACTATTATGGCTCCTATATCTATAAATACGATGCCATTGAAGGATGGATTAACCAGAAGCGCGGTACATCAATGGTTCCGTTTGCAGGCTATAACATTCTCCGCAAGGATGCTGAAGAAACAACTTTATGGATGCAGGGTACGCTCTGTGCAAGCGATAATCAGACGCTCAACTTGACCTATGCAGGTGAGCCTACACAGAACATGATTGCCAACAGTTGGATGGCACCGGTTGACATTGCCTCAATGGCGGATGCCTTTACCAACTGCGAAGCGACCGTTTATCTCTTCAATGCCGGCAGTAAGAAGCAGAATGTCGCGGACGGTGGTGACGGTACGTTCGGCGGCAGCTCTTCTTCCGAAGGTGCTTCCTCGCCCGGACAGTTTATCGCGCTGCCGGTGGCTTCCGCTCCATGGATTAGTCCTGCCATACGGGTAATCCCGTCTATGCAGGCGTTTATCGTTATTGCTAATGGAGCGAGTCCGTCTGTCTCCTTGGACTATGCTTCTATGGTGCTCAATCCCCTTAAAAACATGGAGAATGAAACGGCTACTGCTGCCACACGGGCGCCGAAACGCCTTTCGGAAACTGACAAGCCCGATATCTTGCGCTTGCATGTTGCCGGCACAAGCGGAAATGCCGATGTACTCTATCTGCTCATTCGACAGGACTTTACTACTACCTTTGATAACGGTTACGACGGACGCAAGTTGGGTGGAAATACCGGCATACCGTACTTGTACGCATTCTCTCAGGATGGCGAAATGAGTATTCACTGTATCCCCGATGCCGAAGGCACACGGCTCGGATTTGAGCCAGGAGAGGATACACGTTACCGGATTACATTCGCCTATGACGGAAATGAAACGTTGTATCTCAATGACTTGCAGGCGCACACTTCGACACGCATACAGAATGATTACTCCTATGACTTTTCTGCGGCGGAGGGGGACGATATAAACCGCTTCGACATCAGTGCAACACCCATCGCACAGGTCACTACCGGCTGCAGTAATGGCGGAGCTGAAGCCGCAAGCGTGCGCAAGGTCATGATAAACGGTTGCCTGTATATTATAAGAGGCAATGCCCGCTATACCGTCACAGGCGAGGTTGTGAAGTAAAAGATGAACCGCTGAGACAGCGGAAGAGGTGTTAGTTGTCAGATTTATTAAGTAACAAAAATGAGAAGAAAAATACTATTATTGTTATGCTTCGTTGTTGCCATTAGTGTGCAAACTATGGCACAAAGAAGTTCCGAATATAGCCCGTTCATAGGCATAGCGTCACCACCGCAGATGGTTTTCCGTTCCACGTCAGCGATGGCATACTGTAATAGTACATATTCGTCGAATCCCGTATTGGACGACAATGGAACAGCCGTTAACAATGCAGGCGGTGCTATACGCAAGGTCGGTGGAGTCGGTGGGGGCGGCGTTGTTATCATCGGCGACGATGATATAACCGATGATGATGATTTCCTGCCTCTTGGCGATGCGCTCTTCCCCTTGCTCATCTTCCTCATAGGGTACATATTCACTAAAAAATGCGGCGCTCGCCGCATTTTTGCTTTTTTTTTAATAAAAAAGTCCTTTTTATTTGCACGTTTGGTATAATTTTTGTACTTTTGCAGGCTAAAATGATTTATTTGGGTAAAAAGGGCGCACAATGGCACTGAAACGAAACATATTATTGGCTGTATTATTGATTGTGGGAGCAGGCTGTCTGTTTGCGCAGAATAATACGTCCTCTCCGTTCTCATGCTACGGCTTGGGTGATGTGAACGACAATGTGCCCAATACCTTCCGTGCGATGGGCGGAGTAGGCATCGGAATGCGCAACAATAAGGTTATTTGTCCCGCCCAACCCGCATCCTATACCGCTTGCGACAGCCTGACGTTTATGTTTGACCTTGCGGCGGATGTGCTCTACACACACTACGGAGACGATGCAGGGAAGAAGAACAAAGTGAACGGCAATTTGGAATATATCAGTTTGCAGTTCCCCTTGTACAAACGCTATGTAGCACTAAGTGCCGGTGTTTTGCCTTTCAGTAGCGTGGGATACAATATAACGCTTTCGGACTCTATCAATTCCGATTACCACTACGCAACCAACTTCTACGGCAACGGCGGCATCAGCGAGGTTTATGGCGGTTTGAGCTTCAATCTCTTTGACTGGGTGTCTTTGGGCGCAAATGTATATTACATGTTCGGTGATGTCACGAATACACGAAGTGTCATCTTTGCCGAATCCGATGTAAAAACCGTTATTCAGGCATCTGCCTTGTCCGTCAGTTCCGTTCGCTTCCGTGAAGGATTGCAGTTCTTTCATACCTTCGGCAAGCACTCCTTTGTGTTGGGCGGCATATTTGAAAACAGACGCACGCTGAAAAGCGATTACGAGGTGGCGGAATCCACACAGCTGGACACGGTTTGGGTAGCGGAAGATATAGTCCAAGTGCCGATGATGTTCGGCGTGGGAGCTTCCTATACATTTGACAAACGGCTGACAGTAGGCTTTGATTTCAGCCGGTCATACTGGTCTAAAGTGGACGCAATTTCCGGTTTTGATGCAATGCGGGACCGTAACAAATACAGTTTCGGACTGGAATACCGTCACAACCCGGCGGGTAGAAATTATGCGGAAAGGATGTTCTGGCGTGTGGGCTGCAACCTTGCAGACTCATACGTAACCAAAATAAAACGACCGGATTACATGGTCAGTTTGGGAATGGGATTTCCATTGCGCAATGCCGGAACAATCTTCAACGTGACGTTTGAATACGGTCATCGCGGACCGGCTGCTTCGCTGGAGGAGAACTATCTGAGAATGACAATCAACGCTTCCATTGCGGAGAACTGGTTCTTCAAGAGAAGATTGTAAACAATTGATAATTAACATTTAAAACCATACTATTATGAAATTCAAATCTTTAGTTTTAATTGCGCTTTGTGCCGCTATTCCGGCGCTTGCTTGCGCAAAGAAGCCCAAAGTAGAGGCTGAATCTCAGCCTGCAGAAGCACCTGCCGTACAGGAGGAAGAACCGACGATTACGGAAGAGTGTGTAACGAACACGTCGCTGTTCAATGAGAGTGTCAAGAACAAACAATTCCAAGAGGCATACAATCCGTGGTGGGAGGTATATTCCACCTGCCCCAACTACAACAAGGCCATTTATACTGCCGGTTCCAAAATCGTTGAATATCTGTACGAAAACACGTCCGATGAGGCAGAGAAGGAACGTCTGCGCAATCTCGCCCTTGAGTTATGCGACAAGCGTATCAAGTATTTCGGCGACGACCCGCGTTACCCGAAGGCGTATATTCTCGGTCAAAAGGGTATGGAGTACTGCAAGTACTTCGAGAAGGACGAACTGAAGGAACGCGCTTATCCGTGGCTGAAGGAGTCGGTAAACGGCATGGGAGACAAGTCGCAAGTGTCTGTACTGACGAAACTTGCCGAGGTAAGCTACGGTCTGTACAAGTCGAATCCCGACAATTATGGAGAGGCGTTCATTGCGGACTATACGCAGGTTTCAGGCTTGCTGCAGGCAATTGCTGACAACCCCGCCAACAAGAATGCCGCAACAGCCAGACAGCAGAAGGATTATGTGGATAACCTGTTCGCTATTTCCGGCGCAGCCGACTGCTCCAAACTGGACGAGATTTATGCGGCAATGGTTGAGCAGAGCAAGGGTAACCTTGAGGAACTGCTCAAGTATATGAAGCTTTACAAGCGCGTTAACTGCACGGAGTCGGATGTTTACTTTGCGGCTGCCGAAGCTGCCCACAAATTGCAACCGACCGAAGAGTCTGCTGCAGGCTGTGCCAAGATGTGTATGAAGAAAGAGGACTGGCGTGGCGCCATTGCTTACTATAACGAGGCGATTTCCCTTATTGACGAGGAAGATGATGACGACCAGGACGATTACCTTTACAACATCGCGTTCATTTACATGGACAAGCTCAAGAACTACCCCGAGGCACGCAAGTATGCCCGTCAGAGTCTTGAAGTAGTGGCTAATCAAGGTCGTTGCTACATCCTTATAGGTTGCTGCTACGCGGCTGCCAAACCTTATTCGGAGGCTGATTATGCTGCCAAAGCTGCCATATTGAACAAAACGGTATTCTGGGCAGCTGTTGACCAATTCAACAAGGCAAAGTCGGTTGACCCGAGTTGCGCTGCGGATGCGGACAAGCTGATTGCTGCTTACAGCAAGTACTTCCCCACGAAAGAGGAAATGTTTGATTTGCCGAACGAACTTGGCGGCCCGACGTATATTGTAGGCGGTTGGATTAATGAGAAAACCACTTGTCGTCCTGCTCGGTAGTTTGCTTCTTCTGGCGGCCTGTCAGAAAGAGGTCAAGTTGACTGCGGAAGCGGTCGAAGATCGGGCGTCCATGCCCGGTCTTGACGCCTCTGTTGTGACGACACTCATTTCGGACTCCGGCATAACCCGTTATCGCATTTCCACGCAGACGTGGCAGATATACGACAAGGCGACGCCCGTTTATTGGGAATTTCCGGACGGCATTTATTTGGAGAAATTCAATACCGACCTTGAAATAGAAATGTGGTTGCGCTCGGATTATGCCTATTATAACGAAGATGCGCAAATCTGGGAGTTACGCGGTCATGTCAAGTCGATGAATACCGACAGCGAGTTCTTTGAGACGCCCCAATTGTTCTGGAACCAGCGCACGGAGCGGATATTCTCGGATTCAGCCATAACCATTACACGGGACGAATCGATTATTGAGGGAGTCGGTTTCGATTCAAACCAGGAATTAACAAAATACACGATACTAAATCCTACCGGGGTATTCCCCATCAAAGACGAATAAAACATGTACGAAGGACATTTATTAGAAGGTAAGACAGCACTTATAACCGGCGCAGCACGCGGAATCGGTCGTGCCATTGCTTTGCAGTTTGCTGCGCAGGGTTGCAATATAGCTTTTACGGACCGCGAATACCGCGAGCAGACGATTAGCACGCTGCACGAGATTGAGAAAATCGGTGTCAAAGTGCGCGCATATGCTTCTGACGCGGCGGATTTTGAGGCGGCTCATCAGTTGGCGAAAGAAGTGCTTGCCGAATTTGGGCGCATAGATATACTGGTCAATAACGCAGGGATTACGCGTGACGCGCTGATGCTGCGCATGTCCGAACAGCAGTGGGACGAAGTGCTGTCTGACAACCTCAAATCGGCGTTCAACAACATCCACGCCGTTGCACCGATTATGCTTCGTCAGCGTAGCGGGTCCATTATATCGCTTTCGTCTGTGGTGGGATTAAACGGAAATGTCGGACAGGCAAACTATGCGGCTTCCAAAGCAGGCATAATTGCACTTACCAAATCCACGGCAAAGGAACTCGGCAGTCGCGGTATCCGCGCAAATGCCATTGCGCCGGGATTTATTCTGACAAGTATGACGGCTTCCTTGCCGGAAGAAACCATCAATGAGTTTGTGAAATCCATTCCGTTACATCGTGGCGGAAATCCTGAAGAGGTGGCAAATGTGGCTTTGTTCCTTGCGTCGGACCTCTCATCGTACGTGAGCGGCGAGGTGATTCAAGTTAACGGAGCGATGGTATAGCCGGGCGCTCTAATCGGGAAATTCCATCAAATAGGCTTTGATAAAGGCATCAATGTCTCCGTCCATAACGGCATTGACGTTGGATGTCTGGTAGTTCGTGCGATGGTCTTTTACGCGGCGGTCGTCAAAGACGTACGAGCGAATCTGCGAGCCCCATTCAATCTTCTTTTTGCCTGCTTCGACTTTGGCGGCTGCCTGACGGCGTTTCTCCAGTTCCAGTTCATACAGTTGGCTGCGCAAGTGGCGTAAGGCGTTCTCGCGGTTCTTCGGCTGGTCGCGGGTTTCTGTGTTTTCAATCACTATCTCGTCCGGCTGTCCTGTCAGACAGTTGATGAACTTGTAGTGCAAGCGCACGCCGGATTCCACTTTGTTCACGTTCTGCCCGCCTGCTCCCGAAGAACGGAACGTGTCCCATGACAGATTGGCGGGATTGACCTCAATTTCGATAGAATCGTCGATGAGCGGCACTACGAACACACTTGCAAAACTCGTCATGCGTTTGCCCTGTGCGTTGTACGGGCTGACACGTACCAAGCGGTGTACGCCGTTTTCAGACTTCAGGTAGCCGTAAGCCATGTCTCCCTCTATATTGAACGTAACGGTTTTGATGCCTGCTTCATCGCCTTCCTGCAGGTTTTCGACAGTGACCTTGTAGTTGTGCTTTTCGCAATAGCGCTGGTACATTCGCATCAGTTGTTCCGCCCAGTCTTGCGCCTCTGTGCCACCGGCACCGCTGACAATCTTCAGCACAGCGGGCATTTGGTCTTCTTCATGCGAAAGCATGTTTTTCATTTCAAGGTCTTCGACTTCTTGGAGTGCTTTTGCGTATGCGGCATCCACTTCTTCTTCCGTCACTAATTCGTCCTTATGGAAATCGAAGGCGAGTTGCAGCTCTTCGGTTGCAGCGCGTACGCCTTCGTAGCCTTCAATCCATCGTTTGAGGGCTTTCACTTTGCGCATTTGTGCTTCGGCAGCTTTTGCATCATCCCAGAATCCGGGTGCTTGTGTGTGCAGTTCTTCTTCTTCGAGTTGAACGCGTTTCTCATCAATGGCGAGGTACTGCTTCAACTTATCCGCCCGCTCCCGAATTTCTTTTAATTGTTCTATTGTAATCATAGTCTATCGAAATTTGCCGCAAAGGTACAACAAAAAATGCACTTCTACAAATAAAAGTGTATTTTTTTGTTGGATTCGTAGCTCATCTACTCCTCGTGGACGGAGCGTCCTCCCGACGGAACGGGAGGAGCGGCATCCGCCTAGGAGGGTTACCCCTCGTACGACATCCACTCTTCGTGGAATAAGTAGCCGAAGAGGGTCGTGTACTTGGACTGTGCCTTGAAAGCTACTTCGTCAACGGTGCGCTTCGTCGGGTCTGCCATACGGTCGCGCGCCAATGCGCCGACTGCCGCAAACTTCTGACGGTGTGCACGCACAGCCGTAATCTTCGCCGCGCTGATGGTGTTCGTCCAATTGTCACGGGTTACCGTGTACTTCGTGCCGGATTTCTTGCGCTTTGCAAAGCCGACTTTGTCACTTTTCTTTAATTTGCCGTGGAGAGCTTCCACCGGTCTAATGTACTCACATTTTGCCATAGTGTTAATTGATAATTGATAATTGATAGTTGATATTTAAAGTTTTTTTGTCGCATCATAACTCTCCACCGTTTTGGTGGTGATGGTGGTCGTTGTATCGCCATGCTGGATGTACTGCGAG
>CAJOEX010000031.1 GCA_905233415.1 Paludibacteraceae bacterium
CTATCGTAGAAACAGTTGGCTGCCGACAAACGGATGGTTCCCCACCGTATTCGACGAGTTTTTGAACAATGACATGCTGAACACCGCCAGCAATGTGGCTCCTTCAGTAAACGTCAAAGAGACCGCTAACGGCTACACCGTTGAGTTAGCTGCTCCGGGTGTTAAGAAAGAGTACTGCCGAGTACATGTCGATGAAGACCACAACCTGTGTGTTGCCATCGAGAACAAGTACGAGCACAAGGAAGAGGATAAGCATGCCCACTATCTGAGACGCGAGTTTGCTTACACGAACTTCGAACAGAAGTACACCTTGCCGGACAATGTGGACGAGGCAAAGATCGCCGCTAAGGTAGAGGATGGTATTTTAACGATTGAGTTGCCGAAGATCCAACGCGAAGAAGGCAAGACCGGTAGGCAAATCGCCATCTCATAACAAAGCATGTATCCATGCAGAGCACTCCTAAACGAGTGCTTTTTTTTTGTGTGGATCTTGTTTATCAAGCCATTATAATGCATATTCCGTACTGCCTTTTGATTTGAAATCAGTATGATTTCGATAGTTCTGCGCGATTTTTGCAAATAAATTTGTACATCCCGAAAAAAAGTAGTACCTTTGCAGCGAATTTGGAAATTATGCGCCAATCCTTACTTATAATTCGTCTGTATCTTGATAAACAAACATAAATTTCAATAGTATGAAACACAAAATTTTCTTTCTTGCAGTAGCATGTATGATGTTGCTCTGCGGACTTGGTAACACCATTTCGGCTGCCGAAGGCGCGCTGTACGGGCAGTTTACCGTCAACAGCAACGGCGACGTGGTCATTTTCTCGCAGGGCAACCTGCAGTACCAGGCATCGTCCTACAATCAATGGCGATTCGGCTTGTTTCAGCATGATGCCAGACTCGATAACAATGAGTATGCAGCATCCGACTACACGGGCTGGATTGACCTCTTTGGCTTCGGTTGCAACGGCATTGAACGTAATCCTTGGGAGCCATCTACAGATTATACGAATGACTACAAAACGGACGATGTAACGGGCACGATAGCCGGAACGGATTACGACTGGGCGAAATGTACTATCACCAACGGAGGAAGCGGCACATGGCGCATGCTCTCCGCCGACGAGTGGAACTATATCCTCACGCAGCGTCCAAATGCCGACAAACTGCAGGGACGTGCTACAATTGTGGACACGGAGGGATATGTGCTTCTGCCGGACGACTGGGACTTGGAGAACTACGCAACGCTCTTCACGCCTCTCGCCGAAAGAGATGTCAATAAATACAGCACGCTGGAAGAGTGGGCTGTACTGGAAGAGAAAGGAGCCGTATTCCTGCCGGCTACAGGCTATCGGGTGGGAACTAAACTCTATTCCGGTGATGCGGCTTACGGCACATACTGGACAGGCGATCTGACAACGGATGCCACAGAAGCCCAAGTGGTGAAGTTTAGTTCTACGGAGATGGAATTGACCACAGGTAAGCGGCATTGCGGACGTGCCGTACGCCTCGTGCAGGACGCTACGCCCGCGCAGAAGGAGATATATGCTGTCTATACCAGCAGCGAGGATGGCAAGGTTATGACCCTTTATTACGATGCCTACTGCGAAGCGAGAAATGGCATGAAAGACTGGAAATACTATGACGACATGCCCGCGAGCGAAGAAGCTCGTATCACGGGCGTGTCGAAGATTGTATTGGACGTCTCGATGAAAAACGCCCGGCCGACAAGTACCAAAAACTGGTTCCGGAGCAGTAAAGCCGCAAAGAAAATTGAGAATTTGGACTTCCTCAACACGGAGGAGGTGACGGACATGTCGTATATGTTCGCACAATGCTATAATTTGTCCTCGGTGGATGTGAGCGGTTTCAAGACAGGCAATGTAACCGATATGTCCCATATGTTCTACGAATGTTATCAGATGAAATCCTTGGATTTGAGCGGATTCAATACCGAAAAGGTGACGGATATGAGTAGTATGTTTATGAGTAACCACACGCTGAATTCGCTGAACGTGAGCAGTTTCAATACCGCCAATGTAACCGATATGTCATTTATGTTCGCGCAGTGCGAGCCGTTGAAGTCCTTGGATTTGAGCAGTTTCAATACCGAAAAAGTAACAAATATGGCATATATGTTCGCAACAGGTGTCTCGCTTACCTCACTGGATTTGAGCAGATTCAAAACAGACAATGTGACGAAAATGAACTCTATGTTCGAATCCTGCTATGCCCTGGCTTCCCTGGATATGACGAACTTTAATACCGAAAAGGTGACAGACATGAGCTATATGTTCTCTAATTGCCAGACATTGACCGAATTGAATCTGAGCCATTTCAATACCGCCAATGTGACGGATATGAGAAATATGTTCGCCAACTGCTACAAACTGAGCTCTTTGGATGTGAGCAGATTCAATACCGAAAAGGTGACTACTATGCAATATATGTTCGCCGGAAGTCATGTGCTGACCGAATTGGATTTGAGCAGCTTCAACACCCCCAATGTGACCAGTATGGATATAATGTTCTATGAATGCTCATCATTGGTATCGTTGAATATCAGCAACTTCAATACCGCCAATGTGACAACTATGAGAAGTATGTTCTCAAAATGCAATGCGTTAGAGTCTTTGGATCTCAGCCATTTTAACACCGAAAATGTGACAGATATGAACGATATGTTCCGCGAATGTGAGGCATTGAAATCATTGGATTTGAGCAACTTCAATACCGAAAAGCTGACTGATATGTCCAATATGTTCTCTGGATGCAAGGCGCTGACTTCGGTGAATCTATGCAATTTCAATCCCCAAAATGTCACGGAATATGGTATGTATTATGTGTTCTATGAATGCGGGGAACTGACCACCATTTATTGCAAATACGACTGGAGTACCTGTTCTGCCGAAGCAACGGCTATGTTCACGGACTGCACCAAACTCAAGGGGCCGAACGGCACGGAATTCGACGGCACGGTAACAGACAAGACCTACGCCCGTCCGGACGGAATGGATGACAAGCCCGGCTATTTCACCGCCTTGTATTCTGTCAAGCTCAAAGCGGAACATGGCACCATCAGTGTGAAGGAGAAGGTAGATCTCGACAAGGTTGTTTATGGTACCGTTCTGCACCTCAGCGTTATGGAGGATGAGGGATTCGAACTCGCTAAATGGGAGAACTACAACCCCTCTACCGGACTTATCGTCACCTCCGACACTACCGTCACGGCAGTTATCCGGGCGAAGATATTCACCGTTCGCTTCCTTGACTGGGACGAGAACCTGCTCAAGCGCGAAGACGTGGAGTACGGCGAGAGTGCGACACCGCCGGATGACCCGGAACGCAAAGGCTTCATCTTCGACGGCTGGGATACAGACGAATGGCAGAATGTCACGCGTGACCTCAAAGTGTATGCGACCTATATAAAAGAGGACGACGCTATCGACGAAATTGTAAATCGTCAATCGTCAAATCGTAAATTGATAATTGACGACCAGCTCTACATCCTCCGCGACGGCAAGACCTACACCGTCACCGGACAAGAGGTGAAATGATGGAATGAAATATCTCACTCAAGAGGCGGAGCACGGTAATGTGCTTCGTCTCTTTTTTGTGCCTGTCTGCGCCAGCAGGTTGTCATGAAGGTGATGAATTGATTTTTTGACAAGTCCTCCGTGTCTATTATATTATAGTTCCCTTATAAGGGAATATAATAGTAATAGGACACCGTGGGAGGACAGTCAATGCACGGCGTACTCAACCAACGTTTCGGCGTCATCTACGGTACTGCCCGCCGCAAACATCCACCCCCTCCCTGACCCTGTACGCTAAACGGGTGCACAACGAAACCCATCCAACAATTTAACGACTTAACATTTTAACCATTTAACGTCCGTCAGGACCCGCTATTATGCAAGTAACTCTCTCAGGACCCATTTTTTGGCATAACCTCAAATAAGCCGCATTTTTTTTGTTTAAAAGAGAAATTTTTCTGCCGATTTATTTGCATATATGCAAAGAATGTATTACCTTTGCAGCGATTTTCGGGCAGAAAACAAACCGACAATAATTAACTTTAAATGTGTAATAACCAATGAAAAAATTCTTTCTTCTTTTGTCAGCTGCTGTGTGCGCGCTGACTATGCAAGCCAAAGTCGTATTCTTGGACGTGAGTCCGACCGATTGGGTAACCGGTAACCACAACTACTATGTCTGGGCGTGGAACAGCGACGGCAGTACCTCCATCCGGATGAGTCAGTACAGCACGACGATTTATACCGCGGCGGTGCCGAATGAGTTTGAGGACATGCTGTTCGTCAGCATGCCGGACGGCTACAACACGGTTGATTGGGACAATTATGAGCGTCAGACGGAAGACCTCAAGGTCCCGACGGACGGGAATAACCTCTTTACCCCGTGGTATGAATACTGGGACAACGACAAAACCAAATACCTCTGGACAGGTAACTGGAGTTTGTCGGATATGTTGGACTGGGAGGAGCTGATGCATAAGCCCGGCATGACAACGGTCACAAAGGCGTATAACGACGTGACCACTACGGAATACTGGCCCTATGCCGAGCAGTGGTGGAAAGGCTACGGCGCCAAGTCCGGCGTTTCTTACATGGATATGTACGAGAATACCTATCAGTCCGTGGCATCCTATAACACGACCATCCGCCCGAAAGAGGTGAACAAGCTGACGCTGACGCACCCGGGTATATTCTTCTCGAAGGGCAAAGCGGCAAGTGACTGCTATGTGCACTTTGACTTCCCGGAGGGGCAGAATTTCGAGAATGCGAAACTCTATATCGAGATTTGCCCGTGCGAGGAGGAAGGCTTCGACTATGTGGACGGCTTCCTGCAAGTGAAGGTGAACGATATCGCCTGCACGGTGCCGCATATGTCGTTGCAAGGCAAGCTGGTTGGCATGATTGTGCCGGTGGACATTCCGGACGGTCAGATTCAGACCCTGCACCTCGCGTGCGACAACCTGTCCACGCAGCTGTTCATCTCGAAGCTCTGGGTGGTAGGCAAACAGCCGTCTCCGGTGTGCACGTACGAACTGGAAATGCGCGACAGCTACGGTGACGGCTGGAACAACAACAAGCTCATTGTTTCCGACAACGGCATCGTGCAGGAGTTTGAGATGGTAAATGCAGACGGCAAGCAGAAGACCGTTTCCGTCAATGCCTACGGCGGCACGCCGCAAGTGAAGTGGGAAAAGGGCTCATTCGCGAGCGAGGTCGGATTTACCTTCCGCGATGCCAACGGCGTGAATATCTATTACCACGAGTTCTATACCAACTACGAAGAGAGCTTCACCTTGCCGGACCCGTGCGCAACGCGTACCATCCCGCAGCCGGTAACGAACTTGAACGTCACCGAGTCGCCGGACAATGTGTTCCAATTCACTTGGGACGCGCAGGCGGGAATAGACCGGTATTACTACATGATATTCAGCCCCGAAGGCAAGCTGGGATACAATGGTGAGACGGACGATGAGGAATTTGAATTTGATGCGAAGAATGAGGAATATAACGGCGCCTGGACGGTCAGTGTCGCTCCGGCAGACGAAAACGGCATGCCCCTCATAGCGGGTACGACCGAGGCCTTTTTGGTACATCTGCCCGGGATGGGCAACACGACATTCCACGTGCGCTGGGCAGACGGCACCACCATGCTGGAGCAGGCTCCCGTGAAGATTGAAGTAGAGGATACTGACGGTAAGAAAGTGACCGGCACGATGACGAAGGTGGAAGGCAAAGACTGGTGGGAAGCTACCCTCGACATCACGGGTCCGGCAACCAGTTATATTGGCGTGGAGGTGGAGGAAGATGCCACCACGCGGTATAAGGCAAACGCCTATGCGGTAAGCAAGGATAAAGACCAGTGTCTGGCGATAGATATGTATGATGGAGATGCCGTTGAAGACGGCATAACGTATCACTTGTACTATTTCAATAGCTTGGACTGCGACTATGTGCTGAAGAACTTCACGATTAAGTCCGCCACACTCACTCCGGGCGAAGGCACGATAAACGTGAAGATAACGCCGGAAGAAGATGCCTCGGAGTATTATATATTGGAGGTATTTACCGGCTCGGGCGACTATTATGACGGCTGGCCGATAGAAGGAACAGAGGCGGTGGTTGAGGTTGTCAACAACGAGGCGGTGGAAGTTACCTCGTGGGCGATTTATGCGTGCAACGAATATACGTATCCTGTCAGCCCGACGTATGAAAGTACCGAAGGCTTTACCATCAAGCCCAATAAGGTGAATATAACCGGCTTGGCGGCAACGGCTGTCGGAGACAACACCTACAAGATTTCGTGGGATGTCAACAAAAACGCGGCACAGTACTATATCTACCTCTACGAAGCAACCGGCACCATGATTTTGGAATCTACGCTCTACCCCGAAGACTTGACGAAGGAAGGGGACAAGTATGTCTTTATCTCGCCGAAGTTTGCCGTCGAAGGCACTGCCAAAGTGGTACTGTGGGCAGGTACGGAAAATGACTGGGTGCTGTCCGTGCCCTTGACGTTTGAGGTGAAAGACCTGAAGACCTTCGACGAGGCAACCCTGCGCATCCTCATCCCGACCGACAACAACATGAACATCTCCGGCGGCGTCTGGATCTGGTGGTGGGAAGCCGGTGCGATGAGCGGCAATCTCGTGCAGGCAACGGAAAAGGAAACACACTGGTACGAGGCGACGTTCACGGTCAATGCCCCGGGTTATCAGTTCCTCGTGGTCAACCGTGACGTGAAGACTCATATTGACGGCTGGAGCGGCGCAGAGCAGTCCGACGACTCACCCTTTATCACGGAAGCACAATGCTGTGCCGAGCTCGGCTATCGCGACATGGATAACTCCACCGTGACAAAGTGGCCCGTCTATACCGACCGCGGCTGCGAGGCAAAAGACCATGACTACAGCGCCACCTACGCGCTGGAGAATACCGCCACAGGCGTCAAGATTACCATCACAGCCAATGAATATGCATATCAGTACCGCTTCTCGTATAAGAAGGACGGCTCAAGCTCTTCTACATGGTCCACCTGGACATACAGCGCCGATGAAGAGTTCACCGAATTCTTCAACAACGACAAGGACCTGAACATCGAGTATTATATCATGGCACAGGACAAGGACAACCATCCCGTTTCGGCACGTCAGAAAGGCACGTTCACCGTCACAGCTAACACCTGTCTGGCAACGAACCTCCAACGCACCGTCGCGGCGGACAAACAGACCGTCACCTTCTCCTGGACACCAAGCACCAATCCCGCCGTCGCATACCACACCATTGAGGTCTATGCGCCCGTCTGGGCAATGACACTGGAACAACGGGCCGAAGGCGCCAGCCTCACTGTCCCCTTCTTTATATCCGGTGAATACGAATGGTATATCGTGTCCTATGACAAGGACAACCACGCCTTGGGATGGGTGCAAGGCAAAGACTTCACAATCACCGCACCCGACTATGCGCCTACCGACCTCAAGCACTCACAAAACGGCAATAAGGTCACACTCTCATGGAAAGCACCCGAAGGCGTCGACTTCTCATGGCTCTACATCTGGAACGAAACCGACCATGAGGACGTGTTCCCCGAACCACTCAAACTCACCGGCGCTAACGGCAATTATGCCTACACATATACCGTCAAAACCGGCGCCGCAAAAACCTATTCATGGTACGTCTCTACCGGCAAAACCGCGGACGGACTCGACATCGCGGCTTCCGGTTGGATTGATGGCGACATGTTCAAAGGCGTCGATGTCGCCACTTATACCGTAACCATCACCGCCGGCAAACACGGTTCAATCGCCCCCCAGGAATATGTCCTCGAAGACGTTGAAGAAGGCGCCGAAATTACCGTCAAAGCCGTCCCCGACGAAGGCTATACCTTCACCGAATGGTCCGACGGAGAAACAAAAGCCAAACGCACCTTCATCGTAACCGGAAATATCGACGTCCAAGCCAAGTTCGAAAAGGAACAAAGCGCCGAGTACGAACTCACCGTCGAAATCTCTCCCAAGAATGCAGGCTCAGTCCTCTTCGACGGTAAACAAGTCAAAGGCAATACGCTTAACGTCGACGACGGAACAACCGTCACACTCACGGCCCAGCCGGCAGACGGTTACGAGTTCGATTATTATGTCCTCAATAAGAAAGAATTCACCGCTCCCAAACTCAACGTAACCGTCGATAAAGACATCACCGTACAACTCTACTTCAAACTCAAAGAGGCTATCGACGAAATCGTAAATCGCCAATCGGCAAATCGTAAATTGATAATTGACGGACAACTCTACATCCTCCGCAACGGACACACCTACAGCACAATGGGAGCACGCGTTGAATAACGGACCATCCCATACTCAAAAAGAACAGGCGCTGATATGCGCCTGTTTTTTTAATATCAATTATCAACTTTCGATTGTCAATTAGTCTTGCCAATACGCTATCTGCGTCGGGTCATTCTTGTCACGCTCCAGGTGCTCATAAATGCGGCTGCGGCCGTAATGCAGCATCTTGATACAAAAGATGTAGAAACACATCAATATAATGCCGGACCACATCGTATTGAGGTTGGCGATGAACAGTAACGAATCATACACACCGTGCAGCAATACAGGCACCCAGAACACAAGGTGCGCCTTACGCAGCTTCATTTCGCTGAAATACACCATCGAATAGAAATAACCCATCGCCACAGCAAACATAAAGTGCCCCGGTACGGCAAACAGCGCACGACCGACAGCCACGGACTGCCAGCTGTCAAGGTTCGAGAACAGATAAATAATGTTCTCCGTCGCAGCAAAACCCATGCCGACACATGCGGCATAAACGATGCCGTCAAAGCGTTCGTCGAAGTACTTGTTGCGGCGCAACAGCAGCCACAGCATCAGCAGCTTCGCCAGCTCCTCCGGAATAGCTGCACCGAGAAACGCTTTCCATGCGGCTTCAAAGAAACTCTGCGGCTCGGCGGGAACTAACGCCAGAGCCTGCAGCGCAGTCTCCAAACCGAGCGCAATGCCCGCTGATATTACTCCGAACAAAAAGCCTTTTGCCATTTGGCTGAACGGCTCACGCTGGTACTTGTCTTTCCACCATATATATAATATAAGGAGGAACGCCGGCAGCACGGCTGCCGCAAAAATAAGGTAATGATTACTCATAGCATTCAATCAAGAAATGTCGTTACTTCGTTCATTAGTTCCATTTTCGCCTTCTCTAAATTGTCATTGACAATCACGGTGTCAAAATACTGCGCGTCTTCCATCTCCAATGTGGCTTTGGCGACACGCTCTTCAATCTTTTCGGGGGAGTCTGTCGCACGCCCGATAAGCCGTTTGCGCAGTTCCGCCACGGACGGCGGTGCCACGAATATACTGCGGGCGTCGTCGCCGAAGATGCGCTTGAGGTTGATGCCGCCTTTCACGTCCACGTCAAACACGACATGGTGACCGGCAGACTCGATGCGCTCGATTTCGGATTTCAGCGTGCCGTAGTACGTCCCGCTATAGACCTGCTGCCACTCGACAAGCTGGTCGTCTTTGATGAGCTTCTCGAACTCGGGGTTCGTGATGAAGTAGTACTCCTTGCCGTGTTCTTCCTGACCGCGCGGGTCGCGGGTCGTGGCGCTGATGGAGAACTCCAGGTCTCTGCGTTTCGTCAGCAGGTAGTTTATCAGGGTGCTTTTGCCCGCACCGCTCGGGGCAGAAAAAATAAGTATCATAATACGTTCAACACTTGTTCTTTGATTTGTTCAAGGATGTCTTTCATCTTGACGACAATAATCTGCATTTCGCTCTGGTTGCTCTTGCTGCCCAGCGTGTTTATCTCGCGACCCATTTCCTGGGCGATGAATCCGAGCTTTTTGCCGACGCCTGCACCGGTGGCTTGAAGTGTCTCGCGGAAATACTTGATATGATTGGTCAGACGCACTTTCTCCTCCGTGATGTCCAGCTTCTCAAGGTAATAAATCAGTTCCGCCTCCAGACGGTTCATGTCCACTTTCTGCTTCGTCTCCTCCGCCAGTTTGTCAAGGTTCTTGACAAGGCTCAGACGTATATTTTCCACGCGGTTCTTCTCGAACGGCTCCACTTCCGCCAACAATGCCGTAATGCCGTCTAATTTCTCGGTGAACATCTTTTCCAGCGCAGCACCTTCCTGGGTGCGGAACGCATTAAACGCGTCAATTGCCTGTTGCAAGGCTGTCTGCAGCAGCCCCCATTCCTCGTCGTCCGGACCGTTGTCAACGGCTTGGCGCATCACATCAGGAATGCGCATGATGGTAGGAAGCAGCTCCGTCGTTTCGGGCATCTGTAACTCCTTCTTCAGGGCGGAAAGCTCATTGTAGTAATACTTGAATGCCTCCTTGTTAATCGGCGTAAACGACGGATTGACCGTGCTTGCACCTGCAATGTCGGTCATATATACGGCT
Source organism: Paludibacteraceae bacterium (assembly GCA_905233415.1). Lineage (GTDB taxonomy): Bacteria > Bacteroidota > Bacteroidia > Bacteroidales > Paludibacteraceae > Colicola. The sequence goes on from CAJOEX010000031.1 coordinate 10,468, forward strand.
GCATCCACTTTGCCGCGTTCCAATGCGGCGGACAGAATACGGCGTATTTCCGTCTCCTTGTCATGAAAATGCGGCATTACCTTCAATGTCAGGTCCAGCTGCTTGCTGTTCAGCGAGCGGATTTCTACGATAGTCTTGTGGTCGGAAAAGATGTATTCGGCTTTTCCGAATCCTGTCATGCTTTGTATCATAAGTCTATTGTCTATTTCCCTATACAGAACTTGCTGAAGATGTTATTCAATACTTCCTGCGATGTGATTTGTCCGGTAATCTCACCCAATGCGGCGAGGCAATCCTGCAAGTCCATGCTCAGCAACTCGCCGGACAAGCTGTCTTTTAATCCCGCTTGCACACGGCGGACAGCCTCTAAGGCGCGCGTCAGTGCCTCATAATGCCGTGCGTTTGAGATAATGGTACCGTTGTAGTGGAACATTCCTTGTGCCGTCTTCACCAACAACCGTTTCAGCGTGTCCACTTCTCCGTGCTTCGCGGATATATATATATGGTGGTTGTCATCTTCGGGGTGCTTGGCTCCCTTCAGCAAGTCAGCCTTGTTATAAACCGTAATCACCGTCTTGCCTTCCGGCTCCTCCCGTTGCGGATTGGTAACATCCACTACGTACAGCACAATCTGTGCTTTTTCAATTGCCTGACGGCTGCGCGCAATGCCCAACTCCTCAATGTGGTCTGTCGTCTCGCGAAAACCTGCCGTGTCAATGAACCGGAACAGGATGCCGTCTATGACCAACGTATCTTCCACGGTATCGCGTGTAGTGCCGTGTATGTCGCTCACGATGGCACGTTCTTCGCCCAAAAGGGCGTTCAGCAAGGTGGATTTACCCGCATTTGTAGCACCTGCAATGGCGACAGGAACGCCGTTCTTGATGGCATTGCCGGTGCGGAACGACGCCGTCAGACAGGACAGCTTGTTTTCTATCTCTTTTGCTAATGCCGTCAGTTCGCTACGGTCGGCAAACTCCAACTCCTCATGGTCGGCAAAGTCTAATTCCAACTCGACGAGACTTGTGAACTGTAGCAGCCGGTCACGCAACACGGACAACTCCGACGAGATGCCGCCTCGCAACTGACTCAGTGCCAAATCCTTCTCCGCTTTTGTTTCTGCCGCAATCAGGTCGGCAACGGCTTCAGCCTGCGTCAAGTCCATTTTGCCGTTAAGGAAAGCCCGTTGCGTGAACTCTCCGGCACGAGCCATACGACATCCTGCGTCCGTCAGCCAGCGCAGTACTTCCTGCTGGATGTATAGGCTGCCGTGACAGGCAATCTCCACTACGTCCTCACCCGTGAACGAGTGTGGCGCACGGAAAACCGTCACCAACACCTCGTCTAACACGTCTTCGCCGCGGTGCAAATGAGTATGCCGCACTGTATAGCCTTTTGCGTCCTGCAACGGACACGTCAGACGCTCCGCAATGGCAATGGCGTCCGGACCGCTGACACGCACCACGGCTATTCCGCCGGTTCCGTAAGGGGTTGATATCGCAGTAATGGTGTCCATTTGTTATCCGTTTTCAGCTTCTAATACAAGCATCCTCCAGTCTCCGCGTTCTACTTTGTCTTTCAGTTTCAGACCTTCTTTTTCTGCTGCTGCAATCAGGGTAGGGCAGTCCTCTTCGTAAAATCCGCTCAGCCAAATTTCGCCTTTCGGAGCCAAATACGCTGCGTACAGCGGCATTTGCGCAAGCAGTACATTCCGGTGTATGTTGCTCAGTATAAGGTCATATTTTCCATTTGGCGGCGTGTCGCCATGCAGCACGGTAAACTGTGTGTCTGCGCAGTGTGCTCTGTTCAGTTCAATGTTTTCGCGGGCGTTTTTGATGCTCTTTTCGTCAATGTCCACCATTGTCACATGCGTTGCGCCGTACCGTGCCGCCATGATTCCAAGCACCCCCGTTCCGCAACCGTTGTCCAGCACATTTCCCACAGCGCCAGCAATCCCACTTCTCACAGCGCCAGCGGTCTCACAGCGCAGCGGTCCCACTTCCAACAGGCGCAGCCGGTCCATCATCATCCCTGTTGTCTCGTGGTAGCCTGCTCCGAACGCGCAATGCGGCATAATCCGTATGCCCGACGGCAGTTCCATAACCGGATGCTCGGCTTCCCACGCTTCGTTCCAGTTCTGGTCCTCGCAAGCGTTTATACTTGACAACGTCACTCCATCGTATGCCGCTACTGTATTTCGCAATGCCGCCTCGTCCAACTTTTTTGTCGGAATATAAGCGACCTCTCCGTCGATGCTGTCAAACCCGATGTCTGCAAGCGCCTGCTCGAACAGGTCTTTTTGCCAATCTTCGGCAAAATGATATACAAATGTGGCTGCGCTGTAAAGCATGGTTCGCAAAATAAGCCCGCAAAATTACACAAAATTTCGTATATGTGCAAATTTATTTGTATAATTCAAAAAAAAGCAGTAATTTTGCACGATTTTTTGCGGAATGCGGAAATAAAATTAATGTATTAACCTCTGGGGGAAAGATTTACGCGAATTGCAACCCCCGTAAAACAAATGCTAAAATGGCTTATCTATTTACTTCTGAATCGGTGTCGGAAGGACACCCCGACAAGGTCGCTGACCAAATCAGCGACGCAGTATTGGACAATTTCCTTGCGCAGGACCCGAATGCCCATGTGGCATGTGAAACGCTTGTTACCACCGGACAGGTCATTATTGCCGGTGAGGTGACGGCTGCCGGTTATGTGGATGTGCAACAAGTTGCCCGTGAAACCATCCGCCAAATCGGATACACCAAATCCGAATACAAGTTTGAGGCGGAGAGTTGCGGCGTGCTGACGGCTTTGCACGAACAAAGTCCCGACATCGCGATGGGTGTTGTCCGGCAAACTGAGGCACAAGGTGCCGGCGACCAGGGAATAATGTTCGGCTACGCCACCAATGAAACGGATAATTTCATGCCGCTGACGCTGGATTTGGCGCACACGCTGGTTTATACCCTCGCAAAAATCCGCAAAGCGGGCAAACAAATGACCTACCTGCGTCCCGATACGAAAAGTCAGGTGACGATGGAATATTCCGACAGCGGCGAGCCGCTGCGCATCGACACCATTGTCGTTTCCACACAACATGACCCCGAGGTCACGCAGGTGCAGATTACGGATGATATCCGCAATATTTTGCTGCCGGAAGTGGCACGTCGCGACAAACGCTATGGCGATTTGCTCAAAGGCAATTTCAAGTTGTTGGTAAACCCGACGGGGCAGTTCGTGATAGGCGGCCCTCACGGTGATACAGGACTGACGGGACGCAAGATTATCGTTGACACCTACGGCGGACGCGGTGCACACGGCGGCGGAGCATTCTCCGGCAAGGACCCATCGAAGGTCGACCGCTCGGCGGCATACATGGCGCGTTATATTGCCAAAAATATGGTTGCTGCAGGCGTCGCTCGCGAATTGCTGGTCCAACTCAGTTACGCCATTGGTGTGGCGGAACCGGTCAGTATATATGTTACCGGCGAAGGGCTGAAAGTCGATTCCGTCCGGCTGGTTGATTATATCCGCACCCATTTTGACCTCACACCGGCAGGGATTATTGCCGCGCTCAAACTCAAAGAACCGATGTACGAAGAAACCGCACGTTACGGCCACATGGGGCGCAAGAACGAAATCGTAACCAAAACCTTCCGCGACGAAAACGGCAAACCGTTCTCTCGCGAAGTGGAACTGTTCACGTGGGAAAAACTGGATAAAGTGGACGAAATCAAAGCGGCGTTCAAGGATTTGAAGATTTGAAATATGACGAAGGAGTTAAAACAATCGCTTTTGGTGACAGGAATTGTCCTGTTGGCTGTTGCTGCAGACCAGGCGCTCAAACTGTATATCGCCACGCATTTCCAATTGGGCGAATCGCACCCGGTTACTTCGTGGTTCTGGATTTGCTATGTCGAAAACGACGGAATGGCATTCGGCATTGAATGGTTCTCCAAACTGCTGTTGACGCTGTTCCGCATAGCGGCAGTCGGGCTGCTGAGTTGGTATATGTATCGCCTCATTCATATCAACCGTGCCCGGACTTCTTTTTTGGCTACGGTGGCTTTTGTGACGGCAGGGGCACTCGGCAATATCATTGACTGCGTCTTTTACGGCAAACTGTTCGGCTATGCCGGCTGGTTTTATGGCAAGGTGGTGGATATGCTTTATTTTCCGATTATCCATAATGTGGCAGGCGAATGTATCTTCTTCCGGCCCGTTTTCAATTTTGCCGACTCATGCATTACCGTTTCGGTGATTGTCCTGCTGCTCTTCTTCCGCAAAGACCTTGACTCATCCCTGCAAAAATGCAAAGAATAAATCTTCAAATATTCAAATTTTCAAATATTCAAATCCTCATAGTTCTCATAATCGTGATAGCTATGAGTTCTTGCCGGCCGCATGGCATTTTGACCTCGCGGAAGATGCGTAATGTCTTGTACGATTTGCACCGCGCAGAGGCGATTTTGCAGGTCGGCGGGATGAATTACGGGCATGACGAAGAACTGGCGAAATACTATCAGGTTGTTTTGGACAAGAACCATGTGACCAAAGCGGAGTTTGATTCATCGTTGGTGTGGTACACCGACCACCCGCAACTTTTCAACAAGATTTACCCGAAGATTTTGGCGCGGGTTCAGGAGGAAAACAAGCAATGGGAAATCCCCGAACCAACGCCAACAACCGTTCATCGCGACTTGCCGCCGCTGGAGGAAACAAAGCGGACAATGCGTGAAGGCTTCTCTACGGAACTCTGGCACCCGGAACCGGATACTACCGCTCTCTTGGGTCCGCTAAAGGCCGAATAGGGTGGGGAAATATATCTATAAAATATCTGGGAGTGCGATTTTGCCTTTTTTATGCATTTTTATTTGTATATTTGGAAAAAAAGCAGTACCTTTGCACGCAAAATAGAACAATATGCCTTTTGCTGACTTCAAATATCATTCGACTGCCGCACTACGTCCATCGTTGTTGTGGGAGTATGACATGGCTGACTTTGATTGGCAGAAGATGCGTAACGTTGTTGTTCAGCGTGTATTGGAGCGAGGGCGGAAGGATGATTATTACGCCATGCTTAATTTATATGGTTTGCAGGGAGTGCGTGAGGCACTGAAGCAAGTCCCATATATGAATGACAAGGACATGAATTTTGCCTGTGTTGCTTTTAACCTAAAAAAAAAAGACCTGAAATGTTACAAAAACAAACTCTTGCGCCAGCAACATTTCAACTCTTAACCCGACTAATGCAAGATAAAGAGTTGCAGATGTTCCGCCTTGTGGGGGGAACTGCACTTGCATTGGAATTAGGGCACCGTATCAGCGTGGATTTGGACTTGTTTTCGGCTGAAACGTTTGATGAACAGGCACTGCGTATTTATCTTGAGAAGAATTATGATTTGCAAACCGATTATATTTCCCGTAGTACTGTCAAAGGCGAAATAGAGGGAGTGCAAATAGACTTCATCGCTCATGAATATCGCTGGTTGCAGGAACCGGTTGTGGAAGATGGTATTCGTCTTGCCGGTATGGAAGATTTGTGTGCCATGAAGCTTAATGCCATTGCAGGGAATGGCACGCGCATTAAGGATTTTATTGATGTGGCATGGCTATCGGCGCATTATTCGCTTAACTATATGCTTGACTGCTATGAGCGTAAATACGATGCAAATGTACTTATGCCCTTGAAGGCGCTTGTCTTTTTTGACGATATCAATCTTGATGAACCTGTGCGCCTGACTGATGGAAAGAAAGTTAATTGGAAACAATATGAGAAACGCCTCTTGCAAATGGAAAAATACCCCGACAGGACGTTTCCAGAAATCGTCACTCGTTGAGGTTGAATAGACTTGCTGGCACTGACAGCGTAAAAATACGGTGACATGAAACTCTCCCAAAAAACATGAAGGGTTCACTTCACTTATTGCATCTTCTGCAATGCATAATTGATTTTTTTTCAAAAAAATCGCAGAATTATTTGCGTATTCAAAAAAAAAGCAGTAATTTTGCGCGTTTTTTGGGGCTCGCTCCAAACAAACAATCGGGAAAGCTCCCGAAAGTGAACTATAACAATATTATTAACTCGCCAAACTGGGCAGTGGATTTTCGGTAAAAACCGTTGCGAAAGCAGCGGCACAACATCGACAGCGAAGCGGTCTTCGGTCACCCTACTGTCACCCTACTGTCACCCTACGGAAACCATTCGGTAACCCTCCGTATAAGACAGCCTTAATTTTATATCCCGTAAATCGTAAAGATGTCTGTCGGTTTGGTCAAAAAACAACAAATTAATGGATTATTTATCTTACAAGACAGTGTCGGCAAACAAGGCTACCGTACAAAAGGAATGGGTAGTTGTTGACGCTGAAGGCCAGATTCTCGGCCGTTTGTGCACGAAGGTTGCCAAGCTCCTTCGCGGCAAGTACAAACCCAATTTCACTCCCAATGTGGATTGCGGTGACAACGTAATCATCATCAATGCAGACAAGGTGCAACTCACCGGCAACAAGTGGAACGACCGCGTTTACGTTCGTTACACCGGCTTCCCCGGCGGTCAGCGCGAATACACTCCGCAAGACCTGATGGACAAAGGTGCAGACCGTCTCATCCGCAAAGTCGTTAAAGGTATGCTGCCCAAGACCCGTCTGGGCAACAAGCTCATCAACAACCTCAAGATTTTTGCAGGTGCAGAGCACAACCTCCAGGCACAACAACCCAAACAAATTGACATCAACACCCTTAAATAAGATTGAAGAATATGGAAACTATTAATGCATTAGGTCGTCGTAAAGCTGCTGTCGCACGCATTTACGTTAGTGAAGGTGCTGGTAATATCACCATCAACAAACGCCCGTTGGACGTATATTTCCCGAGCTCGATTCTTCAATTCATTGTTAAGCAACCGCTTGCAAAATTAGGTGTTGAAGAGAAATATGACATCAAGGTCAACCTTGACGGTGGCGGTTACAAAGGACAGGCTGAGGCTTTGCGTCTCGCTATCGCCCGCGCACTTGTAAAGATTAACCCCGAGGACAAACCCGCTCTGAAAGCTGAAGGCTTCCTGACACGTGATGCACGTGAGGTAGAGCGTAAGAAACCCGGTCAACCCAAAGCACGTAAACACTTCCAATTCAGCAAACGTTAATGCTGAATCTCTTGTGCCGCGACTCTCTGCGGCATGAGGGCACGGAATAATTATTGAAAGAATAATTCAAACAAATCAAATCAAATGAGAACAAATTTTGATCAACTCCTCGAGGCTGGCTGCCACTTTGGCCACCTCAAACGCAAATGGAATCCCGCAATGGCTCCCTATATCTTCATGGAGCGCAACGGTATCCACATCATCGACCTCAACAAGACTGCCATTAAGATTGACGAGGCAGCTGAGGCACTCAAGAACATTGCCAAATCCGGCCGTAAGGTGCTGCTCGTAGGTACCAAGAAACAGGCACAGGAAGTGGTTGCTGCCAAGGCACAGGAAATCGGTATGCCGTACATCACCGAGCGCTGGGCAGGTGGTATGCTCACCAACTTCCCGACCATCCGCAAAGCCGTGAAGAAAATGTCGAACATCGACAAGATGATGACCGACGGCACGTTCGACAATATCTCCAAACGCGAGAAACTGCAAATCACCCGTCAGCGTGAGAAACTCGAGAAGAACCTTGGTTCTATCGTTGACCTCACCCGTCTGCCGAGCGCTGTATTCGTAGTGGACGTAATGAAAGAGCACATTGCTGTGGCTGAGGCTAACCGTCTGGGTATCCCCGTATTCGGTATCGTTGACACGAACTCTGATCCTAACAACGTGGATTTCGTTATTCCTGCAAACGACGATGCAACCAAGTCCATCGAAGTTATCCTGACCGCTGTTTGCGACGCCATCAAGGAAGGTCTTGAGGAGCGCAAGGTTGAGAAGGCTGACGAAGAGGCTGCTGCACAACAGGAAGACGGCCAGGAAGCAGAAGTTGCTGCTCCCGTAGCCAAAGAGCGCCGTGCACGCGTTCGCAAAGCCGCTCCGAAAGCAGAGGCTGAGAAAGTGGCAGAGGTAAAAGAGGCTCCCGCTGAGGAAAAGGCTGAAGAAGCTCCCGCCGCAGAATAAATGACAAAATCGTAAATCGTAAAATCGTAAATTAATATGGCTGTAACACTTGCTGATATTAAGAAACTGCGCGACATGACCGGCGCAGGTATGATGGACGTCAAGAAGGCTTTGGAAGAGGCTCTTGGCGATTTTGAGAAAGCGAAAGACCTGCTCCGTAAGCGTGGTCAGGCTATTGCTGCAAAGCGTAGCGACCGTGAGGCTTCGGAAGGTTGCGTACTGGCAAAGGCTGAGAATGGCTTCGGTGCTATCGTTGGCGTTAAGTGCGAGACCGACTTCGTGGCTAAAAATGCAGACTTCGTTGGAATGGTTAAGCTCATCCTTGATGCTGCTATGGACCACAAACCCGCTTCGCTGGAAGAACTCAAGAAAATCAAGATTGGCAACTTCACCGTAGAGGAAATCGTTACTGAGCGTAGTGGTGTAACGGGTGAAAAGATGGAGTTGAGCGATTACGCATTCCTGAAGGCTCCGAAAGTGGACGCTTACAACCACCTGGGTAACAAGCTCTCTTCACTCGTGGCTGCTGACAGCGCAGATGCCAACCAGGAAACCGTGCATGGCATGAACATGCAGGTGGCTTCGATGGCTCCTGTGGCACTTGACGCAGAGCATGTGGCGCAAGAAGTGAAAGACCGCGAACTGGCTGTAGCTGTTGACAAAACCAAACAGGACGAGATTAAGAAAGCTGTTGAGAACGAACTTCGCAAGGCCGGTATCAATCCCGCTCACGCTGACAGTGATGACCATATTGCTTCCAACACTGCTAAGGGTTGGTTGACCGAGGCTCAAGCAGCACTCGCACGCGAGATTCGAGAGAAAGTGCCTGCAGCAGCAGAAGCAGCTCTCAACCTCAAGAAGATTGAGATGATTGCACAAGGTCGTCTGCAGAAGTTCCTCAAGGAATCAACATTGGTTGAACAGCAATACATCCTTTCCGATGCAAAAGAGTTGGTGAAAGACGTGCTGAAGAAACAGAACGTCAATATCATCGATTTCAAGCGCATTACGCTTAACCAAGAGTAATCGGGTAGGGGAACTGTCCAAATAAAAAATCGCACTCATATGAGTGCGATTTTTGTTTATTAACAGTTTAACGATTTAACAGCTTACCGCGCGTGCGCGCTTGCGCACGGTGCGCACAATAAGGTACGCGAGCGCGCATAGCGCAAGCATAATCACTCCATCCCCAATCGGAGATTCGTACGGTTCGTGCCAGTCACCGGGTTCACCACTGCCGCCTTCACCACCCCATTTTCTGATGCCGGACTGGTTCGCACGCACTACACCTCCTCCTTCGTCATATGTCGTGGATGCACCACTCTGCGCCGCCTG
>CAJOEX010000032.1 GCA_905233415.1 Paludibacteraceae bacterium
CGTTTTTAATGTCTTGTGAGTTAATCATAAGTTTTATTTTTAATTAGAAAAATTACAATCTACCACTCAATATCTCAAAATAGCGCGCAAAATTACAAAAAAAAATCGAAATACGCAAATAAGAAACAAAAAAACTTGCATATTTGTAAAAAAAGCTGTACCTTTGCGGCGTAAAACGTTAAAAGTATGAGAGAATTTTTCGGAGAATTGGACATTTGGCAGATTCTGTCTGCATTTGTGTTCCTCATTGCCATTATCGACCCATTCGGCAATATTCCCATCACCATCAACCTTGAAAAGAAGGGCGTAAAGATTTATCCGTTGCGCGTTTGTATCGCAAGTATCTTGATTTTGCTGGCTTTTCTGTTTGCTGGCGAATGGATCTTGAAGTTGTTCGGCGTGCAGATTGAGTACTTTGCCATTGCCGGCGGTTTCGTTATTTTCCTGATGGCACTGGAAATGATTCTTGACATCACCATTTTCCAGAACGATAAATTGGAAGACCAGGGCGGCGGTTCCATTGTACCACTCGCGTTTCCGATGTATGCAGGTCCCGGTGCTTTTACCGCACTGTTGGCAATTACGGCGGAATACAGTATTGCAAACCTGTGCATTTCGCTTGTCTTGTGTATTCTGGTGCTATACCTTGTACTTATCGGAACGCATTGGCTGACGAAGTATCTCGGACAAACGGCATTGTATATCATTCGCAAGTTCTTCGGCATCATTGTACTTGCAATAGCATGTAAACTGATGTTCGGAAATTTGGCTATCATATTATAAAGAAACCTTAAATGAAATATAGCATGAAAGCAATTAATGAAATGAAGATTGCGTTGGCTTCAGACCACGCAGGTTATAACCTCAAGCAGGATGTAATGGCATATTTGCGTGAGCAAGGTGCCGAGTTGAAAGATTTCGGCTGCTATTCCACCGAGAGCTGCGACTATCCCGATTTCGCTCATCCGATGGCGGAAGCTGTTGAAAAAGGCGAGTTTGATTTCGGTATTACGATTTGCTCAACCGGCAACGGCATTTGCATTACCGCCAACAAGCATCAGGGAATTCGCGCGGCTTTGTGCTGGGATGTACCTTTGGCTGATTTTGCCCGTCGTCACAACAATGCCAACGTCCTCGGCTTGCCCGCAAACTACGTTACAAAGGAAAAAGCGCTGGCGATGGTCAACCAATTCTTTACCACCGATTTTGAAGGCGGACGCCATGAACGCCGCGTCAACAAAATACCGCTCAACTCCTAATCAATATTGCGTGATTATTGGGTGATTATTGCGTGATTATTGCGTGATTAAGCCGAGAGAAAGCCAAAAGTGAGCTAAAAGTGAACCAAAAGTTTGATGTTTAGAAGGTTTCTGAACATAATTCGCGCAGAATTTTCATACGCACTGTCTCTTTTCGGGATAGTGCGTGTGCGTCATTTACCGACTTTCGTTTCCATCGAACCCGCCAATTTTTGCCAACTCCGATGCCCGGAATGCCCTGTCGGACAAAGCAAGGGAAACACAACAAAGAGCAAGGACTTGCTTTCTGTCATACAGTTCCGGCGCATATTGGACCAAGTCAAAGATGCCGTTCATACCATTCAGTTCTATTTTCAGGGCGAACCGTTGCTAAACAAAGACCTGCCGGAAATGATAAAATTGGCGCACGACGCAGGCATTTATACCACGGTTTCCACCAATGGTTTGGCATTGACACCTTTATTGGCGGAACAACTGATGCAATCCGGTTTGAGCCGCATTATTGTTTCCATTGACGGCATGGCGGAAGAAAGTTACGGCGCTTACCGCAAAGGCGGTAGCTTGCATAAAGCGTTGGACGGGCTGATGTATTTGCGTCAGGCGAAAGACAAAACCGGCAGCCGCACGCATATAGAGTTACAATCGCTCATGCTGCGTACCAACGAACATGAATGGGCTGCAATGAAACGGCAGTACAAAGTAATGGGAGCCGACAGTTTGACGCTGAAAACCGCACAATTGTATGATTACGAAAACGGAAATCCCTTAATGCCGACCGATGAGAAATATTCCCGTTACGTCAAAGGAAAAGACGGCAAATTCTATCTCAAACGCAAACCATCCCGTTCCTGCCGCCGTTTGTGGACAGGTTGTGTAATAACACTTACCGGCGAAGTCCTGCCTTGCTGCTACGACAAATCGGCACAATTCTCGTTCGGAAACATCTTTACTACCCCACTCTCCGAATTCTTCCACGGCGAAAAAGCAAACCGCTTCCGGAGAACAATTCTCCAAAAGCGGTCCAGACCAGCTATTTGCTCCAACTGCGAGCCTTAATTAACACCATTACGGAATACAAACTACACGAAAGCCAAAACCTCCGATAAGCTGATGACTAGGCGAGACATAATAGCGATTCGCCACTCGACAATTTGTAGCCGGGCTATAGTGTGAGCCTCCACGTAATACATAATAAGTATTCCCCTTATAAAAACTGGTAATTAGCGGATTATAGGCATCCTCCTTCCCATAGTAAGGCAAATAATTGTCCTTACAATATTCCACAACATTGCCTGACATATCATAAATACCAAGCCCGTTAGGACGTTTTGTGCCACAGGGATGAATACGATGATCGCTCCCGTCGGCGTTGCACCATGCCACTTCTTCTATAATATCGCTGCCGGCATATTTTGTGCCGTCATTCTTAATACCACCTCGCGCCGCATACTCCCATTGTGCCTCAGTCGGTAAATCATACGTACGACCGGTTATAATACTCAACAGACGACAAAACTCTACCGCATCAGACCTCCTGATATTTTCAATAGGCAAATTTGCTCCTTTTGTACTACTCGAATTCGTTAACATGACCGTTGCCCACTGCGCCTGCGTCACTTCTAACATGCCGATATAATAACCCTCCAAAGTAACACGGTGTACTTTCTTTTCGTCTTTCTCACCTTTTCCTTGTTCTTTGGTGCATCCCATCATAAAAGAGCCTCCTTCCACCCATATCATCTTCATATTGAGCCCAAAGGCATCCTCCGTATAATTCTGATGAGCCGGAAGTGTGGACGGAGTATTTGCTGCGAGGTTATATGCCACTTCGCGGGCTACAGCTACCACTTCTGATGCATTATTCATATTTTTATTTTCAGCATTGTATAGCTTTACCACCTCCGCCGTTGTCACATCCACCAAGCGTGAAGTAACAAAATACGTCTTGTTATGCGCAATTGCCTTTGCTACACATACATATTGAACGCCAAACTGTTTTCCCAAACGCATTAGCATGTCATCATCGTCCACCGCGCCGGATGCCTGATATCCCGCCTCGCTGTTCAATTGCTTTAAGAATTCATTCGTGCGTTCCACTGCGATATACTTACCGCTGCCCGCAAAAACGTCCACTAACTGGTCACCCAGAATCATGTCAACATATTCTTTACCTGTTTTGGCAATATAGACTGCGACTTTCTTGGCATTCGCATCTTTGGCATAATCCAATGTCCTGATGAATTTATTGGACAAGTTATCCAATGCTTCCATCAATATTTTTGAGTTCGTTTCCAACACAGTACCGTTGGAACTGCACGAACCGATTACTTCGGCGCTGTTGACATCAATAATGCGGGCAGATATATACTTTTCGGAATATGCGACCGCTTTGACGGAAATGACACAAACATATTGTACACCGAACTGTTTTCCCAACTTGGCGATATCTGCGTCATCCACTTCGCCGGAGCGTTCATAGTGGTGCTCCTTAGCAAGAGCTTCGAGGAACGCAGTAGAACGTTCCACCGCTGTATATTTTCCACTGGCGATAAAACAACTCAACAACCGGTTGGCAACAATTTCATTCAACGGGTCTTTGCCGGTGATATAAATAGCCACTTTTGGCTTCTGTCCATAGACTGTCAGTGCCACGCACGACAACAAGATAATTAGTAGTTTTTTCATATTGTGTAGTATTTTTTATATTTCTTTACACTGCATTGCGGAGGCGCATGATATCTGCCTTGTTGAGTTTTTCTTCTGCAAGCGCACGAGTTACAACAAAACGTTTGATGCTCTTGTCAGACGGAATTTCGTACATCAAATCCATCATAATGGTTTCCGTCAAACTGCGCAAACCACGTGCTCCAAGTTTGAACTCTATCGCCTTATCAACAATATAATCAAGCGCTTCATCGTCAAACACTAATTCTACGCCATCCATTTTCAGCAGTTTCTGATACTGCTTGGTAATGGCATTCTTCGGCTGCACCAGAATATTGCGCAAAGCATCGCGGTCCAGAGGCTGCAAGTACGTCAAAATCGGCAGACGTCCGACAATCTCAGGAATTAATCCAAAAGCCTTCAAATCCTGCGGCGCAATATATTGAAGCAGGTTCTTCTTGTCAATGTGCTGCGTTGCCATCGAAGCATCAAAACCGACTACCTGCGTGTTCAACCGCTGCGCAATCTTGCGCTCAATACCATCGAACGCGCCACCACAGATAAAGAGAATATTCTGCGTATTGACCTTAATATACTCCTGTTCCGGATGTTTGCGACCGCCTTTGGGCGGAACGTTGACAACACTTCCTTCGAGAAGTTTGAGCAATGCCTGCTGAACCCCTTCGCCACTAACGTCACGGGTAATAGACGGATTATCGGACTTGCGAGCGATTTTATCGATTTCATCCACGAAAATGATGCCTCTTTCAGTCTTTGCAACATCATAATCCGCCTCTTGCAGCAAGCGAACCAACATGGACTCGACATCTTCGCCAACATATCCGGCTTCAGTCAAAACGGTTGCATCCACAATGGTAAAAGGCACTTTGAGCATTTTGGCTATTGTTCGCGCCAACAGGGTTTTGCCCGTACCCGTTGAACCGACCATGATGATGTTCGATTTCTCAATCTCAACACCGTCGTCTGTCGGCTGCAGCAACCGCTTGTAGTGGTTATATACCGCAACTGAAAGAAAACGTTTGGCTTCGTCCTGTCCAATAACATACTGGTCAAGAAAAGCCTTAATCTCTGCGGGTTTGGGCAGATTATTCAGGTCCAAGTTTTCCGTTTTTCCGGCCTTTGCCCGTTTTGCAATCATCTCCTGCACCATCTGATGCCCGGTTTCGATGCACTCTTCGCAAATAAACGCGCCGTCCTCGCCGGAAAACAAGGAACTCATCGGCCTGCCGCAAAATGAACAAACGTCTTGTTTTTTAGCCATTACCGTTTTGCAAATACTTTATCAATCATTTTATACTCCAGCGCTTCCTGTGCCGTCATCCAATGGTCACGGTCCGCATCCTGACGGATACGCTCAATGTCCTGACCTGTATGTTGGGCGAGAATCTGGTACAGTTCGTCCTTGAGTTTGAGGATTTCGCGGGCAGTAATCTCAATGTCGGACGCCTGTCCCTGAATACCGCCAAGCGGCTGATGAATCATGACACGGCTATGCGGCAAAGCAGCCCGTTGACCTTCCGAACCGGCAACTAACAGAATCGCACCCATTGAAGCAGCCAAACCGGTACAGATGGTCTTGATATTACAATGCGTGAACTGCATCGTGTCGTAAATTCCCAAACCGGCATAAACAGAACCGCCCGGAGTGTTCAGATAAATACTGATGTCGCGCTCGGAATCCGCAGAATCAAGATAGAGCAACTGCGCCTGAATGACATTGGCGGTATAATCGTTGATTTCAGTACCGAGGAAGATAATACGGTCCATCATCAGACGTGAGAACACATCCATTTGTGTTACATTCAACTGGCGTTCCTCCAAAATGGACGGACTGATATAGTTGTCACTGATAACCGTTTGCTTGGCAGCAGACTGCATTACCTTCTCCACATGCATGGAGTTGAGACCTTGCGCGGTGGCAAATTTAATAAAATCGTTTTGCATATAATATATATTAAGGTGTGGTTAAAATAAGGAGCCGAGCCTAAGGCTCCGGCTCCTCAGTCATTTATCTTGCAAATACAGATTACTTCTTCGCAAGTTTCTTTTCGCGGCGACGATCCTGTGCCTTCTGGATTTCGTATGCAACGTGCGGTGCGATACCCATACTGGAGAAAGTACCGACAATCACACCAAGCAACAATGCAAATACAAAACCACGGATAGTCTCACCACCGAAGCAGAAGATAGCCAGCAATACCACGAAGGTGGACATCGAAGTCGAGAATGTACGGCTGAGCGTAGCATTCAGGGCATCATTGATGTTTTGTGCTTTATCGCGTTTCGGGTAGAGGGTGTTGTACTCACGAACACGGTCGAAGATAACCACGGTATCGTTGATGGAGTAACCGATAACCGTCAAAATTGCCGCGATAAATGCCTGGTCAATCTCCATGGAGAAAGGCATAATCTTCCAAAGGATGGCGTAAGCACCAAGTACGAGAATCGTATCATGTGCAAGGGCTGTCAACGCACCTACCGAGTAAGCGAAGTTGCGGAAACGAACCAAGATATAGAGGAAGATACCGATCAGCGCGCAGATGACGGCGATGAATGCCGCACTGGTAATGTCGTCTGCAATAGCCGGACCTACCTTTTGCGACTGCATGATACCGATTTCCGGATTGATCTCTGTGCTCTTGAATTGCTCCAATGTAATGTCATCTCCCAGATACGGTTTGCAGCCTTCGTAGAGCAGTGCTTCGATTTCGTCGTCCAGCGTCTCGGAGTTGTCGTTGATGCGGAAGTTGGTCGAAACACGGATTTGGTTAGCCGAACCAATGGTGATAACGCGCATTGAGAGGTTTTCACCTTCCGTATTCTGTGCCATGAATACATCTGTCAGAGTCTGGTTGACATCCTGTGTATTAACGGGTTCTGCGAAACGAACGATATAGTTGCGACCACCGGAGAAGTCGATACCGAGATTCAGTTTACCGAAGATGTGCGGGTCAAGACCCAGGATACCTAAGATTACCAAGCAGCCTGCGATGCAGTAGAACACCTTGCGGGCACCAACGAAGTTCACGTTCATGCCTTGCAGGAAGTTCTGCATCAGTTTCGTGGTGAAGGTCAGTTCCTTTGCGTTCTCTTTCTTCGCATAATCCTCAAGCAACAGACGGGTGATGAATACGGCTGTCAGGAAGGACGAAACGATACCAATCATGTACGTTACGGCGAAGCCCTTAATCGGACCTGTACCGAAGATAGCCAAAATAGCACCGGTCAGGAACGAGGTTACGTTGGCATCCACAATCGCGGAAATAGCGCCTTTGAAACCGTCGTCAATAGCTTTGCGCAGGTTCTTTCCGGCTTTGATTTCCTCACGAATACGCTCGTAAATCAGCACGTTCGCATCGACTGCCATACCCATCGTCAGCACGATACCGGCAATACCCGGCAAGGTCAGAACGGCGGAGAACGAAGCCAGTGTACCTACCAGCAGGAATACGTTGCACAGCAAAGCTGCATCGGCGATAAGACCGGGAATCCAACCATAGTAGAACACCATATAGATAAGAATCAGCAGGAAGCCGAGTGCAAAGCTCCACAAACCGTTCCGAATAGCCTCACGACCCAGAGACGGACCAACAACGTCCTCTTGGATGATGCGGGCAGGAGCCGGCATCTTACCGGATTTGAGGGTGTTAGCCAAGTCTTTTGCCTCTTCTACAGTGAAGTTACCGGTGATTTGGCTGTTACCGCCGGCGATTTCGTTCTGTACGGTCGGGAATGAATATACATAGCCGTCCAAAACGATAGCGATGGACTTGCCAATATTGTCACGGGTAATACGTTGCCAAGCCTTTGCACCTTCAGCGTTCATCGACATCGAAACGTTGGCATAAGCGCTCAGTTGGCTGAAGTCTGCACGGGCGTCGGTGATTACATCACCTTCCAGGCTTGCACGACCGTCACGTTGTGCTTTCAGAGCAACGAGTTGATATACCGAACCAGCCTCGTCAATAGCCTTAACCGTCCATTTGAGACGCAGGTCACGCGGCAGAACTTGCTTAGCGATTGTCGAGTTCAGCATCGCGTTAACCTTGGCAGTATCGGTGTAGTGAACCATGCCGACAACCGGACCGCGGAATGCCTGACCGGCATTGTTGATGCTCGGGTTCAGGATGGCGAACAGCGGATTGGTTTTCTTATAGTTCTCAACAGCGGCAGCCTGTTCAGCATCCAGCGCAGCACTGTCACTTTCTGCATTCTCTACAAGTGCGGCAAGGTCATCTGTATCTTCAGCCTTCACTTCGGCTTTCGCAGCCTTTTCAGCCTTCGGTGCTTCAACAGCTGCGGCCTCTTCGTTGGCAGCATTCACCTTGGCATATTCGTTGTTGATTTGTGCAAACTGCGGCAGAATCTCTGAGAACTCATACGTCTCCCAGAACTCCAGGTTTGCCGAACCTTGAAGCAGTTTACGTACGCGCTCAGGCTCTTTGATACCCGGCAACTCGATAAGGATACGACCGGGTTGGCTCAGTTTCTGGATGTTCGGTTGAACAACGCCGAAACGGTCAATACGGGTACGCAATACGTTGAATGAGTTATTGATAGCGCCGTCAACCTCCTCGCGGATGACTTTTTCAACCTCTTCATTGGTGGAGGTCAGCGTCACTTTGTCCTTGAGTTCGAAGGTTGAGAAAACGCTTGCCAGTTGGGCATTCGGGTCAATCTCTTTGTACGATTCGATAAATAAGGTCACGAAGTCCGCACCGCTGCTTTTTTGCTTTTGCTGTGCAAGTGCCATCGCCTGATTGAAGTTGTCGGTTGTGTTGTAACCGCTCAATGCGCGGAGAATGTCCGGAACAGACACTTCCATCGTTACGTTCATACCGCCTTTCAAGTCCAGACCGAGGTTGATTTCTTTCTCGCGGCACTCTTTCAGCGTGTAACCGAACCATACTTTTTGGGTTGCAATAGAGTCCAGATAAACATACTCTTTTGCGGCATCTCCGCCAGCGTATTCCTTCGCTTTCTTGTCATAGCGCGAAGTCACAAGGCTGAAGGAGAGATAGAATGCGCATACCAGCGCAAGGCATACTGCCAGAATTCTAACAAGTCCTTTGTTTTGCATAATAAATGTTTGTTATTAAGTTAATTGTTTTTTGCTCCTTATTTATATTATACGTGCGCAAATACGCACATTCGCACAAAAAGCGTGCAAAGGTACAACAATTTTTTTGTCCGTGCAAATTTTTTTTGAGATTTCACGCGAAAAAATGCAAACCAAGCCTTTTTAGGCGGATTACATGTACTTTATCGCGAACGATTCGGCTTCTGCAAGGTGGTCTGCCTTTCCTACGTCCAACAATTCGCCTTCCGGCTCGAAACCGCGGAAAACAGCCGTTTGCAAGGCGGCAAGATAAAAATCTATCACCGAAAACTTCTGCCCGATTTGTTCTGCAAAATCATTCAGCATCGGCAAAACGGACGGCGACAGGATTTGCATTCCCGAAAAAGCAAGTTTGGTCGAATGGCTCAAGGCTGATGGCGAAAGTTCAGGTTTCACTTCGCCGGTGGCGATATTTGTCCAACCGACCAGCTGTTTGTCGTCGTCAAAGCACAAATAGCGTTGTGTCTGGCGTTTTTTGACCACAAGCAAGCCGTCTATACCTTGAGAACGGTTGTATTCCGCCATTACATCCTCTATCCGGATGGTTGAAAGTATATCCGCATTGAGTGCAAGCACCGGCTCGCCTGAATCCGCGGCAAAACTGTTCCATGCCTTGCGCAGTCCTCCGCCCGTGTCCAAAAGCGCTTCCCGCTCGTCGGAAATCATGATACGACACCCGAAATCCCCATGCGCACGCACGTAATCAATAATCATATCCGGAAAATGATGCACATTCACCATGATATCGCTTATTCCGGCGGCTTTCAGTTTGCGGATTTGATATTCCAGCAGGGTATGCCCCGCTAACGGAACAAGTGCTTTCGGCATCGTATCCGTCAATGGACGAAGTCGCGTCCCCAAACCCGCTGCAAAAATGATGGCAAGCATTTAAAATTTGAAGATTTGAAGATTGGAAGATTAACAATACTGCGGCACTGTCATTTGAAGCGCATGTTGCAGGCAATGTACTTCGCAGGGTCCCATTATATCCATCAGAATGCCGTCCGCCTCAAACTGCAGGTGACGTTTGGTGTTCAGCACAATGTCTTTGCCCTCATACGAATGGATGAACTTCAACTCCGTCAACGTTCCGTTAAACAGTCGCGGAATTGCCTGCAGGACCTGCTTGAACGTCGGTTTTTCCACGAACATCGAATTGAATTTCCCGTCTCTGGGGTCGGCGGTCGGGTTTTGCCGGATTCCGCCGCCGGAGAACGGACCGTTGCCGATATTCATCGTATATAGCGGTGCTTTGACGATTTGTTTGCCGTCGCAAAGCAGTTGCATGTCTATCGGTTTCATCTTCCACAACGCCGCGAAAAGGCCGAAAAGATAATTCACGTGGTGACTGCCGATATAGGGTTTGAGCCCGATGGCGTATTTGCATGTCAGCGGGTCCACACCGAATCCCACCGAATTGATGAAATAGCGGTGATGCTCGATGCCGTTGCGCCAATAGGTCAGACAGCCCACATCTACCGGCTGGTCTTTGCCGTTGAAGAACAAATCCAGTGACCGTTTGAAGTTCTTGTTCAGTCCCCAGAACCGTGCCCAATCGTTGCCTGTACCGCGCGGCATCAGGCCGAAACGCACGTTGGCGCGCTGCTCAGGCGTCAAATTGGCACGCATAATACCGTTAATGACCTCCGAAAGCGTTCCGTCTCCTCCCAGAACAAGAATCTGGTCGTAGCCTTTTTCCACCAGTTCACGCGCACACTCTATTGCATGGTCCGGATACTGCGTCACACGGTATGTAAACGGCTGATGACGGGACCTGAGAAGCTTGAACAGGTATATCCGCTGCGCCCTGAAATAACTCTTTCCTGATTTCGGATTAATGATTATTCCCAACATGATTTTGTACGATTTTACGGTTTAAAACTCAAACCGGCTGCAAAAGTACAAAAAAAAATGCACACTCGCAAATTTAAGTGTGCATTTTTGTCTTTTTAGCCTGAACTTATTTGAAATAAGCCATTGCTCTTTCGTTTTCTACAATTTCCTCTTGGAATACATACGCTCCCGTCTTCGGCGACTTAACCATTTTGATACATTTCGTATGATTACGTCCTGCATTACCTGTTTGAAGGGTAGCGACCGCTTTTTTTGCCATAGTCTAAAATGTTTTTGTGGTTAATTACTTGATCTCTTTGTGAAGTGTGTACTTCTTAAGGATCGGATTGTACTTCATCAGTTCCAGACGATCGGGAGTGTTCTTGCGGTTCTTCGTCGTAATGTAACGACTTGTTCCGGGCATTCCGCTGGCTTTGTGTTCTGTGCACTCAAGGATTACTTGTACGCGTGCTTCTTTCGTTTTCTTTGCCATAACGTTTTCCTCCTTTTATTCGTAAAGATACCCTTTTTCGGCGGCCTGCTTCAAAGCAGCGTCCAAACCGATTTTGTGTGTGTAAGTGGCTGATTATCAGGGAGTTATGAGTGAAACATCGGGGATTTTCGGGCTGAACGTGACGGGGAAGATTGGGGCGTTTTGATGCCGGTAATTTGACAAATCTTTGACATTTTTGTATATAATTTAGTTTTTTCCCAATCAAAACGCCCCAATCTTCCCCGTCACGTTCAGCCCGAAAATCCCCGATGTTTCACTCATAACTCCCTGATAATCAGCCACTTACACACACAAAATCGGTGCAAAGGTACAACAATTTTTTCACCCGTGCAAATTTTCACCGCATTTTTTTGCATTTTTTTGTTTTTTCACGTCTTTCAGCCTGATTTACTATAAGTCGCCATTACCAATTATCACCTATGGCAAACACCTCTTGGGCGATTTTGTGCAGTTCAGAAAATACAAATTGGCGATTTTGTGGATCTATGGTGATGAGTTTGTTTCAGCATATAGGAGTGTCTGGGACAATGATAATTATTTTGAAAAACGCATTAAAGAGGAGCAAGATGGTTCGGAGACGAACTGATGACACTAATTTGTAACTTCATGCGACAGACCGCTGACCAAGTAAAAATTGCATGAATTGCAAAATTGCACATCCATGCAGGTTTAGTTTATAGGCACAGCGTTGTGCAATTTTGCAATTTTGCAATTTTAAGGGTAGCGTATCCCTTGCGTATCGTATGCTGATTTGTTGTTTGTTACAAATGTTACAACGGTGCCAACGTATTTCAGGATAAAGCACGTAAAATAAGGCACAACTTATTTTTTTCATAAAAAAATTTGCGGGTTCAAAAAATTTTTGCTAATTTTGCGCGATTTTATGCGTAGTATGCAGAAAAAGGAGTTTACACAGGAAGAAGAGCAACGCATTCAAGCGGCGTTTGATGTGGTTGTGCAGGCTTATTTGGAGCGCCAAGCCAAAGGTGCAGGCAAGCCTGTTTCGCCACAAAACGCCATCGAAGTGTCCGACCAGACACGCCAGAATGTGGAACTGATTACGCGGGCATTCAACTTCGCCAATCAGGCTCACTACGGTGTAAGGCGTCTGTCCGGCGAACCGTATATACTCCACCCGATTGCCGTTGCAACAATCGTGGTGAAGGAAATCGGGCTGGGTTCGACCAGTATCTGCGCCGCCTTCCTGCATGACGTGGTGGAAGACACGGACTACACGACCGAAGATATCCAGCGTCTGTTCGGTGACAAGATTGCGCTTATCGTTGACGGCCTGACCAAAATCAGCGGCGGCGTGTTCGGTAATCAGGCAAGCCTGCAGGCGGAAAACTTCCGGAAACTGCTGCTGACGATGAGTGACGACATCCGTGTCGTGCTTGTCAAGATTGCAGACCGGCTGCACAACATGCGCACGCTTTCAGCCCAGCCGAAAGACAAGCAGCACAAGATTGCAGGCGAAACACAATACATCTATGCGCCACTGGCACACCGACTGGGTCTGTTCCCGATTAAGAGCGAACTGGAAAACCTCAGTTTCAAATACGAGCACCCGGACACTTACAAGGAAATAGAGGACAAGCTCATCGCCATTCGCAAGACACAGGACGAAAACTTCGAAGCATTTGCCACCCCCATCAAGGAGCAACTGGCAAAAATGAACTATACATACACCATGACGGCACGCATCAAGTCGGTCTATTCCGTCTATCGGAAAATGCGTGACAAGGGTATCCCGTTTGAGGATGTGTATGACCTTATGGCGGTACGCATCATTTTCGAACCGCATGAAGGACTCTCCGAAAAAGACCAGTGCTGGATGATTTATTCGGCGATTACGGAGATTTACCGTCCGCATCCGGAACGCATACGCGACTGGATTTCTACCCCGAAAGCCAACGGCTATGAAGCCTTGCACATTACCGTCATGGCACCGAACGGACAATGGATAGAAGTGCAGATCCGGACCGTCCGCATGCACGAAATCGCAGAACGGGGACTGGCAGCACATTGGAAATACAAATCCGGAGAACGCGGAGAAAACGAACTGGACAAATGGCTCAGGACCATCAAGGAGATTCTTGAAAACCCGGAGCCGAACGCCATAGAGTTCCTTGACACATTCAAACTGAATCTGTTTGCACACGAGGTATTCGTGTTCACTCCGGGCGGAGATATCAAAACCATGCCGCAAGGCTCTACCGCTTTGGATTTGGCGTTTATGCTGCATACACAGTTAGGCGAACATTGCATCGGGGCGAAAATCAACCACGAACTGCAACCTATGTCCTACGTGCTCAAAGGCGGTGACCAGGTGGAGATACTGACGTCCAACTCGCAGCACCCGCAACAGGAGTGGATGAACATGGTTACAACCGCAAAGGCGCAGACATGCCTCAGACAGTATTTCCGCCGCGAAGAACGGGCACTTACCCGCAAAGGCGAAAAACTGTTCAACGATGCGCTGATGATGTACAACGCTACCGAAGCACACGACATGGCGCTGCAACGGACCTTGAACTATTACCACCTCACACAGCCGACAGACTTGTACCTGCAAATCGGAAAAGGCACCATCCTGCTGGACAACCTGCAGCAAGTAGCTTTCCCGAAAAGCCAACGCAGCTTGTGGAAACGGCTGAATCCTTTCAGTTCAAGCAAACCCGAACAACCGGAAACCGTACAGAGCGAACAGGATACATCCAAGCAGGAACGCATCCGGAAGATTATACTGACGGACGACAAACTCGATAAAGACTACGTGCTGGCAGACTGCTGCCACCCCATCCCGGGAGATGAAGTGCTCGGATATGTGGACGAAAACGGATTAGTCCATATCCATATGATTGACTGTCCGGAAGCCTTGAAACTCAAATCGTCACACGGCAAACAAATCTGTGCAGCCACATGGAACACCCACCGCGTACAGTCGTTCGTGGAAAAGATTGAAATTCGGGGAATAGACAAATTCGGCGTGCTCTCAAAAGTAATTGCCATTGTATCTACCGAGTTCCACATCAACCTGCGGGAATTGAATATTGCCTCCGATGACGGAATATTCCGCGGAACGATGGAAATTTATGTCTATGACAGGCGGGAGTTGCAGGACTTGTTCAAGGCGCTGACAGCCATGCCGGAAATTGTGTCGGCACACAGGTTGATAAATAATTGATAATTGACAATTGACAATTGATAATTGATAGTTGACATTTAAAAATAACAAACAAAAAGATGAAAAAGATTTTGTCAGTTTTCACGCTTGCGCTCTGCGCAGCGGCAGTGATGGCACAACAACCCGTCATCACGTTTGAAAAGACCGAACATGATTTCGGTAAAATCAATGAAGCAGATGGTCGTGTGACCACCGTGTTTGAGTTTAAGAACGAAGGTATGGAGCCGCTGGTACTGTCCAACGTACGTGCAAGTTGCGGTTGCACCACCCCTAACTGGACCCGCGAACCGGTTGAACCCGGTCAGACAGGTAAGATTACCGTGACCTACAACCCGAACGGCCGTCCCGGACGCTTCCAAAAAACTATTACCATCACCTCCAACGCCACAGAAGCTACGACCCGCGTCTTCATCAAAGGCGAAGTAATCCCGAAGCCCGCTAAACCCGTCAACGAATACACCGTTCAAATGGGCGAACTGAGCCTCAAAGCCAAGAACGTGAACTTCGGGACCGTCAAGAAAGGCCAGAAAATCACCCACGAGATTGAATACGCCAACCACACAGACCACGAGATTTCCGTGGATTTGGCAACCCGTGCGGAAGACAACTTCCTTGTTTGGCAAGTTTCACTGGGCAAAGTGCAACCGAACGAAACAGGCAAACTGATGTTCGTACTGGATTCGGAAGCCTGCAAACAATATGGCCCGATTGAGTGGAATGCCTATGTAGTAGTAAACGGCAAAAACGTACAGACCGAGGAATACAAACTGACATTCAAAGCCGAAATTGACGAGGACTTCTCGAAACTGAGCGTTGAAGAGCTGCAACAAGCTCCTATCGTTGTGCTGGAAGACGTGATTGACCTTGGTTTGGTTCCCGCAGGCAAGAAAGCAAAGAAATCATTCATGGTTCAGAATGTGGGCGTTAACCCGCTGTTCATCCGTCGTGTAGTCAACAGCAACGAATTTCTCAACGTACTCGCTCCGAAAGGTGCCCTCAAATCCGGCAAGAAAGGCGAGGTTAAGATTGAGCTGACAGCCGTTATGGACGGAGAGGCAATGCCTGCAGGTGCATACAGCCGTGAAATAGAGGTTATCACCAACGACCCGAAACAGCCCAAAAAGACGGTGAAAGTAAGCTGGACCGTCCAATAAGACATTATGCAGCATCCTGAGAACGACGCAAAATATAAAGGACTGACGGTTAATGAAGGCGTGCAGAATCTGCCGTCCGTAAACCCGTATGCCACTTTCAAGCGCAAAAAACGCACGCTGACTGCCGAGGAATACTTTGAAGGCATCCGGCGCGGCGACATTTCCATTCTGGGACAAGCGGTAACACTCGTCGAATCGAGTCTTCACGCCGACCAGGTGATTGCGCAGAAAGTGATAGAAATGTGCCTGCCCTATTCGGGTAATTCGATTCGGCTGGGCATTACGGGTGTTCCCGGAGCAGGCAAATCCACGTTCATTGAAGCATTGGGCACGGAACTATGCAAGGAAGGCAAACATTTGGCAGTGCTGGCGATTGACCCGTCATCCGAACGTTCGAAAGGAAGCATATTAGGTGACAAGACACGTATGAACGAACTCTCCACACAGGCGAATGCGTTCATACGGCCTTCTCCCTCAGCAGGCTCACTCGGCGGGGTGGCGCGCAAAACCCGTGAAACGATTGTGCTGTGCGAAGCAGCCGGATTCGACACCATTTTGGTCGAAACGGTTGGCGTCGGACAAAGCGAAACGGCTGCACACTCGATGGTGGACTATTTCCTGCTGCTGCAAGTAACCGGCACAGGAGATGAGTTGCAGGGGATTAAACGCGGCATAATGGAAATGGCGGACGGAATAGCAATCAATAAGTGCGACGGAAATAATATTGAACGTGCGCGCGCCGCGCGCGTAAGTTTCAAAAACGCGCTGATGCTCTTTCCACCGTCGGAATCAGGCTGGAGCCCCGACGCGATATGTTGCTCCTCCATTGACCACTCGGGCGTAATGGACGTGTGGCAGAATGTAGAGGATTACATCGCATTCACCAAGAAAAACGGCTACTTTGAGCACCATCGTACCGAACAGGCCAAATATTGGATGTATGAAACAATAAACGCCGCGCTCCTGAACGGCTTCTATCAGGACGAGGAAATGGAGAAACTCATTCAACGCGCGGAAGAGCAAGTATTAAACAACGAACTGTCAAGTTTTATTGCAGCAAATAATTTATTAGATGCCTACGCCAAAAAGAAATAATACTAAAACGCCTACCGTGGGACCAAACGACCTCGGCAAGCTGCCGCCACAGGCTCCCGAACTGGAAGCCTCTGTATTGGGCGCGCTCATGATTGAGAAAGATGCCTATGCAACCGTGGCTGACCTGCTTCGTCCCGAGTCGTTCTACAAGGATCAGAACCGTCTGGTCTTTGAAGCAATACGTGCTTTGGCAGCCAAAGACGAGCCTATTGACGTGCTCTCTGTGGCGGAAAAACTGAAATCCCAAGGCACACTTGTTGAAGCCGGAGGCGCACTCTATCTCAGCGAACTGAGCCGAAAAGTGGCTTCGACAGCTCACTTGCGCTATCACGCACAGATTGTAGCCCAAAAAGCCACAGCACGCGACCTTATTAGCATGGCGGCGAAAATCGAGGAGCAGGCATACGACGAGACACAGGATGTGGACGAACTGATGCAACAGGCTGAAGCGGGTATTTTCGAAATCAGCCAACGTGCGCAGAAACGTGACGTGACGCAGATTGACCCCGTTATTGAAGAGGCGTTTGCACGTATGCACAAGGCATCACAGAATGAAGGAAATATTTCGGGCGTACCTGCCGGCTTCCACGCTTTGGACAAGATTACATCAGGTTGGCAGAACTCAGACCTTATTATTATAGCGGCTCGTCCGGCAATGGGTAAAACGGCATTCGTGCTGTCAATGGCGAAGAATATTGCGGTCAACTATGGTCTTCCTGTTGCCATGTTCTCGTTGGAAATGAGCAACGTACAGCTCGTGAACCGTCTCATAATGAATGTCTGTGAGTTGGAAGGCGACAAGATTAAGAACGGCAAACTGACCAACGCCGAATGGGCACAATTGGAGCATAAGGTGAACGAACTGCGCGGCGCACAGATTTATGTGGACGACACACCCAGCCTTTCCGTATTTGAATTACGCTCCAAAGCACGCAAACTGGTTCGCGAACACAAAGTGCGGCTGATTATCATCGACTACTTGCAGCTCATGAACGCTTCAGGTATGAACTTCGGCAGCCGCGAACAGGAAATAAGTATTATCTCGCGCAACCTCAAGGCGTTGGCAAAAGAACTGGACATACCGATTATCGCCCTCTCGCAGTTGAACCGTAACGTGGAATCCCGCACCGGTGTAGAAGGCAAAACGCCACAGCTGAGTGATTTGCGCGAATCGGGTGCCATTGAGCAGGATGCAGATATGGTTTGCTTCATCCACCGGCCGGAATACTATCATCTTTACAATGATGAGAAAACCGGCAAGGACCTGCGCGGACTCGGACAGATTATCGTCGCCAAACACCGTAACGGTGCTACTGATTCCATTTGGCTGCGTTTCCGTTCGAAGTTTGCCAAGTTCCAGAATGAGGATGAGACGTTTGATGATGATTTGCCACCGTTACCAACTGCCGGCAATGTGACCATCAGTTCAAGAATGAATCAAACCATGTCACCCGACGGTGCCACACAAGACAATGGTGACGGAGTACCGTTTTAATTGATAATTGACAATTGATAATTGATATTTATAATGCTATCAAGAACAGTAATAATTGACGCTCTCAAGAGCAAAAACTTCAACGAACCGATTAACGTTCGCGGATGGGTACGTAGCCGTCGTGGAAATAAAGCCGTTAGCTTTATTGCCCTCAACGACGGTTCTACCATCAAAAATATCCAAATCGTTGTTGACCTCACGAAATTCCCTGAGGAACAACTCAAGCCGGTAACAACCGGTTCATGCATCTCGGCAACCGGCATTCTCGTGCCCTCACAAGGAGCCGGACAGGATGTGGAGATTCAACTTACCGAACTGGAGGTTTACGGCACAGCAGACCCTGAGCAGTACCCGCTTCAGAAGAAAGGTTTGTCGATGGAGTTCCTGCGTACAATCGCACACCTTCGTCCTCGTACCAACACCTTTGGCGCAGTATTCCGCATCCGTCACCACATGGCAATGGCGATTCACACCTACTTCCATGAACACGGCTACTTCTACTTCCACACTCCTCTTATTACGGCTTCCGACTGCGAAGGCGCCGGACAGATGTTCCAAGTTACAACCAAGAACCTCTATAACCTCAAGAAAGACGAAAACGGTCAGATAGATTATTCCGACGATTTCTTCGGCAAAATGGCGGCATTGACCGTCAGCGGACAGTTGGAAGGCGAACTGGGCGCTATGGCACTTGGCAAGATTTATACCTTCGGTCCGACGTTCCGCGCCGAAAACAGCAATACACCGCGCCACTTGGCGGAATTCTGGATGATTGAACCCGAAGTGGCATTCATTCAAAAAGAAGAGCTGATGGACCTTGAAGAGGACTTTATCAAATATTGCGTCCGCTGGGCATTGGAACATTGTATGGACGACCTGCAGTTCCTCAACCAGTTTGTGGACAAAGGCCTCATCGAACGCCTCAAATCCGTTGTTGACACGGAATTTGTACGCCTGCCCTACACCGAAGGTATTGAAATCCTGCAAGAGGCAATCCGCAACGGACACAAGTTTGAGTTTCCTTGTAACTGGGGAGACGACTTGGCTTCCGAGCACGAACGTTTCCTAGTGGAAGAGCACTTCCGCAAACCGGTGATTATGACCGACTACCCGAAAGAGATTAAGGCTTTCTACATGAAACTCAACGCCGACGGCAAGACCGTTCAAGGTACGGACGTGCTTTTCCCGCAAATCGGAGAAATAATCGGTGGTAGTGTACGCGAAGAGAGTCTTGACAAACTCAACGAAGAAATTGAACGCCGCCATATTCCGATGAAGGATATGTGGTGGTATTTGGACACACGCCGTTTCGGCGCGGCTCCGCACGCAGGTTTCGGACTCGGCTTTGAGCGCCTCATGCTCTTCGTAACCGGAATGCAGAACATTCGCGACGTCATTCCGTTCCCGCGTACTCCCAAGTCCGCCGAGTTCTAAATGACTAAATTGTAAACGACCAAATAAAATTAACAATAGTATTAACCCTAAATTCAATTTTATGCGAAAAACACTTTTGACCATGATGGTTTTGAGTATGTCGCTATTCGCAGCAGCGCAAACTTCATTGAAGGGAACGCTCATTGACGAAGCGACATCGCAACCGATTGTCGGAGCTACTGTTACGCTCGCCAATCAAAACATTTCCACTACGACCAACCAGTCGGGTGAGTTCTCTCTACTCTACCTCGAACCGATGGACGAAGAAGTCATTATCGAGGCGGAAGGCTACAACAGCACCATCGAATTGGTGCAAATCCTCCAAGATCAGGCAAACGAGATGGAGCCGGTCAAACTCAGCGTCAACATCGAGAAAGAAACAAAAGACGAGATTTTGCTGAACATCTCTGACGAGGACCTCAACGATGATGAAGGTAAGTCACAAGCACAAGCTTCTGCTTCATCAGCAAGCACAGATGTGTTCAACTCGGCCACTTCTTTTGCATGGGGAACAGCCCGCTATCGTAACCGTGGATACGAACAACAGTATGAAACCGTTTACATCAACGGCATTTCGTTCAACACGGCTGAACGTGGAACATTCTCATTCTCTTCAATGGGCGGACTGAATGACGCCAGCCGTAACCGCGAAGTTGTTCTTCCGTTGGAAGCAACCAACTTTACCTTTGGTAACCTCGGCCAATCAACCAACTACCTTATGAATGCAAGCCGTTATGCACAAGGTTGGAAACTGAGTGCTGCCGGAACAAACCGTAACTACAAAGCGGCTGTCCGCGCTACATACGCATCCGGACCGCTGAAGAACGGTTGGTCATTCATCGGACAGCTCGCATTCCGTTTCTCGCCTTACACCACCACAAAAGGAATCATCGGTGAAGGCGTTAACTATTATTCGCTCGGTTACTTCTTCTCTGCCGAGAAAGTTTGGAACAATGGCAACCGCCTCAACATCACCACTTTCGGAGCACCGACCATGCGTGGCCAAAACGGAGCTGTCACCCAGGAAGTGTATGACCTCACCGGTACAAACAATTACAACCCCTATTGGGGCTATCAGGACGGACACATCCGCAACTCACGTATTGTGAAGTCCATTGATCCTACTGCTATCGTCTCTTTCGAACTTAATATCAATGAGCACAACAAGATGAATTTTGCGGTTGGATACCACTATTCGCTCTACTCGAATTCTGCAATTAACTTCTACAATGCGCCGGACCCGCGTCCGGACTACTACCGCAACCTCCCGTCATTCTTCTGGGACGGACAGATTGCGAACGGCAACTCGTCACAACTCTACGGCGCTGACGGCAAGCACTATCCTTTCGGTAACTTCATCGGTTCTGACGCGAACGGAGTTTATCTCGGCAACGGTTTCACCGGCGAAGACGGTTTGCGCATCGGTCCGTCAATAGATGCGCAATCATATAACGCACTTGTTGAGTTGTGGCAGAACCGTGATGACAAAACCACGCAGATTGACTGGAATGCACTCTATGCGGCAAACTACGCCGACCCGGACGGACTGGCACGCTACATGGTGGAGCGCCGCCACAACGATATCCAAGAGGCTGCAGCTACCGTCCTTTGGACAAACAACCAGTTCGACCACCTCAAAATGACACTCGGTATCGAAGAGAAATTCTCACAAGGTATTCACTACAAAACGATGGACGACCTTCTGGGCGCTGACCATTGGATGGATATCGACCCGTTTGCTGATCGTGACATCAAGGAGTTGGCTACCAACATCGGTCTTTCTCAAGAGAAGATGGCACAAGTCAAGCAAAATGATATCACTTATTGGGCTGCTCATAATCAACAGGCTAAAACCATCAAGAACGGTGACCGCTTCGGTTATGACTATAACATGTTCATCGAAAACTCCAAACTATGGTTCCAGAATGAATGGAAGTTCAATGAAATTGACTTCTTCTATGCGATTCAAGCCACCTATTCGTCCATGCAACGTACCAGCAACATGCTGAACGGTCGTGCTTGGTATTTGGCACAGCTCAACCCCGATGATGCGGAATTGTACCTCGGCAAAAGCGCAAAGGACATCCTCAAGGGCATTTATCCGAATTACTATGTCGGCAAAGAGCACTTCTTCATTGACCCGGCATTCAAACTCGGCTTCAACTACAAAATCAACGGCCGTAACCATTTGAAACTCAACGCATTGGCTGAAACACGTGCTCCGTTGGCACGCAACGCCTACATTTCGCAGCGCGTTCATGACCGTGCTATCGGATCCATCTATACACACGATAACGCCAAGAACCTCAAAGACTTCTATGCTGCATCGGAGTTGATTGCAGGTGGTGACATTACTTATGAATTCAACTATCCTGTTGTTCGTGGTCGTTTGACCGGTTACTACACCCGTTTCTGGAACGGTTCGGAATTGAATGGCTACTATGATGATGAGGCTCGTACTTTTGTAAACCAGGCTATCACCAATATTGACCGCCGCCACTGTGGTATTGAGGCTGCCATTGCTGTTAAGCTGGGCACCTACTTCACCTTGACCGGTGTCGCTGCAGTTGGTGACCATCGCTACACCAGCAACGCGCTCGCAGTTACTTCTGCTGAAAATGGTATGGCACTTGGTACAACTCTTGACAAGGAAACTTTCGAGAAAACAAACCTGTACGAAGTAACCGACTCCGTCATGATGAACGGCCTTCGCGTTTCTCAAGGCCCGCAAGTCAATGCCAGCTTGAAACTCAGTTTCTTCCACCCGAAGATGTGGTTTGCTGACATTACCGTTTCATACTACGACTGGAACTTCCTCAGTGTGGCTCCTTCCCGCCGTATGATGGGTCTTTACACCGGAACACGCGCTGACGGCACACCCGTTAATGGCGGTTACAACAAGGTTTATCTCAACTACAACGACGAAGCGGACGCACGTCTCTTGGACGAGAACGGAACCCCCATGCGTGATGAATACGGCAACTATCTGCTGCAGTATCCGTACAACCTCCTTGACCAACAGGAGTCGCTTTCGGCTACTAACCCGCTCAACCGCTTCATGATTGACCTCAGCGTTGGTAAGATGATTTATCTCAAGAACCGTCAATCGGTTTCAATCAACCTCTCGGTTACGAACATCGGTCATAATCTCAACTTCAAAACCGGTGGTTACCAGCAGGCGCGTCTCCCGCGTGGAACACGTCAGGGCATTGCTGATGGCGAAAACTCCACCATCACGGCTAACGCTTGGAAGTTCCCGTCGAAGTACTACTACGCTTGGGGACCTAACTTCTATTTAACACTCACTTATAAATTCTAATCGGAGGACACATCTATGAAAAAAACTATCATTTCACTCGCATCCCTCGCAGCATTATTCCTGCTGATGCCCGCTTGTACTCCAAATGTGCCGTCGGAAGATGACCTCTTTATCAATCCCGACAACATTACTGAAATTACCAAAGGCGGTACCGTTTACAATATTAACCAGTTCCTTGATTCGTTTATGACCGAAGAAGGTAACTTTGCTTCCGATACATGCCCGTACCGTACACGTTCCTTCTACATGGGGCTTTATCTCTTCTCTGTGGATACGCTCCCGACAAACGGTCCCGACATTTATCTGCGCGGACGCGTCTTAACCGACGACTACGGAGGAAACTTCTACAAATCCCTGGTCATCCAGCAAACGGTTGACTGGAATACCGGCAAACCCTTGCTTGACGAAAATGGCAAACAGGACCAACAGGCTTTGCGCATTTCCATTGACATGGGCTCCGCAAGCGGTCTCTTCCATCAGGGACAGGAAATCCTTATCCGTTGTAACGGCCTTGCCATCGGACGTTATGCGAACGAACCGCAACTGTGCGTTCCTTCCTACAACAACAACGTTTATGCCGGTTCGTCCTATAACCAGAAGGTTGGTTGGGCGCCCGGACGTATTCCGTCGCCCCGCTTCCGTCAGGCTTGCCAGCTCATCGGTAAACCCGACATCAGCAAACTCGTCTATGACACGCTTACAATGGAGGAAGTGTACGACAAATACCTCTCCAAATGCACCGATGTGGAGGCTGCACGTTTGGCGGATGGTAGAGCTGTTATTATTAAGGACGTTTACTTCACAGGTCAATACAAGACCCAGCAAGGTGAACAGGCTTATTGCAACCGCTATGACCCGACTAACCTCGATACAAAGGGTAATCCGGAAGAGGACGAATATGCGTATGTATTTGGCCCGACGACCGGTAATGTCGGCTATCCGCAATCCCGCTTCGTTTCATCTGACGGCTCCAACAAATTAAGCATTTTGGTTTCCACTTCCGAGTATGCCAAGTACGCTTATTACTATCTGCCGGAACCCGAATATATCGGTTCTGTAAAGGGTATTTTGGGTTACTATATGGACAATAGCCGTTATGCTCCGTCTTCCTCGGACACAAAGTGGTCTATTACGCCAAATAACTTGGGCGACATCCTTCCGGAACGCCAGGCTGATGAAGACCCCGATAACCACTGGACGCCGGTTGAATGGGAATTTGGTGTACCGCAACCCTCAAAAGCGGAACCCGTTTCCTCTGATTCTTCTGACAAGGATTGATGTCGTGGTTGGACATTATTATATTGCTCCCGCTTCTCATTGGCCTTGTTAGAGGCTTTATGAAAGGACTGATAACCGAGATCATCGCCATTGCGGCGGTGGTCTTCGGTTTCTTCGGAGCAAAACTCTGGGGACAGGCGTTCTCTGCGTGGATTATAACGCAGTTTACGTGGCCGCAGGCGGTTTGTGATGCTGTCGCATATGCGTTGCTCTTCTTGGGAATCACGCTGGTGCTAAACATCATCGCCAGAATCATTTCACGCATCTTGAAAGCCATCAACTTAGGCTGGATGAACCGCTTGCTTGGTGGCGTTTTTGGAGCCGCAAAATGGGCATTGGTGGTCTTGGCGCTTGTTTTCTGTGTCAATAAATTGGATACACAGTTTCATTTCCTGCAAGAGGACCTCAAATCATCGTCCCTGCTCTACCCTTATGCAGTCAAGTATGCAGACAAAGCCCTCGACTACCTCCACACCGCTTCCCTTCCCGACCTTCCCTCTCCCAAGTCCTAACATAGTCCTTACATAGTCCTAACATCGTCCTAACATCACCGATAGGTCACAATAAGGTCACAGTAAGGTCACAGTAAGGTCACAGTAAGGTCGCAGTAAGGTCACCGGAATGTCACATACTCGTAACAATTTCTATTAAATACTATTTTCTTCGCCACATGATAGTTTATTTAAGTTTGGGTGCCAATCTCGGAAACCGCGAAGAAACAATTAACAAAGCTGTTGAATTGCTTTCCGAGCACGTCGGACCGCTCATTAAGCGGTCGTCTTTTTTCTATTCCAGGCCATGGGGATTTGACTCTCCAAACGATTTCTGCAATCTTTGTGCCTCGTTTGAAACAGCTCTTTCTCCTCTTTCCCTACTCCAAGCCACTCAATCCATCGAACGTCAACTTGGCCGCACCACTAAATCTCACAGTGCAGCGGTCGCACCTCCCACAGCGCAGCGGTCTCACAGCGAAGCGGTCTCACAGCGAAACGGTCTAACTTCTAGCAGCGAAGCGGTCTATTCCGACCGTCCTATTGATATCGATATTCTCTTGGTTTTTGACGACGCAGGCAAAGAACTGAATATCAACTGTCAATTGTCAACTGTCAATTATTTAATTATTCCGCATCCATTGATGCAAAAAAGGGACTTTGTGATGCATCCTTTGCAGGAAATTGCACCTGATTTACCTATTTTTTCAAAAAAATAGCATAAAAATTTGCACGGTTCAAAAAAAAGCAGTACTTTTGCACGCTTTTATGAGAAAGCGCCATTAATCAAATACCTAAATGGCTCGATAAATGGTCAAATGGTAAATGATAAAATGGTAAATGAAGCGCGCAAGCGCGTATGGTGGTCATAGCTCAGTTGGCAGAGCATCGGATTGTGGTTCCGAGTGTCGTGGGTTCGAGCCCCACTCTCCACCCAAAAACAAAAATGAGTCCTCTGGTAGGGCTCTTTTTTGTTTTTATGAAGTAGTACGGGCGAGAAGCCAATAATTAGGACGGGGTCCCCGAGAATTTCTAATTCTTGGGGAGAGCGCAGCGCAAGGCGAAAATGTTTTACAAGGGCTCTGCCCGCAGTCACATGAGCCTTTGCGTAAGCGAGAGCCCCACTCTCCACCAAAAACAGCGGAAATACCTTTTGGTATCGCCGCTGTTTTTTTGTTTAGTTTCCGGTCGAAACACCTCCGCCTCCACCGAGACGATTGAGTTCATCCAGATCACCCACTTTACGGTTCTTATGCTGTTGGTATTGACCGAACATCCAAGTGACAGAGAGCGCGACGCGTTGCTGGCGGATAGTATTTTTATACCAACTCTCATAGCCTGGTGCCATGCCTTCACTCTTCTCCATAAAGCACAGCGAACGCGCCAAATCTTGTATGTTGAGGTTGAAAATGAGCCCTTTTTGCATGTACATCTTCCGCACGCCAAAACTGAGGAAATACGTACTTCCCTGCCTATTGTAACCCGTTGTCATGGGCGAAGACCAGTTGCCGTCGAAGGTCATGGTCCAATCTTTGGGCAAGTAGGCTGCAAGCGTACCGCCCACATAGCCGTAATGACTGCGATTTTCATAGGCAGGCGTACCATCAGCTTGCTTCTCGTACGATTTATTGATGAAATGCAACCAACCGGCATTGATAGTGAGCGCAAGCCATGCGCCCTGCATGGATTTGGAGCCATCTTCTTCCGTAACATACTTCGGCACAAGCGGTAACTCTGTAAGCGAGATATTTCCGCCGTGAGTTGTACAGGTACCGAAATTGCTCCATTTCGTAAAGCCCATACCATCTGGCAGAATGGTTGTTTTCTGCGAGAACATATCTTGCGTGTGCGCAAAATTGAAGGTAAGGTTAAGGTACTGCGTCCAGCTGAAATGGAGCTCTACATCGTTGTTAAATTCCGGCGTAAGTTCGGTGTTTCCTTCCTGATAACTATAGGCATCTACATAAGTCCGGAAGGGGTT
>CAJOEX010000033.1 GCA_905233415.1 Paludibacteraceae bacterium
GGACACTACAAAGTTACTAAAAATCAACGAATTGTGCAACTTTTTTTGTTAAAAAATTTAATCAAAGAACACTTTTTTTAATTCCGCCAACAGGTTATACTAATTAAAATTTGTTATTTGCTTAATGTATCCAATATCTTGGCAAAGTCTTTGCCGAAATTGGCAAAATCCAACTGCAAATCCTTTTTGTATGTTCTGCCAATAACCGTTACACGTCGATGCTTGAAGTCGAAAAACTCCTTTTTGTCCTTGTCAAAAAAGACACCGGAGATAGTTATTTTTTGCGCACCTGCTCCTGCTCCGACCCAAATTCGCAGCGCCCTGTCCCCCATATCCAACTCGTCAAAACGCAGGCATAATCCAATGGATTTATCATCCAACTTCATCTCGTCCAAACTATTGACTGTCAGCACCTTGAGATGCGGGAGCTGCTTCTTGATGTTCTTCGCAATTATTTCCGGAAAGGCTTCCAGAGACTGTTCTAAAGCAGGATATTTGTAGTCCGTTTTGTCTGGCCATTGCACTTTGGAGATATCTGCCGGGCAGAGATAAATCTTCTCATACTTGTGGATGTCAATAGGCATAACGATATTGATATAGTCCAACCATTTATGCCAATTGTTATATACCTGTCCTTGTTGACAAGCCACACCGCTAAAATCTTGCGCCATCATAGGAACGGAAAGAAGAATCGCGGTCAGAACAAATAAATACTTTTTCATATCATCAATATTTAAATGTGTTATTGCAGTAAATTTGGCTGCAAAGGTACTGCTCAAATTACTCGCTCAGAATTTCCCACTCGTAGAGTTTTTGCTCTATAGTACGTTTGATGTGCTCGTACTTGGCGAAGTTGTCCGGTGTCTGGTTTTCAGTAGCATTAAGCAATGCTTCAAGCTCCGCTTGTTCGGCTTCGAGACGCGCTATCTCCGCCTCTGTGTCGGCAATCTGTTTCTCCTTCTTCCGGCGGGCGGCAGCTTCCGCCTTTTGCGCCTCGTAGTCCAATAGACCGCTTCGCGTGTGGTCGTTGGACCGCTTCGCTGTTAGAAGTGAGACCGCTGCGCTGTGGGAAGTGAGACCGCTGCGCTGTGAGTTGTTCGACCGCTCAAGTTCCTGCAGGTTGGAGATGCGTTTTTTGCGCAGGAAGTCATAAATGCCGCCGAGATGTTCTCGCACATGTCCGCCGCCGAATTCATAGACTTTTTCTACCAACCCGTCCAAGAAATCCCGGTCGTGGCTGACACAGATAACGGTGCCGTTGAAGTCCTTGAGGGCAGTTTTGAGCACGTCCTTGGACTGCATATCCAGGTGGTTGGTAGGCTCGTCCAAAATAAGCAGATTGCAGGGTTCGAGTAACAGACGAATCATGGCGAGACGGCTTCGTTCGCCGCCGGAGAGCACCTTGACCTTTTTTTCGGAAGCCTCTCCGCCAAACATGAAAGCGCCCAGGATGTCCCGAATCTTAGTGCGGATATCGCCAACCGCGACATAGTCTATTGTTTGGAAGACGGTGAGGTTCTCATCAAGAAGCGAGGCTTGGTTCTGTGCGAAGTAACCGATTTTGACGTTGTGTCCGATTTTGAGCGTGCCGAAGTAGTCGAGT
Organism: Paludibacteraceae bacterium; assembly: GCA_905233415.1. Taxonomy (GTDB): domain Bacteria; phylum Bacteroidota; class Bacteroidia; order Bacteroidales; family Paludibacteraceae; genus Colicola. Next base: position 1,604 of record CAJOEX010000033.1, read on the forward strand.
TGCCCCATGATACACCGCACAAGGGTAGTCTTTCCTTCACCGTTCTTGCCGACAAAAGCCACTTTTTCGCCACGGCGGATGGTAAGGGTTACATCGTGGAAAACAGTGTGCGTACCGAAGTCCTTTCGGAGGTCTTCGATGATAATGGGGAAGTCTCCGGAACGCGGGGCAGGCGGAAATTTCAGGTTGAGACGGGACGTGTCCTCCAAATCCACTTCAAGGCGTTCAAGTTTGTTCAGTTGCTTGATGCGGGACTGGACTTGTACGGCTTTGGTCGCCTTATAACGGAAACGCTCGATAAACTCTTCGGTTTCCTGAATCATCTTCTGCTGATTGAGAAACGCGCGGACCTGCTGTTCGTGACGCTCCTGCCGTAGCACAACAAACTGCGAGTAATTGACATTGTAATCGTAGATATGTCCGAGCGAAATTTCGATAGTCCTGTTGGTGATGTTATCGATGAAAGCTCTGTCGTGGCTGACTACAATGACGGCACTCGGGGAGCCGGCAAGGAACTCCTCCAGCCATTGGATAGATTCAATGTCAAGGTGGTTGGTAGGTTCGTCCAACAGGAGCAAATCCGGATGCTGCAGGAGGATTTTAGCAAGTTCAATACGCATTCTCCAACCGCCGGAGAACTCGGAACATGGTCTGTCAAAGTCTTTTCGTTCGAAGCCAAGGCCGACAATGGTTTTGTCCATTTCGGCGATGAAGAGTGCTTCGCTTTTGGAGGTTGGACCGCTGTCGCTGTCGGAGGTTGGACAGATAGACATTACTTCTTCGCGGAGGGTTCGTCCGTCCTTATGGAGCATCACCTGCGGGAGATAGCCGATAGTGAGGTCCGCGTCTTTGGATATAGTGCCGGAAGTAGGTGCGTATTCGCCTGCAATAAGGCGGAGCAGGGTAGTTTTGCCCGCCCCGTTCTTGCCGACCAAAGCAATCCTGTCCTTCTTGTTCACCAAGAAAGAAATATCATCCAAGACAGGCTTTGAGGAAAATTCTATGGTCAGGTGTTCAATACTGAGCATTTTTGCGGTCGATTATGCGCCAGACAATAATCACGAAGACGGAGCAGACAAAAAATATGGTGGCAGTCAGCAGCCAGAAGTTCCAGTTTCGCCCGAGAATGCCGATGCCGATGGTGATGACTGAAACGGCAAGCAGGACGCATGTTGTCTGGAAGTGGGTCAGACCTGTCCGCAACAGCAGATGGTGGATGTGGTTCTTGTCCGCATGGAAAGGAGACTGACAATGTTTGATGCGGGTGAGGGAGACTCGAAGCATGTCAAACAAGGGAACAGCCAACACGGCGATAGCCACTGCCGGAGCTGCCGAAATCTGAAGGCCGGCAGGCACTTGGGCATAGGCGTTCAGTTCGCAAAATTTGAATACAAACGCCGCCAACATATACCCGAGGAGCAGACTTCCGCTGTCGCCCATGAATATTTTGCGCGTGCTGCCGAAGACATTATAACAAAAATATACCGCGAGCGAGCCGATTAGGCAGATGGCGAGAATCGCCCAGTCTGTTTCGCCGACAAGGTAGAAATAGACGGCAAAGAATGAGCAATACAACATTCCGAGTCCGCTGGCAAGCCCATCCACACCGTCAATAAGATTGATGGCATTGATAATTGCCAACAGCGCCAACAGCGAGATGAGGTAACTTGGAATCAGCCCGATTTCCGTGATGCCGAAAATACCGTGCAAGTGTGTGAGACGGATGTCCGCAAATCCGACAAGGGCAGTACCTGCAAGCGTTTCGCCCAGCAGTTTTGCGGTCGGTGAGAGAATAAGGATATCGTCCACCAATCCGACCGTCATGATTGCAAATACACCGATAAGCAGAAACTGCGACTCCTGAATGCCGTTGAACTCAAAAACAAGGTAGGTGAGCATAAAAGAGAAGCAGATGTCAATTCCGCCGATATTGGGTATTTCACCGGTGTGGCTCATACGCTTGTTAGGGCGCACAACAAGGTGCTTCTGCTTGGCAATACGCAAAACCAACGGCATCCCCGCAAACGCCAGCAAGCAGGAAACTATTCCAATCAGGAAGGGATATTGGTAAAAGAAGGACATCATTTATCCAATTGCTCGTAAACGGAGTTTTTGCTGATGAATTCCGGTACGATATCCTTCATTTTCTGCACCGTCATAAACGGTTTGTTGCGGCCTGCAAGGTCTATGAGCTGGTTGATTTCGACATCCACCTTTTCAAACTCAAATTCACGCACCTTGGCGACCATGATTTTTTCGTTGGTGGTCGGAATGGTTGTTTCTTTCTGGTTGAGCAGTTCCTCGTAGAGTTTCTCACCCGGCCGCAAGCCTGTAAAGACAATCGGAATTTCTTCGCCCGGGATAAAGCCTGCCAGACGAATCATGTTCTTTGCGAGGTCGAGAATCTTGATGGGGTGTCCCATATCGAAGACGAATATCTCGCCGCCGTTGCCGAGTGTTGAGGCTTCCATCACCAAGCAGCAGGCTTCGGGAATGGTCATGAAGTAACGGATGATATTCGGGTCGGTAACCGTTACAGGACCGCCTTGGGCAATCTGTTTCTTGAAGTACGGAATGACCGAGCCATTCGAACCGAGCACATTGCCAAAACGGGTGGTGATGAACTTGGTGCAGTTCTCGTTCTCCTTCTGCAAGTGCCGGAAAAGCGACTGCACGTAAATCTCCGCGATACGTTTGGAAGCACCCATGATATTGGTCGGGTTGACGGCTTTGTCGGTGGAAATCATGACAAACCGTTCTACGCCGTATTTGACTGCCATATCCGCCATGTTCTTCGTGCCAAGTACGTTGGCACGAATCGCTTCGTTGGGGTTGTTTTCCATCAAAGGCACATGTTTGTAGGCTGCTGCGTGATAGACAATGTCAGGACGATAATCCAGGAACACTTCCTCTACGCGTTCCCTGTTTCGGACATCACCAATAACCGGAATAAAGCGTGTGTTGGGGTATTGTTGCTCCAAGTCAAGTCGCAGGTCGTGCAACGGCGATTCCGCCTGTTCAAAGAGCACAATCGCTTTCGGACGGTACTTCTGTACCTGACGCACCAGTTCGCTACCGATAGAGCCTGCCGCACCCGTTACGAGCACGACTTTCTTGTTGATGACTTTGCGCACGTTCTCGGTGTTGATATTGATGGTCGGTCGCTCCAGCAAATCTTCGATTTGAATAGAGTCAATACGTCCGATACGCAGATTGTCGGGATTGGCATCCTTGTCAAACTCCGTAAAGTACGGGGTCGTAAGGATGTGAATATTGTTGTCAATGAATATTTGCAGGTCCTTGGCTGGATTGAGTTCGCGCATTTTAATAGGCGAGATAATCACGTTGCGAATGTTGCGGGCGTGCATGTACGCGATGAGTTTGTCGTCCAAGGGGAATACGTGCATTCCGACGAGGTCGAAGTGCTGCCGTTGTCCCGGGTCTGAGATGAACCCGACAGGCCGGTAAGGTGTGTTGCCCGCACTACGGAGCATCTTGGCAATCGCAATTCCCGCAGACTTGGTTCCGTAGATGAGCACATGCGGATTGCCGGAGGACTGCTTGACCGTCTCGAAAATCGTTTTTACACCCACCCGCAGGCAGAACAACAGCACAAAAGCGATAAACGCATAAATAATCGTTACTGTTGTCAGGAAAGGCTTGTGTCCTGTCATGTAGAAAATGACCGAATTGGTGACAAGGATGATGAAGCCTGTCAGCAAGGTGGCAAGCAGGGATTTGAGCGTATCCACAAACGTTGAGTAGCGCAGAATGCCGGAGTAGGTGTGGAAAATCCAGAAGCAGATGAGTTGGATACAAATAGTGCATAGACATTGTACCCAAATGTCAAGATCCTGTCCGACTTCCTTGTAATCAAACATACCTTGTCCTATCAGCACACTTGACCAGAAGGCTAAAAGACAGAGGAAAACATCCAAAAGGAGCACTCCCCAACGCGGCAGATAGCCAAAACTTGAGACGTGTGAAAGCATGTCCGAACGACGAATTTCATTCATTTTGTTTGAATTTGCCATAATATAATCATTTAATCATTTTCGCTTTTTGCAATAGTGCTTTTGAGGAATCGGCCGGTGTAGCCTTTGTCGGAAGCCATAAGTGCTTCGGGTGTTCCTTCAAAAACGATGGTTCCGCCTTCGTCACCGCCTTCAGGACCAAGGTCAATCACGTGGTCGGCAGCAATAATAATGGCGGGATTATGTTCAATTACAATCACCGTGTGCCCTTTGGCAATTAATGCATTGAGGGCTTTGAGTAATATATCAATATCCGAGTGATGCAAACCCGTTGTGGGTTCGTCAAAGACGAAGATAGTCGGGTCTGCACTTTCTTGTGCAAGGAAAGAGGCGAGCTTGACACGCTGGCTCTCACCACCGGAAAGCGTAGAGGAGGACTGGCCGAGCTGAATATAGCCGATGCCGACATCCTGTAACGGTTTGAGGCGTTTGACAATCTTGTCGCAGGCAGGGTCTTCGGAGAAGAATTCAATTGCCTGATTGACAGTCATCTGCAGTATGTCAAATATGGATTTGTCGCGGTAATGAACATCCAAGACATCTTGTTTGAAACGATGTCCGTGACAAGCCTCACATTCCAAAACGATGTCTGCCATAAACTGCATTTCGATGGTAATGAAGCCGTCTCCCTGACATTCTTCGCATCTGCCGCCCGGCGTATTGAACGAGAAATGTGCCGGTGTGAAAGCCATTTGTTTCGCGAGCTGCTGTTCGGCAAAGAGTTTGCGAATCTCATCATAGGCTTTGAGGTAGGTAACCGGGTTTGAGCGTGAGGAACGGCTGAGCGGCTGCTGGTCCACGAACTCGATATTCTTGACAAGATGCAGACTGCCGCTAAGGGTTTTGTAATCGCCTGTGCGCTCGGCAATTCCGCCATAATATTTCTTGAGGGCAGGGTAGAGCACTTTGCTTACCAAGGATGATTTGCCGCTTCCGCTGACTCCGGTTATGGCCGTCATTACATTTAGCGGAAATTTGACATCAATATTCTTGAGGTTGTTCTCGCAAGCCCCATGTACTTCGATGTAATTGTGCCACGGGCGGCGGAAGGTCGGTATTTGATATACTACAGGTTTGTCTTCCGGAATGCCGTGGAAAGTTATTTCTCCGCCACGTCTGCCCGCTGCAGGACCTATTTCAATGATATAATCGGCGGCATGGATAATGTCTTCGTCATGTTCCACCACGACAATCGTGTTGCCGAGATTACGCAACTCCCGCAGCACATGAATCAGTTTCTTTGTATCACGCGGATGCAGGCCTATACTTGGTTCATCCAAGACGTACAGCGACCCGACAAGGCTGCTGCCAAGCGATTTGGCAAGGTTGATTCGCTGTCCTTCCCCGCCTGAAAGCGAGTTGCTGAGGCGGCTGAGTGTCAGATAACTAAGACCCACATCCTGCATGAACTGCAGGCGGGAATTTATCTCGATGAGTAACTGTTTTGCCGCTGCGGCTTCCTGTGGCGGCAGTTGCAGGTGATTAAACCAGTCTGCCGCTACCGAAATGGACATCCTGCACACGTCCGTAACGGACAAGCCGTTTATTTTGACATATTTTGCTTCGGGGCGCAAACGACTGCCCTCACAATCAGGACAGACTGCCTTGCCGCGGAAACGTGCAAGGAGCACTTTGTTTTGTATCGATTGGTGTTGTTCCAGTTCCTTGAAGAAATCATTTAGCCCGCGGAAGTACTCGTTACCTAACCATAATGTACGTTTCTGATCTGCGGAAAGTGCGTAGAACGGCTTGTGTATAGGAAAATCAAACAGGTGGGCATTCATTATGAGCTGGTCATTCCAAACACGCATTTTTTCGCCGTGCCAGCATACAATTGCTCCGTCATAAACGCTCAATGATTTATCGGGTACAACCAAATCAGGGTCAATACCATTTGTTTGTCCTGTGCCGTTGCATGTGGAACATGCCCCTAACGGATTATTGAAGTCAAAGAGGTGTTCGGAGGGTTCGATAAACAGTATTCCATCCGCTTCAAAGCGTTCGGAGAAGAATAGCGTCTTTGTGCCTTGTTCCTTGCTCTCCACTCGTAGCAGGCAACTGCCTCTTCCTTCAAAAAAAGCCGTTTGTACGGAGTCTGCAAAACGATTAGCCGTGCTTTGCTCGCCGTCGGTAATGATACGGTCCACCAAGAGGTATGTCTTGTCCGTAAAGGAGGCTATACGTTCTTCCGTCGCATCCGAAATGCGGAGGATATCACCTTCGTGCCACAGGCGTGAGAAACCTTCAGCCTGCCATAATCGCAACTGTTCGGCAACGGAGCGGCTTCCGGTAATCAGCGGCGTCAATAAATAGACTTTACTGCCGTTCGGTAGCGCCGTCATTGCGGAAACTACATCCTGTACGGTGTGTTTGCGCACTTCGTCTCCCGAGACGGGTGAATATGTGTGTCCGACGCGCGCGTACAAGAGTTTGAGATAGTCGTATATTTCCGTGACGGTTCCGACTGTGGAGCGTGGATTGCGGTTTGTGACTTTCTGCTGGATAGCGATGGCAGGTGGAATACCGTCAATACTTTCCACATCAGGTTTTTGCATACGCCCGAGGAATTGTCGCGCATAAGCACTCAGACTTTCCACATAGCGCCGCTGCCCCTCCGCGTATAACGTGTCAAACGCCAGCGAGGATTTCCCGCTGCCGCTAACACCCGTTACAACGACCAGCTTATTGTGCGGAATATCAACAGATATATCCTTTAAGTTGTGCGTTCGGGCTCCCCTGATATGGATAAATGTATCCATTAAAGCTGCTTGTATTCTGTTGCCAGTCTTTCAACCAATTCCTGTAACTCCGGATTACTGAAATCGCGCAGTTCATTCGGCAACTTAGGAATGCGGATAAGTGTACCAACTTCAATTTGTGACGGGTGTTCCACTACGTCTCTGTTTGCCTCGTATATAAACACCCATAACTCGCGTTCACCGTAGTATTTGCGTGCCAGCCATGCCAAACGGCTACCCCGTGGCAGGTACTCTTTTGCAATGAACTCCGTGTATTCGTACGGATAGGGTAAGGTGCTTGCCGGCTCTAGCTCCTCCGGCTCTATCGGTTCAATTTCCTCTTCAATAACCTGAGTTGTGGTATCCACCGGTTCTTCAAGAATAATGACTTCTTCAGTAACTTGTTCCTTATTCATATTTTCTATCCACTCCACAAAGCGATTTCCCCAGAAGAGGAAAGACAGCGCCAAAAGAACAGTCAAAATAATGATTGTCAAACCCACTACAAGCCACGTGCGGCATTTTGGTTTTTGTGGTTCAGGTACATCCGGATAGAAAGGTGTGTATAGCGGTTCTTCTACTTTTGGTTCTTCTACTTTTGGTTCTTCTACTTTTGGTTCTTCAACTTTTGGAGCTTCGACTTTTGGTTCTTCCGGTTTTAGTTCTTCCACTTTGGGTTCTTCGGTTTTGGTGTCCGGAGCCTGACCAAGTTCGCTTAGCAGACCAACTATTTCGTCTGCCTGTTCGCCAAGTTTCTTTAGGGGAGTAGCCTCATCCTCAGTTGGCGCTGGTTTATTGCCGAGATTACCTAACAACTCCTTTATCGAACTTTCCGGCGAGAAGGTCAGTTTATCGTAACCAGGCAGTGTGAAAGCCTCGCCGGTTGCGACGTTTACACTCTTGCGCGGAGCAATTGTCTGCAACTTGAAGGTGCCGAAGTTTGTAATACGTACCTGCCGGTCTTCCTGTAAAGCTTTCGTGATTGCAGGAGCGAGCGCATTCATGAATATTCCGACTTCTTTCTCGTCTGCGTTTATGCGTTGCGCAATCACTTTGCGCAGTTCAGCCCATGATATTTTTTCCATGACGTAACGGTTTATCGGTTAGACATTTATGCGTTCAGTGCGTCTTTGATTGTCGCAGTAGGGCGCAACACAAGTTGTTTCCTTGCAGGAACAACGGAGCGTTCTCCTGTTTTCGGATGCACAAACGCACGTGCACTCTTTTCTTTCACTTCAAGCGAACCGATGTTCTGCAATTGTACGGCTTTGCCTTGCAGCAGGTTCTCCAGCACAACAGAAGTAGTTGCATTGAGCAATTCTTCCACGCGGCGTTTGGTATAGCCGGTCTGTAGTGCAATTTCAGTAATTAAATCTTTGGTCAGCATATTATTCCGTAGAGGTCAAATTCCTCTGCTTTGGTTATTTTCACGTTATAAAAGTTTCCCGTAACAAGGTCTTGTTCGGCGGGAATGAGCACTTCGCAGTCCACTTCGGGCGAGTCAAACTCTGTTCTGCCGATAAAGTAGTCTTCTTCCTTGCGGTCAATGATAACACGCAGTGTCTGTCCTACTTTCTGATTCATCAAACGGGCAGAAATCTCCTGCTGTATATCCATCAGTTCACTCAAACGGCGTTGTTTGGTTTCTTCGGGCACATCGTCCTTATAATGCAGGCAGGCATATGTACCTTCTTCGTCGGAGTATGCAAATGCACCCATTCTGTCAAAAGCCATTTGTCCGGTCCATTGCTTGAGTGCCTCAAAATCCTCTTCCGTTTCTCCCGGATGGCCAACCATAAGCGTTGTGCGGATACAAATGCCCGGAACACGTTCACGGATTTTGGCAATCAGGGCGTCTTGTTTCGCTTGTGTGATATGACGTCGCATGAGCGAAAGCATATGGTCTGTGCAATGTTGCAAGGCGATATCGAGGTACTTGCACACATTGGCATGCTTTGCCATTACATCCAGCAAATCGTCCGGAAAGTCCGTAGGATAAGCGTAATGGAGACGAATCCATTCTATGCCTTCTATTTGCGCCATCTTGTCTATCAACTCCGGCAGCAAGTGTTTGTGGGCAATATCCAGACCGTAACTGGACAGGTCTTGTGCGATGACGTTTATTTCTTTGACACCCCGGTCGCGCAACCACTCAACCTCCGATAACAGCTCGTGCATCGTTCGTGATTTGTGTCTGCCTGTGATAAGCGGGATGGCGCAATATGAGCACATACGGTTGCAGCCTTCCGAAATTTTCAAATAGGCATAGTGCTTGGGTGTGGTCAGTTTGCGGTGGAAATCGTGTAGTTGTCCTATGTTTTCCAACTGTTTCAGTTGTTCCAGGATTTTCAAGTAGTCGAATTTTCCAAACCAGCCGTCCACTTCCGGCAATTCGCCTTTCAGTTCCTCCATATACCGTTGGCTGAGACAGCCCATGACATAGAGTTTCTCCAAGCGGTTTTTCTTTGCTTGTTTGCGTTGTGCCTGCACCAAAATGGTATTGATGCTCTCTTCTTTAGCATCGCCGATAAAGCCGCAAGTGTTGATAATGAGAACAGGAGAATCCGGCTGTTCCGGGTCATGATGACACGTAAAGCCGTTGGCTTCCAGTTTGCCCATCAGGACTTCGCTGTCGCACAAGTTTTTTGAGCAGCCCAAACTGATAATATCAACATGTTTAGTTTCCAAGATCGCTGTGGAATTTTATGCGGACGAGGCGGACATGCAATTCGTCGTAATCATCTTCGCCAAGCTGCTCCATCGCCAATTTGATGCTGTCGTTTTCGGCATTCTTGAAGTATTCGTATATTTCCTCTTTTTCGTCGGGATCAACCACTTCGTCAATAAAATAGCCGATGTTCAGTTTTGTGCCGCTATAGACGATTGCTTCAATTTCCTCAAGCATTTCCTCCATGGACATTCCCTTGCTTTCCGCCAAGTCATCCAGCGCCACACGGCGGTCAATAGCCTGAATGATACTGATTTTCCGAGCAGAGTCTTTTGCCACCGTTCTGACGCGGAGGTCTTCGGGACGAATGATTTCGTTTTCCTCGACATATTCCTTGATAACTCGCAGGAACTCGTCGCCATAGCGTTTCGCCTTTCCTGCTCCGACACCCGGAATGTTCTGGAGTTCCTCCATTGTAATGGGGTATGTAGTTGCCATTGCTTCCAGACTCGGGTCCTGGAAGATTACGAACGGCGGAACATCCATTTTTTTGCTAAGTTTCTTGCGGATGTCCTTTAGAATGGAGAACAGCACATCGTCTGCCGCCGAACTTCCGCCGACACTTTCCACCAAATCCACGTCGTCTTCATCTTCTTCCACGACAACCGGTACTTCGAAATGAGTAGGACGTTTGATGAACTTCCGTCCTTCGGAAGTCAGTTTCAGGTCTCCATAGGATTCGATATCCTTATTGAGATAGCCGTTCAGCATCGCCTGCCGGATAATAGCGTGCAAAGTTGCTTCATCTTCATCTTCTCCTGCTCCGAAATTCTCCAGTTCGTTGTGGTGATAACTCATAACAGCTGCCGTCTCATTCCCTTTCATGATATTGACGATATGCTCTGCGTTGAATTTCTCGTTGAGCTGCTGTACCGTTTCAAGAATCAGACTAAGCAGTTCTGTTGCGTCAATCATCTTGTAGTTCTTCCGGCAGTTGTCGCACATGCCGCATTTTTCCTGCGTATATTCCTCGCCGAAGTAGTGCAGAAGCAGTTTGCGGCGGCAGATGGTTGATTCGGCATAACTTTGTGTTTCGAACAGCAACTGGTTTCCGATTTCCACTTCCGCTACCGGTTTTCCCTGCTGGAAACGACGGAGCCGTTCAATATCTTTCGGGCTGTAGAAGCAGAGGCAGTGTCCTTCGCCGCCGTCACGTCCCGAACGCCCTGTTTCCTGATAGTAACCTTCAAGCGATTTAGGTATGTCGTAGTGGATGACAAAGCGCACATCCGGTTTGTCGATACCCATTCCGAAGGCGATTGTAGCCACAATAACCTGGCACTTCTCCATTAGAAAATCATCCTGGTTGCGTGTGCGGCTGGCGGCATCCATTCCAGCATGGTAAGGCAGTGCACTAATGTTGTTGACCTGCAAGGTTTTGGCAAGGTCTTCCACTTCTTTTCGTGCCAAGCAATACACAATACCGGATTTGTTTTCCATCGAACGGATGAAACGAATCAGTTCGCGGTCCACATCATCTTTTTTCGGACGAACTTCGTAGAAAAGGTTAGGACGGTTGAAACTGGACTTGAACACCGTCGCATCCAGCATGTTCAGGTTTTTCTGGATATCATGTTGCACTTTGGGTGTAGCAGTTGCTGTCAAGGCAATAATGGGCGCTTTCCCGATTCGCTCAACCATGGAGCGGATGTGGCGGTATTCCGGCCGGAAATCATGTCCCCATTCCGAAATACAATGCGCTTCGTCAACCGCGTAGAAAGCAATTTTGACGCCTTGCAGGAAGTCAATGTTCTCCTCTTTCTGCAAGGATTCGGGCGCGAGATACAGCAGTTTGGTTTTGCCGGCGACGACATCTTCCTTGACGGCTGCAATATCCGGCTTGTTGAGTGAGGAATTGATGAAGTGTGCCACGCCGTCTTCTTCGGAGAAGTTGCGCATGGCATCGACCTGGTTTTTCATCAATGCAATCAACGGCGAGATAACGACAGCCAAGCCGTCCATAAGGAGCGACGGGAGCTGGTAACAGAGACTTTTGCCTCCGCCTGTCGGCATCAGCACAAAGGTATCTTTCCCATCCATTACGTTGTTGATAATCGCCTCTTGATTTCCTTTGAAGGAATCAAACCCAAAATGATGCTGCAAAGCAGCGATTAATTCTTCGTGTCTTGACATAAAAAGTGCAATTTGAACGCAAAAGTAATAAAAAAAAACGGAACTGCAAATTTTTTTACAAAAAAAATGCATAAAAGTGCAATTTTTCTCTCAAATTTGCTATTTTGTGCTTACGGTTGAAATTTGCGGGTGAGACACGGGAGTGGAACAGGATTCCTACAGCCTTCCCTTTTAGGCGGATCTAACATTCGGTTAACATACGGTTATCATTCGGTCAACATTCGGTTAAACGTAGAAAAAATGAGTTGTAAAAAAAAGAGAAAAGTAAAAAATAAATGAATGGGTGTTGAAGAAAATAAAGAAAAAAAATAAACCTGTTGGCGGAATTAAAAAAAGTGTTCTTTGATTAAATTTTTTAACAAAAAAAGTTGCACAATTCGTTGATTTTTAGTAACTTTGTAGTGTCCT
>CAJOEX010000034.1 GCA_905233415.1 Paludibacteraceae bacterium
AGGACACTACAAAGTTACTAAAAATCAACGAATTGTGCAACTTTTTTTGTTAAAAAATTTAATCAAAGAACACTTTTTTTAATTCCGCCAACAGGTTATTAAAATTCAAATCATACGAGTACTCTGCATCATAAGGTGTTGCAGACCAATAGTGTCCGCCTTCTCCGTATCCACCCACTCCAATAATCTCTACATTTATACCATTACGATCACCTGCTGCGGGCAAAAAGACAGCTCCATAATATTCCATTACAAGCCATTGTTCTGCAGTATAAGTATTATGTGAATAGTTGTTTCTGTTGCTTTACAGTTGGTTTGAGTTTATATTTATAGGATTTAATCATGTCTTTTTCTTTTGTATTTTTATTTATAAATAGTTTTTAATACTGAAAAAAGACAATTTTAGTAAGAAAAAAATAAGAAAAATTTGTTTATTTGAAAAAATAGTTGTATATTTGCAGTGTAAATTGAAATTTAATAGTATTTATAAGTATGGAAGACAAAATATTAGAGTTGTTAACGGAAGAAGAGCGTAAATTACACGATGAGTTTACGCGCTGTGAAACTATGGAAGAGATTGAAGAACTTGAGAGAAAATGGAACAAGTTAAATGAATCTCAAGAAAATAAAACAATTCCTCGCTATGATATGACACTAGAAGAGTTTCGTGCTAAATATAATACAACATCATATGAGGAGATGAAGAAAAAGATGGGAATGTAATGATGACAATTGAGTATTCTGATGTTGCAACTAAACAATTAGACGAAATATTTTCCAATCAAAATATCTACAACCAACACGGGCACGGGAACCGTACAGCCATAAATGACCGTTCGAAGGTATCACTTGTTTGCCCAATTGTTTTATGGATTCTAATGTTGGCATGGCGTTTTTTCAATTTTGCGCTGCAAAATTACAACAAAAAATCTCCATCTGCAAGCGCAGATGGAGAAAAATTTATTTTTCTGCAAATATTTGTGTCATTTTTTGTTATTTTGTTCGTTATTTCTTATTCGTCTAAAGTGTTCTAAAGCTCATGTTTTCAGGACAAGGTGTTCTATGTTCACTTCGTTCACTCGCGCCGCGCACTTACTCCTTGACTGTCCACCGGACACTCTGCGGTGCGCTCTTTTCGCTTCAGGTCCCGTGATGGTCCTGTTCTTTTCTTCACATCCCGCTACATATAAACTATACGACTGCAAAATTACAACAATAATATTTGCACATTCGAAAAAATTGTAGTACCTTTGCACCAAAATTCGTTCGTTATGAAGAAGATTCTATTTTTAGTTGCGATGGCAACAATATTTGCATCGTGCGGTCCTCACAAGCCAAGCGTTGCGGAACAACGTGCAGAGAAACGTCAAAAAGACAGCCTGTCAATGGTTCAGTATGCCCGGACAATGGCATATACAGACTCGTTATTGCAGACCGTTCTGCCGCAGGCTGATGAGTTGTTGAAGTCATTCAAATACGTCAAGAATGAGAAGTATGCCGACCATGGTTACTATATTCAGCCGGTGCTGGAAACGGCAGGTGCCGGCCAGCGGATTTTCCTGCAAGCCTACGTGATGGATGCCGTGTCGGGGAGTGCAGACGGCGCTCCGGCCTACAAAACCGTTGTACGGAGTTTTTACTATGGCCAGAAGCTCAACCACAAGGGTTTGACCGTTTCTGCGGACAGTGTTTCAAACTCTTTCCATGGTAACTTGCACGCCTATGACGCAGAAGGACAGCACGAGATTCTTACGCTGACAGACGCTGATGCAGTCGCATTGCTGCAGTTTGTGAGCGCTTATGTTCCGGCAAAGATTACGGTGAAACTGGAGGGGGATAAGAACTACTCATACATACTGAAGGACAAGGACAAAGCCGCTTTGGTGGAGACATTGAGGCTGCAGACCCTGATGAGCGACATCCGCACATTGGAGGCACAGCACAAACAAGCCTCCCTGCAATACGAAAAGTACGCAAGAAGGCTTGACAAATGAAAAAATGCCACTTTTATTTGCATATATCATAAAAAAGCAGTACCTTTGCGGCAAAATTGGGGATAACTGGTTTTGACAGCAAGTAGAAAGGGTACGTAAGCACGCCGTGCATGGACAACGCACGTTAATCGGGTCCAAACAATTAACTGGCAACACTTCTTATGCTCTCGCTGCTTAACCGAAGTACAGTAGGTTAGCGTCATTTCGGCACAAGGTGCTGAAACGAGACATCGCTCCAAGCCAAGCCTTGCGGCTGACAGGATATAGCGGTGCAGAAATAGCAAGGATAGCCGTTGCAGGCTGCGATACAACGGCGAAAATTGAGCAGATAAGGCGGTAGTAGGTAGCTTGGGTCTTGCTACCGCACAAAAATTAAAGCCGAGATAAGCGTGTAGAAAGCATATCGGTTCCTTGTTTGGACGCGGGTTCGAATCCCGCTATCTCCACCAACATTTTCAAACACAGCAAGTGAGAATTTGCCCTGAAATTTTAACTATCATGAAAAAAACTATTCTTTTATTTGCAGCATTCGTATGCTTTGCAAGTATTCATGCAGAAACAAACCTGTTAGCCAACGGCGGTTTTGAGGACTTTAAGGCGGGTTCGTTCCTTGGCGTTCCGACAACAGAATACACGTCATGGTCGTTCTCCGGCGGTGCTACCGGCATGGCAACAGAAAGTACGGACGTGCAGGAAGGCACGAACGCGTTCAGGACATCTTCTGAATTCAAAAACAACGGCAATCTCTACCAGTCCGTTGATGTAACGCCGTATAATACAAATGATGAGTTCGAAATCCGTATTTACTACAAGACGATTGACCCGAAAGGCGACAACGCCATATCGCTTGCTTCGTACTGGGCATCGGCAAAAGACGGTGAGTTGACAGATGATGCAGACAAACTGAAAGTGCCACTACCGAACTCCTCGGACTGGGCACAGATAGTCATCCGCACCAAAAAACCTGAAAAAGCCACCAAGTTTGAGTTTATTATCCATATTACCGCCAAGTCCATCGTACTGTTGGACGACCTTGCGTTTGCCTATGTAGCACCCACGGCATACTTCAGTGTCACTCCGGAAACAGTCAAGGAAGTAGAGGCAACCGTAAATGAAGAGGTATTGGTAGCCACGCTGACTATCCGCCAGAACGGACTGACGCAGCCAATCAATCTCGGACTCGGAGGAGCTGACAAAGAAATGTTCAAAATAGACAAGACTTCCGTGACTGCAGCGGAAGAGACCGTAACCGTGACTTATGCCCCTACAGAAGCAGGACATCACTCCGCCATGCTGTCAATATATGACGACGAGAGTGCTGAAATCAGTCTGTTCAACCGTACAATCGCCCTGTCCGGCATAGCCACCGACCCGAACAAAAAACCGACCATCACCATCAGTCCGACCACTCTGCCGGCATTCAGTTGCGCAGCAAAAGAAGAAGTTCAGGCAACCATCCAAGTCAGCAGCGAGAACTGCACGGACTTTGTCTATGCGAGTATAAACAATACCGAAGGTTATGCGTTCCTCATTGACGGAAGTATGCTCAGCAAAAACACTACTGCGCAAACCGTAGTGACCTTCAAACCACTTGAAGCCGGAGACTTTGCCGCCACAATCACATGGACCACCGAAGGCGGAGAACCTGTGTCGCTGAACGTAACAGGAACCGCGACTGCCGCCAATCCGGAAGAGACGGATTTTGCCAAGGAGTTTGTGTGGGACGCTTCCAGTCCGCTTGACCTGTTGGACGAAGGCTTTGACAATGCGCCTGACTTCCATAACAAGACACTCAAAGTTAGCGGCTGGCAGAACGTTGTGACCAAAGGAAACCGCGCATGGTGGGGATACACAACAGACACGACACTTGTGGCAAAAGCAACGGGATATATTTACAATGCTTCAAGCGAGTCCGACCTGGAAATGTGGCTTGTGACTCCGCCGCTGAACTTCAACACCCCCTACCCTAAACAATTCGGTTTCGAAGTGCTTGGCGAAATTATCTTCGAAGGACAGCAAGGCCAAATAGAACTATATTACATTGATGCCACAAAGACTCCTGTTCAAATGGAGCATATCGCCGCTGTGGACGCACTGATTCCCGCCAACGACAGCGAGCTTTCCCGCGCATGGACACCGATTGTAGCCGATTTGACAGGGCAACCGATTGCCGATGTGTTCTATATCGCATTCCGATTTACAGACAAGGCAGGTTCCAACGGAACGACCTACCAACTGGATAATGTGACATGGGGCAAGCAACTGGCAACAGGTTGCGAGCATGTGCATGCAGACAAACAGGCATCATCACGCCTGATTCTCCAAAACGGACAGATTTACATTCTCAGAGAAGGAGTAATATACGGCCTCGACGGGCGACGGGCAGAATAAAACAAACTGCATACTATCGGCGGACGCGGAAGTAAAGCACGATGCCGATAGCAAGGAATACGAAATTCGGAAGCCATGCCGCCATGAAAGGTGACATTACGCCAGTGACGGAAAAGGTTGTGCTGACTGTTGAGAACAAGATATACAACGCCGTCAAAACGATACCGATACCGAGATTCTTCCCCATTCCGCCACGGACTTTCCGGCTGCTCATGGTGACGCCAAGCAAGGTCATGATGAATGCACCTATAGGTCCCGCCCAACGCTTGTGCCACTCGGTTTCAAAAGCCTGGATATTCCCTGCCCCGCGTGCTTCCTGACGCACCATAAACTCACGTAACTCGGGATTGCTCATCATCTGGGCACTTTCTGCCGTCATAAACAATTCACGCGGTTCGACAGGGATTATGGTGTCAAGCCGTTCGCCACGCGTCAGAGTTTCACGCATACCGTCAAAGTCACGACGGATATAGTTCTCCAAATGCCAATAATAGAGCGAATCATAGCGAATCCTATCAGCAGTTATTCGTCCCATCAAAACCTTGCCTTCAAAGTGTTCCAACGAGGCGCGGTAGCCCATTTTCGTACGATTTTGAAACGATTCAATATATAGAATCGTGCCCGGCTCAACCTCCATCTGAATATTTCGGACATTCTCAGAAGTGAAACGGATACAATGCTTGTCTGTAAAAGTCAGGAGATGCTTTGACGCCGGAGGAATGACATAGCCGTTGAACCAAATTCCCAAAATAAAAAGGAACGTCGCGGAAACAAGATACGGAACAAGAAAGCGCTGGTAACTGACCCCTGAAGCCAAAATAGCGATAACCTCGCTGTTTCCCGCCATCTTCGAAGTGAAGAAAATGACCGAAATGAAAATGAACAACGAGGAAAACATATTGGCGTAATAAGGGATAAAATGGATGTAATAGTCCATGATTATCTCTTTGACGGAAAGCTGTTCCTCAAAGAAATCATCCATTTTCTCGGTAAGGTCGAAAACAATGGCAATACCCAAAATCAGCACGATAGAGAAAAAGAACGTGCCGAGGAACTTTTTGATAATATACCAGTCTAAGGTCTTCAAAGTCGGGTCATTAAGTGTGGCATGACATTGTCTTTCCATGCCTTAAAGTCACCGTCAAGGATGTGTTTGCGGGCTTCAGTGACAAGTTCAAGGTAAAAGCACAGGTTGTGTATGCTGAGGATTTCCAAGCCGAGCATTTCCTCTGCATGAATGAGGTGGCGGACATAGGCACGCGTATAGTCATGGTCCACGTAACTACTGCCGCTTGGATCAAGTTCGGTAAAGTCGTCTTCCCACTTTTTATTACGCATGTTCATTACTCCCTGCCATGTGAAAATCATACCGTTTCTGCCGTTTCTGGTAGGCATCACGCAGTCGAACATATCCACTCCGCGCTCGATGCTTTCAAGGATATTCCACGGCGTCCCTACCCCCATGAGATAGCGGGGCTTGGAAGTCGGGAGGATGTCGTTGACGACTTCAATCATTTCGTACATGACCTCGGTTGGTTCTCCGACAGCCAGTCCTCCGATGGCATAGCCGTCACGGTCAAGGTCACGCAATCGCTTGGCAGCGTCCTGACGGAGATCAGAGTACACGCAACCTTGCACAATAGGAAAGAGGTGCTGACGGTAACCGTAGATATCTTCTGTGCCGTCAAAACGGGCGATACAACGGTCCAACCAGCGGTGTGTACGCTCCATTGAGTCTTTGGCATACTTTTTATCGGCAGTGCCGGGACAGCACTCGTCAAACGCCATCATAATATCCGCACCTATTTCGCGCTCAATATCCATGACGCCCTCAGGAGTAAACATGAGTTTACGGCCGTCAATGTGGGACGAGAAACGCACACCGTCTTCCGTCATTTTGCGAATATCCGTCAAGGAAAAGACCTGATAGCCGCCAGAATCGGTTAGAATAGGTTTGTTCCAGCCTTCAAACTTATGCAATCCACCTGCCTGACGCAAGATTTGTGTTCCGGGACGGAGATAAAGATGGTAGGTGTTGCCCAAAATAATCTGGGCATGGA
Source organism: Paludibacteraceae bacterium (assembly GCA_905233415.1). Taxonomy (GTDB): domain Bacteria; phylum Bacteroidota; class Bacteroidia; order Bacteroidales; family Paludibacteraceae; genus Colicola. Next base: position 6,446 of record CAJOEX010000034.1, read on the forward strand.
TGTCTTCCAAAAGGTCGCGTTTATGCACACCTTTGACAGTACCGACCGTCCCGACCGGCATAAAAATCGGCGTCAGGATATCCCCGTGGTCGGTATGTACCACACCGGCACGGGCAGAAGATGCTGTGTCAGTATGGACTAAATTAAAAAACATGATTGTTTTCAGGGAAAACGACAGCCGGCTTGAAGGCTTTGGCTTCGTCAGGAGTCATAAGGGCGTACGCCATAATGATGATGGTATCACCGACATGCATGAGGTGCGCCGCCGCACCATTTATACAAATACAGCCACTACCGCGTTTGCCCTTAATAACATAGGTTTCAAGCCGTGCGCCATTGGTATTGTCAACGACCTGCACCCGCTCACCGACATATATATTCGCAGCCTCCATAAGCGCCTCGTCGATGGTAATACTACCAATATAATCGAGGTTCGCCTCTGTGACGGTAACGCGGTGAATCTTTGATTTGAGAATCTGCAAAAGCATTGTTTTCGAGTTTGAAAGATAAAAAGAAAGCCCGAAACGTGTTCGGGCTTTCGCTTTTTTATTCAGCTTTAGCCTCTTCTACAGGAGCCTCAGCAGCAGGCGCCTCTTCGGCTGCAGCCTTCTTACCGCCACGGCGTGTAGCTTTTTTAGCGGTCTTCTTGGCTTCCTTGAGCATATTCTCGTTGTAGTCCACGAGCTCAATGATACACATTTCAGCAGCGTCGCCGAGACGGAAACCTGTACGGAGAATACGTGTGTAGCCACCCGGACGGTTAGCAATCTTCTCACTAACGTGTTGGAAGAGTTCGGTTACAACTTCTTTTTGCTTGAGTTCGCTAAATACAAGACGGCGGTTGGCCATCGTATCTTCTTTGGCACGTGTCAGCAGGGGCTCCACAAAGATACGGAGCGCTTTCGCTTTCGCGAGCGTGGTCGAAATGCGCTTGTGCATGATGAGCGAGCAAGCCATGTTCGACAGCATGGCACCACGGTGAGCAGCTTTACGGCCAAGGTGATTGAATTTCTTGTTATGTCTCATTTTAATTTACGATTTAATGATTTACGATTTTTGTCATTTATTTGACAATTTAATCATTCACGCGGTAGCGTGAAATATCCATACCAAATGCCAATCCGTTGCGCTCCAACAGTTCATCAAGTTCGGTGAGAGACTTCTTACCGAAGTTACGGAACTTGAGAAGGTCGTTGCGGTGGTACTTAACGAGTTCGCCAAGTGTATCCACTTCAGCGGCTTTCAGGCAGTTGAGTGCACGCACACTGAGATCCATATCCTGAAGACGTTGGTTGAGCAACTGACGCATACGGAGAATCTCCTCATCAATTGCGGAATCGCGCTTCTTGGTCTCTTCCTCAAGGACAATACGTTCATCGGAGAAGAGCATAAAATGATAAATAAGAATCTTGGCAGCCTCTGTGAGAGCATCCTTCGGAGAAATAGAGCCGTCGGTTTCAATATCGAGGGTCAGTTTCTCATAGTCAGTACGCTGTTGCACACGATAAGCGTCCACAGCATACTTCACAAGGCGGATTGGCGTATAGATACTATCAATAGCCAATGTGCCAATAGGATCATTGTCGTTGTGATTCTCGTCAGCAGGTACATATCCGCGTCCTTTGTTGATGTTAATCTCGATTTCGAAATCAGCAGACTCATCAAGTTCGGCGAGACGAAGTTCGGGATTAAGCACTTCAAAATTCTGAAGCACCTGATTGAGGTCACCGGCAAGGAAAGCCACCGCATTGTGAACGCGGAGTTTAACCTGCTCGGTAGTCTCTTCAACGCCTTCCTTACGGAGGAAACGTACCTGTTTGAGGTTGAGGATAAGGTTGGTTACATCAGTGATGACACCCGGGATGGTAGCAAATTCATGATCAATACCACTGATCTTGATTGAACAGATAGCATAACCTTCGAGCGAACTGAGCAGCACGCGACGAATAGCATTACCAACTGTAATACCGTAACCCGGTTCGAGCGGACGGAACTCAAAGGTACCGCGATTCCGGCTCGATTCCAACATTATCACCTTGTCAGGTTTGATAAAATTTAATATTGCCATGAATTTAACTATTATTTAGAGTACAACTCAACGATTAACTGCTCCTTGATATTCTCTGGAATCTCCTCACGCGGAGGGATATTGAGATATTTACCGGCTTTGTCAGCCTCATTCCATTCGAGCCAGTTATATTTGCCGTGGTTGAAGCCTTCAAGAGAAGCAGCGATTACCTCGAGAGATTTGGATTTTTCACGAACGCCGACAACCATACCCGGCTTAACCAGGAAGGAAGGGATATTCACCACCTTGCCATCAACAATAATGTGACGGTGGCTGACGAGCTGACGAGCTGCAGCACGTGTGGGAGCAATACCCAAACGGTAAACGATATTATCAAGACGAGACTCCAGCAATTGGATAAGAATCTCACCGGTAATACCTTTTTGACGTGAAGCTTGCGCGAAGAGGAGACGGAACTGACGTTCAAGAACACCATATGTGTATTTCGCCTTCTGCTTTTCAGCGAGCTGAGTACCATACTCAGAATTCTTTTTACGACGGTTTACGCCGTGCTGTCCGGGAGCGTAGTGACGTCTGTCAAGCGCTTTGTCCGGTCCGAAGATAGGTTCACCGAAACGACGTGCGATACGTGATTTAGGTCCTGTATATCTTGCCATAGTAATTTAATTATTTGAAAATTTACAATTTGAAGATTTGAAAATTGTTTCAAAACTCCGTTAGTTAATTATACGCGGCGGCGTTTAGGAGGGCGGCAGCCGTTGTGGGGCATAGGAGTAACATCGATAATCTCTGTTACTTCAATACCGGCGGCAACACAAGCGCGGATAGCGCTTTCACGTCCTTGACCGGGACCTTTAACGTACGCTTTTACTTTGCGCAGACCAAGGTCATAAGCGACCTTACCTGCATCCTGAGCAGCCATTTGTGCTGCATAAGGAGTATTCTTTTTCGAGCCGCGGAAGCCCTGTTTACCTGCAGACGACCAACTGATAACCTGACCGTCGCCATTAGCAAGTGTAACAATAACATTGTTGAAAGAAGACATCACGTGAAGTTGACCTACGCCGTCAATCTTAACAACGCGCTTCTTGGCTGCAACAGTTTTCTTTGCCATAATAGTTTGATGTTGTTAGTTGGTTGATTACTTAGTCGCTTTTTTCTTGTTAGCAACCGTTTTCTTTTTACCCTTGCGGGTACGAGCGTTGTTTTTGGTAGATTGTCCACGAACGGGAAGTCCGATACGGTGACGTACGCCACGGTAGCAACCAATATCCATCAAACGTTTGATGTTCAATTGAGTTTCCGAACGGAGATCACCTTCAACTTTGTACTTTGCACCGATGATCTCACGGATTTTAGCAGCTTGGTCATCCGTCCAATCCTGCACTTTGATGCTTGGGTCAACGCCTGCCTCTGCCAGGATTTTCTTTGCGCTTGAACGACCTAATCCGTAGATGTAAGTCAATCCGACTTCTCCGCACTTGTTCTGCGGCAGATCTACACCGACAATTCTTATAGCCATAATTCTTTACTTTGGGATGTTGTTAAATAATTACCAAGATGATGAGCTTATCCCTGACGCATCTTCATTTTGGGTTCTTTTTTGTTAATTACATAAAGCTTTCCTTTGCGGCGCACAATTTTGCAATCCGCATTGCGCTTTTTAATAGAAGCTCTAACTTTCATAAATTTTCTTTTATTAGAGTGTTTATTTATAGCGGAAACTAATTCTTCCACGTGTAAGGTCATACGGGCTCATTTCGACTTTTACACGATCTCCGGGCAGGATTTTGATATAATGCATCCGCATTTTGCCGGAGATGTTGGCGATAATGACATGACCACTTTCCAATTGGACACGGAACATCGCATTCGAGAGTGCCTCGGTGATGGTTCCATCCACTTCAATTGCATCTTGTTTTGCCATAGTAGTTTAAATAAATCTGTCTCCTAAGACGTCCTTAATATAGTCAAATGTTGATAAGATATCCGCTTTACCGTTTCGCACGCATACACTCAGTTCATAGTGTGCAGCGGGTTTGCGGTCACATGTGCGTGCAGTCCAGCCATCGTCTTCGATAAGGACATTCCGGCGTCCCATAAGAATCATCGGCTCAATTGCCAATGTCATACCGGACTTGAGGACAATGCCGTTACCACGTCTGCCATAATTGCACACTTCGGGATCCTCGTGCATTTCGCGTCCGATACCATGTCCAACGAACTCACGGCACACAGAGTATCCTGCTTTCTCGGCGTGGTTTTGGATTGCAAAACCAATATCGCCCAAGCGTTTACCCGTAACTGCCTGTTCAATGCCGAGGTATAGACACTCCTTGGTGGTTTTGAGCAATTGCATGACTTCGGGTTTAATCTCCCCGACAGGGAAAGTATAAGCCGAATCCGCATGAAAACCGTTCAGGAGCACACATCCATCGACCGAAATGATATCGCCGTCTTTGAGCACCACATCCTTGCTTGGAATTCCGTGTACGACCTGTTCGTTAACAGATGTACAAAGGGAAGCCGGATAACCTTCAAAACCGAGACAGGAGGGAATACCTCCGTGGTCGCAGATGAAGTCGTGCGCAATCTTATCAAGCTCTGCGGTAGTCACCCCCGGGGCGATGGCCTTGGCGACTTCGCCATAAGCCATGCCCAAGAGTTGATTACTCTTTCGCAACAATTCAACTTCTTCGTCCGTCTTCAGGAATACCATAATTATCAATAAGCCATGGCACCCGAACGACCTTTGATGCGCATACCGGACTCAAAGAATCCGTCATAGTGACGCATAAGGAGGTGAGACTCGATTTGTTGAAGTGTATCCAAAATAACGCCTACCATAATGAGCAAAGACGTACCACCGTAGAACTGCGCGAAGCTCATGCTGACACCAAACAGGCGTGCAAAAGCAGGCAGCACAGCGATGATTGCCAGCAGAATACTGCCGGGCAACGTAATGCGTGACATGATAGTGTCAATATATTCAGCCGTCTTTTTACCGGGTTTCACACCGGGAATGAAACCGTTATTGAGTTTCAAATTCTCCGCCATCTGCACCGGGTTAATGATAATAGCGGTGTAGAAGTATGTGAAAGCAATAATAAGGATAGCGAATACAAAGTTGTACCAGAATCCGTCATTGTCCATGAAGGCACGTGTAAAGGCGTTAGCGCCACTTGCACTGAAGCCGACAAGAGCAATAGGAATGAACATGATAGCCTGTGCGAAAATAATCGGCATAACATTAGCTGCATTCACCTTCAACGGGATGTACTGACGAACGCCGCCATATTGCTTATTACCTACAATACGCTTTGCATATTGTACAGGAATCTTACGGGTTCCCTGTACCAGCATGATTGCAAATGCAAACACGAAGAGCAGGATAATAACCTCAATGAAGAATACCATCAAGCCACCACCGGCATCATTCAAACGACTGGAGAATTCTTGTACGATAGCACCCGGAAGACGAGCAATAATACCAATCAAAATGATGAAGGAAATACCATTACCTATACCACGATCGGTAATACGCTCACCCAGCCACATCACAAACATGGAACCGGCACAAAGGATAATGGTTGACGAAATGGTAAACCAGTTAAATCCAATGGCAAGCGGCTGACCAGCCTGCGCCATTTGCACGCTCAGGTTGACGAGATAACTCGGTCCCTGGAAAAGCAAGATAGCAACAGTAAGGTAGCGCGTAATCTGGTTCATTTTCTGACGGCCGGATTCACCCTCTTTCTGCATCTTCTGGAAGTAAGGCACAGCAATAGTGAGCAGTTGGATTACGATAGACGCCGAGATATAAGGCATGATACCGAGGGCGAACACCGAAGCATTGGAGAACGCACCGCCGGAGAACATGTCCAAGAGCGCCATCAAACCACCTGCTGTCTGTGCGTGCAGAGAGGTCAACGCTGTCGGATCAATACCGGGAAGAACAACAAACGAACCGAAACGATAGATGAGCACGAACAGAAGCGTGGTCAGCAGTCGGTTGCGGAGGTCTTCAATCTTCCAGATATTTTGGATTGTTTCAATAAATTTACGCATAACTTAGATTTTTTCGATAGTACCACCAGCGGCTGTAATAGCAGCTTCAGCAGATTTGCTGAATGCGTTGGCTTTAACTGTCAGTTTAGCGGTAAGGGTACCGTTGCCTAAGATTTTCACAAGCATCGACTTGTTGATGAAACCAGCCTCAAAGAGTTCGGGCAGACCGATAACCTCGAGTTTGCACTCGTCAGCAAGTTGTTGGAGAATATTGAGGTTAATCGCCTTATATTCAACACGATTGATGTTCTTAAAACCGAATTTCGGCAAACGACGTTGCATAGGCATCTGACCACCTTCGAAACCAATCTTCTTGGAGTAGCCAGAACGTGATTTTGCACCCTTATGACCACGGGTAGAAGTGCCACCGAGTCCCGAACCGGCACCGCGGCCGACACGTTTAGCGGTCTTAACTGAACCAGCAGCCGGAGTTAAATTATTTAATTCCATAATGCTTTGTTGTTTTACGATTAATCAATAACTTTTACCAAGTGTTTCACTTTCTCGACCATGCCGAGGATAGCGGGCTTTCGGGCTCTTAATAGTACTGCGTACTTTCTGAATCTTAATCTTAGCCATAGTCTTGCAAAAATTTATCCGTTAAACACTACATCGAGGCTTACGCCACGGTTTTGAGCCACTTGACGTGCATCACGCATCTCGCTGAGGGCGAGAATGGTAGCCTTCACAAGGTTGTGAGGATTGGACGAACCTTTGGATTTCGCCAACACGTCATGAATACCTGCGCTCTCCAATACAGCACGCATAGCACCACCGGCCTTGACACCGGTACCGTGAGTAGCGGGTTGGAGATAAACACGTGCGCCACCGAACTTAGCCAGCTGCTCATGAGGAACAGTTCCCTTGAGAACAGGCACTTGTATGAGGTTCTTCTTAGCAGATTCAGTTGCCTTGGCAATAGCGGCGGTAACTTCACCTGCCTTACCGAGGCCCCAACCTACGATACCATCTTCATTACCTACAACAACGATGGCTGCGAATGTCATAGTACGTCCACCTTTCGTAACTTTGGTTACGCGGTTAACAGCGACGAGGCGCTCCTTGAGCTCCAGGTCTTGGGTTGTTTTTACTCTATTCATAACTCTTCGTTGTTTTAGAATTTAAGACCGGCTTCGCGTGCAGCGTCAGCCAATGCTTGTACACGACCATGATAGAGATAGCCGTTACGGTCAAACACCACGCGCTCAACACCTGCTTTCTTTGCAGCTTCAGCAACGAGTGCACCAACTTTCTTGGCTTTCTCCGTCTTCGTTAATTTATCCTTGATGCCAAGCGACGAAGCACTTGCAAGGGTAACACCCTTTTCGTCATCAATAACTTGAGCATAAATCTGGCAATTCGAACGGAATACGCTCAGACGAGGTTGCTCTGCGGTACCGCAAACTTTCGTGCGGATAGAAGCTTTAATCTTAGCTCTACGTGCAATTTTCTTATCCATAACTTATTCCTTTCCTATTATTTACCAGCCGATTTACCAGCCTTACGACGAACAACTTCACCTTGGAAGCGAATACCTTTACCTTTGTACGGTTCAGGTTTGCGGAACGAACGAATCTTTGCGCAAACTTGACCGAGCAACTGTTTGTCAGCGCTTTCGAGGATTACCAACGGATTCTGGTTACGCTCGGACTTGGTCTCAACTTTAATCTCCTTCGGCAAGCCGAGATAGATGGGGTGTGTATAACCAAGCGAGAAGTTCAGTACTTGCGGTTGAGCGAGCTCTACACGGTAACCTACACCGACGAGCTCAAGAACAGCCTTGTAACCTTCACTTACACCGTGAACCATGTTGTGCAGAAGGGCACGGTATAGACCATGTTTAGCGCGGCTCTCTTTCTCATCATTCGGACGAGTAACGTGGCATACGCCGTCTTCAACAGTTACTGTGATCAACGGATCAACAGCTTGAACAAGTTCACCTTTCGGACCTTTCACGGTCACTACATTTTCAGGGCTAACTGCTACGGTAACACCAGCAGGAATAGCAATGGGCAATTTACCAATTCTTGACATAACTAATCCTCCTTACATTAATAAACGTAACAAATAACCTCACCACCCAACTTCTGGCCAAGAGCCTCTTTGTTGGTCATCACGCCCTTAGATGTGCTAAGGATAGCGATACCCAGACCGTTGAGCACGCGCGGCATCTCGCGATAGCCTACATACTGACGGAGACCGGGGGTGGAAACACGTTGTAATTTCTTGATGGCGTTAACTTTGTTAACCGGATCATACTTCAAGGCAATCTTGATGGTGCCTTGAGGGCCATCTTCCACGAACTTGTACGAAAGGATATAACCTTTCTCAAACAAGATACGGGTGATCTCTTTCTTCAGATTCGAAGCAGGCACCTCAACTACGCGGTGACCGGCTTTGATTGCATTTCTGACGCGGGTCAGATAATCTGCGATAGGATCTGTCATTTGTTTTTTGTTGTTTAAAATTATCAGGACGCTCCTGACATTGTTTAATAATAATTGTTAACTTGCCGCAGTCTTCCGGAACTACCGGAGAAATCTCCGGACGTTCCGAAACTTACGGAATATTTTACCAGCTTGCTTTCTTCACGCCCGGAATGAGACCTTTGGAGGCCATCTCACGGAACTGAATACGGCTCAGACCGAATGCACGCATGTAACCTTTCGGACGGCCGGTGATTTTGCAACGATTGTGCAAACGAACCGGACTGGCGTTCTTCGGAAGTGCTTGAAGACCTTCATAGTCTCCATCCTTGAGGAGTTGAGCGCGTTTAGCTGCATATTTGGCAACTAATTTTGCACGTTTTACCTCGCGGGCTTTCATTGATTCTTTTGCCATAGTAGTTTTCGTTTAAAAGGTTACTTCTTGAACGGCAGACCAAACTCACGGAGGAGAGCGAAACCTTCTTCGTCCGTGTTAGCAGTGGTAACAAACGTGATGTTCATTCCCAACAGTTTGGTGATGTTATCAATGTTAATTTCAGGGAAGATGATTTGCTCGTTGATGCCGAGGGTGTAGTTTCCACGGCCATCCATCTTGTTGTTGATACCTTTGAAGTCGCGGATACGCGGCAGGGCAACGCGAACAAGGCGCTCCAAGAACTCGTACATACGCTCTCCACGGAGTGTTACGCGAACGCCGATAGGCATTTTCTTACGAACCTTGAAGTTTGCAATATCCTTCTTCGAAACAGTAGCAACGGCTTTCTGACCGGCGATGAGCGTCATTTCCTGTTGAGCCACGTCGATGATCTTCTTGTCAGCCACAGCTTCGCCAAGACCCTGATTGAGGACGATTTTCTGGAGTTTTGGGCACTGCATGACAGTGGTGTAATTAAACTCCTTCATCAAGATAGGAACGATGCGCTCCTGATAATCTTGTTTAAGACTTGCTGTATTCATTGCTTAGAGTTCTTTACCTGATTTTTTACTTACGCGGACGAGTTTGCCATCCTTACGAACGCGACCTACGCGAACGGGCTTGCCGTCTTCAACGGGATTGAGGTTCGAGATATGGATAGGGCTCTCCTGTTTAACTATACCCCCTTGCGGGTTCTTTGCATTGGGTTTGGTACTCTTCGATACCATATTGACACCCTCTACGATAGCACGTTGTTTCTCTACGAGCACCTCCAGCACGCGACCGGTTTTGCCCTTCGATGCACCTGCGTTTACGTAAACGATATCACCCTTTTTAATATGTAATTTTGCCATTACTGTAAAAATTTAGATGATTAAAGCACTTCAGGTGCCAGAGAAATAATCTTCATGTTCGTTTGACGAAGCTCACGGGCAACCGGACCAAAGATACGGCTACCACGGAGTTCACCTGCATTCGAGATAAGCACGCATGCGTTATCGTCGAAGCGAATGTAACTACCGTCAGCACGGCGAACTTCTTTCTTCACGCGAACAACGATTGCACGGCTAACCGTACCGTCCTTCACTTCGGAAGAAGGAATTACGCCCTTCACGGCTACTACGATGGTGTCACCAAGGGTGGCGTAACGTTTTTTCGTTCCACCCAGCACGCGGATACATAATGCCTCTTTGGCACCCGAGTTGTCCGCTACTGTAAGTCTTGATTCTTGTTGTATCATATTACTTAGCCCTTTCAATAATTTGAGTTAGACGCCAACGAACTGTTTTGCTCAGAGGACGAGTCTCCATAATACGTACGGTATCACCGATACCACACTCGTTCTTCTCGTCGTGAACATGGAACTTGCGAGTTTTGTTTACAAACTTGCCATAGATGGGGTGTTTCTCTTTCCACTTAACGGCAACGACAATAGTCTTGTCCATCTTGTTGGAAACGACAACGCCCTGACGCTCTTTTCTAAGATTTCTTGTTTCCATTTTCGTTCGATTTTACTTTGTTAATTCTCTCTTACGAAGTTCAGTTGCAAGGCGAGCGATTGTCTTACGAGCAACCTTGATTTGCAACGGATTGTCGAGCGGAGAAATACTGTGATTGAGTTTCATGCGAACCAAAGCTTCCTTTTCGGTAGCCAGACGCTCCTGAATCTCAGCAGTTGTTAATTCTTTAATTTCAGCTGTTTTCATAATCCTTTAATTATACAAGTTGGGTTGCGTCGTAATCACGTCTTACGACAAATTTGGTTGTAATCGGAAGTTTCTGAGCTGCAAGGCGCAGTGCCTCTTTTGCTACATCGTATGGTACGCCGTCTATCTCAAAGATAATACGGCCTGGAGCCAACGGAACTACGAATCCTTCAGGAGCACCTTTACCTTTACCCATACGGACATCCAGAGGTTTCTTGGTGATTGGTTTATCCGGGAAAACGCGAATCCAAACTTGACCCTGACGTTGCATGTAACGAGTTACTGCGACACGGGCTGCCTCGATTTGACGACCTGTCAACCAGATAGTACCAAGACTCTTGATACCGAACGAGCCGAATGCCAGCTCATTACCGCGTTGCGCATTGCCTTTAATGCGGCCTTTTTGCGAACGGCGGAATTTTGTTTTCTTAGGTTGTAACATAACTGTAATCTACAAATCGGTTAAACATTATTGTTTATTGTTTCTACGGAAATCACCACGACGGCCGCCACGACGGTCATCACGACGTTCACCACCACGACGGTCACCACGACCATCCTGCTTCTGGTTGAAGTTAGGAGCAAGATCCTTCTTGCCATAGACTTCACCGCGGCAAATCCAAACCTTCACGCCAAGGATACCGACTTTCGTCAATGCACCTACATGGCAGTAGTCAATGTCTGCACGAAGTGTATGCAGAGGAGTACGACCCTCTTTATACATCTCGGAACGTGCGATTTCCGCACCGTTCAGACGACCGCTGATTTGAATTTTGATACCTTCAGCACCCATACGCATGGTCGAAGCAATGGCCATCTTCACAGCACGACGGTAAGCAATCTTACCTTCCAGTTGCTTGGCAACCTTTTGAGCAACGATTGTTGCGTCGAGTTCGGGGCGTTTTACCTCGTAGATGTTAATTTGAACATCCTGCTTGGTGATTTTCTTCAACTCCTCTTTCAATTTGTCAACCTCTTGTCCACCCTTACCGATAATATAACCGGGGCGAGCAGTGCAGACAGTTACAGTCACAAGTTTCAGAGTTCTCTCAATGACGATACGGCTAATGCTAGCCTCAGCAAGACGTGCGTTCAGATATCCGCGTACAATACCCAGACGGTTACTAATTGGATTAATTTTCTGTCCCATAGTCTTACTCAGCTTTATTAGTTTTCGTATCTACAAAGATTGTAACGTGGTTGAAGCGTTTGCGAATGCGATATCCGCGACCTTGAGGAGCGGTCTGCAGACGTTTCAGCGACATTCCGCCGTCAACCATAATATTACTTACATACAGTGTCTCTGAATCAGCCTTCTTGCCGGTCTTTATTTCCCAGTTGGCGATAGCTGATTTCAGCAGTTTCTCAAGTGCACGGCTTGCCTCTTTAGTGGAGAAATGCAATGCACCGAGGGCACGGTTCACTTCCAAGCCACGAATCATGTCAGCAACAAGGCGCATTTTTCGCGGGGAGGTAGGAACGTTGTTAAGCTTGGCAAAGTACTGACTCTTGCGAGCTTCCTTCATTGCCTCAGCTGTGTTATGTTTTCTAGCACCCATTGTCTAAAATTGTTTAAATTTGTTGTGAATGATTAGTGGTTTATTTCTTGCCTGCGTGACCACGGAAGATGCGGGTCGGAGCAAACTCGCCGAGTTTGTGACC
>CAJOEX010000035.1 GCA_905233415.1 Paludibacteraceae bacterium
CAGGTTTCATAATTTTGTCCTCCAAATTTAGTTAAACATTGTTTAACGTAGCTTGCGTAGTTTACGTTGTTGGCGTAGTATGCGTAATTGCGTTTTCACTCTAATAGTGGCAAATTATGTGCCAAGCCCCAAATCCCTGCCAATATGTCCATCTTTTGTGCCAAATTGTCCACTCTCTGCCATTTTGTCCATAAAAATTTGCACATGTCAAAAAAAAGCAGTACCTTTGCAGCGTGAAATCGGAAAACATTTTATGGCAAGAATAGGTATATACGGCGGGTCGTTCAATCCCGTACACTTCGGACATATCGGAATGGTGAAATGGGTGCTGGAACATACAGACCTCGACGAAGTATGGATGCTGGTCAGCCCGAAAAGCCCCCACAAAGTCGTCGGAAGCGGCTCGCTGCAATTGCAAAACGCGTTTTGCACGGGCAGCCGCGCTTCCTCCTCTCCGACTTCGAAAGCAAGCTTTCTTGTCGGGACTAATGACAAGTTTGACTTGGATACGAATTATGACGAGCGGGTGAAAGCGGCACGGAAGGCAGTCAAAGAAGCGGGATTAGAGGATGTCGTGCTGCCAGACGGGACACACAAACGGGTGATTGTGAGCGATTTCGAGCGGAACCTGCCCCTACCAAGCTATACCGCCAACACCCTGCGCGAACTGAAGCGGCAACATCCGGACGACGAGTTCTCCCTGCTCATCGGCGAAGACAACTGGAACGTGTTCGACAAATGGCGGGAATGGGAATATATCCTGCAAAACTACCGCGTACTCGTTTATCCGAGGAAGTTGGAAGTTGGAAGTTGGAAGTTGGAAGATGGTCGTTGGTCGTTGGAAGATGGAGAGGCGAAAGCGGTGGTTTTTCTGACGGATGCACCGTATTTTGACGTATCAAGCACACAAATTCGCGAAAAAATGAAAAAAGATTTGCACAAATAAAAAAAAAGTCGTACCTTTGCAGCCCGAAAGGGTTAATGTGGCTAAAAAGCCCGCAGAATGGACGGATTAGACGAATTTAATACATACAAGATATGACAAGAACGACATTTAACCGCTTACGCGATGTGAAGGACAGCCTCCCGCACGGGAGTATGGCTGCAATCGCCGACGAACTCGGGATTACAGCCGATGAAGTGAGAGCATTCTTTAACGGTCAAGGCACGCCGGAAAGCGGCTATCACATTGAGCCGGGACCGGATGGAGGCATCGTAATGCTGCACAACGCCCGCATACTTGAAGTTGCATTGCGAATCTTGTGGGAAGTAAGAAACGGGATTTAACAATTGACAATTGATAATTGACAATTGACATTAATTGACATTCACAAATGGCGGAGGTGTGTTGCCATGGTTGCAGTCATGGCGGGGCTAATCTGCGGGAATGTCAACGCTGAAAATCAGGAGCCGAAAGCCGGAAGCAAGTGGCTGGATGATTATCCGAAACACATCGGATTTACGTGGGACGCCAGTGCGACCGTAAATGCAAACTACATATGGCGAGGCATCTATGTCGGCGGGCTGAACCTTCAGGCAGAAGCGAATGTAGGCTACGGAGGAGCGTTTTTTGACTTGTGGGGAGAGATTGGGGCAAGCAACTGGGTGTTCAACGGTTTGACACCGGAAGTCGATACGTCAATCGGCTTTGCACGATGGGGATTGAAAGTGCTGTTCATGCACATGTACTACTTTGACACGTACAGCGACGGCACACCAAGCAGGTTCTTTGACTTTAGCGACCCGAAAGACGGAGTCGGCGGCGTAACAACCGAGTTCCGAATCAGATACCAAGTGTCAAGCAAACTGCCGTTGAGTATTTTGTGGTGCACGCGGTTCTGGGGAAGAGACGGATACAATACGCCTGACGGCGAACGGCACAGAGCCTATTCGACGTACATTGAGTTGGGGTATGACTTCAAATTGCCGTGGGAGTTAATGCTGGAAGCACGATTGGGCATGACACCGTGGAGGAGTCTCTACACGGGCTTTGCCGGCGATTTTGCGGTGGTGAACATCAATCTGAACCTGCATCGGGACTGGAAACTGACGGATTATTGCACCTTGCGGGTATTAGGACAGCTGATGCTTAACCCCTGGCACATAGACAAGGACAATGTACAATGGAAGCCCGCCGAACCGTATGAACAAAGGCTGAATGCCAGTGTGGGAGTGGGAGTCTTTTTTGAATGATGAATTGATAAATTGATATAATGATGATGAAAAAGGGATTATTTATTATTGGGTTGCTTTTGGCAACGGTTGCTGCAAATGCAGTTGAATTTGCCTATGAGGCAGGTGCAGAAGTCGTATCTGCATACCTCTGGCGCGGACAGTATAACGGCGGATTGAGCTTCCAGCCCGACCTCGAAGTCGGTTTTGACGGCAAGCACAAATCTTTCCGCGCAGGCGTTTGGGCAAGCATTGGTGCTTCCGACTGGATGTTCAAAAAGGACAAAGGCGACGGTGAAGAGTTCACCCGCTTTATGCCGGAGCTGGACCTTATGCTGTCCTACACCATGTGGGGAGCAACTATCGGTTTCAACCACTACTATTACTTCGGCGGCTCGAACTTCTTCTCATGGCAGAGCATGGATAAAATCATCGAAGACGAAAACACCAGTACCACGGAGATTTGGGTAGGTTTTAATGCAGGCGAACTGATTTTGGAATGCCTCGATTTGCACGTAAACTGGAACACGACAATTGCCGGTAACGACTTTGTATATGACGATGAATTCAGGCCGAAACGCGCATGGAGCAGCTACCTCGAAGTGGGCGCCGGTTTTGACTTTGAGAAAATCGGTTTGGCAGCACACGCCGAATTAGGTTTCTCGCCGTGGGCAAGCGACCTGTACGGCAATGAAAAGTTTGCCATGGTCAATCTCAGTGCCCGTGTGGAGAAATCGTTCGAAGTCGGTCCGTGCAGCCTAAGCGTATTCCTGCAAGGCTCCATCAATCCTGACGGGCTGAACAGCGAAACGGCCTATATCAAAGCCGCCGGATATGACAAATTGTATAACCAGAAGATTAACGGAACCATCGGCCTCGGCGTATGGTTCTAACAGCGAACAGAAATGAAAACAATCTTATATTAACCATTAAAAACATTACGCGTATGAAAATGACACGAACACTAATTGCTTTAGGCCTGGCTCTTGCAGCCGCCTGTCTGCTGATTTTCCTTCCCAGTTGCGAGAACAAAAAGTACTTCTTTAACGAAGGCCTCGTTTTCGGAACGTACTACAACATCCGCTACGAAGCAACTCACGACATGGAGGAGGAAATTACCGCCGAACTGAAACGGATGGACTCGTCCTTGAGTATTTTCAACAAACAGTCGATTATCTCACGCATCAACCGTAACGACGATGTACAGACCGACTCGCTGTTTGAAATCATGTTCAAGACGGCTGTCGAAGTGACCAAAATGAGCGACGGCGCATTTGACATCACCTGCGGTCCTCTCGTAAACGTTTGGGGCTTCGGTCCTGACGGAATCGGCTACAAACCCACCCAACATGAAATTGACAGTATTCTGGAGTTTGTAGGCTTCCAGTATGTTGAGTTGGACGAAGAGACCCACCACATTGCCAAAATGGACACCCGCATTCAAATGGACGCCAGCGCCATTGCAAAAGGATATGGCTGTGACATTATCGCCGCACTGTTGCGCGATAACGGCTGCGAGAACTACCTCGTGGACATCGGCGGTGAGGTTGTTGCTAAAGGTCACAACGACAAAGGCGAGAAATGGAAACTCGGCATCACCAAACCGATTGACGACCCGACCGGTGAAATTCAAGAGATTGAGGACATCATCGAGTCCGATAACATCTGCATCGCCTCGTCCGGCAACTATCGCCGTTTCTACTATGACGGTGGCGAACGCCGCAGCCACACGGTAGATCCGCGTAACGGCTATCCCGTAAGCCATAACCTGCTGAGCGCAACCGTTACCGCCAAGAGCGGTATCATGGCGGATGCTCTCGCTACGGCCTGCATGGTCATGGGCGAAGAAAAGGCATTGGAAATGATTGAAAAGACGGACGACTGCGCTTGCCACCTTATCGTTGCAGAAGGCGACGGAACACGCGTGGTTGTTTCGTCAAGATGGATGGCAGAGTAATAATTGACAATTGACAGTTGACAATTGACATTTAGGAAACTGATAATATTAGGTCTGCTGGTGCTTCTCGCAAGTTGCGGGGAGTACCAGCAGGTTCTCAAATCCAGAGACCCTGAGCTGAAGTTCCAAAAGGCGCTTGAGTATTTCAACCTGAAGGAATACGGGAAAGCACAGACGCTCTTTGAAGATGTTTCCGCGTACTACAAAGGCACCGAACGCAGCGAGGATGTGCTCTGCTACCTGGCACGAACGCACATGGGACAAAAGTCCTACACCAACGCAGCCGATTACTATGCCGCCTATATCCGGAACTACCCGAAAGGCAAATATATCATTGAGGCACGCTTCCAAGTAGGGCATTGCTACTATCTTGACTCGCCGGACGCACGCCTCGACCAGCAAATCACCCGCAAAGCCATTGAAGCTTTCACACAATTTGTAGAACTCTATCCAGACAGTCCGTATGCCGAACAGGCTTATACCGAAATGGGAGAGCTGTACGACAAACTGGCATACAAGGAATACCTGAGTGCCAAATTATACTACAACCTCGGCACTTACCTCGGTAATAACTATGAAAGTTGCGAGATTACTGCAAAAAATGCCCTCAAAGACTATCCAAGCAACAGTTATCAGGAGGAACTGAGCTGGCTCGTTTTATCGGCGAAATACCAGCAGATGATAAATTCTTTCGAAGAAAAGAAAATGGACCGTGCCCGGGAAACGCAGGATGAATACTACAGTTTCATCACCGAATTCCCGAACTCCAAACACCGCAAAGAAGCGGACAAATTGTTCAAGGAAATTGCAAAAGTACTGAAAGAATAGGCAATGACGCCTTGACATCATACCAAAACAGAAAATGATTAAATGCTAAAATAAGTTTATGGATTACAAAAAAACAAAAGCTCCCAAGACCACGATTACTCGTGATTTGAACCAATTAACGGCGAAAGTAGGCAACGTATATGAAACCGTTGCAATCATCGGCAAACGCTCCAACCAGATTGCCAGCTCCCTCAAAAAAGAACTGGACACCAAGTTGCAGGATTTTGCCATGCCCCAAGACGCATTGGACGATACGTTTGAAAACCGCGAGCAGATTGAGATTTCGCGCAGCTACGAAGTGCTGCCCAAGCCGACATTGATGGCAACACAGGAATTTATCGACGACGAGTTGGTATATTCCGGAATGAACAAGGACGAGCAACTCAAATAATGCTGCAAGGCAAACACATAGTAGTCGGAATAAGCGGTGGCATTGCCGCCTACAAAATTCCGGACCTTATCCGCCGTTTGCGCAAAGAGGGAGCAGAAGTGAAAGTGACGACCACCAAGAATGCCTTGGAGTTCGTCACTGAACTTACTCTGCAGACGCTCAGCGGAAACAAGGTCTATTCGGATGTGTTTGCCGCCATTAACGAACATTCAACTGAACACATCTCCCTACCCGACTGGGCAGACCTCATGGTTGTTGCCCCTGCCACGGCGAACGTGTTAGGCAAGATGGCGCACGGCATCGCGGACGACGCACTGACCACCACGTTCTGCGCGATGCGCAAACCCGTGGTGATTGCACCGGCGATGAACGACAAGATGTATGCCAACGAATCTGTTCGGGACGCAGTCGGAACGCTTTCGAGCCGCAAGCACATTACGATGCTTGATTGCGCTGTGGGTGAACTGGCTTGCGGCACTACCGGCAAAGGACGTATGCAGGAAACGGACGCTATTTTGGAGGCAATTCGTTTTGCGTTGACGCCGAAAGACCTTGACGGCAAAAACGTACTTATTACGGCAGGCCCGACGCAGGAACATTTAGACCCTGTGCGCTATATCACCAACCACTCGTCCGGAAAAATGGGCAACGCGCTTGCGCTTGAATGCTGGCGCCGCGGTGCGAATGTGATGTATATCTGCGGACCGGTTCCTACGCTGCCCGTCGTGCCGGAACTCTACCAAAGCGACACGGCGCGTTATGTACTGACACGTGTCACGAGTGCGCAAGAAATGGCTGATGCGGCATTTGCGGCAGCGGACAAGGCACACCTTATTATATTATGTGCCGCCGTGGCGGATTTCACGCCGCAGCATGTTGCCGACGAGAAAATCAAGAAAGTGGCAGGACAGACAACGCAAACCGTCGAACTGACGCTCACGCCGGACATTGCCGCCACACTCGGTCAACGCAAACGCGACGGACAAATTCTTGTCGGCTTTGCATTGGAAACCACCGACGAGCAGACGAATGCCCAACACAAATTAGAGAGCAAGAATCTTGATTATATCGTGCTCAACTCGCTCCGCGACGCAGGTGCAGGTTTCGGCACGGACACTAACAAAGTCACCATTTACGCCGCCAACGGCACAAAAAAAGACGTTCCCCTTCTTTCGAAAGAGAACGTCGCACGGGAAATCGTTAACAGTTTAACGGTTTAACAAATTAACTCTTAAGCAGTCTTCCCAAGAAACCGCGTTTTTCCTCCGCCGGCTTGTCTTCATTCGTTTCAGCAGGCTGCTCTTCCGCTTTGTCTTCCGGCTTCCACTCTTCACGGGCAGCGATGTCGCCAATCTGACCTTTCACGAAACTAATCACGTCATTCAGACTCTCGGTGAAGTTTGCAAAATCCTCCTTGTAAAGGAACACTTTATGTTTCTCAAATTGCGGAGCTTCATCCTCAGCACCTGATTTCTTTTTGCTCTCCGTGATGCAGAGATACAAATCCTCATTGCGCGCTTTTTTTACATCAAGGTAATAAATGCGCTTTCCAGCTTTGACCGAGCGGGAATACACTATTTCCGGCTCTTTGCGGTCTTCAAATCTACGTTCTTCCATCGTCAATCAACAATTAAGTTTTAAAAATTCGTGCAAAAGTACAACTTTTTTTGCATATATCAAAATTATTTTGTAATTTTGCGCGAAATTTAGAGATAATGACAGCATGATCAACAGAACTATTGTCCGGACACGCGTTATACAAACGCTGTACGCCTTCAACCAGTGCGGTGACAAAACCGCCCACACTGCCAAGAAGGAACTGCTCCGAAGCTTCTCGGACACGTATAATCTGTATTTTATGATGTTAGACTTTGTGAATGAGCTGACCACTTATGCCCAGAACCAAATCACGGAAAGCGAAGCCCGTTCACGCGCCACACACATCACTTACAAACCTAACAGGCGTTTTGTGGAAAACCGCTTTGCGAAACAGTTGTTCGAGAACCGGACGCTGCGCCGCTATATTGCAGACCAGCACCTGAGCTGGGAAGCAGGGCAGTCTGTGTTCGCCAATCTTTACGCCTCGCTGACCGACATGCCCTATTACAAAGCGTACATGGCGGCTCCCGAGTGCACGTACGAAGATGACAAGGCAATCTGGCGCAAGATTGTCACGGAACTGCTGCCCGGCAATGAGGATTTGCTATCCGCTCTAGAGGAATTGGAGATTGCTCTTGACCACCAGAACTGGACTGTCGATTTGGACATTGTGCTGTCATACGTCGTAAAGTCCATCCGCCAGTTCCGCGAAGCCAACGGTCCCGACCAGGCATTGCTGCAAATGTTTGACAGCGAAGACGAATTGAACTTCGCCCAAGACCTGCTTATGCAGGCTATCGAGCACCATGACGAATCCATGGAACTCGTCCACGCCCATCTCAAGAACTGGGATGCAGACCGTTTGGCGTTCATGGATACCGTTATTCTGCAGGTCGCATTGGCGGAGCTTATGTACTTCCCGGATATCGCACTTGAAGTGACACTGAACGAATATATCGAACTCGCCAAAGAATACTCAGGCGACAAGAGCTATCTGTTCGTCAACGGTATTCTAAACGAAATTCTGCTTGACCTCAAACGGCAAGGGAAACTGCTCAAAGCAATGGCGATGAAATAGACCGCTTCGCTGTGAGACCGCTGGCGCTGTGAGAAGCGGGACCGCTGACGCTGTTGGAAGTTGGATAAATATTATAAATTTTAGTATTATGTTGAATTTAATTCTTTTACAAGACGCTGCTGCGCAGCCCCAGGGAAGTTCCTGGACGTTCTGGATTATGATGTTGTTAATCTTCGTCGTGTTCTATTTCTTCATGATTCGTCCCCAGACGAAGAAGCAGAAAGAACTGCAGAAACAACGCGAAGCGATGAAGAAAGGCGACAAAGTGGTTACTGCCGGCGGTATCTACGGTGAAATCAAGGAAGTGCAGGACAACGCCCTGCTCATCACCATCGCCAAAGATGTAACCATCAAGGTTGACAAGGGAAGCGTTTACGTTTCCGCAGACGAGGCACAACAGGCTCCGAAAGAGGAGAAGAAGTAATGCCTAATTTATTGGGACAAATAGTGAGGCGGTTCAGTTTGCGTGAATCGTTGGTGTTTGTGTTCTTCCTGCTACTGGCAGGACTTATCTGGTATGGCCATGCGATGAACTCGGTGCGAAGTGCCAGTCTGCCGGTAAAGATTACATACCGCGGTATTCCTGACGACATTCTCTTCAGCGACACCCTGCCCGACGTAATCTACATCGAAGTGCGCGACGCAGGAAGACGTCTGAAAGCCTACGGGCACAGCCTTGAGCTGTCTCCCGATTTGTCATCCCAAATCAAAGGCGACAACGGTAACGTGGTTGTTCCGGCGGATTTGCTGCGGAACGGCATTACAACCATCTTGCAAGGAACAACCAAACTGCAAACCGTTACCCCTGAACAAATCAGCGGCAGTTATTACCGCCAGCAAAGTAAAAAAGTGCCCGTTCATCTGCAGGCAACAGCTACTCCGGCTACACAGTACCAATTGCTCGGAGCACCCGAAATCCAGCCGGACAGGGTGATGATTTACGGCAAACAAGAACAACTTGACACAATCGCTTTCGTGAACACGGAACAACTGATTGTGGCAGACATCAAAGACACCGTGGAGGCAACCGTCAGTCTGGCGGTGCCTGCGGGCGTCAGGGTGACCGAAAAAGACATACAAGTCACCTATACAGCAGAGCAGTTTACGGAAAAAGAGCTCCTGCTGCCCATTAAAACCCACCATGTGCCAAGCGGGACACATTTGCGGCTATTTCCGTCCGAAGTGGCGGTGTATCTGCGTGTCGGCGTGGAGCATTTCAACGAAATCCGTGAGCAGGACATTGAGGTCTATTGCGATTATCCGCAGGCTCCTGCCGACAAACTGACGCTCAAAGTAAGATGCGACAATCCGTTTGTCACCTGCACCCGTTGCAACCCTGCATCAGTAGAGTTTTTGATTGAGAAATAAACAAACAAAACATATACAGTGATGAAAAAATTATTCTCTTTTGTGGCAGCGTTGTGCTGCACGATTATGTTCACCGCGCAGGCAACAGCGCTGACAGATGGTGCGATTATTAAGATTGGTACAGACCAGTTAACCCACGAAGATGTAGAGGACTGGCAGCCTTCAGGCCTGACTTCCGGAGCACTCAGTTACGACGAAGAGACACACACGCTGACATTCGACAATGTAACGATTACGAAGCAGTTGTATATTGACGCCTCGGCGAACGGCGGGTTCTCGGTAACAATCAGCGTAAGCTATGGAGAGAGTTGGGTCAGTGTAACAGATGCCACACCTATTCACTTTGCGGCAGGCAAGGGATTGATTATCGAAGGAACGGGATTTGCAGCCTTGTATGTGTATGCGATGGGAAGTACTGCGCTATCGAATGCTATTTTATGCGCAAAGGACCAAAACTACGTGGATTCGTATGACCTGACCGTACAAGGAGGCCTCTCTGTCTTAGCCAGCAACGAGTACGCATCAGGAAAAAAATACACCGTGTATTGCGCCCATGTCACGATTGATAGGAGTTTCTTCTATACCTTAAATAAACAGGATTGCGGCGTATCGTCCTTTGAAACAGCGGCCACTTGGTATGAGAACGATTTTATTGGGGTGGACTATTGGTTCTACAACTACAACTACGAACGGACATACTTTATTCCTTATACGGAAAAGTATCCTATCTATATTGACGATGAGCAGTTGTCTGACGGTACCTTGAAGATTGACGAGGGCTGGCTGCGCGCGATTAAAGACGGCGAAATCAGTTACGATCCCGACACACGCACATTGACATTGAAGAAGTTGGAATTGGAAGTGACGCATTGTACACACGCCATCAAGATAACAGATGACGGAACCGGCAAGCCGATTACTATTAAGATCGATAACCCGGGTAAAAAAACCACGCTGACAAATAAGAACTCCGGCTATACCAGTTGTGTGCTCGATCTTGTAGGGAATACAATAATCGATTTGAACGGTTGTGATTTGGACATTATCAGCCAATACGGCAGAGGTATTGATTTAAGTGACAACGTGCTAATAGCAAACTTGTTGGGCACATACTATCCTCCTGCCCAAGCGGAAAAAGCAGTTTTGACCATCGATGCAGCTCAATACGCACTGTTTGAATATCTGAATGATGCACTTCTGAACATCTACAGGGTTAATGTTAATGCGAAAGGCGCAAACGGTTCGGTAAAGGTTAAGACCAACGATGTCGCTGTAGCACTTGACGCTGCTCATCATTGGAACGATGACCATAATCAAGTATTAAACGCTTCTGACAATTTAGCAACGGACGAGGTTAAATTTACCATAAACCAATGGATAGCGTCTGGTAAAGCAGATATAGAAGGTACAGGAAGTGTGACGTTTGAGGTGGATGGGAAGGCAGTAACCAATCCGTATGTATTCACGGAGGACAAGACCATCACCATGACGGCAGAACCTATTGAAGGCTGGCACTTTGTATGCTGGAAAGACAATTTTAATCCCTATAACCCCAAGCGGACAGTCGATGTCACTACTGCAGGCGGCAGCAAGGAATTTGTTGCGCGATTCGGTATAGATGTCAAGACCGAAACACAGTGGTATGCAGTATCTTATAACAGCTCCCTGATGGAATATCAACTGTTTAAGTATGAGGACAAGTTCTTCGACATCTATCCTAAAATAGCTACGCTCCCGGTTTCATCGGGTAGCGACCTGCTCTGCTCGACCTATGCGGACGGATACTTCTACTTTATCGAGCAACCCACAGTGGGAGACAAAATCAATATGTTCAAGGCTTCGTTTGACGGAGAAACTTTAGGTGCTTTCGAGAAAGTGGTTGAGGACAACACGGACTTTATACAGTTCGACGATATCGTCTATAGCTACGAAGACGAGTGCTTCTACGGCTCATGTACCCGTACATCCGACTATGAAGCGTCTTGGGCGAGAATTGGTTTGGACGGCGTCATTACCGAGGTATGTCCTATTCCGAGCGGTTATGCCGTTATAGCACTTGCCTACGCAGGAGACGGCACACTCTATGCCGCAATGAACTATGTGGGCTACGAGCAGTTGTGCACCATCAGTGTGGAAGGAGATGTGATGACGATAGGCACTATCGGCGACTTGAAGGGGGTGAACATCACCGGCACAGCCTATACTGCGATGTGTTACGACAGTCAGACAGAGGAGTTGTTCCTGTTTGACACCGAGACAACGTGGCGCGTAAGCACCTTTGATGCCGGCGTACTGCCAGTTGATGTGAAGAAGTACCAACTTCTTTCGGTATTCAGTACTGTTCCGCCTGTACCGATGTACACCATTACCGTGAAAGTGGCTGACGGACAAGACACTTGGGGTACTGCTACGCTGCCCGGTGGTGTGACCACTGTCAAGCGTGCAGAAAACACCACAGTCATGCTATTCGCCGAAGCAGCCGAAGGCTATAAGTTTGTAAAATGGGATGACGGAGTGACGAGTGCTGTCCGCACGATTACCGTAACAGAGGACAAAACCTATACCGCCTTCTTTGAGCAAGACCCGAACTTCAAATTCTATGATGTATATATTGGCGACGTGCAGTTCAGTTCCAGCAAACTGACTATGACCAAAGACAACAACACCAACATCAAGAACGACGGTACGGCAGTCTTTGACCCGACTACGAATACCCTGACCCTAAACGCAGTGGAAATACAAACGAGCGTAGGCGGTATCAAGGCAGGAGCAGACGAAGCGTTGGATTTGAACATCCTCGTTAACGGCAACTGCAAGATTACGAGTAATCCGCATTTCAACGGCATACTTATATACGGCAAGAAATTAGTCATCTTCCAAGCCGGTACAGACAATCCGAAACTGAGCGTATCAGACCAAGTAGCGATTTCCGACGCTGATATGGAGATTATCGGCCTGACAGCTGAGTTTAAGGGTACAGACTTCAGTTTGGTAGGCTGGCAGACCAATAAACTGATTATCACAGGCGCGAACGTCACGGCGAAAGGCGCTTCTGACGCCACACTCGGCAACTGGAAAGCTGTCGAATACAAATACTGCTCTGTGACACCAGTTGATATTATTGAGGAAGAAGGCAAACTGCATATCAACAGCAACGACGATGTGGCAGACAAGAATACAGATAACCCATACAAAAACGATATCGTATTCACGCCGCTGCCAAAGTTGACTGTCAAGCCCGTACAAGAAGGTACAGCACACTTCACGCTCAAAGCCGGTGATGACGAGTTTGAGGACGTCGGCTTCTTCGCAAACGGAACAACGGTTACCATCACATGCAAGCCGGCAAGCGGATTCAAGTTCGCACGTTGGACGGATGACGCAAGCATTCCGTCAACA
>CAJOEX010000036.1 GCA_905233415.1 Paludibacteraceae bacterium
GGAAAGCGGTAAGTCACAGACTATAGCGGCAGGTTCATACTCCAGCCCGCAGGCCTTCAGCATTGCTGCTATCCCTGCAGATGGACTGACACATACTCTATCGTTAGAGTTCCTTGGTGATCCCTGCTCACCTGTTACGGATACGTACAATGCGCCTACCACCCCCAACTCGGCCAATATCGTAGTTACCGGCAAGACTCCGACTACCCCTGCTTGTGGTGAGACGACCTTCACGCTTAACGGTGTGGTCAGCTTTGACTCCGGTATAGGTGACCTTGTTATTACCGATGCGGAAAGCGGTAAGTCACAGACTATAGCGGCAGGTTCATACTCCAGCCCGCAGGCCTTCAGCATTGCTGCTATCCCTGCAGATGGACTGACACATACTCTACTCTATCGTTAGAGTTCCTGGGTGATCCCTGCTCACCTGTTACGGATACGTACACTGCTCCATCCACATTGAGTTGCAATAAAGAATACGCAACAGTATGTGAAGGTGACAGTTACTTCTGGCCGCTTACCGGAGCCTATTATACAGCAAAAGTGGGAACAGACACGTACACCAACCCGCTCAACGTCAAAGACACGCTATTCCTGACCGGTATTGAACTTCCGAAGATTTCCATCGGAACAATGGCGGTTACATGTGATGACGAAAGTACGATACGTATTCCGTTCACCGGAACAACGGGCGTAGCCGATTCGATTGATATCGCCATTGGAACAAATAACTACATCGGCTCCATAGTTGGTTCAGACATAGTATTTACCCGTGCTGCGGAATTAGTTGCCGGTGACTATTCGGCGGTAGTAACAATCGGAACAAAAGGCTATTCCTGCAATCAGGTTGTTCCGGTTCAATTCTCCGTCGCTTTGGGAGGTGTCATGTACCGCAAGTGGACGGATGTGCTGTTCGTGAGCAATGCGGATAATCTGTTTGTCACATATCAATGGTATGAGAACGGCTTGATGATGGCGGGCGAGACGAAACAGAGTCTCTATCGTCCGGAAGGATTGCCCGGATTGTATTATTGCCAACTTGTCACAACAGACGGAAAGACGCTTACAACCTGCGAGCAGGCATTTGATGATGTGCAACCGAGTCGCGATGAAAGTACCCAACCGGCTAAAGTGCGCTCAACAACGCTGTACGACCCGATGGGACGCATTCTTCAAACAAGGCCGAACCAAGGTATCTACATTGTCTTTGAAGAATTGGAGAACGGAGAGACAAGAGCATATAAGATAGGAATATATGAATAAGCCTACTCTTCCTGCATTGGCTGTGGATGCCGCCTGTAGCGGTAATCCGGGCGTATTGGAATTTCGCGGTGTCGTGGCGGATACCGGCACGGAGGTTTTCCGCCGCGGACCGTTTATACAAGGGACAAACAACATCGGTGAATTCCTTGCGTTGGTGCTTGGGTTGGCGTATTTGAAAAAATACAATCTGCCCTGGGTTCTTTATACCGACTCTGTGACCGCTTTGGCCTGGGTAAGGCAAAAGACATGCAAAAGCAAAATCCAATGGAACGCCGAAAATCAGGAGCTGTTCTTCATGGTTCGCAAAGCCGAAGACTGGCTCCGTAAAAATACCTGGACGACCGAAATTCGCAAATGGGAAACAACCCTTTGGGGTGAAATTCCTGCAGATTTCGGAAGAAAATGACATCATTTACGATTTGACGATTTACGATTTAGATGATTGTAACTTAAAAGTAGCAAAATTAAGAAAAAGACGTATTTTCTTTTGCGTTCGAAGTTTTTTTTGTAATTTTGTCGTCGGTTTTGAAATAAAGTAAAAACAATATAAAAAACAATCTTAAAAATTATCTATTACTATTATGACAAAAGTTGCTATTAACGGTTTTGGCCGTATTGGTCGTCTGGCTTTCCGTCAGATGTTTGAAGCAGAGGGTTACGAAGTAGTTGCTATCAACGACTTGACCAGCCCGAAGATGTTGGCTCATCTTCTTAAGTATGACACCGCTCAAGGTGGTTTCGCCGGCAAATTCGGTGAAGGCAAACACACTGTTGCTTACAAAGACGCTGTTCTGGCAGAAGACGGCAAGACCGTTGTTACTCCGGGTTCGATTACCGTTGACGGTAAGGAAATTACCATCTACGCTATGCCGAACGCAGCTGAACTGCCGTGGGGCAAACTCGGTATTGATGTAGTTTTGGAGTGCACAGGTTTCTATACCAGCAAAGCAAAAGCTTCCGCTCACATCCAAGCCGGCGCAAAGAAAGTCGTTATTTCTGCTCCTGCAGGCAATGACCTCCCGACCATCGTTTACAATGTAAACCACAAGACTCTGACTCCTG
Organism: Paludibacteraceae bacterium; assembly: GCA_905233415.1. Lineage (GTDB taxonomy): Bacteria > Bacteroidota > Bacteroidia > Bacteroidales > Paludibacteraceae > Colicola. Next base: position 2,326 of record CAJOEX010000036.1, read on the forward strand.
CCGACACCGTTATTTCGGCTGCTTCCTGCACCACCAACTGCCTTGCTCCGATGGCAGCTGCTCTGCACAAATACGCTCCGATTCAAAGCGGTATCATGTCAACCATTCACGCTTACACAGGCGACCAGATGATTCTCGACGGCCCGCAACGCAAAGGTGACCTCCGTCGTAGCCGTGCAGGTGCACAGAACATCGTTCCGAACAGCACCGGTGCTGCAAAGGCTATCGGTCTGGTAATTCCTGAACTGAACGGCAAACTTATCGGTAGCGCACAACGCGTTCCGACTCCGACCGGCTCTACCACTATCCTGGTTGCAGTTGTTAAGGGTAAAGACATCACCAAAGAGGGTATCAACGCTGCTATGAAGGCCGCTCAAACCGAGAGCTTCGGTTATACCGAGGACGAAATCGTTTCCAGCGATGTAATCGGTATGCGCTTTGGTTCGTTGTTCGACGCAACACAAACCATGGTTGCCAAGATTGACGAAGATACCTTCCAAGTTCAGGTTGTAAGCTGGTACGACAACGAGAACAGCTACACCAGCCAAATGGTTCGCACCATTAAGTACTTGGCAGAGCTGAAGTAAGATAGACAACGCTTATATAAGCCGAATACGAGAGTGTGTCAATGTTAAGTTGGCACACTTTTTTTGTGTTTATGTGAGTATTAAATAAAATATCAAACCATTCTTGTTGCGTTCTTACAATCTATCGTCAATGTATCGTAAATCTAACGTAAATCTATCGTGTTTCTTACGTGAATGTTTCGTCGCAGGCAAGGAAAAAATAAGGATATTTGGCAGTCGCTCCTACCCTGTACATCGCTACCCTATAGCCTGTCGGCTATGTGACCAATAGAAAGGGAGAGGTGGAAGACAAAAAACAGAAAAAAAAACATTCTTTGCAAGCAAAAGGAATTTTTATGCCATTTTTTGGGGCACTTCAAAAATTTGCTCTACTTTCGGACACCGCCTGCTGAACTGGACCCCAAAAAGAGTTCGCACCCTTGTGCGAATAACAAGGCTTGGTGGTACTAAACCCAAATAAATTTGCTTTTTTTGCCACAAATCCTTGTTTATTCCAAATTTTTGTAGTAATTTTGCAGGCTATTTGTGCGCAAAATACCGAATCAAATACCAAACCAATGGCAAAAGTACAAGACAAAAACAAACTATATTCATTCCTCCGGCCGTATGTGGACTGGATGTTCCGTCATTCGTACCGACATATCCAGTACCTCGGAAAAGAGAATATCCCGACAGACGGTGCGGTTATTTTTGCACCCAACCATACCAACGCCCTGTGTGATGCGATGGCGGTACTGGGTATTGACCGCAAACGCAAGGTGTTTGTGGCACGGGCGGACATCTTCCGCAATCCGAAACAGGCAAAACTGCTCAACTGGCTGAAAATCATGCCGATTCGTCGCGTGCGCGACGGTTTGGACGAAGTCCGTCACAATGACGAAACAATGGACAATGCGGTAGAGACGCTGCGCGACGGTGTGCCGTTCTGCATTCTGCCGGAAGGCACACACCGCCCGATGCACTCTCTGCTGCCGTTGAGCAAAGGCATTTTCCGGATTGCGCTGCGGGCAAATGATGAATTCGGTGCCGAGAAACCGATCTATATCGTGCCAGTAGGACTGGAATACGGCGATTACTATCATTTGTGGGACAGCCTGACTGTGAATATCGGCAAGCCCATCAATGTAACGGAGTTTGCGAAAGCGCATGGAGATTTGGAACGCCCGCAGTTGATTCTGGCTTTGCGTGACGAGCTGACCCAGCGGATGCGCGAACAGATTATCTGGGTGCCGGACGACGAGCATTATGAGGAAAACCTCGCCAAGCTGCGTGAAAATCCCCCTGCTCCATTTGACAAGTTCAAACGCCACCGCATTCCGCATTGGGCGCTGTTCATCTTCCTTGTATTGCTGTCGCCACTGTTTTTAGTGAGCGCGGCGCTGACAATCCCGCTGTGGGGAATGTGGCTGCTGATTCGGTGGAAAGTGAAAGACCCGGCGTTTCATAATTCGGTGCAGTATGTGTGGCAGACGGTTTTCCTGCCGCTGAACCTGTTTATCACGCTGCCGTTCTGGATGTTTTTGCAAGAATATATTTATCAATTGCGGGTGTTCCGCGGGAAAAAGGATAACATAAATAAAGAAAACAAATGATAAGAGCGTACATTATTATTGCGTTGTATGTGCTGGTACCGGTGATTATTATCGAGTGCTTCAAGCGCTGGACCTGGATGCAGAAAATCGGGACCGTCGTTGCCGCCTATGCGGTAGGCATCATCTTTGCCCTGACGGGATTTGTTCATTTTGAGCCGGAAACGACGGCAGCAATCTCTTTCGGCAAGCTGCAATCGACGATTATGTCCATAGCTGTGCCATTAGCCATTCCGCTGATGCTGTTCAACTGCGATTTCAAGCTGTGGACCAAGGCGTTGCCGAAAACCATCTGGTCATTAGTTGGGGGGATTACTGCCGTACTGGTAGCGGTTATCAGCGGGTATTTTATCTTCCGCAGGCCGGACATTCCGGAGTTTCATAATATCGCCGCCATGATGACCGGAATCTATACAGGCGGAACGATGAACTTTAACGCTTTGGGCGCATCGTTGGGCGTGGACAAGACCGTTATGGCGATTGTGCTGGCGTTTGAGATGGTATTTACGACACCCTACATATTCTTCATTATCGGAGGCGGGTACAAAGTATTCCGCAAAGTACTCCCCTATCAGGATGTGACCAAGAAAGGCCGCACCGACGACAACGTGGAGTCGAAGGATGTGGAGAACTACCGCGGTATGTTTGACAAAAAAAACGTGGGCGGTATGTTTGCCGGATTGGGATTGAGCATCGTCTTTCTCGCTATCGGAGCCGGTTTGGCGCTGTGGTTGACGGGCAAACTGAATGAACTGGTGATTATCCTGACCATCACAACGCTTTCGATAATCGCGTCGTTCTTCAAGAAAGTGCGCGAACTGCCCAAGACCTTTGAACTCGGTATGTTCTTTATCCTCATATTCTCGGTTATTGTGGCATCGCTGTTTGACATTCACAGCGTCAACGGCGGTTCGCTGATGATCGGGCTGTTCGTGCTGTGGGTAATGGTAATTGCGGCAAGTCTGCACCTGATTTTCTGCCGGATTGCGAAAGTGAGCGGAGACCTGTTCTGCGTCAGCCAGATTGCACTACTCTGTTCGCCGCCGTTTGTGCCGCCGGTAGTGGGTGCGATGAAGAACAAGAAAGTGCTTATTTCCGGTATTGTCATCGGTCTGGTAGGTTATGCCATCGGCACTTATCTTGGTGTGGCGATAGCGTTTATATTGAAATAGTTTAATGATTTAACGATATGAAAAAACTTGTTACTCTTGTATTGGCGGTCATGCTGGTGCTGCCTGTTGCGGCGAAAAAACAACAGAAACCGCAAGCAGCCAATTCCACAAATTCTGAGCTGTCAGTCAAACAGCCGAAGAAACAAAAGAAACCGCAGGAAGTGGATTCGCTCGGACGGAAAATCAAAACAGGCTGGAACTTCGGTATTCTGCCGTCTGTAGCATACGATGCAGATTATGGTTTTCAGGGCGGTGTACTGACGAATGTGTATTACTACGGCGACGGAAGCCAATACCCCGAATATATCCATTCGCTGTATTTAGAGGCGGCCTATACAACCAAGCACCACGGAATCTTCCGCTTCAACTATGACTCGAAGTACCTTATTCCGGGCTACCGGCTGACATTGGATGCGACGTATCTGCCGGACGCGATGTGCGATTTCTACGGATTCAACGGGTATCAGAGCAAGTATAACTACAGACTGCATGACTGGTCCAAGAACCCCGAAAAGATGGATACCGCCATGTATCAAACCCGCGTGTTCTACAAATACAAACGCGACCTTATTCGTGTGGCGGGTGATATTGAAGGAACCATTTACAAAGACCTGAAATGGAATGCCGGATTAGGTGTGTTGGGCTATATTATTGACGATTGTGACATCAAAATGCTCAACGGTAAGGACGAGTTTGACCCTGAAAAGAAACACTATGAGCAGAAACCGCTTGACCCGAATGCTCCGCTGCTGTACGACAAATACAAGACATGGGGACTGATTGGTGAGGACGAAATGAACGGCGGCTGGCATCCCTATCTGCGTGCAGGTATCACATACGACACTCGCGACAAACGGCAGGGACCGAACAAAGGAATCTACACGGACGCCTTCTTCACTTATTCGGCGGCATTTAATGCCAAGTACGGCAATCAGGCAAGTGCCGGTTACAACCATTTGCAGTTCAACTTCACGTTCCGGCACTATGTGCCTTGCTTCAAGGACAAGAACGGCATCAACCGCATCACTTTCGCCTATCGTCTCGGCACGCAGAACAATATCGCGGGCAAATCGCCGTTCTATATGAACAACTACATGAACGCGCTCTTTATCCAGCGCGTCTATTACGAAGGACTCGGCGGCGGCAATTCGGTCCGCGGTATGATGGCGAACCGCATTCTTGCCAACGGCTTTGCCTTTGCGAATGTGGAGTTCCGTTTCCGCATCGTGAATTTCGACATCGGTCACCAGCACTTCTATGTCGGTTTGAATCCGTTCTTCGACCTCGGAGTCATCACGCAACCGTATAAACTTGACGATCTTGTGAGCCTGCATACCGACGGGCAGTTTACATCCCTGAAGGCAAGCATGGAAGCCGCCGGAGACAAGTATGAGGATTACTTTTCCACCAACGACAAGGATATTTATATGCCGCACATGTGTGCCGGTCTCGGACTCAAAGTCGGTATGAACGAGAACTTTGTTCTGTCCTGCGACTGGGCGATGCCGATTGACAAACAGGACAACCAGAAATGGGCAAATTTCTATGTGAAGATGGGATATCTGTTCTGATTTGAAGATTGGGAGATTTGAAAATTTGAAAATTGGGAGATTTGAAGATTATGAAAGAGATAACAACAAAGAAATTAGTGGATACTATCATTGAAGGTATCCAGAACAAGAAAGGACAGCACATTGTCAGCATTGACTTGCGCAAAGTAAAAGAAGCTCCTGTAGAGTTTATGATTGTTGCCGAAGGCGGTTCGAACACGCAGGTTTCCGCCATCGCCGATGAAGTGGACGACTTCGTTCGTACGACCACCCATGTGCACCCACTTACCGTTGCCGGACAGGAAAACGCCGAGTGGATTGCAATGGACTACGGACAGGTGTTTGTACATATCATGCAACGCGAACCGCGGGCATTCTATGACATCGAAAACCTGTGGTCGGACGGCAAATTAACGGAAATAAAAGACTGATTATGGCAGAACAAAATAAGCGTCCGTCGGTACGCAACAACCGGCCAAATCCACGCGACCCGAAAAACAACCGCAACCGCAGTTGGCTGAGCATGATTTTCTATCTCATCATGTTCGGACTTTTGGCGGCCTGGATGTTCGGAGGCAACAGGGATAACGAAGGACCACAGAAAGACCTTAGTTACACCAAGTTCCAATCCTATGTCCGAAACGATGCCATTGAGTCGCTCATTATCTATGACGACAACACCACAAAGGCCAAAGTGCGGCGTGAGAGTTACGGCATCGTTTTCGGCGATGTAACCAAAGGAGAAGAAGCCAAAGGAAGTATCAAGGCACTTATTCCGTCCGTGGACGAGTTTACGCACTTTGTAGATGGTGTGAACGAAGAACGCCGCGCCGCCGACAAACCGGCAATTGACGTCAGTTACGCCAAGTCACGGGATTACTGGTCCCTTATTCTTATCAATATCCTGCCGTTTGTACTGTTTATTTTCATCCTTGTGTGGATGAGTCGGGGAATGGCAGGTGCTGCAGGCGGCATCTTCGGTGTCGGCAAAGCACGTGCACAGTTGTTTGACAAAGAGAAAAAGGATAAAGTGACCTTTAAGGATGTGGCCGGATTGGCCGGTGCCAAACAAGAAGTGGAAGAGATTGTCGAGTTCCTTAAGAATCCGAAGAAATATACCGAATTGGGCGGTAAGATTCCTAAGGGCGCATTGCTCGTAGGCCCTCCGGGAACGGGTAAGACACTGCTTGCCAAAGCCGTTGCCGGCGAAGCCAATGTGCCGTTCTTCTCGATGTCTGGTTCGGACTTTGTGGAGATGTTTGTCGGTGTCGGAGCAAGCCCGCAATTATCTTTATCGACGAAATTGATGCAGTGGGACGTGCCCGCGGCAAGAATATCATGACCGGAGGAAACGACGAACGCGAATCGACACTCAACCAACTGCTGACCGAAATGGACGGCTTCGGCACGAACTCGGGTGTCATTATTCTTGCAGCAACTAACCGTGCGGATGTACTGGATTCGGCTTTGCTGCGTGCAGGACGTTTTGACCGGCAAATCCATGTGGAACTGCCTGACTTGCAGGAGCGTAAAGAGATTTTCGGCGTGCATCTGCGTCCGCTGAAGTTAGATGCGTCGCTGGATATCGATTTTCTGGCGAAACAGACACCCGGATTTTCCGGTGCGGATATAGCCAATGTATGCAATGAGGCGGCTTTGATTGCCGCCCGCAACAACCACAAGAAAGTCGGCAAACAGGACTTTATGGATGCCGTTGACCGCATTGTAGGCGGTTTGGAGCGCAAGACAAAAATCATGACAGAGGAGGAAAAACGCTCGATTGCTTTCCACGAAGCCGGTCATGCCACTATCTCATGGATGCTGCGTTGGGCGAATCCGCTGGTGAAAGTGACGATTGTTCCCCGCGGAATGGCACTCGGTGCGGCATGGTATCTGCCCGAAGAACGCCAACTGACCAACGAGGAACATATATTGGACGAACTCTGTTCCTTGCTGGGAGGCCGTGCTGCCGAACAATTATTCCTCCAACAAACCTCTACCGGTGCGCTCAATGACCTCGAACGGGCAACCAAACAGGCGTATGCAATGGTCGCTTACTATGGCATGTCCGACCAATTGAAAGATGTCAGCTTCTACGATTCCACCGGCCGCTACGAATATGGTTTCACCAAGCCCTATTCGGAGAAAACCGCAGAAATAATCGACAAGGAATCTGCCCGTATTATTTCCGAGCAGATGCAGCGTGCACGGCAAATTTTGAAGGACAACGAAGAAGGGCATCATGCGTTAGCGAACCTGCTTATTGAGCGCGAGGTTATCACGCACGAAGATGTGGAACGCATTCTCGGACCGCGTCCGTGGAAAAGCCGTGGCGATGAAATCATGGAGGCGAATGCCGCTGCCAATGCTGCCGAAAATGCCGCAAAGTCCAAAAGAAGAACCACCAAAAAGAAAGAAAACACCGAAAATAAACCTGTTAATTCATAAATGTATGAAAAAGATTGTATTTAGTATCGCCTTTATTCTGTGCGCGGTAACAGTTTCGGCACAGGAACTAATTAAAGTGCCTGTTGATTCGGCAATTCGTGTCGGAAAATTAGACAACGGACTGACCTATTACATCCGTCACAACGAACAACCCAAGCAACGCTGCGATTTCCATATCGCACAGGCTGTAGGGGCTGTTCTAGAAGAAGACCACCAAAACGGACTGGCACACTTCCTCGAACATATGGCGTTTAACGGAACGCAACATTTCCCGGGGAAGGGAATAATCAATTACTTCGAGTCTATCGGCGTGAACTTCGGCGGGAACATCAATGCCTACACCTCCATTGACGAGACCGTTTACCGCCTTTCCGACGTGCCTACCATTCGCGAGGGGATTATCGATTCAGCACTGCTTGTTATGCATGACTGGGCATGCGGACTGCTGTTGCTGCCCGACGAGATTGACGCAGAGCGTGGCGTTATCCGCGAAGAATGGCGTACCCGCAATAACGCTAACGGACGCATGAATAACAAAATCAAGGCGAAACTCTATCCAAACTCACAATACGGCAAGCGCGACATCATAGGCGACACGGCAGTTATCAACAATTTTGAATACCAGGCACTCCGTGACTACTACCACAAATGGTACGGTCCTGACAATCAGGCTATCATCGTGGTCGGAGACATTGATGTAGATGCCATCGAAGCAAAGATAAAAGCCTTGTGGGCAGATGTACCGGAACGTGCCAACCGTGGCGAACGGCCGCTCTATACGGTTGATTTCAACCCCCAACCGGTTGTTGCCATCGCAACAGACCCCGAGGCGCAGCAAACACAGATTTCTGTCGAATATCTGCGTGAGCAACTGCCCGAAATGATTCGTGGCACACAAGTCGAATACACGCTGAACATCGTACACAGCCTAATCCGCCAAATGCTTTCAAAACGCTTTACCGAACTGACTTTACAGCCGGATGCATCTATGGTTGGCATGAGGACGTTCTACTACGCACCATTCAAGTTGCGTGAGGACTTTAAGGCCGTCTGTGTGCCTAAAGAAGGCCGCGAGACCGATGCTTTGCGCGATTTGATGATACAACTGGAGAAGATGCGCCGCTACGGATTTACCCAAGCCGAACTGGAACTCGCGAAAACCGAGGAACTCAACAACTACGAGAAATGGTACAACGAACGCGACACCCGCAAGAATCAGGAACTTGCACGCGAATATATCCGCAACTTCACCCGCCACGAATGTATTCCGGGTATTGAGTGGGAGTACAATTTTGTAAAACAGGCATTGCCGGAAATTGATTTGGCTCCCCTGAACAAGATTGCGTCCGATTATATCCTACCCAACCCGGGGATCGCCATTACGGGGCCTGAGAAAGAAGGCGTGAACATTCCCGACGAAGCAACCGTTCTGGCTATTCTGAAGGACGTCCAGAATATGGAGATTGAGGCGCCGGAAGAGGAGGTGATTGATACTGAACTGGTAAAGAAAGCCCCGAAAGCAGGTGCTGTACGCAAGGTTAAAACCAACAAGGACCTTGGAACGACCGAATGGATACTGAAAAACGGTATTCGTGTCATCTTCAAACCGACCGAATTCAAGAAAGACGAAATACAGCTTTACGCGTATTCGGAAGGCGGCACATCGCTGCTGGAAACAGAAGACCTGCCGTCTGCATTGTTGACGACGGATGTCATGGCATTCATGGGAATCGGCGACTTCTCATACACCGACCTGCAAAAAGCCTTGTCGGGCAAAACGGTAAACATAAATGTTTCGTTGGGCAGTTATTCAGAATCTGTCAGCGGTTCGTCATCCGTCAAAGACTTTGAGACCCTGTTGAAACTGATATATCTCGGTTTCACGGCTCCGCGTCGCGACGAAGCTGCTTACCAAACGCTGATGAATATGCTGGAAAACCAGTTGGCAAACAAGGACAAAAACCATAAAGCCATTTTCCGCGACTCGGTTTCAATGATGAGCAGCAACCATTCAGAGCGCGTAATTTTACTCAATAACGAGACCTTGACGCATGTTTCTCTGGATCGGATAATGAGCATTTATGCAGACCGTTTCGCCAATCCGGCAGACTTCACGTTCCTCATTGTCGGCAATGTGAATCCCGCGAATTCACAGTTGAAGCAACTTGTATGCAAGTGGCTTGGCGGACTGAAAACGACCAAGAAACAGGAGTCTTTCCGTGACTGCAACATTCGTGTTCCGAAAGGCGAACAAAAGAACTATTTCACTCGTCAAATGCAAATCAATACCGCCACCAACCGCATTCAATACACGTCTTATGATATTCCATATTCGTTGGAAAACGATTTGAATATGGAGGTTATAGGACGCGTGTTGGATATTCGGTATCTGGAGTCCATTCGTGAGCGCGAGGGTGGTTCGTATGGTGTCGGAACAGCAGGCGGAATGCGCCGTCAGCCGGTAGATATGGCATATCTGCTGATGCAATTTGATACCGACCCCGACAAGCAGGGACGCCTTATGGAAATCATTCACGAGGAAATACAGACCATTGTCAAGGAAGGGCCACGTGCCGACGACTTGCGCAAGGCGAAAGAGTCCATGCTCAAAGACTTTGAAGAAGACCTTGAGAATAACGGCTGGTGGCTGAATGCGCTGGATGAATACTATCATTTTGATATCAATCTGGTGGCGGATTACAAGGCTGCTGTTGAATCCATTACGGCAGAAACAGTACAAAAAACCTTGCGCAAACTGGTTGAATCAGGAAATGTCTTTGAGGTGGTGATGATGCCCGAATAAGATTGAGAATGAAGTACTTTCTGATTGTTGGTGAAGCATCCGGAGACGCCCATGCGGCAACTTTGATGGCAGCATTACGCGAACAGGATAATGCTGCGCAGTTTGCCGGTTTGGGCGGTCCGTTGATGCGCGCACAAGGGCTAAAAGGCTATCAGGACTACACAAAGATGGCGTTTATGGGCGTTTGGGCCATTTTGTGCAACATCCGACAAATAAAACAGAACTTCCGCATAGCCGAACAGGCATTACTTAAAGAACGGCCTGATATGCTGATACTGGTGGACTACCCGTCATTCAACCTGAAAATGGCGGAGTTCGCCCGCAAGCACTTGCCGGATACGAAGATTGCCTATTATATTCCGCCGAAAGTATGGGCGTGGAAAACCAAACGCATTCACAAGATTGCCAAACTCTGCGACGAAGTGTTAGGAATTTTCCCCTTTGAGCCGGACTTTTATGCTAAATTCGGCTACAAATGCCGTTATATCGGCAATCCGACAGCAGAAGCGGTTGCCAAATGGCAGGCATCACAACCAGTCATAAAACGGAAAGATATTATCGCCTTGCTGCCGGGAAGCAGGAAGAACGAAATTCGGAACTGCCTGACGAAAATGCTCAAGGCAGCCCAGGACTATAACTATCCGATAGTCATTGCTGCCGCACCCGGATTGGAAGAGTCTTTCTATCAGCCATACATGGCGGACAATGTATCCGTTACGCGGGACACATGGAGCCTGCTTTCCCGTGCCAAGGTAGCATTAGTCACATCCGGAACAGCGACATTGGAAGCCGCCTTGTTAGGGTGTCCGCAAACAGCAATTTACCGGATTATCCTAAGCCGCTGGCTGGGATGGCTGCGTCCGTTTATTTTCAAACTGAAGCAGTTCACATTGGTGAACATCATCGCCGGCAAGGAAGTAATCTACGAAGCCATCGGTCCCAAGTTTTCCGTCAGCAATATCCGCCGCGAGTTGCACAAACTGCTGACAGACAGTTCATATACAAAAAACATGCTTGCGGAATACAAGCATATTCAGTCGTTACTGGGCACACATTCAGCCGCCGAAACAGCTGCCAAGCACATTAGAATGTTAGTGCAATAGCGGCAATAATATAGGGAAAAGCACCGAAAAGTACCCCTTTGCTCAGCCGCCATGAGTCGGTTGTATAGAACACAAACACCAATGCAAGGTTGGGAAAGACGCTGACTTGCAGCAACTTGCTAAATGTCATGCTAAGTCCCCAGCCGAAGGTCTTGAAGGTGTACCAAAGATTAAAATGGTCAATATAAAATATCATAAAAAGTGCCGGCATCAACAAGCCGAGCACTATTCCAATCCAATATTTGTCAAAGCGAGCCATCGTTAGAGGGATGCATAGTCCGTCATATCGACATTGCATGGCTGCACGGAAATATAGCCGTTGGCAACAGCCCATTCGTCCGTATCTTCGGCATTAGGCTCTTCATTGACAAACTCACCGGTAATCCAGTATTCCTTTTCGCCTTGTTCATTGATTACGGTTCGGATTTCCTTCTCCCAGTGTCCTGCGCATTGGCGCGTCCATTTGATGCCTTTAAGCGGTCCTTTCGGAGCATTGACGTTATAAGCCAATCCGCGTCTCCACGGACAATCCAGCAAGTGGCGGCAAAGCTCCACAATATACGGTTCAAAGTATGAAAGGTCTGTCGGTTGGTAATTGTCGTAAATGGAGAAACCGATACCTTTTATATTATGTTCACAGCCGGTAAAACAAGCGCCCATCGTACCCGAATAAACGACGTTGATAGAAGCATTTGAGCCGTGATTGATACCGCTGACGAGCAAGTCAATACGTTCAGGCTGGTCGTTAAAAAGCACGTTAAGCGCCAGTTTGACGCAGTCTGACGGTGTGCCGTTGGTGACATAGACATCTATCTGCCGCTTTTCTGCAATGGAGAAACGGCTGTCATCCGACAAGTCGATTCTGTCCATCGTCATCGGCTTGCCCATAGAAATACAGTTCGAGTAACTGCTGCGCGGTCCGTCAGGCGCCACAACCGTTACATGCCCTAACTGCGTCATCAGTTTGGCAAGCAGCACAATTCCCTGTGCCCCCCAACCGTCATCGTTTGTCAGCAGAATTTCCATACTTCGTCAATCACGCTTTGCGCCAATGCATTGGCTTTTTCCATTGTTCCAGCCTCTGAATAGACACGGATGATAGGCTCTGTATTCGATTTGCGCAAGTGTACCCAGCCGTTAGGAAAATCTATTTTTACCCCGTCACGGTCATTGATGCGTTCGTTCTTGAAAACATCCTTCACATGCGACAGAATGGCATCCACATCCATATCAGGCTTCAAATCAATGCGGTTCTTCGAAATTGAGTAGTTCGGGAATGTGGCACGCAGTTCGCTGACGGTGCAGCCCTTTTCTGCAAGACTGCTGAGGAACAGACCTATTCCCACGAGGGCGTCACGACCATAGTGTGAAGCCGGATAAATGACTCCACCGTTCCCCTCGCCGCCGATTATGGCATTCGTGCGTTTCATCTCTTCCACCACATTCACTTCACCGACCGCTGAAGCCGAATACGTACCGCCATAGAGCGTGGTAACATCACTCAAAGCGCGGGTGGAACTCATATTACTGCAACTATTGCCAGGTGTGTGCTTGAGCACATAGTCCGCCACACTGACCAGCGTATATTCCTCACCGAACATCTCGCCGTTCTCACAGATAATCGCCAGTCTGTCCACATCCGGATCCACAACGAATCCGACATCCGCCTTGCCGCTTCTCATCAGGTCGCTAATCTCGGTCAAATGCTGTGGTAGCGGCTCCGGATTATGGGCAAAGTCACCTGTCGGTTCGCAATTAAGACGAATGATATGCTTGACGCCCAACGCCTCTAATATAGCCGGAATAGCCAGACCGCCTACCGAGTTGACACAATCAATGGCCACCGTGAAATCACGCTTCAGGATAGCATCGCGGTGCACCAGTTCAAGATCAAGCACCTTGTCCACGTGGTAAGGCAGGTAATCCTTGTGCATAACGTGTCCGAGTTGCTCCACTTCGGCAAAGGAAAAGTCCTCACGTTCTGCAATGGCAAGCACTTCCTTCCCCTCTTTGTCATTAAGGAACTCACCACGTTCATTAAGCAGTTTTAGCGCGTTCCATTGTTTCGGGTTATGGCTGGCTGTCAAAATAATACCGCCTACAGCCTGTTCGCCGGTAACAGCCAATTCGGTTGTCGGCGTGCTTGCAAGACCGATATTAATCACGTCCAAGCCCATGCCGATAAGTGTTCCTGTAACTAACAAATCAACCATTTCACCGGAAATACGGGCGTCTCTGCCCACTACGACCGCACGCTTCACATGACGTTTTTCACCGTCCAGCCATGCCAGACGCTGAACGGCATAAGCAGCTGTAAAACGCACAATGTCAACGGGATTCAGCCCTTCCCCGACACGACCGCCGATGGTGCCGCGGATACCTGAGATACTTTTAACCAGACTCATATCGTTATCTTTTGATTTTCATTTTCAAATCATACCCGTACGGCGTAACCGTGTTGCCATCCTCCGTGAATCCGCGCTTGCTGGGACAGATGATTTTGCACTCGGAGTCGCTGTATTTCATCAGCCCAACTGCCACATGCCAAGCCACAGGAGCGGTTGTATAGTCCGTCAAGTATGTAAATTCCAAAGGGTATGCACTATTCAGTGTCGTCCAGTAATCGGCTGTGTCTGCATTAACCGTAAGGGTGTATTTCTTATAACGCATAACCACTGTTTCCGTGGCAATAACAGAGTCGGTACGAATGGTATCTCCCTTGTCATTGATGTGGAACGGACTGCCGCGATGCGTGAGATGGAAGTACAGATAATCATAGCCGTTAACCTGATAATAGTCTTTCTCAGGCCATTCAACAGAGTCAGCCGGCAAATCGTAAATGACGTGAATCCCCTGACGTGCTATGTAATCTTCAATCAGTTTCTTCTCCGCTTTAAGATCCGAGGAGTACGTATTATTGCTACAACCTGCCAATATTCCGGCAAGTATTCCTACTATTGAAAAAATGATAAACTTCCTCATAATAACATTATTAGCCGACAAAAGTACTGCTTTTTTTGCAAATATGCAAGAAGAACGTGCAAAATATTGATTTTTTATTCAAATTTGCGCGCAAGGTCGGTGTCAGAAAGAAGGACACAGATGGTTTTTCCGTCAGGAGTAAGGCGGTAATCCGGCAACGCAAAGAGCCTGTCCAGCAAATGCTTCGCCTCTTCGTCGGTCAGTGTCTTGGAATAGGGGATGGCCGTATCCTTGGCTAACGCCAAAGCAATCTGTCTGCGCCATCGGTCAGTAGCGGATGCACCTGTTTCACGTACAGCATGCAAAATATTCGTCAAAGCCGTTTGAACATCCTGAGCATTCAGCAACGCCGGCACACCGGATACAGAATATGCCGTTTTACTGAACTGCTCCAACTCAAATCCCACAAACCGCAATTCATCCGCAATGGCAGCAAGCAGCACCATGTCGTCAGGAGACAAATCCACCACTTCCGGGAACAGGAGTTGCTGCGAAACGCCTTTTCCGGCACTAAGCTGGCCAATATACTGTTCGTAAAGCACTTTAATGTGTGCACGACGATAATGAACAAGTAACAATCCTGCGGTTGAAGGCAGAAGCAGGTACTTATTATATTTATAAGGTGTAAGGTCGGCTATCGGTGTGTCAAAAAGCACCGCAGGCTGGTCCTGATTAACCGGTACAACCGGTCTTTCCGGCACGGCATACAGTTTTTCCCAGTTAGAGACGGTCCGTTCCTTTCCTCTGGTTCCTCCTTCATATTTGGATGTCCGGAAAGGATTGTAGTTCGGGTCGAACACAACGTGCGGTTTGGAGGCATCAAGGTCGCCAAGCGGCATTTCAATTTCTCCGTCTCGGTTAAAGTCCAAAGAAGGCGTCAGGTTGAACTTGCCCAAAGACTCACGAACAGCCGCCATGAGAATCTGGAAAATCATCTGTTCGTCCCGGAACTTTATCTCTGTTTTGGTCGGATGGATATTTACATCGATTGTCTCAGGCGCCACATCGAAATAAATGAAGTAGGACGGATTGGTTTCGCCGGTCAGCATTCCCGAATATGCCGTCATAATGGCTTTGTGAAAGTACGGATGGCGCATATAACGGCCATTGACAAAGAAGTACTGCTGGGCATTCTTGGTTGCGGCTTCAGGTTTACCTATAAAACCGCGTATGGAAACCAGTTCCGTGTCTGTAGCAACATCCACAAACTGACCTGTATAGGATTTGCCGCCGGACTTGCCAAAAATGGCTTCGATGCGTTGTTTCTCCGTGCCGGAGGGCAGTTCAAGCAGAATCTCGTCGTTATGGACAAACGTAAACTGCACTTTCGGATAAACCAACACAATATGATAAAACTCCGTCAACAGATTGCGAAGTTCCGTCTGGTCCGTTTTGAGGAACTTGCGGCGGACAGGCACATTAAAGAATAGGTTCTTGACTTTGAAGTTTGTGCCGACGGGACATTGGCACGGTTCCTGCCGAACGACATCGCTACCGTGAATCTCCAGAAACGTTCCCATCTCATCCTCCTTGCGGCGGGTCATCACTTCCACCTGTGCTACCGCACAAATACTTGCCAACGCTTCACCACGGAAGCCCATTGTACGAAGCGCAAAAAGGTCCTGCGCCGTGGCAATCTTGCTGGTTGCGTGGCGTTCAAATGCCATTCGGGCATCGGTCTCGCTCATACCGGAACCGTCATCAATCACCTGCAACAGCGTGCGACCGGCATCGCGAACGATAACCTGGATACGGCTTGCGCCTGCATCAAGGCTGTTCTCAACCAGTTCCTTGAGACAGGAAGCGGGACGCTGAATAACCTCGCCTGCCGCAATCTGGTTGGCTACGCTATCAGGTAAAAGATGAATGATGTCCATAAATCAACGCAGGAAAAGATAAAGCACTAATACAAGTAGCAGCAAAACTATCCAAAACGAAAGTTTTGATTTTTGCTTTGCCCGCATGGAGGACATGTTCTTTTCGTGCTCCTCACGAAAGGAGCCGTGATGAAGACGCGCAAGTTTTTCCTTGCGCGCCTCCTTTTCCGGGTCATAGTAAATGGGGCGATAGTCCCACTCACGTGGTTTATTTAGTTTCGGAAATAAAACCGACATTATTTCACGATAGCAGCGAATTGTGCGTCATCAGCGAACTTCGCAAATTCGATGTCCTTTTGTGCTTTTGCCTTGAGGTCAGCGTCACGCTCAACAGCCACTTTGAGGTTGCTGTAAACAGCGTCACGGTCGTTGGTGCGTGCACCTACAACAGCCAGCAGGTAAGCGGTTGTTCCGTTCGGCTCCTTCACGTTGTTCAGAGTCTGGCGGGCACCTGCATAGTCCTCATCAAGGATTTGCTGAACAGCAGCGTTGTTGGTAGCGCTATTGCCGTAAGCCTCTTTTGCAGCCTTGTAGTCACCCTTCATGGTGTAGTACGTACCCTGGGCAGCTTTCAGGTCACCGGAAGTGCCGGCAGCCTTACCGAGGTGTTCCTCTGCCTTGTCAAGGTCGTTGTCAGCCATAGCGGCGAGAGCGGCGTTGTAGTGTACATCAGGATTGTTGGGCTCAAGCTCAAGTGCCTTGTTGTATTGACGGCGAGCCTCTGCGATGTTGCCTTCGTCAAAGTAAATCATACCGAGGTTGTTGTATGCACGGTAGTCGTTGAACTGAGCGGCAGCCTTTTCGTAGATAGCTTTCTTCTCGGCATTGTCTTCCGTGAGAGTGGCAGCATAAAGCATTTCCTCCACATTGAGTTGGCTGGGGTCTTCCTTCACGAGTTGTGAAATCTCCTCGTCCGATTTACCGATAAGGTCGGTAGTAAGGATGAGGCGGCTGCGACGGAGAGCCGGCAGAATCTCGTCTGCAATAGTTTTATAAACGTTGCTGAGGTTTTTGATTTGTGCCTCACGCTCTTCGGGGTCGCTGTACATGCTCAGCACACGGAGTACGAGGTCCTTGTCCTGGATATTGCTCTCTTCCATAGCCTTTTGGAAGCCTTCCCAGTCCTCTGCAGTGGTGTTAGCCTCGATTTCGGCATCCACTTTGTCCTTCTTCATCTGCTGTTGGAGGAACTTCTGGGCATTAGCCTGACGTTGCTCGGCAAGCTTGGTGTTGAGATCCATCTTACCGTCCGGGCTTGCGTAACCGCTAACCTCGAGTTTGTTGATGGCTTTCCGCTCATCATCATTAGCGTCCTTGATGGCAGCCTTGAGGTCTTTCATCTCCTGGCTTCCGGTCTCGGAGTTGCGGAGAGTTGCCTGTTGGATAAGGAACTTGATGTCAGCCTCCTGCATCTCTTGGATGATGCGTTGGAACTTGTCGGTCGTCAGAACGGTTTCGTTGTCCTCTGCCTCAGCCAGCTTGGCGGTTTCAATCAGACCGTCAGCAACTTTGATTTCAGGAACTTCAATCTCTTTTTTGCCGATTCTTGCCTTGAAGCGAAGATAGAGTTCAGACTGCGACATGGCAGGATCATAGTCAAAACTTGCGGACTGGCGGTATTTGCCACCGTCTTTGTAACGTACGAGAGTTCCGTTTTCTTTCACTTTCTCACCCACATAAGTAACAGGAGTGCCTTCCAGTTCACGGCCGTCAAATTTCAGAACGGGAGTTACGGTAAGGATACCTTTCTTGTTGAACTTCTTTACAGGGAAAGTTCCGGTAATGTCAGCGTTTACCTTGTTGCCGACAACAGCCAGCGGATTGGGGTTAACATTGACTTGTTCGGGTTGTGGCATGGTCTTGCCGCAGGATGTCAGCAACGCTACTGCGATGACAGACACAAGAAATAAACTTTTCTTCATAATAAATTAATTAAACGTAAATTTTATTGTTTGGTTACCTTATTTGGTCAACTTCCACATTTCAGCCCGCAAAGATACAACATTTTTTTGGAACATGCAAATTTTTCTTCCATTTTCTGTCATTTTTAAGTATTTTTTTATATTCTTTCGTAATTGTTCCACGTACGAAGGATGACAGGAGGGTCACAGAAGGGTCACAGAAGGGTCACAGAAGGGTCACAGGAGGATGACCGTGTGGAACAATTTGCATTTCACCTTGCGTCTCGGCAGCGTCTCGGCTGCGTCTCGAAAACGAAGCATTCAACCGAGAGGATACCCTGACGATACCTAGACGTTGGCTACTTGTCCAAGACATGCTTAAGAGATGCTTAACATATGCTAAAAAAAAGTCCGCCGGAAGATAGCAATCCACCGGCGGAGAATGTTGGTTTTTCGATATTTTCCTTACTTTATATCTTGAACTAAACGAACCGATTCACCGAGCATTCGAACTCCATGATAAAAATTCGGTTTGAAATTTTTATTATTAAAAACCCATTGGCGGAATTAAAGTAGCGCATGTTTAATTTGCCCAATCGGTTTGTTATTAATAAAATTAATATATTGTAGGATAGTTAATGCGCTGATTCCTACTTGTTGTTTAGCATAATTGCGACAAAGCATAAATTGGTCAACCATCTGTGAGAAAAGCGTTTCCACACGTTTCCTTGCCTTGGCAAAGGGAGCGAAAGTTGGTTTCCAATCCTTTTGATTCAAACGGTAAGGCACTTCCAATCGGATCTCGGATGTCTCGAACAAGTCCAATTGTACGGACGCACTCAAGTATCCTTTGTCGCCGAGGAAGGTGCATCGGTGGTACTCATATTTGATGTCTTGCAAGTAATGTATGTCATGCATGCTTGCCTTTGACAAATCATATGAATGGATTACCCCGTGTAAGCCACACAGCGCGTGCAGCTTGTAACCGTAATAGTAACAATCTTGCGCAGCGCAATACCCGAAACTCGGAGCTTTAGCGAAGTCGTATTTGCCTAATCTGCAACGCTTTGCACGGGCAATACGACAAACGGGCACCGGTTTTGAATCGACACAAAAC
>CAJOEX010000037.1 GCA_905233415.1 Paludibacteraceae bacterium
GAGGCTATCGTGCATCCAGTCCTGCTCCCACGTAGAGACGACATAGAAGATGTCCGCTCCTGTTCCTGCGGTATCGCCATCGAGCGTGATCCACATGGTAGTATCCTGATAGTCCGGCGCAGCAGGGATAAAAGTCTCAGCCGGACGGTTACAAGCCACCAAAAGAAACATGGCGAGGAAGAAAAAAAGTTTTTTTACCATTACCATACATCGTTTACTGTGTGTACTTATCTAAGCAACAGGTCTTTCAGTTTAATCTCCGGATGGCGGTATTGACGCTCTTTGCGCGCCTCCTGACCATTCGTACTGATGGCCTGTTGCGCACAAGCATGAACGCACGCAAGGCACACGGTACAACGGTCGCCGATGAGGGCGACCTGAGCGGCTTCGCCTGTTTGAGCACTTGCGTTGTTTGAACTTTGCTCTGTTTGAACGCTTCGCGGTTGGAGAATTATATTGTTCATCGGACAGACACGCACGCAAGTACCACAACCTGTACACTTGTCGGCCTTCACTTTCGGACCCAGGAAATGAATCATGCCTCTCTCCACAGCCGGACGACCAAGAAGCCATGACAGAAGACCGAACCAACTATAGTGCAACGTGTGGCTTTCCGCCTGTACTTCGCGGATGATCAACTCCATACGAGCCGGTACACGATCGAACTTACCCAACTGTTTATTGGGATTACGTCCGAATGCCAGCGCGCTGTTATCAGGCATACTGACCTTATGGCTATATGCCAGTTCAATACCTTTTTCGCGCAGAAGGCGACGTAACACCCAGATACAGTTACCCACCATACTGCCACACGTAACGACCGTAAAAACGTATGATTGCGGACTGATTTTCAATCGCTTAATCATCTCGGGCATAGCCGGTGGCAGATTGAAATCATACGTCGGAAAGACCAAACCTACACGTTTCTCGGCGGTCAAGTCCTGCTGCACGGCTTCTGTAAGCAGCATCAATCGTTCGTTCAGCCCTTCTGCCAGTTGCCGAGCAACGGCGAGGCTGTTTCCTGTTGCTGAAAAATAAAGAATCATATTATTATATTAAGCATCTCTTTCTGTTTTTCGTTTACTGCTTTGCGGAAGCACGTTTGAGCACTTGCGTCATACAATGGGCAGCTCCGTAACCGTCAATAAGGCTCTCGAGGGGCACCCACTCCACGTTCACACCGGCGTCAGCCAAACGCTGCTGATAGGCTTTGCTCTGCCCTGCTACCGCCATGATATGCCGGGGCGCAATCGTGAGGAAATTATTGGCATAGTGCATCTCGTCCTCATAATCAATAGGGATGATCTCAAACCCTCGTCCGCGCATGTACTCAACGAACGGCAGGTCTTTCTGCAGCAAGCTGTAAGGCTTTGTGCCAGGTTCGCGCACATAGATGTCGCAGGTGTTAAATTCCGGCTCTCCTGACTTGGCATTCAGACGACTGCTGACCATAGTACACAGGTCGCGGTCGATGATGTTAAAATGCGTATCCAGGTGCATCTGCATCTGCCAACGCTTGTGGTCGCGCACCACGACAATCGTATCGTGACCGAACGCATCCGCTTCCATAATCTGACGTATCCCCTCGTCGTTCGTACGCATGCCACAACCGATAAAAGCAATCGTCCCGGCAGGGATATAATCGCCGCCCTCGAGCCGTCCGTCACCTTCTATACGAAGGATGGGCTGTGCGCCCAGATGTTGGTAACACACCTCAATGACTTCTGTCTCCACAGCGCGTTGCGAGGAGTTCATGCGGCAGATGATATGTCCGCGAGGCGTAGTGATGCTTTGGTCTCGCGTGAAATAGAGGTTCATCATCGGGTTGTGGATATACTCCGCATCCACACAGGTGTTATTGTCCGTCTGGTGCATCTTAACCGTAGGACGTAGCAATATACAACGCAACAGGTCAAAACGGCTCATCTTCCCGAGTATCTGCTGTTTGTAAGCCTCTGACTCATCAAGGTCTATGTCGGAATTATCGCTGATGTCGTACCGCAGTCCTTCAGCTGCCAACATGCGCAAGGTATCTATACCCGTTTCATACAGCACGTCGGTCACAAAATGCACACGTATGCCATTTTTCTCCAGCATCTTGGCATAGTTACGATGTTCCCGAGCGGCCTCGTCCACATCGAAATAGTCCTCGAATAGACCTGCCGTCGGATGTGCCACACCGTCAAACAACTCTTCCCACGGCGTGTGCATCAATATCTCTCCTGCTTTATCCCACTCTGCCCGAGGATAGTCCATGGATACTTGTTCTTGCTGACGCTGCATTGTGCATCCAGCCATGATCATCGCGGCACAAACAAGTGCCAATATAAAATGCTTTGTCATATATTTATGGGTATTATACGTTATTTATCTCAGCAATACACTAATTCGCCTGCAAAGGTACATAAAATAATTGATATATGCAAATTTATTTTTGAAAGATTTTCTTACTTTGTTATGAAGATTTGATGTATTTTGTTGCGAAACTTTGAGGAATTTGGGAATTTGGCGCAATTTTGTTTGGGCACTTGGCGCGTTTTCGTTTGGGAAATTGGCGTAAATCCGAAGAAATTTATGTTTCTGCTTTAAAAATGGCAAGATTTCGAACAAAATGGTAGAAAAAATTTGCCCAAGTCATTTTATTTTCGTACCTTTGTACTCGATTTTGTTTACCATCGCAAAAAGTGGGTAAATATTGATAATTTTTAACCAAAAACGAATGAAAAAGTTTTTCTTATTGATTGCCCTGCTTGGTTTGATTGCGCAGGGAACATGGGCCGACACGTGGGACGGCTCAACTACATCCAAGCCGTCGTGGAACGGATCGGCTGCTGTCATTAGTTCGGCTGCAGAATTGGCATACATCCGCGATCACTGGGATGACGTTGCGGGACTTGACGGCAACAAGGATTTCTATGAATTGAACTACTCGCTGGAAGCTGACCTGGACATGACCGTCAAGAACTGGACGCCGATGGGCAGCAAGGCCTACAAGGGTTCGTTCGACGGACACGGGCACACCATCACTTACAAGATTGACAACAGCAGTCTCAGCACCAACTGCCAGGGTCTGTTCGAACATATCCATTCGGAAGGCAGTGTGCGGCACCTCCGAATAGACGGTTATATCAACATAGGTAATGCGCGTAAGGTAGGCGGTATATGCGGTGAAAACGACGGTGCCATAGAGGACTGCTGGGTGACTGCGGATATCAAGACCAGCCACTATAGCATTTATGACGCCGATCTGGGTGGTATTGCCGGCTTGAACGACGATGGCACGATTGTATGTTGCTGCATGTCGGGTAATGTAACCAACACCGGCAACAACTCCGGCGTAGGTGCTATCGCGGGAAGCAATGAAAACAGTACACGGGGCAGCATTAATTATGTTGCCGGCTATGGCAATGTGATAGTCCAGCACAAGCAGGATTCGAAATGCGTAGGTGATAATGAAAACAAATTCATGTTGGAGTACAATGAGTTCTTGTGGAATGACTATAAATTTTTCACTGGAGAACGTGCATGGGAATATGTGTTCTGCCAGGCCTACCGATATCCCTACACCAACTCCCTTGCCGTCGATGGCAGAGGCGAGATTGAGTTCACGCAATTCAAAGCCTACCCGGGAGAAGTGATCAACCTGAAAGTCAAATCCGGCACGGTAGAGGAGGTGTATGTCCGGGATGTGGATAATAACAGGATACAAGCCACCGGAAGCAATGTTGAAAAACAATTCCGGTTTACCATGCCTGCCCGCAATGTCAACATCGATGTTCGGCTCGCCACAACCAGCTGGGACGATCCCACGATGGGCACGCTGGCTAATCCTTTTGTGATCCGGAATAATGGTCAATGGGACGAGTTCGCAACGGAAGTGAACAACGGCCGTAACTTCAGCGGCAAGTATGTGAAACTCGCCACAGATATTGATGTTAAGATCACCGCAGGTACGGGGGACCATCCGTTCAACGGCACGTTCTTGGGCGACGGTCACACCGCCACCCTGGATTTCCATAATGATGACTATATGGGTTTCGCTGTGTTCAGTTTTATCAACGGGGCGACTATCAAGAACCTCAAAGTGGCGGGAACCGTTGAGGGGCACTTGTATAGCGCCGCTATTGTGGGCAGGGTGCTCGGAGGCAGCAACCGCCTGGAGAACTGCGTTTCGACTGCTTCTATTCGAGGAATGTACTCTATTGGCGGTCTGGTCGGCTACTGCATACGTGGAGATCTGGAAATCAGCGGATGTGTGTTCAGCGGTCGGTTGATTGCTCACACAGTAGGAGCGAGCTACACGGCCAAAGGTGTGTTTATCGGATGGTACGAAGGCAATGGCACGAAGACCCTGAATGACTGCCTTTATGTCATGCAAGACGGGCAGGACACCGAAAACTTCGCCCTCGCCAAAGGCACAGGTGCTATCACACTCACCAATTGCTACCAGACCACACAAGCCGAATACAACAAGACGCTTGCACCCAAGCGGATAGTCGTCGAATACACGCCGGAAGCAGACGAGGAAGGCGAGGCATATGACGGTTTATGGGCGAATGTATATGATGTCATGCCCGACTATTTCGGCAATCTGTTGGAGGACTACGGTTTCTTGAAGGTATATGAGGGAGGTCTGGAGTACGAAGAGCTGTACTACGTAGCCTGCATCAGTATGGAAGACCACCTCGACAACAGCGCGCTCATCGAATTGGCTACCGACTATATCGTGGATGTCAGTCTCTCCGACCAACTCTTCCGCAAGGATAACCAATGGTACACGCTCTGCTTGCCGTTCGACCTCGACGACTTTACCGGCACACCGCTCGAAGGGGCTACAGTAAAGACCCTGAGCAGTTCATCCTACGATGCGGGCACCAACACGCTGACTATGGACTTTTCAGATAACCTCACGGCTATCGAAGCAGGCAAGCCCTATATCGTGAAGTGGACAGAAGGCGAAGACATCATTTTCCCGATGTTTGCCGGTGTAACGGTCAGCACGGATGCGGCTGATGTGCAGACGACTTATGCCGACTTCATCGGTACCTATAATTATATCGACTACGCAGAGGAAGACAGGAGTATTCTCCTCCTCATCGGCGATGCGCTCGAATATCCGGAGGAAGGAGCACATAATATTGCCTGCAGCGCCTATTTCCGACTGAAGGAAGGTCTGGTAGCCGGAGAACCGCTGCGCATCGTAATGAATTTCAATGAAACACAGGGCATTGAAACAATTACCAATGACCTATTACCAATTACCAATAAGGTCATCAAGGATGGTCAAATCTTCATCCTCCGTGGAGACAAAATCTACACCATCACCGGTACTACGGTTAAATAAACTGATTCATTAGATGCAACATTCAAAGGGACTGTCAATTGGCAGCCCCTTTGTTTTGCTCAAAAAAAAGACACCCGTTAGGATGTCTGAGGGTGGAATGTGGGGCTCGGAAATTGCGACTTGTCGCAATAATCGACAGAACGTAGTGGCGGAGAACCCACGACCCGGTGAACCGGGAAACAAAAAAGTGTAACTTGCTGATTTTTCAGCAGTTTATAAATTCAGTTTATTATCATTTTAGGCCATTTTTGGCACTTGTTGGCGAGAATTTGACGAGTTTTTTATCGCTTGTATTACCCTCCGGCTTTACTTGTGCGCAATCGAGCCAGCATTTTGATGCCATAAACAGGCCAGTACGGCACTTTCTCGATGCCGGTGCGCACACGCGGAATGTCGAGCAGCAGGAAAGCAAAGGTCATAAATCCCGACACCCAGATGATTTGCCCGAAGATCTGCTTGAGCGTCACGGACATGACGCTCTGCGTCAAAGTTGAGAGATGAGAGTTGAAAGTTGAAAGATTCACTCCGCTCGTCAACGTCAAATAATCGCCGTAACGCGCCATGTTATCAGCCATGAAATGTTTGAAAAGTGTAGTGTAGAGCCCGTAGCCCGATGCGCCGGCAAGGTACATGTGGATGACATTGAAGATGAAAAGCGCCATGAAGAAATGCTGCAAATCATGCACGGACTCGTGCAACGACCACATGAGCGAGACCGCTAAAATAGCGTACGCACAGCCACGGAAAGCCAAGCCCAGACGGTATTGCTCAATCGGCACATTGACATCCAAATAGAAGTACATCCACATCGAATAGACCAAGATACACCCGAAGCCGATGGCAAACAACTTCCACACTTTCCATCGTTTGTGCCCAAGCCAGAAAAGCGTGATCAGTACACCCACATACACACCCGGCAGCGACCAGAGACAGAGCGCTCCTTTGGTATGTTCCTCCAAGCCCCGCACTTCGGTCCAATAAATCTCCTCCAGCGTGTGTTCGGCACCCAGAAGCAGCTCTGCAACCGCGGTCACAAAGAGAATCGCCAGCACGTTTTTGTACTTGAAGATTTCCAGCGAGATATAAGGCTGTTCAACCGTTTTAAGGCGGTAGAGGATGAAAGCTAAGAGTATCAAGCTAAGCGCCAAGATCCAACGGAGTGTGGGCGAGAAGAACCACATGAGGCGGTCGCCATAGACGAGAATATAACTGATCATGAGCATCAGCAGACTAATCAGCAGACCCGTGGAGATGTCGATGCCTTTGAGCGGCATTCGTTGCGGCATCGGACACCAGGGCTGGCAAAGAAGCAGTTGAACGAGTACCACAAACGCCATCGTCCCGATGGTCAGCACGTGCATCATCTGCCAACTCAGATGAAAAGCAACCACCGCCGCCAGCCACGCGCTGCCGGTGATAGCGGTCAGCAGGATAATATGCAAAATCGGGAAGAAGATACCGAAATCGCGTTCGGGCGTCATCCAGAGCTGAATGTTCGACATGCACTCGAACGTGCCTTGTATCTTCGCCACGCCCGCGAGAAAACAAACCGGCAGCAGAATAGCCATGTTCGTCGTGCGCATAGTGATAAAATTGCACACCGCAATTACGACCGCCGATGTGATGAGCAGCTGTTGGTTTGTAAAACGGAACTTCATCCGAAACAGCATCGGGAACCACACCGCCATGCCTGCCAAACCGGCATAAAGGAGCATCAGCAGGTCTTCCAGCTGCAAAGCCGTCGTCCCGCGTACCGCCTCCATCGCACCGAGATAAACCCCGCACGAAAACTGTATGCAGAGTACTTGCAATATATAAATCCACGGCTGGATGCGTTTGGGCACCCACTCGCGGAACATGGGCATAGAGAACGGCGTTGCCGTTCTATTTGTGGTTTGTGATTTGAGATTTGTAATTTGGGACATAAGCGTAATCCTTTAATCATTTAACTTAACCAAATTGAAATGTTGGGGCAACATTTCAATTTGAGAGCGGAGCACATCCGAGTACTTACTGCTAAAAGTCATTTTTAGCACATGTACGAGGATAGTGTCCGCGAGGAATATTCTCGGGTCACGCCCTTGCCTTTACCAAGGCGAAATCGGGTGCAAAATTACAAAAAAAATCCGAATTACGCAAGTCCTCATGCACAAAATCCTGATTTTTGCAAATAAATTTGCATAATTCGAAAAAAATCCGTATCTTTGCACCCGAAATTGCATAAAGAAAGAATTTAAATATAACATGGAGCAACTGAACCGTGCAGATTACATAGAAGCGGTTAAGGCAATAAAAGAGGCGATACAAATTAGTCGCTACCGAGCCGCCAAGTTGGTCAATAAAGAGGTATTGGCTCTGTATTATTGGGTTGGTAACTATGTGTCTGTTAAGAGTCGTACAGGTGCGTGGAATACCCATGCTATCGCTACTATCTCGCAGCAGTTGCAACAAGAACTCCCGGGTCTAAAGGGTTTCAGCGAAACAGGTATCAAGGATATGCGAATTTTCTATGAAGCTTGGAGCCCATACTTAAATTGGCAACCGTCAGTTGCCGATTTGAAAAATATACTGCTGTTTGACCCGTTTGAAAATCGGCAACCGGCAGTGGCCGATTTGTCAGCAGCAGACATGGAATACTTTGTTCAAGTAGGTTTTAGTCTGCATAGACAAGTAATCCGTTATGCGTCCACTATAGAGGAACGTCTCTTTTATATCCGGCAATGTGCTACGCAGTTTTGGACGAAGGACAAACTGATTGCGAATCTTAAAGCCGATGTGTTCCATAAGGAAGCGGCTCCGAATAATTTCCAAATAGCCATTCCTGACAGCCGTTTGCGCGATAAAGCTTTGCAAGTGTTCCGCGAAGATGTTGTCTTGGATTTTCTAACGCTTCCTGATCCGGATTTTGTGGATGAAAAAGATGTGGAGCAGCAGATTGTAAAGAATATTAAGGACTTTATCATGGCACTTGGCGGAGATTTTAGTTTTATGGGTAACCAATACCTCAACCGCCGTTTGCGTTCTTTGGTAGCTGTTGAACTCAAAAGCGGCAAATTCAAACCGGAATATGCGGGAAAGATGAATTATTATCTTTCTGCTTTGGATGAATATGTCAAAATGCCGGACGAGAATCCCAGTATTGGTATCATTCTTTGCCGTTCGATGAACGAGAAGAAAGTAGAATTCTCTTTCCGCGACATGACCAAGCCGATGGGTGTCGCCACATATCATAGTAGCAGCGAACTACCGGAAGCGTATAAAAACATTCTACCATCAGCAGAGGAATTGAGTAAGCTACTATGACATAAATCGTCCCATCTCCGAGACGTTAAAGATGGAGCAATCAATCAACTGTCAAACAGCAGAAAAGTAGCGGATAATCCGCTATCAAACACGATAGATATACGATAGATATACGTTAGATACACGATAGATTCAGCCCCTTTCGCCCTAAGAAAAGCGGAAGAAAACAATAACAATTAAACAACCGTCGCTTGCCGACGTAAAACAGCAAGGACAAGCGCAAAGCGTTGCGCTAACTTATAAAAGTGTGCCTCAACACTCGTTGAAATCGCCAAATCTCATAAGAGTATATATATACATGAGGCATGGAGCAATCCTGAGTGGATTGTCTGTCCGTGCGTGTATATAAGGCGTTTGGCGATGCCTACGAGAGAACATGGAAGACAATCCACTTTTTTATAGTAACAATAAACTCGTGAAATCGCCAAATGAAACGAATTACTTATGTATTAGGAGCGTTACTTCTCCTCTCTCTATCTTTAAATACAATTTATGAAGCAAAGACTCATAAATTAGAAAAGAAGATTCTCAAGATGGTTAATCGAAATGAAAACACACCATCTGAAAGTGTATTAGCTATTTTTAATAGCAATCCTCTACCCACATATGATGGTGTATATGATGCCGGAGTAGATTCAACTATTTCTATTGTGTTCCTTGGTAATAGTATTACATATCATTTTGTATGGGAAGAAAATGGAGACCAGCGTCCTAGAGGCATGGCTGCAACCACTTTAGAACAAGATTATGTACATCAATTAATAGACTTAATTGCCACTTCCTATCATGTTAATGTCAAATATTCAATTACCAATATCGCTAATTTAGAACGTGGCTACGCTTCATATGATTTTAATATGGACTCTTGCTTTCAGATGCTAGGAACTACCGAACCTGATATTCTTATTTTGCAGATGGGTGAAAATGTTTCTTGGGGTGATGTGGAAGAAAATGCTGATAAATTTAAAAAATTATACAGCAAGATATATGAATACTATCCGAGTAGTCACAAATATGTAACTCTTCCCTTTTGGCTACGTCCAGATGAAAATTATTTAATAACAGAGGTAGCTACGAACTATGGAGTTGTAGTTGTTGATTTATCTCATCTTGGAGCAGACCCTGAAAAGAACTTTGCCTCATCCCAAAAACACTATGATCATGCAGGCATTGGGATGCACCCTGGAGATGAAGGAATGTTAAATATTGCGAATTGCTTTTTCTCCGCAGTTCGAGCTACCATAAATTGAAGATTTTCCTTGATATTTATTAGCGGGCAACCATTTGGATGTCCGCTAACTTTTCTTAACAATCGTCATCTTTCTTTCTCACTATTTGCATACGAGAGACATACGACTCACATACGGAACGATAGCACCTCGCAAAAACGAAGTGCAATCGACAGAAATCTTAACATTCGTCAATTTGGCACTTGGTAAATGGTACTTGGTCACTTAGTACTTTACCTCGCATTCCACACTATAACCGGCTTTGAGTTTTTGCAAGTCTTCTGCGCTATTCTCATCCAAAGCAATGCGGATGGTGAGGCGTTGCTCGACCTTGACGAAGTTGCCGGTGGCATTGTCAATGGGAATAAGCGAGAACGCGCTGCCGGTGGCATCGGATAGGCTGAGGACGCGGCCTTTGTACGCGATGTCGGGAACAGCATCTACATGGATAGAGACCTCGGAACCTTCGTGGATATGCGGCAGTTGGGTCTCGCGGTAGTTGGCTTCCACCCATTTCTGGTTCTCGTCGACAATGCTGACCAGCGTCTGACCGGGGTTGACCAGTTCGCCGATATTGATGTCACGCGAACCCACAAAACCCGAGTGCGTGGCGATGATGTAACAATAGGAGAGATTGAGTTCGGCTAATTCGACCGCCGCCTCTGCTAATTTGACAGCAGATTCTACCGCCGAGCGGTTATGGCTCGTCTCATCCGCCATGCTGCGTTGCATGTCGATTGTGTGGCTGATTTGCTCGTAACGCGCTTGTGCGGCAAGATAGGCCGAGTGCGTTTGGTCGGCTATCTGCTGCGAGATAGAACCCGTCCGAAGCAACAGCTCGCAACGTTTGTCCTCGCGGGCGAGGTTGTCCAAATTGGCTTTCGCCTCGGCTTTGGAGGCTTCGGTAGCGGAGATGTTCGATGAAGCCGTACGAACCGATGAACCGGCTTGTTTACTTTGCTGCTGGGCACGCGCCAAGTCGCTCTTGGCTTGCGCCAGACGAAGACGAAACTCGCTGTCCTCGATGATGACCAGCGTGTCGCCTTCGCAAACGTGTTGGTACGCCTCGAAACGAATCTCCTTAATAAAACCCTGCACGCGCGTGTTTTGCGGTGCGATGTACTGGCACACGCGGGCATTGTCCGTGTACTCGATGTGCCCGAAATGAGTGAATTGCAGCACAACGTACGTTATGCCTGCAAGAAGAAGCAACACGATAACCGTGTTGTACAAATACATGAAAATCTGGGATTTAGTCATTAGTGTAACCCTTTAATAATTTAACTTAACCTAATCGAAATGTTGAAATCGATATTTCGATTTGAGAGCGGAGCACATCCGAGTACTTACTGCTAAAAAGCACTTTTTAGCACATGTACAAGGATAGTGTCCGCGAGGAATATTCTCGGGTCACGCCCTCGCCTTTCTCCAGGCGGTTCTTTCGAAATCGGCTACAAAATTACAAAAAAAATCCCACATATGCAAGTTTTTGTGGGATTTTTTGGCTTTAGTTGGAGTATTTTTTATATATTCTTGCCTAATTCGTACGCCTCTTGGAGCTTGGTGTTGCCGGAAATCTCTTTCGGGTCATTCACGCCGCCGCAGAAGAGATGGGCCTTCAGAGAGCACTTCTCATAACAATCAATCCATCCTTGCAGACCGCTTTCGGCACGTTTGGGCGTAAACTCCTCGTCCTCAGCTGCTGTGGTCAGCAGGTAGATGTCGCGGAACTTGTAATCCTTCGGGTACATGGCGTTCATCCGGTCGATAAGCGTCTTCATCTGACCCGACATCTCATAGTAATAAATCGGTGTTGCCCAACAAACGACATCCGCGTTGAGCACACTCTCCATGATTGCCGGCACATCGACCGATACAGAACTTAATCTCTTTGCCTCTGAGCGAGATCAACTCCACTTCATGTCCAGCACTCTTGGCACCTTCCGCAAACTGCTCCGCCAGTTGATGGCTATTTGAGCCCGCGCGGAGAGAGGTTGACAATACAACTACTTTCATATCTGCTATTTATTTTAGATTCTTGTTAAAGAACTCAGCCAACTTGTCCCAAGGAATCATATTCTTGGGTTCGCCTTGACCTGCCGGTTCGGTAAAGCCGCCGTCATAAAGGTCGCAATGCGAGGCTTCGGGAATGATAAGCAACTCTTTGTTTTCGGGACATGGATTCGGAGCTACCACGGTCTTGTAGCCGTCCGCCTTGCCGTCCACCATGTAATGGTATGCCGCTTCGCCGAAATAACGGCTGTGGGCGTCCGCGCCGTGCATGATCAGAACGGCAGAACGGATCTCGTTGATGTAATAGAGGAAACGGCTGTTGGCATAAGCCTGCGTGCCGATGACGCGCCAACCGTCATTCGAGTTACCGCTGCGGGCATGGTAGCCGCGCGGGGTCTTGTAGTAATCGTAGTAGTCATGAACAAAACGAGGAGCTTGCAGAGGAACGGTGTCTAACACACCCCCTGCCATGGCTTGAGGGTCCGCAAGACGCTGTTTGGAGAGGTTCTCACGATTGCGATGACGCCACTGTTCGTCGTCGAAAGCATCGTTGTAGTCGTTACCCGACACACGCGTCATGTCGTACATCGTCGAAGCTACGGTCGCTTTGATACGCGTATCCGCTGCAGCGGCATTGAGCGCAATACCACCCCAGCCGCATATACCGATGATACCGATGCGCTCTGCGTCCACTTCGGGCAGTTTGGAAAGGAAATCGACTGCCGCCATGAAATCCTCGGTATTGATATCAGGTGACGCAGTACGACGCGGCTCGCCCGAACTCTCACCGGTGAAAGACGGATCAAAAGCTAACGCAACAAACCCGCGTTCCGCCATCTTCATGGCATACAGACCCGAACTCTGCTCTTTGGTTGCGCCGAAAGGACCGGATACCGCTAAAGCGGCGTATTTGTGATTTGACATTTGAGATTTGTCATTTGCCTTCGGCGTGTAAAGATCGCCAACTAACGTGAAGCCGTATTGGGTCTCAAAGGATACCTTTTTGTGGTTTACTTTCTCGCTAAGCGGGAACACTTTGTCCCATGTGTCATTTACGCATGTATTCATTTTCTCATTTGAATTTGTGCAAGCAGCAAAAGTAATTACCGCGAGCATAAGGGTTAAAAACTTACTCATATTTTCTTTCTTATCTGAAATTCGCTGCAAAGGTACAACAAAATATTCATTTACACAAACACAAATTCGTTAAATATATACCAATTTTGCATATTGGGGAGATTGTTTCTATGGTTTAAGAATCTTTTTGACCATGCGGATGATTTCCGCTTTGCGGTGAGCAACGTAGTCTCGCACTTGGTCGTCGGTTTGCGAGAGCAGGTCTTGGAACATCGGCAGAGAGACGAACGTAAAGACCGTCAACGAAGCGATAGTGTTCATCAGATCGAAGGCTTCAATCTTAGCCACACGTCCTGCCTGCTGTTCTTGACGCAAACGACCGTCAAACTGCATATAGAGCATCGCATAAGTGGGATTCTTGACGAATTTCTCCCGCATGTACTTGCGGCGCTCGGGGTTGTTAACCAACTCTTCCAACAAACGCGGATTGCTTGATAGCGCATCAAAATACATAGAAATCGCTTGCTCAATGAAGCGGTCAAACGATTCTTCGTTCGCCAAAGAGCGTCCGATGACATTCAATGCCGCCAAGACTTGCTCCAAGAAAATCTGCCGGAAGAGGTTCTCTTTCGTGCGGTAATAATAATGTACGAGTGCCTGCGTACAGCCGACCTCTTTTGCTATCTGCGTGGTCGATGTAGCGGCATAGCCTTGCTCAAAAAAGAGTTGTTGCGCCACCTCACGAATTCGCAGTTCCATCGAGTCATTTACCATTTTGTCATTTGTCATTTTATCATTTATTTAGACATTTCGTCATTTGGGTTTGCAAAGATAGTGCTTTTTTCGGACACATGCAAATTTTTAATGTTATAAAGTCATTTTATGGCTTATTTTACGCCATACACAATAGTAGATTTCTTCAGCGGCTCACAGCGATGTGGATCACTTGTTTTTTTCTTCTTTCAGGAGAAAAGCGGTCAGTAGGGCTTCGGTTAGGCTTCCTCGTTGGAAAATAAAAAAAATCAGAACAATTACTGTTGCTTTCTAAAAGCAGCAGGGCTCATTCCTTCGTGGCGCTTGAAGAAGGTGCCAAAATGGGATTGGTTCTGGAACCCGAGCTGGTCGGCTATTTCCTGAATGGATTTAGTTGTGGTAAAAAGCAAAGTTTTTGCCCGTTGGACAAGGACATGTTCAATACAAGCACTGGCAGTTATGCCAAGTGTCTGTTTGACCGTGTTAGCCACATAACGCGTGGTGAGACATAACTGATCGGCGTACCAATCGAGTGAGTGCTGCTGCTCACAATGGGTATCCACAAGGTACATAAATCGGCCTGTTATCTCTTCGTTGCGGGACATTTCTGTGGAATTTTGCTTCGGGAAATTATTGGCTTCTGGCTCCGCCAGATAGTATAAAAACGACTTTATAAGATGGATTGCCGCTTTGCGGTCTTTTTCTGCTATTACCTCACGCATCAGGTCAAAATAATGAATCAAGAGCTGGATCTTCTTAGGACTAATATTCCAAACCGGGTGTACGTAAATATAGGCTATGTATGCAAGCGGGAAATTCAAATTGAGTTCCTGTATAAACTCGCGGGACATAGATAACACCAGCATCTCCACATAATTATCCATTTTATCCGGTTTCT
>CAJOEX010000038.1 GCA_905233415.1 Paludibacteraceae bacterium
TCGTCCCTTCTTAACAGCCCTGTTCCTGCCCAGAAACAGGGCTGTTAAGAAGGATGATTACTTGTCAATAAATTGCGTTTCTAAATGGAAACTATAAAATTTATTTCAACCATCTGTCTAACCACTCCCGGAATGTGCGTTGCCAGAGTATGCCGTTTTGCGGTTTGAGCACCCAGTGATTTTCATCGGGGAAAATCAGCAGTTCCGCCGGCACACCGCGCATTTTTGCCGCATCGAAAGCCGCCATGCCCTGATTGGCAAGAATGCGGTAATCCTTTTCGCCGTGAATGCAAAGAATGGGCGTGTCCCATTTATCGACAAACAAATGCGGGCTGTTGGCGAAGGTGCGTTGGGCAATTTTGTTGTCTTTGTCCCAATAAGCACCGCCCATGTCCCAGTCGGCAAACCACTTCTCTTCGGTCTCCAGGTACTGCATTTCCATATTGAAAATGCCGTCGTGCGCAATAAACGCCTTGAAGCGCTTGTTATGGTGACCGGCCAGCCAATAGACGCTGAAGCCGCCGAACGAAGCACCTACGCAACCAAGATGCTCCTTATCCACATAGGACAGATTGGCGCACGCCTCGTCAATGGCGGTCAGGTAATCCTTCATGCATTGTCCGCCGTAGTCGCCGCTAATTTGTTCGTTCCATTCTTTGCCAAACCCGGGCAACCCGCGTCTGTTCGGAGCAACAATCACATAATCGCCGGCACTCATCATCATAAAGTTCCAACGGAACGACCAGAACTGGCTCACCGGACTTTGCGGACCTCCTTCGCAGTAAAGCAGCGTAGGATATTTCTTGCTTGCGTCAAAGTGCGGCGGCAGAATAATCCACGTCAGCATGTCTTTGCCGTCAGTGGTTTTTTGCCAGCGCGGAATAACCTGTCCGCGTTCGATTTGGCTGTATATATTGTCATTCTCGTGCGTCAACTGCCTGATTTCAGGAATTTGTACGCCCTGTTCTTCCGGCGCATCGGTCTCGGCCTGTGTCCGAATAACAAACACTTCATTCGCCTCGCGCATGGAATGGCGCAGGAGATAAATATCATTGTCGCAGATGTTGCCGATAACATGGTCGTACTGCCCTTCGGTGAGCATGGTTGTTGTGCCTTCAAGGTCGATGCGGTACAACTGTACTAAAGCATGGTAGCAAGCCGTGAAGACAAGTGAATGGTCGTTCAACCAGGCAAATTCATCTACCGACATATCCAGTTGTTTGGTGAGGAATGTTTGCTTGCCGGAAGCCAAGTCCATGATAAAGAGCCGGTTCTCGTCACTTTCGTAACCGTCGTGCTCCATGGAAAGCCACGCAATCTTTGTACCGTCAGGCGAATAGGCGGGATTGATGTCATAACCGCCGTTGTCGGGGGTGATGTTGCGGTGTTGCTTGGTTTTGATGTCATATAGCCAGATGTCCGAGTTGGTGCTGACCGCGTAGTCCAAGCCCGTTTTCTTGCGGCAGGTGTAAGCAATTTCCTTGTTGTTCGGATTCCATGCGAGTTGTTCGATGCCGCCAAACGGACGCATCGGGCACTCGAATGTGGTGCCTTCAAGCATATTTACACCTCCGCTAATCTTGGCGGATGTGATTTGTTCGCCTTCACCGTAGTAGTTGACTTCCAGCTTATACACAAAGGGTTGCGGCACTTCATCCACCCACTCGTCCCAGTGCTTGTAGAGCAAGTCATCCACGACACGGCCTGTTGCCAAAGGCAAATCAGGATATTTGTCGGCAGTGGTCTCGTGTGATTTGACGGTCTGGATAAGAATGACTTTATCCCGCATGGGCGACCATAAGTACCCTTCAATTCCTTCCGGCACGCCTGTCACTTCGATGTCTTTTTTGTCTTGCCGCAAGTAGAGTTTGCCGCCTTTGAGGTAAGACAGCACGCCACTGTTGCCGAACCATGCAGGGTCAGAGCCGACAAACTCATCCATTACCTGCATGTCTTCAAACGGATTGCATATGCGAATCCAGGTCGTGGAACGGTTTTCCGCAACACTGTAATAACTGACGGTATAGGCAAGCCAGCCGGTTTCAATGTCGGCGTTAACGCTACCGATGCGTCCCATAGCCCAAAGTGCTTCAGGCGTCAGTCTGTCACCTAAAATGGTGATTTGCGGTTTGGTAATCGGTGCTTTGTCGGTTGTGGTTTCTTGTGAACGGTTGCAACCTAAAGTCATGAAGGCGATAGAAGCCATAATAAGTGTTTTTATTTTCATAAGAATGGATTTTTTTCAACCAAAGAAGCGCCGTTGAGCGCTTCTTGGTGGAGTATAGGGGACTCGAACCCCTTACCTTAACATTGCGAACGTTACGCTCTACCAGATGAGCTAATACCCCTTGCGTTCAGCACCCTCGGACTGCGTAAAGACCTCGCTTTACGGGAAGTCTCTCGGGGCTTCCGCTCTCCGATTTCGAAAAACAAGTTTTCTCATCGGGGTTGTAATTCATTAATTACGGTGCAAAAGTACTGCAAATATTTGGAGTGTGCAAATATTTTTGCACTTTTGTGCGTAAAACGTTTATTTTTTGTCTAATTTAAGTATAATTGCCGACAACGCGGGCACACTGATGTCCGTTTTGCTGAGGTCAAAATGTTTGCCGGAAATGACATCACGACCTGCCGTCCGGTACTTGTCCAAAATCTCAGCGTAATGAGAAACAGGAATTGTCCGCGCATCGTCGCTTGCATTCAGGAATACAAATACAGCCCCTTCGTCCGTGTAGCGGAAATAGGAATAGGTATTATCCCGCGCAAAGAAGTGCATGGTTTTGCCAAAGTGAATAATCGGCTCGTTCTTGCGGAACTGGAATAGTTTGCTTTGGAACTCAAACATATCCTTTTCCTCTGCGGTCAGGTCTGCTTCCTGTGGCAACGGACGGCGTAGGGTGGAGTGCCCGAGCGACATGTCAGACGACTTCATGCCGTATTCGTCACCTGCAAAAATCTGCGGAATACCGCGCATGGTGGCCATCATTACGTTTCCGAGTTTGACACGGCGCAGGTCTTTATCCTTGACAACATCGGCAAAGCGGTCCACATCATGGTTGCCCACAAAGAGCAGCAGTTTGTTCACGTCTGCATAGAGGTAGTCCATAGCCACGGCATCATAGACGCGTGTCAGACCGTTGCCCCAGCCTGAACCGTCATTTTCCAACGCTTGACGAATCGCCTCTTCCACAGGGAAGTCCATTACGGTCGGCAGATTGCTGTCAAAGCCGTCATAGTTTCTTGCTCCCGACTGCCAGTAAGCCACTGCGGAAGCAGGTCTTGTCCAGCATTCGCCGACGATGTTGATGTTCGGGTATTCTTCGCGGATGGCTTTCAGCCACTCGGCTCCGGGCAGACGCTCAATATACGGATAAGTGTCCACGCGCAGACCGTCCAAATCGGCATATTCAATCCACCAAATGGCCCATTGCTGGAAGTATTTCAGCAGGTCCTTGTTCTCCAGATTCATATCGGGCATCGGCTTGTCAAACCAGCCGCGGTTACTCATCAGCCGGTCGTACTCGCTGGCGTTGATATCATAGTTGGCAGAGAATACATTCGGTGTGTTGGTGAATTTGTCAAACTGATTGATCCAGTCGTGATAGGGCAGGTCTTTCATCCACCAGTGCTCGCTTCCGCAGTGGTTAGGCACCATGTCCATCAGCATCTTAATGCCTTTCTGGTGGGCTTCCTGGACCAATTTGCAGTATAACGCGTTGTCGCCGTAGCGCGGGTCGATATGGTAGTAGTCTGAGCAGGCATAACCGTGATAACTCCACGCAGCCTCGTCATCGCCCAAAAGCGGAGTCGGCCAAATGGCAGTTGCACCCAGTTTGCTGATGTGGTCCAGGCTGTTGATGATTCCTTGGATATCACCACCCCAACGGCCGTGAACATTATTCTTATCGGCTTTTTCTTTGGTGTCTTTGGTGGAGTTGTTCTTCGGGTCGCCATCAACAAAGCGGTCGCTCATAAGCAAATATATCACATCCGCCGAAGTGAATGACTGGCGTTCACGGCTGCCTTCGTGGCGTTCGTTGATGACATAATCCGCAACGGCACGCTGACCGTCTTTGATGAATAGGAAACGGTAATTGCCGGGTTCGTTTATAGCAACATCAACAAACAGATAATTCGGTGATTCTGCGTTATGCTTTCCTTTTATCACAATACCTTTTGTGGCGGTGTCCCATTGGCCTTTCTTCAGCTCTTTACTGACTGTCACTTGCGCGTCAGCAAGGTTTTCTCCGTGGAACATCAGCGTTAGCGGGCAGTTCATATTGGTCCACCAACTTAACGGCTCCACTTGTTGAATGGAGAGTTGTGCGTTGGCAGTTGTCCCGATGGTGCCGAAAATGATTAAAAGGGCGACAAACGCCGGTCTCAGAATGTGTTTCATATTACAGTTCATTTACAAAGATTTCATGGCTGTGCAGTTCATCATGGCGCAGTTGCAGGAAGTGTTGCCACAACTTTTGCCGATGCTTGGTGCTGGTTTCAAGGAAATCCTCTGTTCCTTGTGCCTCAATGCGGTCAAACACCAGTCCCACAGTTATTTTGTGCGTATCCATTGCGGGCTGATAGGTTCGGTCTTCCTTGCCTTCGATATATACTTCCCGCAGCAAACCTGTTTCTGTCAGTCGTGACAGCAATAATGTCGCCTGCCGCACAGGAATACCGTTCTCGACGGCCAGTTCACGTGCAGTCAGCGGTGCTTCGTCATTTTCAAAACGCTTTATAATCGCCGATAGCAGAGACAGGGTTAGGAAGTCCTTGTAGCGTCGGGACATTTGCTCCAAGTCATGTTCATAGTCGAACATTTCGTTATTTTGAATGGCATACGACATCTCTGCGCCGATAAGCACAATGAGACTGATCCACTTGACCACTATCAGCAGCATCGGTATGAACGCAAAAGCACCATATACAATGCTTGTGCGCGACAGATACGCAACGATATATACGGACAGCGCTTCAATCAGCATCAGGAAGAATGCCGTAATCAGCCCCGGAATAAAGCCGGAAATAAAACGGACCTTCGTATTTGGAATCGCAATGTACATCCATGTAAAGATGAACGTGGCGACCACGAACTGCATGAAGTTCAGTCCTCCGTCGCGGAAGCGGTTCAGAAAACAGAAGAACTGCCATGTTTCTGCTGCCGTATGCAGATAAATGTTCAGACCGATTGTCACGATTATCAGCACCGGAATAAGGAACAGAATGGCGATGTATGTTACCGACTGCCGCATGATGGAACGGCTTTGTTTGACGTTCCATATTTCGTTGAACGAACTTTCCACGCTACGGAAGAAGGTATAGACGGCACTGATGAGCACAATGATACCTACGCCGATAATTGCTCCGTTTGCGCTGGTGTCCAGATAGCGGTGCACCATTTCCATGATATTAGGCATGAATTCTGACTGGCCGATGGCGGTGGCAGTCAGTTTTTCCTCAATCAGTTCCGAGAATCCGAAACCTTTGGCAACAGCGAGCACCATGGCAAGAATCGGTACAATCGCAAACAGCAGGGAATAGGTGAGGTGGTCGGCACGGATGCTCAACGCCTTGCTGCCGAAACTGCGTGCAACCAGTACAATGGTTTTGAGCACGTGTACGCCGAATCGTTTCAGCGCACTCATCTCGGCTTCGTTTTTCCTCCAAAGCTCGTAGTCAACGTACTCTTTTATGTGCTGTTTTTTTTCCATAAAAT
Organism: Paludibacteraceae bacterium; assembly: GCA_905233415.1. Lineage (GTDB taxonomy): Bacteria > Bacteroidota > Bacteroidia > Bacteroidales > Paludibacteraceae > Colicola. The sequence continues at coordinate 5,717 of CAJOEX010000038.1, forward strand.
ATCAATTGTCCATTGTCAATTATCAATTAAAAATAGCAGACCTGTAAGCCGGGTTCTGTGCGCTTTGCGGCGTGTTAGTCATTAATCTCGAACATATATTGCTATATGCTTCTCTCGCTTCCTACCCTCCGACTCGGCCGAGCAAGCCTCAAACGTCGGTTTACATGGAATTGCAGCGCATAGTGTAGTCGTTTCACCCGCCGAATGGCGACTCGTCTCTGTACCAGTGACCCGACATTGCTGCCGGAAGGCCGTTAACCTCTATGTTGCTCTGTGCTGCCCGGACTTTCCTCTGCGCGGGGGATTAAGCGGCGTGCCGTTTTCTTCCCGCCCGCAGCGACTAACCGGCCTGCTATTAAATATCAATTATCAATTATCAACTAATTCAGTTCTCCTGCGAAGTAGCGGTCATATGCTGCCAAATCAATCAGTCCGTGTCCCGAAAGATTGAACAGAATGACCCGCTCAACGCCTTCTTCTTTGGCTTTCAATGCTTCGTCTATAGCGGCTTTGATGGCATGTGTCGATTCCGGAGCAGGGATAATTCCTTCCACTTGGCTGAACAGTACGCCTGCCTTGAAGCTGTCCAACTGCTTCACATCTACTGCTTCGATAAATCCGTCTTTGAGCAACTGGCTCACAATCGCTCCTGCACCGTGATAACGCAGTCCGCCTGCATGAATGGCGGCAGGTTCGAAGTCGTGACCAAGCGTGAACATCGGAATCAGCGGCGTAAAGCCCTCTGTATCACCGAAATCGTACTCGAACTTACCCTTTGTCAGTTTTGGGCAGGACTCGGGTTCTGCTGCGATGAAGCGTGTTTTGAAACCTTTGGTCAGGTTGTCACGCAGGAACGGGAACGAAATGCCGCTGAAGTTACTGCCGCCGCCGAAGCAACCGATTACAACGTCCGGATAATCGCCTGCGATTTCCATTTGCTTGCGTGCTTCTTCGCCGATGATTGTTTGGTGCAGGCATACATGGTTCAGTACGGAACCTAATCCGTAGCGTGTATCCGGCTGTTTTATCGCCATTTCCACAGCTTCCGAAATGGCCATTCCGAGACTGCCTGCGGTGTTCGGGAAACGCTTCCGCATTTCTTTACCCACTTCGGTCGTCATGGACGGAGAAGGGATAACGGTGGCGCCATACGTATGCATGACGGACTTGCGATAAGGCTTCTGTTCGTAGCTGGAGTTAACCATGAACACGGTCAAATCCAGACCGAAGTGCTTGCACGCAATCGACAGGGCGGAACCCCATTGACCGGCACCTGTCTCGGTGGTCATGTGTTTGATGCCTTGTTTCTTGTTGTAGTATGCCTGCGGGATAGCGGAATTCAGCTTGTGCGAACCGACAGGACTGACGCTCTCGTTCTTGAAGTAAATCTTCGCCGGCGTATCCAGTGCTTTCTCCAAACCGCTGGCACGAACGAGGGGAGTGGGGCGGTAGATGCGGTATAACTCGCGTACTTCATCCGGAATGTCAATAAAACGTTCCTGCGTAAATTCCTGATTAGCTAATTCTTCTGCAAACAGACCGTACATATCCTGTGCTGACACCGGCTCGCGGGTTTGCGGATTGAGCATCGGTGCCGGTTTGTTGGGCATATCCGCAAGGATATTATACCATTGTCTCGGCATCTCTTCTTCATGTAAAACAATCTTTTTGGTTACCTTCATAATCGTATCATTTAATTTGTTTTTATTATAAACGACAACTCCCGTTGCCGTTATTTTGTTTTCTTATTTTATTTTCTTTTTTCCTCTTTCCTGGGTCCCCACAGAAACTGAAAGTTTCGCATGGGGAGAGCGGAGCGCCTCATTCTCTTTTGTCCTCTTTTCCCCTCTTTCGGGGTCCCCGACACAAACCAAGCCGTAGGCTGTTTGTGGTGGGGAGAGGAGGACGTGCGAGCCGCCAATCCCTCTTTCTGGGGTCCCCATAGAAACTGGAAGTTTCGCATGGGGAGAGCGGAGCGCCCGAGAGACTTTTCCTTGCGACGTAGTCGCATGGCAGTCCGAGGGGTCGCGAACGCGCTTGTGAGCGGCTTACGGGAGTCGAACCCGCCTCCTCAGCTTGGGAAGCTGATGCACTACCGATGTGCTAAAGCCGCAAATTCGACCGCAAAATTACAGCTTTTTTTTTACATACACAAAAAAAAGTGCGACAAAATCGCACTTTTTTTGTTTTTTGCAGTTACCGAAGGTTATTTTACCGTTCCGATAGCATTATACTTAACGCCTTCGCGGATAATAACCAGCTGGCCGTCCTCAATGCGTTTTGTGGCAACTTTGCTTGCCTCAACGCTTTCAACGTTTGTCGGGAAATCCTCGGTGAGTGCTACAAGTACATTGTCCACATGCACAATCGCATTGGCTGCTGTTGCACGCAGTGCAATGTGCGTGGCCTCTGTGGGCGCTTCGGTGAGCGCTACAAGCACTTTCTTGTAACCGTCTGCTTTGCCGAAACTCTCGACAGCCGCGAATGTCGCAGCATCGTTTGCATCGGTTAAATAACCGATTTCCAGGGTCGCCTCATCAGCTGTTTCGTATGTTTTTGTGCTATACTCCAACTTGATTGAAAGCAGCGACATGGTGGTTGCGAACTCGGGTAATACAGCAATCTGGCTTGCGGTTTCTCCAAAGCTGAACCACAGCTCATGTCTGTAAAGTGTGCTAACTTGCGGATAGCTGCTCTCGGACAAGCGGCTCCAGCAACTTGGCAGACCGCTGTCAAGACCTTCAAAGTCCTCGCTGAACGGCAGACTGGTAATGGCGCCGCAAGTGGTTTTGAACAAAGCCGATACAACAGCACTCTTGTCGCCGCCGTCGCACAATGAACGTACATACACAATGTACTCTGTTTCCGGCAGCAAGTCGGTCAGTTCTACTTTGTAGTCAGAGGTGCTTTTTGCGTCAACCTCCCAGTTCAGGACATTGTCGGCGGGCTGAATCGCAAACTCATAGTTGATTTCTCCGTGCGTGGAGTTATCCCATGTCACAAGGGCGCTGTTTGCACCAATGTTCGATACCTGAAGGTTCACCGGCTCAAAGCAGGCCTTTTCTGTTGTGAATGCCACTTTGATGGGATCGCTCTGATCTTCGGCGCTGCACCATGAACGCAGGTAGAACGTATATTTGGTCTCGGGCTTCAGTCCCGTCAGGTCCTTGCTTGCGTCAGCGGTCGGCTCACTCCATTCGCTTGGCTCGTCGGTGCCTTCCACCAAAGCATATTGCACTTTCTCTGCCTCGTGTTCGAATGACCATTGCAGCGAAGCACTCTTCGCCTCTACGATACTTATGCTCAAAGCCGTCGGTTTTGCGCAGCTGCTCGGGGTGCTGTCTTCATAGGTGAACTTTGTTTTCGGACGGGCATAATATCTGCTTGTGCCGGTTGTCAGTTCATCATACTCTTCAGTGTCACTTGTGGCAACCCGGAAGATGCTGAATTGGTTGTCATATCCGCCTTTTGCATAGAATATGGCTTTCTTGTACGTTGCTCCGTGACCTTTGATGCGAAGTTCGAATAGCAGGTTCTTGGTGCCGCTGAATTCGAATGGCTTGGAGAAAACCACTTCCATCTCATCGCCCAGCGCATTCAAGTCGGAACCGCTGTAAACGGTCGTAAAAACGGCATCTTTGAATACGTTTCCGCCATCAAAATTGCTCTCGTCTGTTTCTGCCAAAGCGATTTCAATGCCTGCATTCCAAGCTGCGGCAGCTTTGTTCTTCACATAGAACGTCATTTTCGTAATGGACTTGCCTGCCATAGCGGACAAATCGCCCTTCGGATAAATGACTTGCACGCGTTGACATCTGTCAACAAATCCGCCTTGCAACGGAACATACTCTCCGCTGCTGTTGTTACCATCATACAACGGACCTAACTCGTCCGCACGAATAATTCCTGTGCTGCATACCAGCGTCAGCACCAACGCCATAAATAAACTTTTTTTCATAATCTTCAAATTTTCAAATTTTCCAATCTTCCAATTTTTAAATCTCATTCTACTTTCTTTCCGACCGCATTATACTTAACGCCGTCGCGAATAATATATAGTGTTCCGTCTTTCAACATTTTTGTTGCGGCCCCTGTCGTTTCAACAGACTCAACTCCTGTCCATGGGTTGTAATCCGGATCTTCGTCCCACAATCCGCAGTGGCCCATATTTGAATAGTACATCGGACTGCACAGCATCTCCATGAACTTGG
>CAJOEX010000039.1 GCA_905233415.1 Paludibacteraceae bacterium
GGGTATCACATGACCCATCGTGATTGTATCGTCTTTCTATTACGCCCGAGATTGATTGAAAGGGCGCTGATAATTTGTATTTCATTGTTGTGCTGTTTTTTTATTGTTTAACGTAAACCACTTTGTTTCCGGTCGGGTTGGTCATTTTCCAACCGCCTTGTTCTTCGGTCGTACCGAAACGCGCATAATACTCACTGAAAGTCAGCTGCTCAACAGGCACTTCCGCATTATCCTCTATTGCAAAATACGGATTGGGATTGACAAACTCGCCGCGCGTTTTCCGCCTGCTGATAACCGCGTAAATATGCCGTTGCTGCTCAATAGGAAAACCATCCCACAGCCGCCGACATGCCTGCCGCCGCCGTTTGTATTCGCCTTGCGGATTTAGCAATGCCCAGATATGTTCAAACGTATCCATAAAATTTAATTTTCAAATAAACCTTGCCTGCCACGCCATGCCAATAAGGGACTACAGGGATATATGTAATGGCAAGGCAAGGCTTTTTCTTTTTTAATTTTCTTTTGCTTCTTTTCTTTTATCAGCTTTCTTTATGCCGTGAGGAACGCCAATCTGAACCCACGTTTGATAGACTCGGAATCAGGATGCGCCTTTTCCAGTTTCTCGGCGGTACGTTTGACATCCGCCCGCATGTCTTTGAACTGCTCGCTGATGCGTTTTTGCAGTTCGAGTTGCTGCAAATAGATTGCGTGATTGGTGTCGGAAGTGATGGCGGAATTGGTGTTCTGCTCCCATGTATAGGTTTTAGGGCGGCTGACTACGATTTTGAATCCGTGGTATTCAATGGTGCCTGTCCAGAGTCTGGGCTTGCCCTGCTGCCGAAGCAGTTCCTGTACGGCTTCTTCCACTTCGGCACGCAGTGCGTCCATACGTTCCTTACTCTCGTTAGCGCTCAGTTGAGCTGAATAGAATTGGTCAATAACCTCAAAATTAATTTGTTTTGCCATAATTGTAATGATTTAATTGATTAACAAAAATGACAAGCGCTTGTCGTTGTTTTTGGAATTCCGCCGCGAAATTATAACAAAAAAAGCAGCCACCGAAAAAGTGACTGCATTATGGAAATAAACGGAAATAAATTGCCGCAAAAAACTGATTTTCGGAAATGCGTTGCGGAAATTTTCGGAAGTGACTACGTCCTATCCCTTGCGTCTCTGAAATTGCGTTCGGTATAGGGTAACGCGCCGAAATAATCTGTGAAAGCGCGATATACTTTGGCAGTTGACAATCGGTCTGCGGACAGATAGCCCAGCGCCTCGTTCGTCCGTATCACCCGCCATAACGAAACAGCCGTTCCTTTGCATGCTGCGCGCAATTCAGACTCAACGGCAGAGACTTTGTTTTCTTTCCGGCACTGTTCCGTAAGCAACGCAAATTCGCGGCGTACATCCTCAAATGCCACCTCTTGAACTTCTGTTTTGGGGGCATCTTTCTTCTGCTGTTCCAGCGTCGTCTGTCCGTTGCTGATGGTCACGACTGAGTTTTCGATGTGGTTAACCGTGCCGTAATTGTTGTTAATGATTAAAGACATGTGAATGTTCGATATTGGTTATAGATCCGTAGTTGTGGTCAATGTGAATGTTATATATAATCGGCGTTTTGGCGGCTTTAGGGATAGGCGGTTGGCACTGAGTGGGCCTTTTCGTCTGTTGCAAGGGCATCTGCTCGAGTTCGACCTGTTCGGCGGTTGAGAGTCTGATGATATGCCTCATGTCACTCTCCGCATCCAGCCAGCAATATACGCCGTTTCCGTCACCGTCATAGTAGAAAACCCGTTCGTCTTTTTCGGCAATCATCTGCTGCCATTTGGCAAGCAGAATGCGTGTAAGTGCCTCTCGCCAATAGGGGTCGTGAATCTTCTTCAGAGCCAGTATCAGCGGTACACCCCAACCGTTGCGCCGGACGAGTTCTTTTGCCTCAAAACGCAGCTCTTCCTCGGTCGGAACATGCATTCCGGACGATGCAAAAATCATATCGTTTGTACGGTTGTACATGATGTTTGAAAAAGTGTGCAAAGGTACTGCTTTTGGCTGACATACACAAGAAAACGGGTATGCAAAATTGCTTGCAAAATGAAAATTTTTTACCCCTTATTTTAGAGGTATTAGAGGGGTTATTTTTCCAAAACCGCAAAAATGACAAAAAAACACAAAAATATTTGTGTATATCAAACCTCCGATGGATAGAGGGATAAGGGGAAATAAAAAGGGTGAAACCGAAGTTCCACCCTTGAATGTTTACATTTCAAAATGCAGTTTCACACGTTATTCCACCCTTGCGCCTTGCGCGTTGTAGATTACTCCGTTGCGGAGGATATAGAGTTGTCCGTTGCGGATAAATTTTTGTGCAGGAATCTCTTTTTTGACAGCATTAACGTCTGTCAAGGCCTTTACGACAAACTGCGCAGTCAGGTTCATTTCCGCAGTCACGGTAATGAAACGCGGGTTGTCTTTCTGACCGTCACTCCACTGGCTGAATACAAATCCATCAGCCGGATGTGCATAAATCATCACCTCTGCGCCGGATTCATAAGCACAGCCTTCGGTTGTCCAGCCTTGTGCAGCGACTTCGGGTGCAATATTCAGTTCGTACAAGGTTGGAACTGCTTCATCTTTCGCGAAACTGGCAAAGAAATTCGCATCCGCAGAAACCGTCACAATGCGGGGATTATTCGTGTTGCCGTCGTTCCACTGAGTGAAGTGATAGCCATCCTTGGCGAAAGCGGCAATCAACAATGTTGTGCCTGCCTCATAACTGCCGTCACCAAAGGTTGAGCCTTGCAAATCGTTAGTGGACACAACGGTTATTTTATACTTGGGAGTTGCCGCCTCAAATTGTGCGGTAAAAGACAAGTCGCCTGTCATCTTCACCGTCCGAGGATTGTCGGTATTACCGTCATTCCATTTGCTGAACTGATAGCCTGATTTGGGTGAAGCATAAATCAGTATTTCGCTATCCTCATCATATTCTCCGCCCGATGTTGTTAGTCCTTTGCTTTCGTCTGCTGAAGAAACAGACAGAGTGTAGGTCCGCAAGTCGTTCTCTAACACCTGAATATACATATCTTTCCATACATTTGCCGCATTATAGGCATCATATGAGCCGGAACGGACATTTAATGTGATAGCCTTTAAATCCGAATAACCGTTAAATACCTTAGCTGTAATAACAGGCGGTGTATTCGCATATATATTTATTGTATTCAGATTATAATCAAATGAAAAGGCATCATCGCTTATAATACTGATATTTTTACCGAATGTTACTGTTTGCAAGTTTGAACAAGTTCCAAATGCACTACTCCCTATTTCAGTACATTTATCAGGAATAGTAATGGATGCTAATCCTGTCCTGACTGCAAAAGCTAACGAGCCTATTTTTTCCAAGCCATTACCTAATTTCACGGATTGTAGTTTTGAATCTAAATTAATGTCACTAATACTGCGTCGATGTGCGCCATAAAACGCCCATTGACCAATTTCCTTTACGCTATTGGGTATAGTAACCATGGATAAGTTCATGAAAGCGCAACAAAGATAAGCAGGGATATATTCAACTTCCTCGCCGAACGTGATGGAAGAAGTATAGTCATTATAAAAATATCCAGAATTATTATATTGTTTTGTGAACGGAGCTACATTTTCTGCTGTAAAATCAACACAATGCTTTGCATTCCATACAATTTTGCCTAAGTTTTTGCTTTCTGCAAAAGTTCTAATACCCATGCTTGTCAATGTAGAAGGAATAGTGATAGTCGGCAATACAGAGCAACGACTAAATGCCTCATTTCCTATATAAGTTAATCCTTCCGGAAGATTAATGGAAATCAAGGAATAACAACCTGCAAAGGCTCGTTCTTCTATGCGAAGAATCGTAGAAGGAAGCGTAACAGATGTTAATGATGTTTTTTCATAACATAAACCGGCAACTATCGTCGTTACACCATCCGGCACTACAAGAGAAGTAATAGCGTTATTTACAGCGGTTATTTCCGTTACATTGTAAGTACGATTATTGTACTTAACGCTTGCAGGGATAGTAACTGCACCAGGCGGTGTACCGGTAACTGACGCAGAATTAGTAGATGCATCAAGCATGTAATCAATACCGTCAATTGTTTGATAATCGACGGCGAAAATTGTGCTCGTCCATAGAAAACTAAGGAACAAGGCGAGATAGATTTTTTTCATAAATAGTTTGATTTTTGTTGTGCCTACTCACTTGTGGCTTTTCGGCATCCTCCTTAAAAATATAACAAAAAAAGTGGACTCGACATTGTCGTTCCACATTCAGAGGCTCTCGCATTGCCCGTAAGATTAGAACAAACAACGTAAGCCCACAACGAATATATGATACCGATATACACAAACCAACATCTACGACGGAGTTGGTTGCATATACAGACACGGTTGTCCTATACTCACGGAGCATTTACCGTTGCTAAGTCCTGAATCTTACTGAAATTTGCGAGATTTCTGAATGTCAGAACAGAGCGTAATAAACGCCTTTTATTATGTTGCAAAGTCTGATTTTGGGACTGATTTACGGCAGAACGCTTCCTGTCCAAAGCCCTTCATCGGATTTTGCGCTGCAAAGGTACAACAATATTTTGATATACACAAATAAAAATGCCTTTTTACAATGAAAAAGCATTTTTAAGCTGAAAGTCGAAAGACAAAATAACACACAAAAAAAAAGAGACTGCGATTTTCATCAACAGTCTCGTTCAGTTGCTCAACCAGGACTCGAACCCAGACAGACAGAACCAGAATCTGTAGTGCTACCATTACAAATATATGCAAGTTTTTGTGACTAAAAATGCTACCGATTTTTGCAAAAATGTTACCAAAAATCGTCTTTTTTCTTGCGTAGTTCGAAAAAAAGCAGTACTTTCGCCGTCGATTTCGCCGATAACAAAGTATTATTTTATGAGAAAAGCAAAAAAAGATGCCGTCGCGGTGATAAAAGTCGCAGAACAGAAAGACATCGTGTACGACGGGGAAATATGCGGTTTTCCCAAAGTCAGCTCCGATATGGTCTTCCCCTACGTTATTATTTTCCTTTGCCTGCGCGGCTCCGCAACGGCTCTCTACGACTTGCGAAAGATTCGTGTAGAGAAGAACACACTGGCGGTGATTATGCCCCAACATATCGTTCAGCCCTTGGAGTGCTCGGAGGATTTTGCATACATGCGCGTCACCATTTCGCCTAAAATCAAGGAGGAAGTGAAGCAATATATCCTCGGTCACGACTACGATTTATTCCATAAGACGCCCACCTGCCCCTTGACAGAGATACAGGCGATGCGTGTGAGGGCACTCGCTGATCTGATAAATGCCATCGCGCAACACGACACCAACGATCTTATGATGCGTAAGCAATTGTTACTCTCACAGATAGCCACCGCCTATGAGTTCATCCACTATTACCGCCGCGAGGAAGACAAACGTCTGGTGGAAGTGAAGTTGGCTGACGTCTATAACCGCTTCGCCGAACTCGTCATTGAGCACTACAAAGAGAACCGGAATGTGAACTACTATGCGGCATTGATGAATTATGACCCGCAGTATTTTTCGAAACTGTTCCGCCAAGCGAGCGGAGGCATCGCGCCACTCCAATGGATCCAGCAGTATGTCGTCACGCGAGCCAAACTGCTCATGGATGCCAACCCCCAAAAAACCATCAAGGAAACCGCTTACGAACTTGGTTTCCCCACTACCGCCAATTTCTGCCGCTATTTCAAGCGCGCCACAGGCATCTATCCGCAGGCGTATAAACAACATCACGAAGGCTGAAGCCTTCGTTGCGCGCTGTTTGGATATAAGCGTTTATTGTGCAGTTTTTATTTGTTCTGCGGAGCGAAACGATGTATATTATGCCCCAGGAACCGCGAAGGCATTCTGCCCGCGCATAATCGTCCAAGCTGACATTATCGAAAAAAGGCAGATACCCGTTGCTGTCAGCAAACTCCAGTTCTTTTTCGTCATCATCAAACTGCAGATTGAGATAGAGATTCCTGTCTCCTTCCAATTTGTGTTTGGTTACCGTACAATACCTCACTTCCGTTTGGTCGGACTGATGCCGTTTGTATTCAACGGATTCACGGATTTTCAGCAACACACAGGTGCATAGAAAAAGCATCACATAAAAGCCGAGTGCAACAGCAGTAGGTGTTCTCAGGTTCGTCGAAGATATACACAATATGCCCAATACGACGAAAACAGCACTCGCATACGCGAAAATGTGTATCAGTTTGGTACCAAAGGGGTCGTAAACCAATATTCCTTCGACCGGTTTGAAAAAATAGAGCGAAACGCAAATCACGACGGTGACGCCGAGAGAACTAAGAATAATGTTTCGCAGAGGTCCAACGATTAGTTCCATTGTTTATATACGTTTACCGTGTAGTTTGACGGGTTTGATTTGGCTGAGCGGCGTATGCGGGTCATTACCGCAGAAAGAGATAATCCGTCCGTTGTCGCCCACTTCGGCAAGCGGCGTGTCTCCGGACAAAATCACCCATTTGGCATCGCCGCCGGTATAAGGAATGGCGGCATAACCGCCGTCCTCGTGATAGTTGTTGATATAACTTACGAGGTCTTCAAGTGTGGCAAAATCCGCCCAGTCAATCCGTAGTTCCTTGTTGATATAATCATCCGCCGCACAGACACTTTCGCGGGTATAAACCATATGAAGCGTCTCGCCTTCTTCCTTTTGGGCGGATTGCTCATCCATCTTTTTCCGGCGGGCTTGGTAATCCTCCAATTCAAAAGCTTTGCGCTCAAGGTCATCCATGTAATACTCCATATCGCTGTCCTGTCCGTGATCGTGTGCAACGGCGGCACAGAGCAGTTTGCAGAAATGCGCTGCATCCAATTGGCGGCCGGTAATCGTTTCGATCGTACCCTTCGGATTCTTCTGAAAATAACGGCATGTGGCATCTACATTCTCCCCCTGCCGGATGACGACATGAAGGCTGTAGCTGTCGATGGTGGCAAACGGTTCGCGTCCGTCATAACCGAAGTCATACGCCCTGCCTTTGTATCTCAACCGAGCATCCTCACCTACCAGATAGAGGCGGGCTTGTTCGTCCTCGTAGATGGTTATTCCCTCTTCCTTTTGAGGCTCGTCCTTTTGGTCAAAGGCTTTTTCGAGTTCGCGGAGGTTGAAGTCTTTTTTGCCGGAACGGAGGGCATAAGCAATCATGGCGCAGAACTGCTCCGTATTCATCGGCTTGCCGAACGGCGTGAACGTCTTCCCGCTCTTCCAATCATCCGCGTAGGCAGCCAGAACGGCTCCACGTGTGCCGTGGATGCGCAGTTTGGCTTGTTTGCGTCCGTAACCGCCCGGCCAGAACAGATAAAGTGCGTCCGGTTCATTGACATTGTCGTTGAGGATGTATTTATGCCCATCGACAATGATATAGAGTATCTCGTGCTCGTAGTGATATTCTTCTCTTCCCCCTTCTTCCTCGCCATAGCGGCCGAACTCAATGCCGTTTTCTTTATACCAGACCTCGCGTGTCTCGTAGCGCGTGCGTTCCTCCATCGTGCGCTCCAATTCACCGATTTCCCATTCATACCCGTCGTCGATAGCCGTTGTGAGCAGCAGGCAGAAACGTTTGGCAGTATATTCGCCGCCGGTGATGGTGGTGATGCGGTATTTGGGATTGCGGATAAATTCCCGGCATTCATCCTCGACGATGAACGAATTATGGATATAAGCGACGGCTTCCCCTTTGCGCAAAATGATTGCCATGGGTTCGTATCCATGTCCGCTGAAGGTATAGTCGGTACCGTTGTAGCGGAGCGTGAGTGTGTCGCCGTTGAACCATAGTTTGCGTGAACTGTCTTCATAGACCACTTTACCGCGTCTTTGTCTGCGTTCTTCCTCCATCCTTTCCTTATCCGTAGGCTTGTCCAGCAGTTCCTGCGGCGGGAGGAGAACGGGCGGACCATCTGTCTCGGCATTGTTCTTAGGCGGGAAGAGGCGGTCGAGGCGCTCCATTTGATTCCGGTAATCGTTGCGGTCCATTTTGCCGTCTATCAATGCGAGGGCGAAGACGGAAGCCATGATGTTCCGTTTGATGACGAAGAAGCGTTTCTCGAAAGTAGGATGATCATCGTCGCCGTGTCTGTACCGGCGCTGTAGGATACAGCGTCTCTGCTCTTTGTCCGTTCCCACATAACTCCAGCACGGATACCCGGGATCTTCACAGAAGAACCACCACTCCTTGAAGTCCGACTCGTGTATCGTCACGGGTTCCTCTCCATAGTCCTGGAAGTTGGCGATATCGCTGTCGGAAGGGAACCGGCATCCACCCGGTTGCTTGGCGGGGTAAGGAAATTGCGCTGTCCCCGGCTGCGGCTCGGGTTGAGGATGAGGTTCTGGCTTTGGTTGAGGTGCCGGCTTGGGTTGCGGCTCGGGTTGCGGTGCAGGCTGAGGCTTGGACTGAGGTTTGGGCTCCGGCTTGGTGTCCTTTGTACTTGGTCCCTTGTCCTTTTTCCCTTGTCTCTCGTCTTTGGCACCTGGTTCCTGTTCCTTCTTCGGCTTCTTGAGCAGAAGAACCACGCACACGATAATAATTATCCAGCAAAGTGTAACCATAATTTATTTATGCAGCAGTCCTTTGATGGCTTTCCATACCCGGCTGAGAAGGCTCGCATATAAATCCAATTCGCGCGTTGCATTCTCCACGTGACATTGCATACGCACTTGTTGCATCTCCGCTTTATGCTCGGCTTCCAGGGTCTTGAGTGCCAGTTCTTCTTCTGATGTGATCTGCTTCGAGAGCAGTTTGATAAACGGGTGGATAAAGAGCGGTTTGCGACATGCAACTGCGATAACAATGAGCACAATATAAGCACTACCGATAATAAGCGATGCAGCCCAGACAGGCATACAAGCGGACATGGCATCAATAGCGGCTACAGCGCCGAACGTGAAGATTGCCAGCGCGCACAAAACGACCGTAAAAATGAGTAGGAACAGACCCAACACGCGGCTGATGATACCTATCAGGTGCAGTTTGCCTGCTTCTTTGAGTGACTTACCGTATTCAGTCACTTCATTCTTAATTTGATTGAAAAATTCGTTTTCCATACTTATGCCTCCTTTTTAGTTTACTCGGCTTGTGCTTCTGCAGTTGCATTCGCTTCTGCCAAATCTTGCTTCACTTGCTCGCAGAACTCCTGTGCGCGTTTCTTGGCCTCCGCAGCCAAATCAGCCAATTCTTGACGAACTTCTTCGCCTTTCTTGGGAGTAAGCAACAAAGCCGTTGCGGCTCCTACGATAGCGCCTCCGACAAAGAGGGCAAATCCTTTTGATAAACTACTCATAATGGTATGTATTTAAGTTATTATCTCCTATTTGCGTCGTTCACGGCGCAAAGGTACAACAAAAATTGCACATATGCAAATAAATGTCGATTTTTCTTTTTCGGTGTAGGCTTTTTACACGCACGTATAACCGCCATCTACAGGCAGTGCCACACCGGTAACGTAAGTCGAAGCGTCGGAAGCGAGGAAGACCACGGCGGAGTCCAGTTCGCCTTCATGACCGTAACGCTCCATCGGGATGACGGTCTTGGCGTATTGGACGAAGTAGTCGGACTCAAGCGTCTCTTTGGTAAGCGGGGTAATGAAATAACCCGGACAGATGGTATTGACCGCGATGCCGTGCTTACCCCATTCGGCAGCGAGGGCGCGGGTGAGGTTAACGACTCCGCCTTTGGCGGCATGGTATGGCGAGGCAGGTGCGATCTTGTTGCCCACCAAACCGTACATGGACGCGATATTGATGACACGACCGTAATTATTCGGGATCATTGATTTCTTGGCAACAGCACGCGCCACGCGGAAGGTACCGAAGAGGTCGATCTGCATCTCGTTCTCAAACTGTGCGTCGATGATGTCTTCGGCGGGAGCCACAGCGCCTGTGCCGGCATTGTTGACCACGATGTCAATACGTCCGAAATGAGCGATCGCTTCATCGACCATCTTGTCCACGGCTTCGGTGCTCGTGATGTCGCATTGGAGCGGCAGTACCTGTACACCGAACTCCGCTTCGATTGCAGCTTTCACTTCAAGCAGTTTCTCATACCGACGGGCGATGATAACGAGGTCGGCACCTCTTGCTGCCAGAGCGTTCGCCATCTGTACGCCGAGGCCTCCACTACAACCGGTGATGAGTGCCACACGGCCTTTCAAATCAAAAATATCTTTCATATACTATATTTTATTTATATTCAAAACGGATATCTACAGGGACACCGGCGCACTCGAGGATGCGGCTGTCTGTATGATTCTTCAAATCTGCCACTCCGTAGTGCTGCAAATATTCTTTCGCTTCATCCAGGTCGCTGAGTGCTTGAATACGTATGAGGTCTGCACCCAGTTTCTCTAATGCCATCCACGTTTTGTCATAGTTGATTGTATAGTGTCCATTCGTATCCCAAAGAACGGCATTGTTCTTCAGCAGGTAGTTATAGACGAGGATGTTCGCTTGACCGGTCGGATCGGCAGTACCGAAACGTACCGAACGAATGATATTGACCACGAACGTTGTCAGTACTTCCTCTTTGCCGAACAAAGCAGGGATTCGGTTTGTTTCTGCTTCTTGTGCACACAGATAAGCACCAATTACATTGGACTTGGCTTTCTCAATTACCAGTGCTTCGTTGCCTAAAGCTTGTGCCACGGTGCCTCGACCGTTGATTGTCTCTTTGACCCCAAGCCCTTTGGCTATCTCACGGAAGACGATGAGCCAATAGAACGCATTGGCATCCACATGAGGCAGGTAGGTGTCTGCCAGCAACGATTGACCGACAGGGAAGACCGTGCGGTTGAATTTCTCATGGATGATATTATCGAAGATAATCGTACGCGTACCGAACTCTTTCTGAACTTGCGCATCGTAGGGGAAGTTGATACCGATGACCTTATATCCGGCATTAGTGTAACCGCTGCAATAGAGCACGTTGCAGGAGAAGATATTTGATTGTGAACCCGGTATGAAATGATGGTACGCAGGGTCACCCGGTAACATTTTTTGGTACTCGCTAATTCTTGCCGAGAGGGCATTGAGTTGTTCGGTGCGCTGCAGGTTCTTGAGCAGCACATATGCGCCGTACGAAGCTTTGATACCAAACAGGTGGTCATCCACGGGTTCTATTGGACCGATAACGAGGTCCATCTTACTATCATTCATTTCCAACCATGCCTTGTTGCTCTCGTGGTAATTATCGGTCTTGAGACCTTCAATCATCTTGAGCAGGTACTGGCGCACGCTGGGTTTGATAGTGACGTCGGCTGCGCGCTGCAGATAACCTTCTATCGCTGCGATATGATTGGCATAGGCATCGTGATACCAAATAGGCTGGAGACTTCCGTCCTCGGCACGGCGAATGAGCGTGTAAGGACTGTTCTTGTCGGGATTCTTCCATGACTTAAATTCCTCTTTGGTCATGTCTTGCGGATAGAAATGTGCTCTCGCCGGACGAGGATTGAAATTCAGAAGGAAAGGTGCGCCGTTGATGCGGTCCCAAGGACCATAGTTAATCTCGGCATACAGTTTCTCTGCCGGCTTCTCCAATGAATCCAACAAGGCTTGCTTATCCCCAAAATACTGCTCCCAATAGATAGCGTCCACTTCGTCTGCAGCCTGACGGTAAAGACGAAGCACTTCTTTGCCGTTGTCGGTGATGCCGGTTAAGTCCGGCGCAGGAATGGTGACCAAAGCGTAGTTATTCACCAATTGGTCCACGTTAATCTGACGCTCTTGTTTGCAGGCAACTACCAGCAAGGTAACAAGGGCACATACAATCATTTTTTTAATAATTAATCCTTTCATTTATTTAGTGTTATAATAGTACCATAATCATTATCTGCGCCATCAGCACGCGCAAGAACATGGTCAGCGGATAGACGGTAGAATATGCCACGGCTGCATTGTCATTCTGGCTGCTCTGCGAGGTGGCGTAGGACAAAGCAGGCGGGTTGGTGGTGGAACCGGCTATCAGTCCCATGAGTGAGAAATAATCCAGCTTCAACCACAAGCGCGATATAACGCCCACTATCAGCAGCGGAATAAGCGTTAT
>CAJOEX010000040.1 GCA_905233415.1 Paludibacteraceae bacterium
GGCGTGACCCGGGCAGTCAACGTGAGCATAGTGACGATTTGCAGTCTGATACTCAACGTGAGCAGTGTTGATGGTGATACCACGCTCTTTCTCTTCAGGAGCGTTGTCGATAGAGTCGAACGAACGTACCTCGGAAAGACCTCTCTTTGCGAGAACTGTAGTGATAGCAGCTGTCAAAGTGGTTTTACCGTGGTCAACGTGACCGATAGTACCGATGTTAACGTGCGGTTTTGAACGGTCAAATTTCTCTTTTGCCATAGTTTAATTTGTTTTATTAACGTTAATAACAAAAATGTTTGTTTGTTTTCAACACATAGATGCACCCGAAAAGGCACATTTATCCCTATCAATAAAAATCAATAGTTTTGCATTATGATGTGGAGCTGCTTCTGAGAGTTGAACTCAGGACCTCATCCTTACCAAGGATGCGCTCTACCACTGAGCTAAAGCAGCATTTCTTTTGACGTATCAGACGATACCGACTGATGTCTTGAGCGGAAAACGGGACTCAAACCCGCGACCCCCAGCTTGGAAGGCTAGTGCTCTATCGACTGAGCTATTTCCGCGTTTCTCTGAAACGCGCAAGTTTTAGCTTCGACGAGTTGCGAATACAAGTATTCACTCGCCTTCAGAAAACGACCGCAAAATTTCGATAAAGACTTCCGCGTTTGTTGTGTGGGTGCGGATGGATTCGAACCACCGAAGTCGAGAGACAGCAGATTTACAGTCTGCCCCATTTGGCCACTCTGGAACACACCCATTTTTCAAAGAACTCAGAGCCTCTAGTCGGACTCGAACCAACGACCGCTGGATTACAAATCTAGTGCTCTACCAACTGAGCTATAGAGGCAATTTGATACTGCAAAATTTTTCTCAAAAAAAGTGCATTTTTTTTGCGTTTTTTTATATTCCAACCTATTTTTCAGGCATAGAGTACTCCACTTCACCACCCAACATGTCAAATGTGTGTCCCTCAAAGTCAATCACCACACGTTGGTTTTCAAGTCGTTTGACAGAACCTCTTCGCCGGTCCTCAATCCGCATATTTTCTTCGTTATCTGTGGTCACTTGATTAAGCCGCACAATATGCAACTCAAACCTGCCAACTGTTGTTCCTTTAGGCAATTCCGCGAAATAATCCTCCGTCATCAGATCTGCCACTACAACTCCATCTTCAAGCAGCTCAACCCTCTCTACATCACCCAAAACACTCTTATCGCTCAAAGTAAGAATAAATTCTCCCGCAATGTCCGTCTGCATCGCCAATGCTATGGTATATTCCGTTCTATTGCCCGGCAACGCGATAGACGCCAACGCATCTTCGCCATTTACAGACCAAATCTTAGGTGCACGACCAAACTCCTTTGGCAGGTCGCCATCAAAATCCGGCTCATCCGTAAACGTCTCTCCTAACAACACATAGGTCTGGTCGAAACCTCCGTTCCCGCAGAAACGCAACCGCAAATCGGTCATTGCAAGACCATAACCACGCCTCGCAGGCGTCAAAGTTGCATTCAAATGCATCGCCGCAAAGGTAATTTCTGTATCTGTACCTGTCTGCACGAAGAACGGACTCATCGGTTCCAACTGCGCCTCATCTATCGGCATTTGATAGTAATCCTGAAAATCCGCGTTCGGAATTGTTGCGTACCGTACGCCAAACTCTGTCGCAGTCGTTCCTGCAAAGGTCTGTAAATAAGGATTAGCTATAAAGTTCCAACCGACATTGTTCCATGTACCTGTTCCTGTACCGTAAGCCGTTATTGAAGCCGTATTTTGCGTCATGCTCATATCCAAAGGCATTCGTACAACCGAGAACATTACATCATCGGGACGCTTTGCTGCGAGTGCATAGCCTTCCGTCGGTTTCAATGTCTCAGGCGACACAAGTTTCCAGTTGCTACCCAACACACCTGTTGCACGCTGTTCGCCGTCATATTGCTTCAGTAACACATTTCCTGCCACAGGCTCTAACGGATAGTCACGATAACTGATTTTGTTCCACATTACTTCATACGGCACAGCAAACGGATAGTACTGCGCATAATCAATCACACAATCCAAATATGCATTGGTTTGCGCCATCGATGCGCCATTGCCAATCACCAACTTCGGCGCAGAAAGGTTCGTATGTGCCCGCGTCCAACCATAGCGCAAAATCAGGTTCATCACAGTCAAAGTACCGCTATTCACAATCACCTTTCCGCCCGGATAAATTTCCAAACTGCGAAGTTGCTTTGTATTACTCAAATTCAACGTTAGCGTTGCATCTTGCAATACAACCACGTCATGGTTATTCGTCCAATATTGAGCGCTATACACACCGTTGCTTGCAATAATTATCGGGACATCGACCTCCGTTATTCCAATCACTTCATCGACCTTCATCCAAGTCAATGTCAGTTTCTTGCCGTAATTTCCAAGCAGATTGATTACCTTTGGCAACGTTATATGCTTGTCATTTATCGTCACTTTTTCGCCCGAAGAGGTATGCGCATATAGTTTCTCCAATGTCAAAGTCCCGGTCTGTTCCCCCTCAAGTGTCACCACCACGCCTGTCGCACTTGGTGCTTCGCCAAAATCAACCGTCAAACCGTCTGCCTCCCACTCTGTCACTTTCACTTCCATCATCGGAGTTATAGGCTCTGTCGGCAGGGAAATAGTGTAAATCGAACGAGCAGGAGTAACAAAACTATTATCCGCCTTCGGCAAGCCGATTACCACCAGCCGTTCTGATGTATTGCTCACATAATACACATTGCCTGCAGGGTCAAACGCCACATCATTCGAAGAGGTGCCCAATCCTGAAATGTCATTTGCCGTTATTTCGAATGCCGGTACAATGGATTCAAACGCACCATTGGCATCATATGTTACGTTCCACACATTGATTTGCGACTGACTGGTCGTTGCAATCCGCGTGCCGTCATAATTGACCGCCAAACCTCCGTTACGACTGTTGTCTAACAGTTGTTCACCACCCGTGTTATAATCAATCGCACCGTTACGGACATGTATCAGTGACGGCTCTTTCGAATTCTCTGCATAACGATACTGTACAATCCACCAGCCGCCTTTTTTGTCAGCTACCATCTTCAGCGTCATATTGACAAGCGGCTGACCGTTTGACTTGTTTGCAAACGCCACTGCAGATGGTGCATCTTGCCATATAGTTGATGTTCCGATGTCGTAACGCAACATATTTCCTGCCACACCATCCACCGTATAATCCTCGTCCATCGTATATAGTTTAGTCTCCGCACCCGAACCTTCTACCCAGCAACCCGAAATCGAACCGTGCACAGCCACACTTCCATTGGATGCCAAGCCTCCATTTTCTCGCGTCAATCCGGCAAACAATTCTGTAAACTCGCCCGTAATACCGCCTGGCGGAGCAATCCATATACCTGAATGACCATCCGACCAGTCACACAAGAACACACGCCCATCTTCTGCCACCGCCAATCGGAACGGACTGTTTGTAACACCCCAAGTAACACCGTCATCAAATGCCTCTTCCTTCAGCGCATTCAGTCCGGCATCAAACGCAAATAATCCGTTTGCTGTTGTGCGTCCGCCACTACACGTGCCATTATTAGTGTTTGTCACATAGACCCGCCCAAAGAATTCACTCTCAGGATTATTATCCACTGCGACACCAAATGGCCGATAGAACTGATATCGCGTCTCATCATTAGACAGTTTTGTCAGTTTATTGATGGCCTTTCCTGTCGCCTTAATCGCCCATGTCAGATGGTCGTCCGTCTTCCGTGTCGGAAAATTGATGGATTCCTTAGTGATACTACCGCTTTGTATGCCTTGCTTTTGTGCACCGAAGTCAAATATCTGAATCACTTCGCCTTCATACAACATTTGCAACTCCACATCTATTGCGTCTGCATTAAGCCGGTAGGAGAAGATAAACTTTCCGTTACCGCTCTCGCTCAATTTCAATTCCGACGCATAGATATTCGCTCCTTCCACAACTTCCTCCGGTTCAATCACTACCGGCTCTGTTGTCTCCAGTTCTTTCCGCGACAATCGCCAGCGACTGATACCGCGACCTTGTACATAGAGCGTCACAACCAATTCTTCGCCGTCAGCCTCTGCCGCCGAAGTCATATAGCCTGCATCTGCCAACGTCAACAACGTTTCCGGATAAAGCGTCTTTAGCAACGATGCCGAGCTCAATCCACTTGTTGCCTCATATACACCAACCCCCACATTCTCACTTCCATACGGCGTTATATATAAGGTGTGCCCTGCATACGTCACAAACGTTCCGCCGGAAAGTCGTACGTCAGGCAAAGAAAGTGTGGCAACATTGACTTCCATTGTTCCGCCGCCCCATGTACATTTGTATAGAGTCGGATGCATAGATGCGCCTTCCAAAATGAATTGGTCGCTTCCGTAGGGTGAAGCAATCATTCGTGCGTCTTCTGACAAAGTAGCGGTAGTCAATTTGCCGTCGTTTTTACTATATTTGGTATTGTCGGCATCGCAGAATACGACACGATAACTATAGGTACTTGTTGTGCCCGGATTACGTGTCAATGTATAGATACCATAGTTTGTACTTGTACCCTGTACACAGAAGGTATAACCGGTGTTGGCAGTATATAAGTTACCACAAGTATTTGTTGTTTTGGATTGACGGAACACTGTCGGATTGTCGGCGTCTGTCACCCACGTATAAACTTGCCAATAATTCGTCAAAGAACTGGTAGTTTGCTCCAACTGACATCCCAACAATACTTTATCTTCTGTCAAAGCAATGTCGTTTACCTTTTTGGTAAAGGAGTTGTCATTGCTGACGCTTATTCCTTCCGTACTCAATTCGCGAATCAGTTCTCCCGTCGCAGCATTTACCGCAAACAAACGGCTTTCATTCGTCAGCACATATAGCTTCTCCCCTTTTACCACAGCCCGCCGAATAGTCTTTTCCTCCAACCAGTTCGCTGCCGATTGGTCTATCAGCGTATCGTACAGCACACCTAACAGCTCTACTGTCACATCCTCCATACCGTCACCCGAACCGCTACCGAGCTGCACATTGTTGTATGAAATAGTAGCAGCACTCACCGTCACGGAATTTGTCACGGACGCATGGTCTGCTGCTGCACATTGCACTTGATATGTGCCCGGTGCAACGTCCCAGAAAGCGTAAAATCCGTTCCATTCATCGTCACAGGAATAGGTTGCAATCACATCGCCATCCTTCATCAACTTCACCTTCGCCCCGTTTAGCGGTTTATAGACATCTTTTCCGATTGCCTTCTGATACAGGGTCTCTGCATCCATCGTTTCTGAAGCATCGCGTACATCGCCGCAAATCACACCTGTCGTCGGACGGGTCAGTGAACTTGAATAATAGTCGCAGAACGCCTGAAGAAACCGATATGCCTCCAACTTGCAGTAGTCATCATTCAACAAACGGTGAGCCTCGGGCTTATAATCATGAAACTCTCCCTCGCTCAAATAACCCGGGATAGTCAGATACGATGGCGAAATAACCGTATAGGACGTGAAACTCATCACCCGTTTGTTCGTGCTCGTCCACTCCGTTTCCGAATTGGCAGAAAGACGAGACCACGCCGCATTTGCAGCTGTTTGTGCCTCTGAAGAATTGAATGACGCCCCCCAATCCCCGGAACCGCTTTTACCAGTCAGCATCAACAACAGATAATTTGTCGCCGAACTCGTACTGTTTCCGCTGGCATTCGAGTGTATTGACAGAAAGAAATCCGCTTTGTTGCTTGCTTCTTTGGCAATTGTTGAAAGCGGTCTGTCACCTATGGTATTGGAAATAGAAGTATCATCACGATACCCCGAACGGTTGTCCGTACGCGACATATATACCGTCGCTCCCGCTGCCTGCAGCATATCACGCAAATACAACCCCTTTGTCAAGTTCGCCTGTGACTCCCAGAAACCGTCGTGATCGCCGGACGCATGATTGATAGTCACAATATTCCGGTCATTCGAGTTATACCCGCCATGTCCCGGATTGATATAAATCTTTGGTCCCGCAAAGCACATAGTGCCCGCCAGCAATGCCAATATTACATATATTGTCCTCTTCATGGCTCTTAAATATCAACTATCAATTGCCAACTTTCAATAAAAAAATCCTCCCCTCATTCTCAAACACGATTTTTCCGTCTTTCGATGCACTCGGATTGATAGGCATTTTTTGTTCCGGTGTAACCAACATCTGGAAATCCTTTCCATCCGGTTTTATCGCCACTAAATGCGAGGCAGTCATCCTATGCCCGTCATCTTCATCCTGTTGACCGACAATCCACTCATTTCCAAGCCAGGTCGGAGCGCCGATATAATGCCCGAGATCCACCACATTCTTGCCATCCACATCGCAAACAAACGTATGACAACCGTCGTTTATTGCCACATACACTATCTTTGTTTCATCCGGCGACAGACTTTGCCATAAATAAATATTCTTTCCATTCGGATTCAGCACCTTGCGTATATTCCCGTCGTACAGCACAAGGTCATCATCTTCAGTCGCAAGTATATACTCATGTTCCACCACCCGGATATCTGTCAGCAGCCGCTGTGTTCGCACAGTTGTTCGCTTCGCAATCTTCATCTTGCCTCCTGCAAAACGAAAAGCAAAACGCTCCCGTGAAGGAGCGTCTAAGGTCTTTACTACACCCGTTTTAACATCCACCGCCTTAATGGTAAAATACCGCAATTGATTCTCTAAACCGACTGTACAGAACGCCACCATCGACCCGCCGTCTGAGAACACAACGTCTCCCGCAAGGTTTCTCTCCGAAACCAACAACTCCCTTTTACCTGTCTCCACGTCGATTCGCGTCAAACCCGCCTCTTCAGCATCGCGAACCAGCACATACTTACCATTCGGAGATATTTGCGGTTGAACGCCTGTCTCCGAAATCTCCTGCACTTCCAGCACTTTCAGTTGTCCGTTCGATTGCGCGTGACTCGGCAACGTCAACAGCAACAGTAGCAATATGCAGAAGAAAAAGAAATAAGATAAATATTTTACCATGGCCTCGTGGGTATTAAGTGTCTGCCTATTGTTGTTATTTAATATATCTATTTACCGCAATTTATTAAAAAATTGCGCAAAAGTACAACATTTTTTACATATACGCAAGAGATTTTCATAAAAAAATACATTTTCTTAAATAATTGGCTATTAAATCCCAATTTTTATTACCTCTCATTAATTATTCCCAAAACCTTCTGTGTCTGATACGAACGATGACAGGACTTTTGCAGCCGTTATTGAAATCACGCAAAAAGACATCCGCCACTCTTGCGAATGACGGATGTCTTGCTATTTCACTCCCTTTACGGGAGGTTTAGTGCATTATTCCACTTTCTTACCGGTTGAGTCGAACTTCTTGTCTTCGAAGTAGATGTACAGAACGCCGTTCTCAAGTACTTTGCGGTAAGTCTTTCCTTCCTCAACATTTTCAAACTCGGTTCCGGTCTGCTTAGACTCATACGTTGCCTTATAGATAGTAGGACTATTAGGACCTTCTACGTCTTGAATTGCAGGTGTCCATGTGGTAAACTCATAATCATACCGTATCCAACTATGGTCGCCGTCACCTATCTGTTCTACGCTATAAGGTCTGGTCGGAGTCAAAGGTCCGTAATCCCCTTCCTCCATTCCCTTGTACAACGGCGTAGAACCGCAAATGTAATCACCTTCGTCAAGCAATTCATAATTCCAGTTCACAAATGTGATATGGTATTTACGATGCTCAACTGTGTACTTTGCAGTATAGGTAGCACTTTCGGTTACAAAGTCTGGCAGTTCCTTATCCCAGCCGGTTAATGTGTACACTTCGCAATCAGACTGATAGGTATTACCATGCTCAGCAATATAGGCATCAACCATTGCCTGCAGGTTTGTACCATACGGCAAGTTGTACGAAACAGTCTCATTGCCAAATACCAACGTAATCGCATAAGTCGGAGCTGGTGAACCGTAGGTCACAGTTATCGTGTTGATCTTGCCTGTGCCCGTCGCTGTCAATACCACCTCACTCGAACTGCCTTCCCATACGCCACCGGTTATCGTTCCTATATTCGCACTAAAGACATTTACAGTCGCACCTGCTAACTCTATCTTCGTTATCGTC
>CAJOEX010000041.1 GCA_905233415.1 Paludibacteraceae bacterium
ACTATACCGTTGCTGGTTCGTTCAATTACGGCGGAACGAAAATTTCTCCGAACAAATACTCTTTCAGCACGACAGCTAAGGCTGAATACAATGATGAATCCTATCCGTATGAACCTGAAACGGCTACTACACTTAACCTCACCACTACTGGCGAATTTAGCTTCAAATATCTCAGTTATGGTTACGTTTTCGTTGTATCTGAGGACGCTGACGGAAATGCATTGATTTTGTCATTCTATACTACCAACCCGTCCTTCACCACTTTTGCTGACGGCACTTATAACATTAAGAGCGCAGTTAATTCATTCTTGCCGGGTTACTGGTATGCTGGTTGGGAGACGACTCCTGAAGAGGAAGGTCCGGATGACTCCTACGTTCAAACTGCAAGTAATGATATCTTCTATCTCACTTCCGGAACAGTAGTAGCTAAGACGGATGATAAAGGACTCCACCTTACTGTAAGCGCAGGTACGATTAATAAGAGCACCGTTAATGCTGAGTGCTTGATTCCTGCTTCTCCGCAAGCTGTTGAGAACGTTACCGTTGATACCAAAGCCGTTAAGGTTGTTGAGGACGGACAAATCTTCATCATCCGCAATGGCGTTAAATACAACGCAGTTGGTACAGTTGTTCGCTAACTTTCCCCTGCTCTAACCGAATGTTAAGCGAATGTTAACCATAGCGGTATCCCCGCTTAACGGGGAAACCGGTAATGACGGAAGGGGCTACCCACAATAACAAAAAGCACGCGTAAAAGCGTGCTTTTTTCTTTTTTGGCACGAAAAATCAAAATAAATTTGCACATTCGAAAAAAAAACACTACCTTTGCAGCGACATTTTATGGTCTATAACTAACTTGGACGCAATAGGGCGTCCGCTAAATGAACTAAAAAGTATGAACATTGTAACGAAGGAGATTAAACTCCCTGATGGGCGTGTCATTAAGCTCGAAACCGGAAAGCTGGCTAAACAGGCTGACGGCGCAGTAATGGCTACCCTTGGCAACACAATGGTGCTTGCCACTGTTTGCAGCGCGAAAGACGCTGTTCCGGGCACGGATTTCATGCCCTTAACCGTTGAGTACAAAGAGAAATTCGCTTCCGCAGGTCGCTTCCCGGGTGGTTTTACACGCCGCGAAGGTAAAGCATCGGATTACGAAATCTTGATTGCACGTCTTATTGACCGCGCTTTGCGTCCTCTTTTCCCTGCCAACTACCATGCTGAGACATTTGTCAACGTGACACTTTATTCCGCTGACGGCATTGATATGCCGGAGTCGATTGCCGGTCTTGCTGCTTCGGCTGCACTCGCTTGCTCGGATATTCCGTTTGAAGGCCCGATTTCCGAAGTACGTGTTGCCCGTGTCAATGGCGAAATGGTTATTAACCCGACCTTTGAGCAATGCGAGCACGCTGACCTTGAACTCATGGTCGCTGCTACACTCGACAATATTATGATGGTGGAAGGCGAAATGAAGGAAGTGCCCGAATCCGTTATGCTGGACGCTATCCGTGCCGCTCACGAAGCCATCAAACCGCAATGCGAGGCACAAATCGAAATGATGAAAGCCTATGGCAAAGAGGTGAAACGCGAATATTGCCATGAAGTGAATGACGACGAGCTCAAACAAGCCGTTCATGACTTCTCCTATGCACGTGCTTATGCGCAGGCAACATCCGCTGACACGGACAAACATCACCGTGAGGCGATGTTCTCGCAAATCTGCGAAGACTTCCTCACTGAGAAAGCCGAATACATTGCCAAGAAAGCCGAAGAACTCGGTATCGAAGTGGCTGACGTGGAAGCCATGGTTGGCCGCTACTACCACGATGTGGAGAAAGAGGCGATGCGTCGTGCCGTGCTTGACGAAGGCAAACGTCTTGATGGCCGTAAGACCACCGATATTCGTCCTATTTGGTGCGAAGTAAGTCCGCTGCCGGGACCTCACGGTTCGTCTATCTTCACCCGCGGAGAAACACAATCGCTCTCAACCGTAACGCTTGGTACTTCCCGCGATGAGAAAATCATTGACGAGGCACTTATTCAAGGTACAGACCGTTTCCTCTTGCACTATAACTTCCCGCCGTTTGCAACCGGCGAAGCCAAAGCGCAACGCGGCGTCGGCCGTCGTGAAATCGGTCACGGTAACTTGGCTTGCCGTGCGCTCAAGAACATGATTCCCGAGGACTTCCCCTACAGCGTTCGCGTCGTAAGTGACATTCTCGAATCCAACGGTTCATCCTCTATGGCTACTGTTTGCGCAGGCTGTCTGGCATTGATGGATGCTGGTGTGCCCATTAAGAAACCCGTCAGCGGTATTGCTATGGGACTTATTTCCGAGAACAAAGGTACGAACTATGCCATTCTTTCCGACATCCTTGGTGACGAAGACCACCTTGGCGATATGGACTTCAAGACCACCGGTACTCGTGACGGTCTTACCGCTTGCCAGATGGATATAAAGGTGGACGGTCTGAGTTACGAAATCCTTGAGAACGCTTTGGCACAGGCGCACCAAGCCCGTATGTTCATCCTTGATAAGATTTTGGAGACGATGCCTGCTCCGCGTCCGGACCTCAAACCGCACGCTCCGCGCATCACTACTTTCTATATCCCGAAAGACCTCATTGGTGCTGTTATTGGTCCTGGCGGCAAGATTATTCAATCTATCCAAGCTGAGACAGGTGCTGTTATCTCCATTGACGAGGACGAGAAAGGCGGCAAGGTGGAAGTGGCTTCCAACAATGGCGAATCAATGGCTGCTGCAATCGCGAAGATTAAGGCTATCGTTGCATTGCCTGAAGTGGGGGAGACATACGAGGCTACGGTTAAATCCCTCATGCCTTATGGCTGTTTTGTAGAGTTCATGCCGGGTAAGGAAGGTTTGCTTCATATTTCCGAAATTGATTGGAAACGCTATGAGACCATGGACGAAACCGGCATTAAGGAAGGCGACAAGATTATGATCAAGCTCCTTGAAATCGACGAGAAGACCGGCAAGTTCCGTCTTTCCGCGCGTGCTTTGAAGCCGAAGCCCGAAGATTATGTGGAGCCCGAACGTCCCGCACGTCCTGCACGCGGTGAGCGTGGTGAACGCCCCGAACGCCGTGGTCCGCGTCCCGAGCATCGTGACCGTCCCGACCGTGGTGCCCGTGACTTCGACGGCGACAGCGCACGTCTGGATAGAAGACGTTAAGTTATGACGATATAGAAAAACGCGGCTCTTCCGAGTCGCGTTTTTTAGTGTCCTTGCCTGTATTATGCGGCAGTTGCGGCTTCTGCACAGCAGCCGTTGAACGGCCATGTGCCCGTGAAGTACAGGGCGCAGGCAGCACCGGCCAATACAACAAGGATAATTGCTATCCATATTAACGCTTTCTTCCAGCCTGCCATGCCTTTTTTGGCAAACGGGTCGGTCAGTTTCATGAACGGGAACTGCACTTGTTCGGTCAGTGTCGCACCGAACGGAACAGATATCAACGTGTCTGCGTTGACCGCCCAGCCGTTGGCATTCAGTATCGGAGCCAGGTTGCGGCGGCGCAGTTTAATCCATGCCATAATCATTGCCGGACCGGAGATGACAAGCATAATTGCGGCTAACCAGATAAGAAGCTTCCACCAGGGAGTTCCGTTGATGCCGCTGGCCAAACTGGCAATAAACTCCCCGATAAAGCCAACTGCCATACCAATGGCAGCAAAGATACCTGCAAACTTGGCGATATCGAATGCCTGTTTCTTCTCTACGGGAGCCCCTTCGGTTACAGCCGCTGTACTCTTTTGAGCCGTTTCAGTGAGATCTGCAAAGGCTTTGTCGTTCTTCTCCGCAGCGGATTTGTTAATAAGGTCTGTCACCCAGTTTCCGAATTTGCGGTATGGGCTCCAGAATGCCTGACGGATGGAAATAGGATTGTCTATTACCTTTGTGATTGTGGCATCCCAGTCATTCCCCTGACGGTCATAGAAGATGGCGTTCTTGCCGACTTTGAGGTTTTTAATCTCACCCATCGTCACAGCTGCAACAATCTTCATCGTCTGCCCGAGTTTCTTGCTGCTGCAGTCGCAATAAACGAGGAACATACCACGGATGCAGAGACGGCAGGCGCGTTGGTCGATAACGAGTGTTCCTGCTTGGAAAATAGCCATCGTTTCGCGGGTATAGAAGTCCTCCAAAGTGACGAAGTTACGCAGTAGTTTGCAGAAATCGCGGGCAAGCAGCAGCAGTTTGCGCAGGTCAGCAAACTCCGCCTTTCCGGCAGCCAGAGCTGCGGCATCAGCGTCTGCGGCGGCAGCTACGCCTGCTTCGAAAGCGGCAATCTTCGCACCCATTTCGTTGAAGTCCTTTTCTGAGATGGCCGGTTTTACGGCATCTTCGGGAATTACTGCCAGACCGAGTTTCGCCATTTTAGCCAAATGGTAGTAAGCAGCCACTTCGTCTTTTTTGGCGTTGTATGCCGCAATAACGTCTGCCTCAAACGGAGCAGCCGGAACAGCGGCCGGTGTAATCGTTACCGCGTCAATAGCGGTATTTACCTCTGCTAAAGATACTTCTCCGTTTACTGCCAGTTTTTCTGCAACGGCCTTGATTGCTTCGTTGGCAATATCCTCAACCGCCAACTTGTCCGACTGGTTGAACAGTACTTGCGGGTCTTTGAGGTTTGCGCAGAGCCAATCGGCTGTCTTTACCACTTCGATGAGACGTAATTGCCCGTCACCGTCAATATCCATGAGCGCAAGGCTCTCGTTGGCGATTTCCAAACCGGAAGCGGGACAGGAAAGTACAGTCCACATCTTTTGGTCCAATTCTCCGAGGTGACGAATGTCCTCACCTGTAAAAATACGTACGCGGGTTGCCCCTCCGACGTTTTCAAATGTCCATTTGTAAGCCATAATTGTAATATTTATAGTTAATTAGTTGCATATCTTATGAAGCAGGTTTAATGCTCCGGCGAGTGTCTTTACCTGCATGACGGTCATATATCGTTTGCCGGTAGGTTGTCCTTTCTTGTCCTTGTCTTCCACTAATTTGCAGCGTTCCGGCCTTTGTGCGGCATACAGTATAATTTTCCCGAACATCTCCGACTGCCAGTAACGCTCGTTGTTTGTGACAAAATACAGCGTCATCCGCTCGCCTTTGAGGTAAATCTTTTCAATACCCATCTCACAGCACAACCAGCGCAGGCGCACTACATTGGTCAACTCTTCCGCCTGTTCCGGCAGCGGACCGAAACGGTCTATCAGCCGCTTCTTATAGGCTGCCAGTTCATCCTCGTTGCGCAAACCGTCCAACTCCTTGTAGAGTGTTATCCGTTCGCTGATATTCTCCACATAATCCTGCGGGAAACATAACTGCAAGTCACTCTCCAACTGACTGTCCGCAGTCCAGTTGGTAGTCGGAAGTTGGTCATTGGCAGCCGGATTGTCGAATATATCCAATTCTTCTTTCAACTCAATAACCGCCTCATTTAATATCCGCTGATAAGTCTCATAGCCCAAATCGGCAATGAATCCGCTTTGCTCTGCGCCAAGCAGGTTTCCTGCGCCGCGAATATCCAAATCCTGCATTGCCAGTTGGAAACCGGAACCCAATTCGGCAAAGGTACTCAATGCATCCAACCGCCTTCTGGCTTCCGGCGTCAGCAACTCTCTATCCGGTGCTACAAGGTAACAGTAGGCTTTTCTGTTGCTTCGTCCGACACGACCGCGTAACTGGTGCAAATCCGCCAATCCGTAGTGTTGCGCCGAGTAGATAATCATCGTGTTTACATTGGGAATATCCACACCGGACTCTATAATAGTTGTTGAAATCAGCACATCGTAATCGTAGTTGATAAAGTCCTCCAGCCGCTTCTCCATTTCGTCCGTCGGCATTTGTCCGTGTGCCGTGATAATTCGTGCTTCGGGGCACAATTGATGGATTTTCCGCTCAATACGGTCTAACATCTCAATCCGGTTGTTGACTACAAACACTTGTCCGTTGCGTCCGATTTCAAGGTCTATCGCTTCCTTGATGATATCTTCGTCTTCAGGTGTCAATACTTCTGTCTGCACGGGATAGCGGTTTTGCGGCGGCGTGGTCATCACACTCAAATCACGAGCCCCGAGCAGCGAGAACTGCAGTGTTCGCGGAATCGGTGTCGCTGTCAGCGTCAGGACATCGACATTTGTCCGCAGGCTCTTCAGCTTCTCCTTTACCGCTACTCCGAACTTTTGTTCCTCATCAATAATCAGCAGCCCCAAATCGTGCCATTTGACGCCTTTCCCGACCAGTTTATGCGTGCCGATCAGAATATCTATTTCGCCTTTTTCCAACCGCTCCAGGATGTCTGTAGTTTCTTTGGCGCTTTTTGCCCGGCTGAGGTATTCTATGCGCACGGGGAAGTTCTTGAAGCGTTCGCGGAAAGTGTTGTAGTGCTGCAGCGCAAGTACGGTTGTCGGCACAAGTATTGCCACTTGCTTTCCGTCAGTTGCCGCCTTGAATGCAGCCCGCATTGCTATTTCCGTCTTTCCGAAACCGACATCGCCGCAAATGAGACGGTCCATAGGCATCGGACTTTCCATATCCCGTTTCACGTCCAGCGTTGCTTTGGCTTGGTCGGGCGTATCTTCATACAGGAAAGAAGCCTCCAGTTCATGCTGCATATAGCCGTCCGGTGTATAGGCAAAGCCTTTCTGTCCTTTTCGTGTGGCGTAGAGTTGTATAAGGTCGCGTGCAATATCCTTAACTTTGTCCTTAGTGCGTTCTTTGAGCCGTTCCCAGGCACCACTGCCAATTTTCGAGATGGTCGGTGCACTCCCTTCACGACCTTTGTATTTTGATATACGGTGCAGGTTATGAATGCTGACAAAGATGGTGTCTCCGTCGCGGTAGGTGAGTTTAATCATCTCCTGCGGCTTGCCGTTGACGGAAGTGGTCACCAATCCGCCGAACTGACCGATTCCGTGGTCGCCGTGTACAACGTAATCGCCAAGCCGCAATTGGTTAATTTCTTTGAGTGTCAACACCGCTTTTCCGCGTCTTGCATTCTCCGAGCGCAATGTCACGCGGTGATAGCGCTCGAATATTTCATGGTCGGTGTAGCAGCAAACCTTAGCCTCTTTGTCGATAAATCCTGCGTGCAGGGTCTTGTCCACCGGTGTAAAGTGCAGGTTGTCATTCTCGAAGATGGCTGCCAAACGGTCGGTTTGTTTTTTCTGGTCGGCAAGGATATAAATCTGGTATCCCTTGGAAATCCTTTCCCGCAAATCCTCTGCCAACAGGTCAAAGTTCTTGTTGAAAATAGGCTGGGGTAGTGTCTGAAAGCCAATCTCCGTATGGTTGTCAAAGAAACTCTTTGCCCCCGTTTCGATGGTCCGTTTGTGCCCGATTTGCAGTCCTGTATTTTGAAATTTGAAGGAGCATACGCTCCAGTCGTTACTTACCCAGACCGTGTCTTCCGGCAAATAATCCAGCAGGGAAGCGTCGGAACTTTGTGCGGTGTCTTCGTGTGAACGGCCAACCAGCGCCGCTTGCGGGACACGGTCTTTTGACAACTGATTTTCAATGTCAAAGGTCCGTATTGAATCTATTTCGTCTCCGAAGAAATCCAGTCTGTACGGGTCGTCGTGTGCATAACTATAGACATCTAAAATCCCGCCTCGTACGGCATATTGCCCGGGTTCATACACAAAATCCACGCGTTCAAACCCCAAGTCTGCCAGTTGTTCACACAAGTTTGTTTGCGCGATGTGCTGTCCCGTCTCCACCGCCACGGTTGCTTTTCCGAGGCTTTCCTTTGCAGGGACTTTTTCTGCAAGTGCTTCCGGGTAAGTCACGATGACGGGCATTCCTTTTTCCAGATAGGTGAGAACTTCCGTCCGCTGTATCACCATCGCTTCGTCAGTTCCCTGCCTTCTGCGTTGTGAGGTGGGGAAGTACATTACGTCTGCTCCGAGGGTTTGCAAGTCCGCAAAGCAGTATTGCGCTTCATCCTGATTGTCCATTACCACCAACAGCGGTTCTGCCGTCAAGGAGCGTAGTACAATGCTTCGCTCGCTGCCGTTCAAACCCGACAGCCACAAATGGTTGTCGTCTTTTTGCCGCAAGCACTTCCGGATAGCTTTTATCTGCGGAAGTTGTGCCAGTAATGTGTATAAAAATTCAATCTTCAAATCCGCCAATACTGATTTTTGCACTACAGCAGGTGGTACCGTTTATG
Source organism: Paludibacteraceae bacterium (assembly GCA_905233415.1). GTDB lineage: Bacteria > Bacteroidota > Bacteroidia > Bacteroidales > Paludibacteraceae > Colicola. Next base: position 8,196 of record CAJOEX010000041.1, read on the forward strand.
TCTTTTTGGGCGTATTGTACGCTTTTTATATCTTCGTCATTGGCGGCATCCGTCACGTAATGCGTGAACAGGCAGTCGCCCAAATAGACTTCCTTGACATAGTTTATGTCCAAGCGGAACCGCCGGTTCTCCAAATCCGGCAACTTGGCATTGAGCATCATTTCAAGGTATTTGCATGAGTTGCAATGCTTGTTATAATCGACGTCCGAATACTGAATCTTGTGCTCGACGATATCGTCCGGCTCCGTAATCGGCAGCAGTCGTGCCGCGCGGGGCATATCCAGTACTTCTCCGTCCACGGCACCTTCAAATACGTCCTGATGGAAGATGTTGACGATTTCGCGTTCCGTCAAATCCAGTATAGCCCAAACGCTTTTTGCACGACCGATGAGTTTTGCACCTGCAGCAGCCAGGCTTTCTGCTGTTATGTCTGCCGGAATGTCTTCGGGCAGCAGATATATACGGAAATCACGTGTCGAGAGCATATGCGCATTGCTTTCAATCCATGTCTCGAACACCACTTTTTCGCAACTGGTCGGCAGATAGTTCATCTCAATCGACATCCGTGTCAGCACCCATGTGAGATTCTGTTGATGAAGATATTTGATGCCGAAGCCGAGTGAATCCGCCACACGGCCTGCCGTGTTGAGCAGATAATTCTCCAGCGTGAAAAGACGCAACCGCCGGTTCAAGTCCACTTCCTGATATTGGATTTCGTAGCCGTAAAAGTATTTCATCGTCTATTGCAATTTTGCTTTATTCCGAATTAAACGACAAAAGTACTGCTTTTTTTCGGAATATGCAAATTTATTTTGCATTATGCCGGCAATTCTGGGATTTTTGAACTTTTTGAACTTTTCTTCCTTTGTGAACTTTTCTTCCTTTGTGAACTTTTTGACAAAATTCCTTTTTCCTTATCTTTCCCGACGGTCGCCCGACGGTCACCCGACAGTCACCCGACGGTCGACCGAAAGACAACCGGCAGTGCTCCGACATTCATTCGAAAGTCAAACCTGACGAAAAGGGGCTTTCGCCGGACTCTGAAAACGAAGGCGGTGAGTCCTGTTGACCCACCGCCTTTTTAATGACGTTACTGCCTCCCTTTCTTGAGGAGAGGGCTGTGGAAAGGTTACTTCACTTCTGCGCCGAGGGCGTTGTACATCTTGCCGTCGCGGAGGATGTAGAGGTGATCGCCAATCATCAATTTACGAACGGACGATTGACCATCTGCGATGGTTTCGCAGCCGGTACCTGTTTCGGACAGGGTGAAGAGCGGGCTTATAGCGTACAGGTAAGAGTCCGTGAGATTGACTTCAGTGTACGCAACCTCCCAGAGCTCGCCATCAACGGTAAGGGAGAATGTGCCTTCGCTGGTTTTTGGGAAGCGGTACTGTGTACCGGCCGTGCCGTCAAGCACGATAGAAAGTGCGAACAGATATTTCTGTCCGGCCTGCAGTACAGGACTCTCCGCCGGGTCGAGTACATCTCCGACATAACCGTTTACTTCATCCCAGGTAGCGATCATACATTCATCCGCCAGAATGTAATACGGTGCCGTCTGGTCTGCATTGACGAGTGCGTTGACGAGTGTGTTCAGCAGTGCGTAGTTCCAGGTTTGTCCGGCTTTGAGGAATCCTTTGAAACCGGTAAATTCGCAGGAGCTGATGACGGTACGTGTATCGGACGCCACCATATCAGCGATAGCGGCTTTGGTATCGTCGTAGATTTTCTGGCATGCGGCAATGAGTGCGGGAATGTTGATTGCGGTCGGTTGTACTGTCCAACAGCAAATGCAATTTTGGGTGCAAAATTAGTAAAAATGTTTGGAGAAACAAAATAAAGGTGTAAAAAAATTCAATTTTTCTCTTGG
>CAJOEX010000042.1 GCA_905233415.1 Paludibacteraceae bacterium
GTGCGTGGCGATGATGTAACAATAGGAGAGATTGAGTTCGGCTAACTCGACCGCTGCCTCTGCCAGTTTGACAGCCGCTTCCACCGCCGAGCGGTTATGACTCGTCTCATCCGCCATGCTGCGTTGCATGTCGATGGTGTGGCAGATCTGCTCATAACGCGCTTGGGCAGCAAGATAAGCCGAGTGCGTCTGGTCGGCTATCTGCTGGGATACAGAACCCGTCCGAAGTAACTGCTCGCAGCGTTTGTCCTCGCGAGCGAGGTTGTCCAAATTGGCTTTTGCCTCGGCTTTGGAGGCTTCGGTAGCGGAGATGTTCGATGATGCCGTACGAACCGACGAACCGGCTTGTTTGCTTTGCTGCTGCGCACGCGCCAGATCGCTCTTGGCTTGTGCCAAACGCAGACGAAACTCGCTGTCTTCGATGATGACCAACGTGTCGCCTTCGCGCACGTGTTGGTACGCCTCAAAACGAATCTCCTTAATAAAACCCTGCACGCGCGTGTTCTGCGGCGCGATGTACTGGCACACGCGGGCATTGTCCGTGTACTCGATGTGCCCGAAATGAGTGAATTGCAGCACAACGTACGTTATGCCAGCAAGAAGAAGCAACACGATAACCGTGTTGTACAAATACGTGAAAATCTGGGATTTTTGCATTAGTGTAACCCGATAAATTGTTAATACTCTTTGGAATATTCTCGGGTCACGCCCTCGCCTTTCTCCAGGCGGTCGCGGTCACTATCCTTGTAAGCGCCTTAAAACATCGTTTTAAGGGTAGTTACTCGGATGTGCGCCGCTCTCCCCAAAAAATAAAATTATTTGGGGACCCTATTTAGGGAAATCGGGTGCAAAATTACAAAAAAAATCCCACATGTGCAAGTTTTTGTGGGATTTTTTTGGCTTAGAAGGGATGATTTTTTTATTCAATCATCTTAATTAGTTTGGCGGGATTGCCGCCGACGATGGCATTGGCAGGTACATCTTTCGTGACCACAGCCGCAGCAGCTACGACCGCATTCTCGCCAACTGTCACACCGGGCAGGATGGTAGCTCCTGCTCCGACCCACGCGTTCTTGCAGATACGAACCGGCTTGCAAATCAAGATCTGGCGGTCGTGGAGATCGTGGTTATTGCTGATGAGCTGCACGTTCGCCGCAATCATCGCGCCGTCCTCAATGGTGATTCCGCCGCGCGACATCATCAGACAATCCGGCATGATCATAACTCCTTTGCCGATGTGTACCATGTCAAAGCACACACCCTTCAACGGCGGTTGCACGATGGCTCCTTCACCGAGATTTTCACCAAAGAGCGCTTTGGTTGCCTCGATGTTCTCCGGCGTAAAAGGAATCGTTTGATTGAAGGCAAAAAGCTTGCGTCCCTGCTCTATATACATAGCCCGCGCTTCAGGTGTCGTCACCCTTGGGTCAACTCGAAATTCTTCCATAATTATTGTGCATTTGCTTTCTCAACGAGGCGTTTGCCTAATTCGTACGCTTTCTGCAAGTCCTGCGGGAAACGGGTCTCGCGGATATGTGCACGGGTCGGCTCGTCCACGGCAGTCTCGTACTTGGAGTAGTCGTTGAACTGGTATGTTTCATGCGAGCAAAGCATTTCCGGCTGACCACCGAAAATACCCAACACGCGGTTACTCTCACCCAAGATGATGTCGTAGTGAAGCGGTTCAAACAATGCTTCCGGCGCGTTCATCGTATAGATGGTCGCGCATTGGAGCGGCTTGCGGATGAGTGGGGTGGAGTAGTCGTTGTAATTGACCGCAGGGAAGACAAGACGCTCGATGAAAGCACGCGCCATGCCTGTCGGGAACGAGTCATAGACAGGCGAACCGATAACCAGCACATCGGCGTTGATGACCTTCTCCAAAATGGGTTGTAACTCGTCCTTGAAACCGCAAAGACCATTTGCCGTATTGCCCTTACGTTTACAAAGGAAACAGCTCATACAACCTTTGTAATTGAGCCCGTAGAGATGGATCATCTCCACTTCTGCTCCGGCGTCCTGCGCGCCTTTCATGGCAGCTTCCAGCATCTGCGCGGTGTTTTTGTTCTTGCGCGGAGAACCATTGATAAAGATTGCTTTCATGATTAGATATTTTTGCCCAATTCGTACGCCTCTTGCAGTTTAGAATGGCCTGCAATCTCTTTCGGGTCATTCACGCCGCCGCAGAAGAGATGGGCCTTCAGAGAGCACTTCTCATAACAATCAATCCATCCTTGCAAACCGCTCTCGGCGCGTTTCGGTGTGAATTCCTCGTCCTCGGCTGCCGTGGTCAGCAGGTAGATGTCTCTAAACTTGTAATCCTTCGGGTACATGGCGTTCATCCGGTCGATAAGCGTCTTCATCTGCCCCGACATCTCATAGTAATAAATCGGCGTTGCCCAACAAACGACATCCGCGTTGAGCACGCTCTCCATGATCGCCGGCACATCGTCCTTGAAGACGCACGCACCTGTCTCCTGACACTTGAGACAACCGATACAGAACTTAATCTCCTTGCCGCGAAGCGAGATCAATTCCACTTCATGTCCGGCACTCTTTGCGCCCTCCGCAAACTGCTCCGCCATCGCGTGGCTGTTCGATCCAGCACGGAGAGAGGTAGATAATACAACTACTTTCATATCTGCAATTTACTTTAGATTCTTGTTAAAGAACTCTGCCAACTTATCCCAGGGAATGAGGTTCTTGGGTTCGCCTTTTCCTTCCGGTTCGGTGAAGCCGCCGTCATAGAGGTCGCAATGCGATGCATCGGGAATGATAAGCAACTCTTTGTTCTCGGGACATGGATTAGGAGCCACCACGGTCTTGTAGCCTTCCGCCTTGCCGTCCACCATGTAATGGTATGCCGCTTCGCCGAAATAACGGCTATGCGCGTTCTCGCCGTGCATGATCAGAACAGCAGAACGGATCTCGTTGATGTAATACAGGAAACGGCTGTTGGCATAAGCCTGCGTGCCGATGACACGCCATCCGTCATTCGAGTTGTCGCTGCGGGCATGGTAGCCGCGCGGGGTCTTGTAGTAATCGAAGTAGTCGTGCACAAAACGAGGAGCTTGCGGAGGAACGGTGTCCAGCACACCACCTGCCATAGCAGCAGGGTCTGCAAGACGTTGTTGGGAGAGGTTCTCACGATTGCGATGACGCCACTGCTCGTCATCGAAAGCATCGTTGTAGTCGTTGCCCGACACACGCGTCATGTCGTACATCGTCGAAGCCACGGTCGCTTTGATGCGTGTATCTGCTGCAGCCGCATTGAGGGCAATGCCTCCCCATCCGCAGATACCAATAATACCGATGCGGTTTGCGTCCACTTCGGGCAGTTTGGATAGGAAATCCACCGCTGCCATGAAGTCCTCGGTATTGATATCCGGTGATGCCGTCCGACGCGGTTCACCCGAACTCTCGCCTGTGAAAGAAGGATCAAAAGCCAGCGTAATAAACCCGCGTTCCGCCATCTTCATCGCATACAGACCCGAACTCTGCTCTTTCGTTGCGCCGAAAGGACCGGACACGGCGATAGCGGGGAATAACCCCTCCCCGGCCCTCCCCTCAAGGGCGGGAGTCATGCCTTTCGGCGTGTAAAGATCAGCCACTAATGTGAAGCCGTATTGGGTTTGGAAGGAGACCTTTTTGTGGTTTACTTTCTCGCTAAGCGGGAAAACTTTGTCCCATGTGTCATTTACGCATTTACTCATTTTCTCATTTGAATTGGTGCAAGCAGCAAAGGTAAGGGCTGCGAGCATTATGGTGAAAAACTTTCTCATTATTGTACAGAATTGTATTGTGTGTCATTAACGGGTTCGAGCCATTCGTTTGTGGCACCCGGTTGCTCTTGAGTGTGGATCGCCAAGTGCTGCATCCACGAGTCCGCCGCGGCTCCATGCCAGTGTTTGACGCCTTCGGGAATAGCAATCACGGTTCCCGGAGCAAGCGGAACTGCGGGCTTGTTCCACTCCTGATACCAACCCTTGCCGCTCACGCATATCAGCACTTGTACCGCTCCGTGGTGAACATGCCAGTTATTGCGGCAACGCGGTTCGAACGTCACATTCGCCACACCGCCGAAATACGGTTGCAGATAACTCTGTCCCACGAAATACTGCGCATAAGCATCATTCGATTTGCCTTGCGGCCAAACTAACGTTTGAGTGCTTGCGCCGTTTGAAGGTGTATTGGCTTCGCCGTTTGACAGTTCAGCATAAGCTTTCGCCAAACGTCCTGCTTCGTTCAGAAGACCATTCGCCGCGAGAGCAACTACGATACCTTGTAACTGCTCTTCACTCACACCCATATTGCGTGCGCCGGCGATGTGTGCTTTCAGTTGCGGCTCCACGCCTTCGAGACCGCTCAACGCAGATACGGTCACCAACTCGCGGTCGGCATATGTCAAGTTATCGCGGGCAAAAATATCCCCGAACAAATGCGCCTTCAGGTAATAATCCGTTGCTTCCGCAAACTCATACTCAAAAGCTTTGCCCACCAACTGCGTTTGCACGCGCGTACCTTCTTTAAGTGCATCGTAGTCATCGCCGAGCGGACTTGCATCCTCACCCATAATAACCTTGACTCCTTTCGCCTGACGGTCACCAATAACACGCTGCAAAACACCCAGCGCATTTAGACTCCTCGGAAAACCTGTATAAGCATAGAGTTGCGAGAGTGCTTCTTTGATCTGGCTAACCGTCAACTCCGTCTCCAACCCGTTATGAATAGCCGACTCCAATGCCACCAGGTCTCCCTTAGCCTCATTGCAAGCGATAGCACTCATCCACGCTGCCTGCTCAGCCGAAAAACTGAGCTCCAATTTCTCATTTTCGCATTTACTCATTTTCTCATTTGAATTTGTGCAAGCAGCAAAGGTAAGGGCTGCAAGCAAAAAGAATATAATATTTTTACATTTACTCATTTTCATATTTGATCAATTGAAAATTTGCTGCAAAGGTACTACATTTTCTTGATATACACAAACACAAATTCGCTAAATATCTACCATTTTCGCAGAAACGTATAAAGACGTACAAAAAATTCTCAAAGTGCCATGAATTTTTACTCAAAAGTATAGAAATTTTTACTCAAATCTAATGTGATATTTACTCAAATTGACCCTCGTACGCTTTTGTTAAGTTATGCTTTTTCAATGTACGATTGTTAAGATTTGTCTCATTCTCGGCATCCACTAATAGACGCGCGAGAGAGGCGCGAGATATGCTGTTTGGCAGGTTTTTATAAGGTAGTTGAAAGGTATATGAATATTAAGAATAAGGTAAAGACATCCCGCAGTCATGTACAGGATGCGAACGTAATGCGAACGAGAATGGAAAGTAAATGAAAGGTAATACACACCTTACTGCCATCTTACGGTCACGTCCGCGATGCTCGCGAAATGGTCGCCTAAAAGGAAGGTAATTGAAAGGTGTTTATAAACCAAACAAGCGGGCAACTCAATATGAGAGCCCACTTGTTTGTTTTATACATTGCACTTCGTTACTTGGCTTTCTGTCCTGTTACAGTATATATTTTTTCTCCATTTAAAATATATACCTGATTATCACGTATTATTTTTTGTGGAGTTGTATATGTAGGGAGATTCTCAATATCCGTTGGAGACTCTCCTATAGTTGTGAATTCTCCAGAAAGAGTCTCTATAATTTCATCGCTTGCTCCGTGCGCCACAAACTCATATTCATAAGTCGTATTTGCAGTTAAACCTTCTACAGTAAATTGGAAACCAGTTTGTTGCGAGTGTTGCTGAGTACGATTGCGTCCGGGAGCGAAAGCAATACCTAAGAGATATCTATCGTATATCAAGTGATCGTTTACACTTTTACTCCTCCTTAGAGAGGATAAATTGATTAATATTTAATGATACTTATACCCCCTAGGGGGTCGC
>CAJOEX010000043.1 GCA_905233415.1 Paludibacteraceae bacterium
GCCGGAAATACTGGTGCGGAAATGGTTGTGGGCGCACGGCTACAGATATCGCTTGAACGTCAAGAGCGTACCGGGCAAACCGGACATCGTAATGCGCAAATACAGGACAGCTATCTTTGTAAACGGCTGTTTCTGGCACGGGCATGAAGGATGCAAGTTGTTTGTGATGCCTAAAACCAACACGGAGTTTTGGCAAAACAAGATAGAGTACAATCGCCAACGCGACAAGCGGAACTACGACATCCTTATCCAAAACGGCTGGCAAGTCATCGTCCTTTGGCAATGCAAATTGGCCAAAGACAAATTGGAAAACACCATGCAATCCGTTGCCGTGGCGTTGAATGAAAACTATTTGAAGATTGTTAACTGATGCACATCTACGTCGCTTCTTCATGGAGGAATACATATTATCCCGAAGTGGTACAGGCTTTGCGAGACGCAGGGCAGGAGGTGTACGACTTCCGCAATCCACCGACCGGCGATCCCGGATTTCACTGGACGGATGTAGATACAAATTGTATGGATTGGACACCGGCAGAGTACCAAGCCAACCTCACTCATCCGTTAGCTGAGCGGCAGTTCAAGAACGACATCGAGGCGATGACTGCTTGCGATGCCTGCGTGCTGGTATTGCCGTGCGGCAGGTCTGCGCACACAGAAGCCGGATGGTTTGCCGGACAAGGCAAAAAGGTGTATGCCTTTATTCCCGACAAAGACAGTTTTGAACCCGAACTGATGTACAAACTATTTACCAAGGTTTGTATCAGTTTGGATGAGTTGATTAGAAATATAGAATAGTCCCCATGCCCTGTCCACATAATAACATAGATTGGCCATTGTCCGAAAGACTGCCCGCGTCACGGACATTGTTGCGCCTGCGTCGCACATCATAAAGCCGCCGGGAGGAAGTTGCCGGCATGCTTGAGAGGCATTGACAGGCAGAAATAAAAAAAAAGTTGCTTTTGAGGTGATAGATTTTAGGTCTTTTTTGACTTATATATGGAGGGGTATATAAAAACATGAATCTATTAACACAAAAACGTAAATGAACAAAGAATGATGCGGAGAAAAAACGACTTATTCGCCGCAAAAGTGCGGAGATTGGGCACGGTTTTTGTTGCAAGATATAGAAAACAAATACACTATGAATACCGTTTATCTATGGCAAAATGACAGGTTTCCCCGTTTCGAATGGGATGCCGATGTGCTGCTATTACCTTTAGGCGAAGTACACACCTTGCAAGGGCAGTTGCTGGGACGCATGTCTGCGCTGGGCTTTGAAGGCCTTGCGCAACAGGTGGAAGCCGTCACACAGGAGATCATTGGTTCATCCCAGATAGAAGGTGTGACGCTGAATGCCGATAGCGTACGAAGCAGCGTTGCACGGCATCTGGGATTAGAAACGGCGGGCAATGAGCGAAGTGACCATTATACCGAAGGGGTGGTGAATGCGATGATGCAGGCCACACAAGCATTTGCGGCTCCACTTACTGCGGAACGGATGTTTGGATGGCATGCCGCTTTCTTCCCGACCGGTTATAGCGACGGCTACAAGATAACGGTTGCTAACTGGCGTGTTGGAGACGAACCGATGCAAGTGGTTAGCGGACCTATGGGCAAAGAGAATGTGCATTTTGTAGCTCCGTCAAGCGATATGGTTCCGGCAATGATGGAACAATTCACCGCATGGTGCAACACCCCGAAGGACACTGACCCGATACTGCGTGCGGCTATAGCACATTTATGGTTCGTAACAATCCATCCTTTTGATGATGGCAACGGACGCATGGCGCGCACCATTACCGAGATGATGCTTGCACGTGCGGACAACAGCAGCCGGCGTTTCTATAGCCTTTCGGCAGAGATAATGAAGCAGCGCAAGGAGTATTACGATGCGTTGGAACAAGCGCAGAAAGGCTCAATAGATATCACGCTTTGGTTACTATGGTTTGTAAAAACATTGCATAATGCACTGCTCTTTTCGTTGCAGACAACCGACCGAGTACTGCAGAAAGCATCTTTCTGGAGCGAACACAAAGAGACAGAACTGAACGAACGGCAACGGAAAATCATCAATCGGCTATGGGATGGTTTCGAAGGCAAACTGACTACGCAGAAATACGCCAAGATCAATCATTGCTCGCAAGACACAGCGCTGCGTGACATACAATCCTTGATAGAAAAAGGCATTCTCCGCAAGACTGATGAGGGCGGCCGTTCCACCAATTACGAACTAATAGAAAAAAAGTTGCTTTTGAAGTGATAGATTTTCGGTCTTTTTTGACATATATATATGGAGGGATATTAATTAAGACACACCAACATCCCTGGTCTCAAACGCGGCAACCAAACCTCCATACCATTCTTCGCCACATGGTCAGAACTGATGAGGTGAAAAGAATAATAGAGAAACGCAAAATATAGATATTATGAACGAAGATAATCCGAACAAAGGAAACTTACTGAAGAACTTGACGAAAATGTGGTAGTTCGGAAATTCCGAACTACCACTCAACACAGAGTGACTTGTCGGAAATTCCGACAGGTTCAACAATACCCTTTCTCCTGTAGAAGAAGCATACTTGGAGACTATCAAAGCACTTGAGCAACAAACAAAGAAACTTAAATAACATATGCCCTGTCCACATAATCACATAGATTGCCCTTGTCCGAAAGACTGTCACAATAAATATCTCCGGAGGAGATCAAATAACCAAATCAAAAACTTGCAAAGTTGTTGATTTGAGAGGAGGAAGTGCGGCAACTTCCTTGAAGAACGAGGTTTTTCAACATGTTGCAAGCCACTTCCGACGAGGAAAGTGCTGCGAGTGCGTTGCACACCACAAAGCACACGGAACCAAACTCCCCGCCTGCTTGCGTGGAATAGATTGGCAGAAGTGAATTTGACTAACCATTTAACGTTTTGATAGTAATCAAAACCATTTTAACTATTTAACCCTTTAACGTCACATCGTGACCAACATATATGTCCAAACAATTACAAATACGCAACTCCACAGCTGAGTTCCTGATCTTCCAAGCCGAAGACAAAGCACAAGGTGTACAAGTCTTCTACAAAGATGAGACCATCTGGGCAACGCAAAAAGCCATGGCTACGCTTTTTGATTGCTCAACAGATAATATTGGTGTGCACCTGAAGAACATCTTTGAGAGTGGAGAATTAGACAAAGATTCAGTTACCGAGAAAATTTCGGCAACTGCCGCAGACGGTAAGAATTACCTTACGCAATTCTACAAACTCGATGCCATCATTTCTGTCGGTTATCGTGTGAACTCCATACGTGCGACCCAGTTCCGGCAATGGTGTACCGCCGTATTGCGCCAGTTCGCTATCCGTGGCTATGTCATTGACAAGAAACGTATGGAGAACGGAGCTTTCATCAACGAGGATTACTTCGAGCACCTGTTAGCAGAAATCCGTGAGATTAGGCTCTCCGAGCGGCGCTTCTATCAGAAACTGACGGATATATATGCAACGGCTATCGACTATAACCGCAATGCACCCACCACGCGGGAGTTTTTCGCCAAAGTGCAGAACAAGATGCACTACGCCGTACACGGACAGACGGCTGCGGAACTGATTGTATCGCGTGCCAATGCGGAGAAAGAGCACATGGGACTTACCACTTGGGAGAATGCTCCGCACGGGAAGATTGTCAAACCCGATGTGAGCATTGCCAAGAACTATCTCAACGAAGCCGAATTGGAAGACATGGGACAATTGGTCAACTCTGTTCTGGACACAGCCGAACGTATGGCCAAACGGCATATCCCGATGACCATGGAAGATTGGGCGAAGCGTATTGACATCATCCTGGAAGCAAGCGATGATAGGATTCTAACCGACGCAGGCTCTGTCTCTGCTGAGCAAGCCAAGGAGTTTGCCGAGACGGAGTTCGAGAAATACCGCGTTATACAAGACCGCCTTTTCGAATCCGATTTCGATAGGTTTGAGTTGCCGACATTACCTCTTGATAAACAAGAATAACTGAGTGCTACAGGTATTCAACTCGTGAGCAACACTCACAACTATATATTTGGGCAGAAATAATCAAGAAAGGCAAAAAGTCAAAAGTATCGATTTTTGAAGATCAATGGATAACTTTGTAGCCATAGATTTTGAGACGGCGAACTTCGCGCAATCAAGCGTTTGTTCGGTCGGGTTGGTCATCGTCAAAGACGGCGAGATAGTGGATAACTACTACTCGCTCATCCGACCGATACCGAACTACTACAATGCCCGCTGTAGCGAAGTGAACGGACTGCATTTTGACGACACCAACGGTGCGCCCGAGTTCCCGGATGTATGGATGGACGCTCAGCGCAAGATACATGAGTATTTTCCATACATCGAGGACGGAGAAGTGCCATTCGTCGCGCACAATAAGGCGTTTGACGAGAACTGCTTAAAGGCGGTCTTCCGTGCGTATGAGATTGCTTATCCGAACTATGAGTTTCAATGTACCCTACTCCGCTCACGCAAAGTATGGCCACAAGGACATCACGACTTGGATATCATCGCCGGCTATTGCGGCTACGAAATGACAAACCACCACCATGCCCTTGCTGATGCCGAGGCATGTGCAATCATTGCAAAACAGATTTTATGACTTACGACGAATACATAGCGCAGCAGCAACAAGCGATGGACGAGGAGCAGCAGGAGGATAGTTGTTCCCTCGAATACCAGCCCGAAGGGCAGTTTGTCCGTGGACATTAGCAAGTTTGAAGTAAGTGATTTGATATGAAAAAGATTATTTTTATGATGGCATCGCTACTGATGTTTGTAGGATGCACAACGAAAAAGCCCGCAGAGGCAAACAATGAAAATGAATTAATCAACGAACAACTTATGCAAGACAACATGAAAGAGGTACAAGCGTACCTGAAGGAATGCAGTGCATTCTTCATCGCCACAGTGGATGGCGACCAACCGCGTGTGCGGCCGTTTGGCGTGTCGGAAATCATCGACGGACGTCTGTATATCATGACCGGCAAACGCAAAGATGTATTCAAACAGATGGCTGCCAACGGCAAGTTTGAGATCTGCGCACTCAAGCCATCCGGAGCAGAGTGGATGCGTCTGAGTGGCACGCTGGTCAACGACGAGACGCTG
>CAJOEX010000044.1 GCA_905233415.1 Paludibacteraceae bacterium
GCACGACCGGCCTTTGTCTTGTTGTCAGCAATTGGAACATCGAAGCCGTAACCCTTGGCGCTCATGCGAGACTGCGGAACACCGGCCTTGACAAGGTAATTCATTACCGCATTGGCACGAGCCTCTGACAATTTCTTGTTGTATTCAGCAGTACCTACGTTATCCGTGTGACCTTGAACCTCGATGATGAAGTTCGTGTTCTCAATGAACTTCTTGGCAATTTGGTCGAGCAACGGGAACGAAACCTTCTTGATAACAGCCTTGCCGTTCTCGAACTGGATTCCTTGCATTGCTTTCTTGAGCAAGTTGCGGATTTCCTTCTTCACTTCCGGACAACCCTTGTTGTATGCAGGACCTGCCACAGTTGGGCATTCGTCTTTCCAGTCAGGCACTCCGTCATTGTCACCGTCCAATTCGCAACCGAACTCTGTTACATGACCGCGAGCCGCTTCCGGCGTATTCGGGCACAAGTCTTTCCAGTCAGGTACTCCGTCACCGTCCGTATCCAGTTCGCAACCCTTCTCGTCAATGTATCCGCGAGCCTCAAGCGGTGTGTTCGGGCATTCGTCCATATAGTCGTAAACACCGTCAGAGTCAGTATCCAGCATACATCCGTGCTCGTCAATGAAGCCTATAGCTTCAGCAGGTGTATTCGGGCAGAGGTCCATGTAATCGGCTACGCCGTCTGCGTCGGTATCAAGCATACAACCTTTCTCATCAATATAGCCGTAAGCCTCCGCAGGCGTGTTCGGGCATTCGTCTTTCCAGTCAGGCACACCGTCACCGTCCGTATCCAGTTCGCAACCGAGTGTATCCACAAAGCCGTAAGCTGCAGAAGGCGTTGCAGGACAATGGTCAAGATAATCAGGCACACCGTCACCGTCACTATCAAGCGGGCAACCGATTTGGTCAATCTTGACATTGTGCGGCGTGTTCGGACATGCGTCAAACTGATTGAGAATGCCGTCCTTGTCATCATCTTTCTTCTTGTTCGTACCCCAAACTACCGTGAAGCCGAGTGCAAGGTTCACACCTTTCGACATATACGGAACGGCCGCCGAACTACCATCCTCTACCGGCACATACGATGTCGGGATATAGTCCATTGCCATCGTCAGGTTGATTCCGTCGTATGGCATGATACTGATACCTGCACCGATATTGCTGAATTTTCCATTGTTCACCAGCGAGTAGCTCAGCGCGAAGTTGAACCAGTTGCACGGACGGACTGCACCACCGATGGTCAGCTCCTCGTAAAAACGACCGTTATGCAGGTGCGTCTTGCTGTATATACCCACACCCAGTAAATTATTCAGGAAGTTGGCATCCACACCTATATTGAACTTCAGATTCACCATGCGTGCAAAGCCGTCTGTGGCAGTCTCCGTGTGAAGGCCTTTTGCATAACCTTCAAGGTGGTTGACCACATCGTTCAGAAGGCTGTCGCCTGAGAATTTGTCATCCACCACATAATTTTCATATTTCAAATCGCCTACACCGACAAACGCCGTGTCAATGGACGCTTTGTAGTTGTTGCCGTTCCAATATATGAAACCGAGGTCATTGATGGCTGCCGAGATTTGCAGTTGCTCAATCGGTTTGTATGTAGCACCGAGGTCCACTGCCAGACCGGCTCCCTTTATGCCAAAGTACTGGATTATGTCCTTATTGGTGATTCCGCCGAAATCGTAACCGTCAAAGTCCCTCCAACTGAGGCGCGCGGGCAGTTTCGACATGTCGATAGGAGCGGCAACTGCAATATCACCGCCTCCATATACACGCCATTCGCTGGCAGATGCGTCCAGATTCAAGTCGGAAAATCGCATTCCCGAATATACTTGACCAAGCAACAGTTTCAGTTTTCCACCGACGGTCCACTGTTCGTTTATCTTGTGTGAATAACCTCCGGCCATTTCGATATAAGCCATGGCCTGTACACCAAGCTGTTTGAGACTGTAATGGTTGATTCCACCGTCAAGGTCATGCATTCCGCCGCCAAGCACGAATTTGAACATGTCTTGAGGCAGCGAAAGACCGACATCTGCCCGTTCTGTCACGTTAAAATGTACATAACCAAAATCTTTGATGCGGAAACCGAAACCGAGAACCTCCATCGTCATTTCGGTATTGATCATCGTTGATTTTCGGAATGCGTTCAATAGCGCCTGTTTGTCTCCGTCAGGATGCAAGGCAGTTATTGTGTTCCCTTTATAATTATATATAAGGTCACGCATTGTCAGCGAGTTGTTTCCACTCCATAAACTCATATATCCGAGGGGAGTGAATGCCACATAACCGTCACTTACCGGTTGGAATGCCGGGTTCACAATATGGCGCATCGGAGCATTCTCAAGGAAGAACAACGTGTTCACCTCTTGGGCGCGGATACCGGAAGCGAGGCACAATACTGCTGCAAGAGCAGCAATCTTCAAATTTTCAAATCTTCCAATCTTCAAATTTTTCATAACTGTTCCTCCCTATTATTTATTGTTCTCCTCTTTTGAGGTCAAATCAAATATCGCATCAGCCTTTGCCGACAGACCCAGCACAGCTTTCAGGTTGTCATCCTTTGTAAGTTGCACCTTGTATTCGGGGTCAGTGTCAAAGTACGGTTCCATCTGCTCGGCATCAAGCTCGGCGTAATACTCCATTTGCCTGATGGTGGTAAATGTCTCGTAATGTTCCTTGTCCACATTGATTGTGAATATCGAGCGGCCGGGCTCTCCCGGAGAGGTGACTCCTTGCGCAAACACTTCTTTGCGTGCCTCTATCAGCAGTGTATCCGTTTCCGACAGACGCAACGGTTTCGTCTTGTCAACCGGATCCATAATCTCATCTCCGTTATCATCAAGGAAGCGCACATGGGCACGAACGCGAACCGGCAGTTTGTTCTCAAAACTCAGCACGAGTTTCACATTGGCGGTCTTGATGGTATCAACCACATCCACGTCTGCCAGCAGCGAATCCAACGAATATTCGCTTATACTGATATCCTTCAGCGTATCGATATAACTTGCCTCCAAGCCTTTGTTGAAACGGAACGGAGCGTACATATCCGCCTCTATCTTCAGGTTGGTGTTTGGCAGCACACGGATTTGAGGCGTTACCAACGAGTCAAAATCAATAAAGAACTTATAACCTAAAATGTCCGGACGTAGCGCAAACAAGTTGTCTATATGTCCGCGTAACGGGTCTTTGTCAAAGAGTACCGTATATCGGATGGAATCGCCCGGTTTGCTGTCCAATGACAGGAACTCACCCGGATGGTTGAATGCCTCCACACGGAACAGTTTCTGGTTCGCCTCATCAAACGTTGCAAAAATCGAATCGCCCGTCTGACTGGATTTAACGTACAGATATTCACCGTGCAAAACCATTGCACCGGCTATCTTCGATTTGATATGCAGATTGATACGCGGCTCATAGAACGGCAGACGCGCTTTCTGAAGGTCACGCCACTTCGTCCATTCGTCCTCAATCACCACTGTATCGGCATCACGCATGTCGGATGACGGTCTGAAGAATCCCCAGATGGCTGTAAAGTCAATAAACCGCACACGAAGGTTGTAGTTATACGATGCCGTATTGGGGATAACCACGCTCTTTCCCGCAGGAATAGTGAAGTAGAAGTTTATCTGCATCTGGCATTCGTCCTTCACATTCCCCGGATATTCACGCCAGTTCAAGTTACCGGTCTTCTTCATCAGATTGAGGGAGAAGTTATCCACCTTCAGTGGAATACTGTCGCTATAGCGGAACGCATTTGGGCCGCAAACGATAATGGTTTGGCCGTCTTTGCGTTTGAACTCTTCACCAAGTTCGATTTCCACTTTGTCAACCCATTCAGGAGACAATGGCAGGTCTGTACGAGTGATGAAACTGTTAAAACTTGCATTCTCGATAAATGCGCTGTCCAAACGCTCATCGTTAATGTCGCTGTTGATTTTGTTCAGCTTCAGCGTGAACGGAAACTCCATCTTGATTTGTTTGCCGATTCTGTTCACCGTGCCGTCCGGGTCAAGTAAGCCTTGACGGTCCAACTCGGCGTGAACATCAAATGTCTTGTCAACATCCGTCACCTTCTCTTTCAGGTTTACGTTGTGGAAGGTTCGTGAGATGTCGAACGTGTCGCGGAAGAAGAATACGCCGTTGTCACCAACGTATATTCCGTCCACCTGTCCGTTGCCGAGGAAATCGCCGATGGTGGCGCTCACGGAACCTAACGGTAAGGCGACACCTAATTCCAATTCGGCATGTTTGTCAAGGTTGGCCAAATCGATGTCCGACCTACAACTGCCTAACAATGCCGCAAATAGCAGCACGAAGGCACCAAATAGTACGTGTTTATTCATATGATTTACAATTAATTTATAAGTTTCGCTTACAAATAGTTTTTAGTCATTTTATGCTTTTACACTAAAAACCGCGCAAAATTACAACTTTTTTTTTGAATGTGCAAGAGTTTACGCAAAAAAAATGCGAATAACATTTCACACGAATACAATTGTACTGTCCAACAGCAAATGCAATTTTGGGTGCAAAATTAGTAAAAATGTTTGGAGAAACAAAATAAAGGTGTAAAAAAATTCAATTTTTCTCTTGG
>CAJOEX010000045.1 GCA_905233415.1 Paludibacteraceae bacterium
TAACAAAAAGGCAGTACTTTTGCACCGGATTTGAAAAACGAGCGGGAAAGACCCGCAGAAAAATAATACGTAAAACAATTAAAAATTTAATGTTATGAACAACGAAGTTAATCGTGCCCTTGGGGCTAAGAAAATCTTATTTGTAATCGACAGTTTCTACACGACCAACAATGGTACGAGTATTTCCGCACAACGTTATGCTGCTGAACTGCGTAAACGCGGACATGAAGTAAGGGTGCTTTGTTGGGATACACCAAAGGAAGGACAAAGGGACGATGTACAATGTACAAAGGAGCAAGGAGATTTTACTATTCCGAAATTTCATCTGCCTATTTTCCAACCGCTATGCGACAAGCATGATTTCAGCTTTGCATATACGGATAAGAACATTGTTCATGCCGCGTGCGATTGGGCGGATATCGTGCATGTTTTTGTTCCATTTGGTATAGAGAAGGAAGCGATTGATTACTGTAATCAGATCGGCAAACCATGACATCTTCCGTCAGTATGGGCAAAGTGGAGTGGTTTAATGAGTTGTTCTACCGCTCGTTCCGCCACAATATATACAATCGCGTGCGTCACGTGCACGTTCCTTCTCAATTTATGGGCAATATGATCGCCGAGCGCGGTTATACGGCGAAGATTCACCCGATTAGTAATGGAATCCAAGAAGCGTTCATGGAAGCAGGGGAACGCAAAAAAGCAATGATTCGCGTGAAGAAAGCCGACGATGCTCCGATTAAAATTATGATGATCGGTCGTCTGAGCCAGGAGAAGCGTCAGGACGTCATCATCAACGCTGTAAAGTACTCGAAGTATGCAGATCGCATCCAACTTGTTTTTGCAGGCAAGGGTCCGGAGTATGAGAAATACGTGGAGTTAGGCAAAGACCTCAAACACCAGCCACAGTTTATCTATGTAGGTCGTGACGAGTTGATTGAGAATCTATTAGATACGGATCTCTACGTACATGCCTCGGATATGGAAAGCGAAGCTATTAGTTGTATCGAAGCGTTCTCTACAGGCCTCGTACCCGTAATAGCAAACAGCTACGTCAGCGCGACACCGCAGTTCGCTTTGGATGGTCGCAGCCTCTTCATCCCGGGTGACCCGAAAGACCTCGCACGAGCTATCGACTACTGGTTAGACCATCCGGGAGAGCGCCGCGTTATGGAAGAGAAATACCGTCAGTTCGGTCGTCAGTACAGCCTTGCAACGTCGGTGGAAATGTTTGAACAAATGTTGAACGAAGAAATCCAGGAAAATGAAGCGCGTATTTCTATTGAGCCTCTTCGCCCTGTTCGTCGGCGAGAGAGCCTTGGCCGCAGACTACGTCGCGTTGCCGCACTTTTCTAAAACAGACAAAGGCTTGTTCGGTGGCACGGTGGGCAAAGGCAGAATGTATTTCGATATTCAACTCCC
Organism: Paludibacteraceae bacterium; assembly: GCA_905233415.1. Classification (GTDB taxonomy): domain Bacteria; phylum Bacteroidota; class Bacteroidia; order Bacteroidales; family Paludibacteraceae; genus Colicola. The sequence continues at coordinate 1,423 of CAJOEX010000045.1, forward strand.
GCCTCTCACCCCGAACCTGCTGATCGACGTTGGAATGAGCATGTCCCACATGCACGGACTCGTGGGAATGGCACCAAGATGGTTCGCAATGTTCAGCCCCACTGCTTGTCCCTACAACGAACTGCTCTCCGTTCCTAAAAGTAATTCAAGTATAATGATAACCTATAGAATATATTTTTAATTATGAACACGAATAAAATTATAGCAGGCACGATAGCCGCTTTTACAATCATAACTTTGTTATTTATCACCTGCAGCGTTACAGCACAAGAACGCGTAGAAGTTTTAAGCGATTTCGAAAGTTGGAAAATGAAGCAAATCAAGGAATCGTCGCTTATCGGCGGCAAGACAAAAACGCTGTACAAACTCGGCGGTACATGGGATTGCAGCAATGCGCACGCCAAAGCGATGGGCGTAGATAAAGTATCTGTTTCTGTTCGTCCGGAAAAGCGCGGTGAGGGAACTTGCTGCCGCATGGAAAGTACACTTGAGACCGTAAGCGCAATAGGCATCAATTTCAAAGCTTTCGCGACGGGGTCTATCTACACCGGCAAGATGATTGACGTGGTGGGCATGAAACAAAGTTCCGATCCTAACTCTGCTATCGACATGGGAATACCTTTTAGCGGTCGTCCGAGTGCGCTCATCCTCGATTACAAAGCGCTCATTCAAAACCAACAAGCGGTTTATGCACCAGCTAAGACTCATGTGAAAAATGTCGATGGTCGCGATGCCGGACAGATCACGCTCATTCTTCAACATCGTTGGGAAGAGAACGGACACGTCTATGCGTACCGTGTGGGAACGGCTGTGCAATACATCAACCAGACCACCGATTGGCAAAACGATTTTCGTTTGCCCATAGTGTATGGAGAAGAGGGCAAGGCGTCCAAAGAACTCTCCAATAATCGCCATAAAACCCATAACAGCAAAGGACAGATGGTCTGCATTGAGGAGGTAGATTACCGTGGAGACTTGGCACCGACGCATATTATCGTCCAAATCTCTGCCGGAAGTATGGCGCCATTCACAGGTTGCCCCGGAAACACCATGTGGGTTGATAATATCCGTTTGGCTTACGATAATACTGATTTAGCACATGCGAAATAAAGGATTGATCATAATATTCATGTTGCTTTGCGTGCTTCCGTCGGAGGCACGCAAACGGCACATTGTCAATATATCGCACGATTATCAATCGGTGGTGGTGAACGAGGATAGTACGGTGACTTTCTGCTACTGCGGAATGGGAAAACGGGTGAGCGTTTATGGAGATTTCTTCTATGCAGGCGAGGATAGTACGCGTTACACCGATTTGCGAAGCAAGCGTGTGAAGATGAAACGGGAGAGTGACGGTTGCTTCCATGCCACTACTCGCCCTATCCAATCGGAGGTTTATACGTATTGTTTCAAGGTGAATGGCAAGCGGAAAAACGACCCGCTGAACAATGATACCGCTTGGCAGATGACACATAAGTGGAACATCGTAACAGTAGGCGGAACGGCACAAACTGCACTCTACCAACAACCGGCACAACGCGGCACAATGCTACATACAAGTTGGTATAGCTCTGCGGAGAAGTTAAACAGGCGGGTAAATATATACTTGCCTGCAGGCTACAGCGATACACTCCGTTATCCTGTTCTTTACTTGCTGCATGGTATCAGTGGCTATGAGGGTTCATGGAGTGAACGGGGAAGAGCAATTCAGATATCGGAGAATTTGGTGGCGCAAGGAAAGTGCCAACCGATGATTCTTGTGATGCCGGACGTAAATGTCAAACCGCAAGAAGGTACTCCAACTCATCGATCGTTGTTTAATAATATCATGAATTACTCGCGCTTGTGCCATGACCATGACATTGAACGGGCATTAGTGGAACTGACGGCATTCGTGGATTCAACGTTTCGTGTTTCCGATGACCATTATATCGCAGGTCTTTCGGATGGTGCACGGATGGCTGCCAACACCGCCAATCTGTTGCCGAACTATTTCTCTGCGGTCGGGCTCTTCTCACCGGTGGTACACAAAGAGCAGTTGCCAAAAGATAGCGCGACCTATTACGTCTATTCCGGCAAGAAAGACATGTTCCATGCGAACGCCAAACGTTTCAATCGTCGTTTGGATAAAGCTCAAGCCCCGCACGAATATACCGAGACCATCGGTGGCCACACTTGGCGCAACTGGCGGCTGTATTTGTCAGATTATATGATTAAAATTAATCAATAATCCCGCATGAGCGGCTCACAATGATGTGAGTCGCTTTTTTTTTGCATTCGGGGGAAAAGTAAAAAGAATCAAGACCTGAAAAAAAGAGTTAAGCGAGAGAAAAGAAAGATTATTGCAGCAAAAAGTGCAAACGGTTGGTGATATTGGCGTCGGATGTACCGGCATCGAAATCGAGGAAAAGCAAAGACAGATGCGGGTAGAGATCTTTGTAACGGCGCTCGATACCTTTGCTGATGATGTGGTTCGCAATGCAGCCGAAAGGTTGCAGCGAGACCACTTTGTGGATGCCGTGGTCTGCCAAGTCGCATATCTCGCCGGGTAGAAACCAGCCCTCGCCGAAATCCGCAGCGGAGTTGATGACGCGGCGGCTCTTGTGCCAGATGTCCATGATATCCGTGAACGGACGGTAGAACGGGAAGTCGCCGCAGAGATGGTCATAAACATGCGCATAATGGAGCAAAAGACGGTTGATGAGTTTTGCCTGCCAGGGGTTCAGACCATCCTTGCGGATGTGCTGCTCGCGGTTGATGAACGCATTGGGGATAGAGGTGGAGAAGAAACCCGTGATTGCCGGCGGCACAACTTCCACACCGTGCTCCATGAGCCAGCGGACGACGCCGTGGTTCGAGAACGAGTTGTACTTGACGTATATCTCGCCGACCACACCGACCACCGGCACTTGTTTGGTGGTGTCCGAAATGTCTGTGAACGCGCCCGCGGCATCCCGCATGAGTTGGCGGATAGCCCGGTAGTCGCGCTTCGCCAAGAGCGGTTGTGCGGCATTGAGGTAATGGTCGTAGAGCTTGCGCGCCACGCCGGGAATACGTTCGCGCGGAGCGGCAGGATAATAGAGTTTGGCAAGCGCGTCGGCGAAATAAAGCGCTTCCAGCGTCGGACGGATGAGGTGTAACCAGTTGAT
>CAJOEX010000046.1 GCA_905233415.1 Paludibacteraceae bacterium
GAGCGTCTATCCGCCAAGAGCCCCAGCGGTGCGTGTACTTGGCGGACGCAAAAGCGGTACGCGTGGCGTCAAACTGGTCTTGCGACCCAAAACCATAACCCATTCCCAACCCCGCATCTTTCCATTGCGCACCGGCCTGCACATCGAGTTCTCTCCATCGTGTCTGGAAATAGAGGTTCACCAGTTGAAAATCCGAGTTACGGCATGCAAGGGCTTCTTTCTCCGTGGGTTGTGGTGCCAGATAACCTTCCGCCCGCGAGTAATCCGCTGCGATATTGAACAGCACCTCTTTGCGTGCCACGGACGCCGCCACTTGCGGATGAACCAAACCGTTCATGCCCCCATCCAGACGTAAAATAGTTTGAGAGGTTGTACCTCTGTTTGAAGTTGTTTGCGCTTCGTTGTTTGAAACAGTTTGTTTCGTGACGATATTGATTGCTCCGGAGAAGGCTCCGTGCAGATGTGCCGAGGTGCCTTGCAGTACTTCGATGCGCTCAATCATCGCCGGTGTAATCGGCACGTTTAGCGCATAGTGCCCGGTGTGGAAATCGCTCATACTCACGCCGTTAAGCAGCACCAGCACTTGGTCGAACGTCCCACCGCGCATACTGATGTCGGCCTGTGCACCGTTAGCTCCCCGTGTCCGCACATCCAACCCCGGCAGGTATTGCAGGATATCCCGACACCTGTGTGATAAGACGGAAGGCTTCCGAATGAACTTCAGCTTTTTGAGAAACGACCAACACCTCCTGAAGACTAAGTTGCTGGTCGGTTAAGGGGATGGAATCCGCCGTTCCCGATGAACCTTCCGCCATTACCGGTACGCAGAACAAGCCGCTGAGGGCAGCCACAGCCACACTCTTGCCATGCTTGAGCATCTCCAGATCGGTCATATAACCCGCCACATGTCCGATGGTCACCTCGCGGTGAAGCGAACGGAAAGCGGCGTACGCCTTGTGGCAGAACCGACGGAAACGGATTCCTGTTTTGAATGAATAATTTTTGAACATTTGAATAGGTGTTTTTTGTAAAAAACGCGCAAAGTTACAAAAAAAAATTGATATATGCAAAAAATAAGTTTCTTCTATGCCCAAAACTTGCATAAACGAAAAATTTTTTGTACCTTTGCGCACTATTTGAATTCAAACAGACAGACCATGAACCGATTGTGTTTATTTTTGTCGGCAATCATCGCCTTCTTGGGAGTGGCTTTTGCAGCCGTTCCGAGTTACACCAATCCTATTTTGCCTTATGATTATTCCGACCCGGATGTGTGCCGCGTCGGGGATACGTATCTGATGACTTCATCGTCGTTCAATAACGTGCCGGGATTGCAGATTCTTGCTTCCAAAGATTTGGTACATTGGGAGATTGTCGATGCGGCAATCCGCTATCGGCTGCCGGGCTATCAAGAGGGCGACAAAGTAGCGGGAAACTTCGTGTGGGCTCCTGCTATCCGCGAACACGACGGACGAATCTGGATTTATTACGGTGATCCCGATAGAGGCATATTCTGTATTCGCAGTAAAGGACAAGGGGATCATGTACAAAGTACAAAGGAGTTGCATTTTCCTCTGGATTGGGAAGAGCCGGTACTCGTCATTGAGGCGAAAGGCTACATTGATCCGTGTCCGCTTTGGGACGAAGACGGGCGCGTTTGGTTGAGTCATGGCGTGGCAGGAAGCCGTTTTGGTCTGAAATCCGTTCTGATGATGGCGGAACTAACGGCGGATGGTTTGTCTCTCAAGACCCCAAGTCGCATCATATTTGATGGGCACGAGGAACATCCCACGAGCGAAGGAACGAAACTCTACAAACGCAATGGCTATTATTATATCATGCACCCTGCAGGTGGAGTAGCAACCGGTTGGCAAGTCGTGCAAAGAAGCAAGCATATCTACGGACCGTACGAACTGAAAGTGACGCTCGCGCAAGGCTCAACCGCCATCAACGCACCTCACCAAGGCGGATGGGTCGAGACGCCCGAAGGAGAGGGATTCTTCATCCATTTCCAGGATGTCGGCGTAGCCGGACGCATCGTACATATGCAACCGTTGAAATGGGAGAACGATTGGCCGATCATGGGCAATAACGGAGAACCCGTTTTGAAGTACAAAGGAACAAAGGACAAGGTACAAAGGGAGCCAAGCTGGGCGAATTTTGTGCGCCGAGATGAGTTTGATAGTACCGAATTGGCACTCGATTGGCAATGGTCAGGCGGACGCGTTCTGCCGCAATGGTTCTTCTGCGATGCCGCCAACAGCCGCTTGCGGCTCTATAGCGCGCCACGAGAAGAGGACGATTGGATGCCGAACTTGCTCTTACAGAAAATCCCTGCGGTCGCTTTTACCGCTACTGCACGCGTGCGATTTAGCCCTAATCCCCACAAGAAAATGCAAGGCGCAGAGCAAGCCGGCATGATCGTCACGGGACGCAAAGCCTCGTTCCCTCTCCAAGTGCCCGTTACCAACGAATGGTGTTATCTGCGTCTGAAAATGTCTTCCACCCAGCGCGGTCAGTTCTACACAAGTACTGATGGCGTATATTGGACCAAATCCGGCGAGGAGTTCCAAGCCGTGGAAGGGCATTGGATCGGTGCGCAGGTGGGGCTGTTCTGTTCCCGCGACAACCGCAAACACAACGACTCCGGCTGGCTCGATGTCGATTGGTTCGAAATAACGATTGACAAATGATAACAGTCCTTGTCTGACTCCATAAAAGGAAGCGACCCGTTCGGATCACTTCCTTTTTCATTTCCGTTGTACTATATATTGTAAGTCGCTGTGTATCAGTTCTTCCAATGGATCCATGATCGCTCGTTTTGTACGTATGATTCAGATTTTCTTCGCTAATTTGGTTATGTCGCGCGGATTGATGGCAAATTGCGCATACCCGTCTCGCGTGCATGCCAGCATGGAAAGGGCGACTTCGGTCATGTTGTTCGCCAGTCCGCACAGACGCATCAGCGGATAGAACACAAAGAAAGCATACTGCATTTTCTGCATTCTGATTTGTCCTTTCGCCCAACGCATCAAAGCCGGACGATAAGCAAAAGCGTGCTTGAATCCGAGTGTTGTAATGTACTGTTCCGTCGCGCCTTTGATCGGCATCCACCATTGTTTGCCGTTGGGATCTGTTCCGGCTCCGGAGAGGTAAATATAAGTCATTTTTCCTTTGTTCGGCATGATATCGGCAAAGTGCGCGGGGATGTCGTACAAGATGCGACGATAGACATCTTCGGCTGCTCCGATAGACGAAATTCCGGCAATAAAATAGACGGCATCATAGCCCTCGAAATGCGGGTCTCCGGCTTTAAGTGCCATCATATCCGGCACGATGTACTCTTCCAGTTTGCTTTTCTCTTCTGCCGTCAAACTGTCATATCGGTTGATCTGCACGGAGCGTCGTCCGACCGACAGCACTTTTTCCACTTTGGGCGTGCGCAGCAGTTCCAACATCACACCCTCGCCCACATATCCTGTGGCTCCTGTTAAAATGATTTTCATAGGAACGGTTGGTTTTTATCGGATAAAATGCATCGGTTGCCATGTCTCGCGGTCGGGTAGAGCAGGAGCGTTTTCGCCACGAAGACCACGGATCATCCACGCGAGATTATGCGCTAAGGTACGCATGGTCTGCATGCCTTCCGTGTCTTGTGCCGTTTGTCCTTCTTCTCGACCGTAAGCGATGTTCCAGTACTGCGAAGTAGCGAGTGGCATGTTCATCATCTGCATCGGCATCTGGAGTGCTTCGAAAGCCGCAGTCGCGCCACCACGGCGGCAGATAGTAACCGCAGCTCCGGGCTTGTTCTGCAGGTTTGCGCCATTCGAGAAGAATGCCCGCTGCATGATAGACAGGAGCGCGCCGTTCGGCTGACCGTAATAAACCGGCGACCCGAAGACGAAACCGTCCGCTTCGGCGAACTTGGCGGAGATGGAGTT
>CAJOEX010000047.1 GCA_905233415.1 Paludibacteraceae bacterium
CCTCCGAGAAACGATCAATGAGGTTCCACCCCTTGCTTAACGACGTGCCACCCTTAAAAGAAATAAACTCGTGGCATGACGCGAGGAACAAGGCTTTCAACGTCATCGTTACCCACCAGTCCTTCTCGATAGTTGCCGCCTCGATGTTCTTCTCTTGCGCGATGTTGGCTATCATTTGCCGACGCAGTTGCAAATCGCTATCAATCCACGTTTTCATGATGTAGTGCGTTTTTGATTATTGTTCGTGCCCATACAGGGAATAAAGCAAGGTCGTGCTGCAAGGCTTTCGGATTGTCAATGCTGTTGACCAGTTCTTCTATATGCAGTTGCTGCTGTTCGGTAAAATTGCCCTTACCAATCCATTTCATGGCTTGGAGCAGGACAGAAAGCGTCTCGTTGCGGAAAGCAAAGTGCGACGGTGACACATGTTTGAGCAAGATGGTCTGATTGCCGATAGTTAGTTGCCGCGCTGTGCCATTCGTCAGATAGACGTGACGCGTCGGCACTTGCTCGGAGAGTCCCAAACGATTGGCTGCAGAAGCACCGGTCGGCAGGTAGCGAGCACGATCACGCTTGCAGACAGCCGCTACCACATCTTCCGCAAAAGGATAACTAATGCCCAGTTCCGTGCGAATGGGCTTGTAATAAATGCCCTGAGCCAAACGGAGAAGTATTCCGGTCTCTGCCATATCCGACAAAGTAGCACCTACGTACTCAGTATGATATTCCGGAAAGTCTTGACGGAAAATTACTGCTCCGGCATGCTTGCGCTCAATTTGTTTCTGTAACGATTTCTTAGCCATAAAAATCTTGGAAATAATGCTATTTTTTCAAAGGTTTTTATATATCTTGCCCTGTGGGCATTATCTGTCAATTTGCTTTTTAGTGTTAGCCATTATATAATTCGGCTTCTATATAACTACACTTTGCAGTATATAGATAAACCATTCATTTTCTTATATTTACGCTACGTCCGCTAATTCTTGTTGCAGACGCAAGAGTTTTGCCTGTGTTCGTTCATACTGACGAGTCACAGCCAGTTTATGATGCCCGGCATATATCTTTTCATCGTACTCTTGTTTGCGTTCTACCATCGTAAAAAAGATTGTTGCCAATTTGTGTCCAGTTGCCACCATTGCTGCCAAGTGTCCTTTTCTCGCTCGCATCGTGCGAAAGTAATCTCCCATTGGACCTTGTGATCTCCATAACGAGTTGGCACACTGCCTAAAAATCTGACCCACCGGGTTCTTTCGGTTCGGTACGCGGCTCGAAAGTAACTTGCCTCCGGAAATTTTGTTGTTCGGCACAAGATTCGCCCAACTTGTAAAACGGCGAGCATCACCAAACTTCTCCACAAAGTCTCCCCCAAGTTCCGATGTCAAACTCAATAACGCATTCTTATTGAGACCCGGCAGCCTCATAACATTGACACTCCATAATTGATACGCATATTGCTCTATGTCAAACGTCACATCGTTGTGATAGCGACCTTGTTTTCCACTCCGACATAATTCATCTGCCTTGCTGTTATCAATCGTAGCCGTACACTGTTTGAGCAATTCCTCTATCTTCTTTTCGCACTCCACAATCTGCTGCTGGTAATACAGGTACAGATTTTGGCTCTGCTGCATCACAAACAAGTGTCCTTCATCGTAGTTCCCTTGTAGAGAAGCAACTATCTCTTCATGACTCTTCTTGCATCGGTAATCAGCCAAGGTGGCTAATTGCTCCGGGTCACGCTCGCCATTCAAAATGGCTGTGATGATTGCTTGACCAGACTTGCCCAAAATGTCACTAAACACGTTGTCTAACTTGAGATTCATCTGCTCCATCTCTTTTTGCAGATGCAACACCTCGCGGCTACCCGAACGGATTAGATTCTCCCGATGACGCTTTAAATTGCGAATCTGACGAATGATGTTGTCCGGCTGGTAGCACGATTTCATCAATCCATAACTGTGTAACATCATCAGCCATTCCGCATCTGTCTCGTCCGTCTTCTTGCCAGAGTAATTTTTAACCTGCTTCGGATCCACTAACAACACTTCTAAGCCGGCATCCTTCAGCACCCCAAATAACGGAATCCAATACACTCCGGTTGACTCCATAGCGACCGTCGTCACTTCGCATTCTTTGAGCCATGAGGCGATTGATTTTAGGTCTTTCGTATAGACCCCGAATGTGCGATTATTTTCCTCCGCACTCTCCACTGGAACGCACACTTGCATCTCTTTGGGAGAGATATCTATGCCTGCTGCGTGAAAATTTACAATTTTTAGCCCTGTTCGTTTGGAGGTTTCAAAATTTTTTCGTACCTTTGCCATGTGATTTAACTTTGTGGTTTAACTTCGGTTTGTTCGTTAAGCCCGATGTCTCATAACGAAGGTAATCTTCTATATGACCTCCTGCGGCCAATCTTTTGTTTACAGACCATCGGTACCAAACTGCAAATAAGACTCTGCGAAAGTCTAATCGAAAATGTGGTTTACTTGCTTAACAGACCACAAAGTTAATCACTTTTTTTCAATTAGACAAATTCTCACATCATTTTTTTTACAGAGGTAACGTCATCTGCTATCCGCATGGCACGCATGTTATTTCTCCTCTTTGTTATCGACACCTCGATAAACTGGCTGCAAAGATACAACAATTATTCGGAATACACAAGCCTTTCTGCATTTTTATGGGTAAATTTTTCAAAATAGTGCAAATAGTGCAGAAAGTGCAGAGTGATTTTTCTTTGTCCATTGCGTCCGAATCGTATTCGGACAAAAAACCTTCGTTAATTAGCCCCGAATCGTATTCGGGCTTCTACGTCCGTTCCGTCCTGATACCATCCGGACATCTCCCCGCCCCTATTTGGTCAAGTTAGCCAACTTGGTCATGCGTTTTTTGTATGTCCATTCCGTCCGGATTGAATCCGGACAAAAAAGCTTCGTTGCCGGATATTACCAGCCGCTCATCCCTTTCATCAATTGTGCCGTCTAAACGGTTTCCTTTGTCCTTTGTACCTTGTCCTTTGTACTTTGTCCTTTCCTTGTACCTTGTACTTTGTCCATTGCGTCCGTATTTAATACGGACATCTATAGTATTATATACTATGTATATAATACAGAGCGTTTTAATCTTTAGTTATTCCTTATATATTCTTTATATAATCCTTGACCATAGCAGAGGGCATCGTGGACGCATTGCCTGTGCATCGCGGCATAAAACTCTGCCTGAACCTGCCCTCGCCCATATCCCTGACACCGGAGTCCTGTTCA
>CAJOEX010000048.1 GCA_905233415.1 Paludibacteraceae bacterium
AAAATCAGCGCATTAACTATCCTACAATATATTAATTTTATTAATAACAAACCGATTGGGCAAATTAAACATGCGCTACTTTAATTCCGCCAATGGGTACATCTTAATATTTGGGGCGGCAAAAGTACTACTTTTTTCTCAAATATGCAAATAATATTTTATTTTTTGCAAGTCAAAGTTGCATATTTACAAAAAATGTTGTACCTTTGCGGCAAATTTCGAATTATGAAACCGTATATTCATACTGTAAAGTACTACGAATGCGACCGGATGGGCATTACGCACCACTCGAATTATGTGCGGTTTATGGAGGAAGCCCGCATTGATTGGATGGATCAGTTGGGGTATGGGTTTGAACGCATGGAAGCGGAAGGCGTTGTGTCGCCGGTGATGGAGATTGAATGCGCCTACAAACATCCGACAACGTTCAAAGACCAGATTGAAATATCCGTTGAAATCGAAGAAATTCGCCCATTGAAGATATGTTTCGCATACACAATGCGTGTGGGTGAAACGGTTGTTTGTACCGCAAGAAGCAAGCATTGTTTCCTTGAAAACGGCAAACCGGTGGCGTTGGAGAAACGGTTTCCCGAATTTTATAAATTGATAATTGACAATTGATAATTGATATGATTATGAAACGCCTATTTTTATTTGTTTTTGCGGTACTGTTTGCTACCGTTTGTTTCGGTGAAATCAAGTATATTTTCTACATGATTGGCGACGGAATGGGTCCAAATCAAGTGCTTGCCGCCGAAATGTATCGTGCCGAATTGGAAGGCAAAATCGGCCGTGTGCCGTTGCTGATGACCTCGTTTCCTTACACCGGTTCAGCTACGACTTTTTCCGCATCCAACGGGATTACGGACTCTGCAGCAGCAGGAACGGCATTGGCAACAGGTCACAAAACAAACAACGGCTGTCTCGGTGTTGATAAGGACAGTATGCCGGTGATGTCCATTGCCGAACAGCTGCACAAAGCCGGTTGGCCGGTAGGTATTATGACTTCTGTGGCGATAGACCACGCCACTCCGGGTGCATTCTATGCGCATGTGACTAAACGCAGCCATTACTACGAGATTGGCACGCAACTCGCCGAATCGGGCTATGAGTTCTTTGGCGGTGCAGGATTTCACAAACCGGATTATGGAGAGAATGTCTATCCGAAAGGACCGAACCTGTATGACTACTGCGAACAAAACGGCTATACGTTTGCACATGGCTATCAAGATGCACAAACTAAATTAAATGCGCAGAAGCTGATTCTTGTTCAGGAAAATGACGGCATCGACCGCACGCAAGGCTGTGAAGCCCTACCCTACGCCATTGACCGTCAGAACGGGGATTTGACACTTTCGCAGATTACGGAAACCGCGATAAAGTTTCTTGCGCCCAAAGGCCGGTTCTTTATGATGATTGAAGGCGGTAAAATCGACTATGCAGGGCATTCCTGCGACGGAGCAACGAACATTCAGGAAGTGCTGGATTTTGACGCAGCCATCGAGGTTGTTTATAAATTCTATTCAGCGCACAGAGACGAAACGCTCATCGTGGTTACTGCCGACCATGAAACAGGCGGAATGGCACTCGGTAACCATAAATATACGCTTGATTTGCAAATTCTCCAACATCAGAAGAGTTCGTCATGGGAAATCAATCAGGCACTTAAAGGCTTATACGCTGAATTCGGCAAAAAGACCAAATGGGAGCAGGTAAAACAACTGCTGCAAAACCAATTAGGTTTCTATGACCAAATCGCAATAAGCGAAAAGGAAGAAGCCGACCTCAAAACGGCTTATAAGCAAATGCTCAAAGGCAAAGGAAAGTCCGAAAAGACACTCTATAACGACATTTCCGAATTGGGAGGCAAAGCGATTAAGTTAATCAATAAAAAGGCAAAACTCGGTTGGACCAGTCATTCGCATACGGCTGCCAATGTGCCGGTATTTGCCATCGGCGTCGGAGCACAGCGGTTTGCCGGCTGGTATGACAACACGCAGATTATGGAGCGGATTATGGCTATTGTTCAAAGGCCTCAATCGCAGCCAGCATCTTTTCATGGCCGAAAAGAATTATCTCTTCCGCCCGGTCGTAATCGAATGAGCCGAACTGATTCGTCGCAACGTCCATAGTGATGTCCGGCGGGCAGAGTTGTTTCATCAGTTCGCCGTGCTGCTGAATCATCACGTCTGATACTTTGTCCAGAACGGTTAGCGAACTCATCGCTTCATCATTCTTCAGCACCCACTTGGCGCTAACGTTTGAAGCGACAAGGAGGTCCCCTTCGTGCCGCTCCACCCGATTCAACGGCAACGGATTGGCAATGCCGCCGTCCATGAGCAGCATATCACCTTCGCGAACAGGCCGCAAGACTACAGGAATGGAAAACGAGGCACGAATGGCTCTGTTCAGATTACCCGAACGAAAAACCACCTCTTCGCCGGAATGCATATCCGTCGCCACCAATGATAAGGGAATCGGCAGGTCTTCGATTCTGACATTCGGAATCAGTTCACCCAGTGCGTCCATAATCTTCTCCCCTTTGACCAGATAGTGTGCGCCTATTTTGAAATCCGTGAGTTCGAGCATCCGCTTGCGGTTCATCTCCACGAACCATGATTTGAGTTCCGCCAGTTTGCCTGCGGCATACATACCGCCGACGATTGCGCCCATGGAGCAACCGGCAACAGAGGTGATGTTATACCCGCGCTCTTCCAAAGCCTCAATGGCACCTATATGTGCCAAACCGCGGCTACTGCCGCTGGAGAGAACCAATGCAACTTCTTTCTTCATATCCATTAACGGTTTGATGTATGAGGGTGCAAAAGTACAACAAAAAATCGACATATGCAAGAGCAGATGGAGAAATTTTCTCAAAATAAACAAGGATTTGTGGCAAAAAAAACAAATTTATTGGGGTTTATTACCACAAAGCCTTGAAAAATGAGTAAATGATTAAATCTTCAAATAAATGATTAAATCGTAAATCGCTAAATTGTAAATTACCCTGCGGTTACCCTGACGATACCGAGAGGTTAGACTTCTTTTTTGCGTCTCGGCTAGGACTCGCAGCAAGCCACTTCGTAACGAAAATCCTCGATACGCAAACCAATGCAATGTTTGTGGATCGAAG
>CAJOEX010000049.1 GCA_905233415.1 Paludibacteraceae bacterium
CGCAAGTACATGCGGGAGAAATTCGTCAAGAATCCCACTTATGCGATGCTCTACATGCAGTTTGACGCACGTCTCAAGCAGGAGCAGCAAGCCGGGCATATTACCAAAATCGACCCCTTCGATCTGATGATCACGATTGCCTCGCTGACGGTCTTCACGTTCGTCTCCCTGCCGATGTTTCAGGATTTGCTTTCGCAAACCGACGACCAAGTGCGGGACTACATCGCCCACCGCAAAGCGGAAATCATCCGCATGGTCAAGAAAATCCTCAAACCATAGAAACAATCTCTCAAATATGCAAAAATGGTATATATTCGAGCGATTTGTGTTTGTGTATATCAAGAAAATGTAGTAATTTTGCACCCAGAAACGAAACAATGTTTTTTAGGTTTATTTCCGAAGGCATTTGTACTCCACAAGGAGTGTGAATTAGGGCGATAGGCCGAACGGGGAGCTCGCTCACCTAACGGCATAGCGCACTAAGGCACAAAAGCCATAGGGCTACAAAAGACAAGGGGTTTTTATAGGTTTTTGTCTAATCATAAATATAAATATGAAAATGAGAAAATGTAAAAATATTTTATTCTTTTTGCTGGCAGCCCTTACCTTTGCTGCTTGCAATAAACCCAATGACAAAATGAGTAAATGCGCAAATGACACCTGGGACAAAGTCTTCCCGCTTAGTGAGAAAGTGAACCACAAAAAGGTGAGTTTCCTAAACCAATACGGCTTCACTTTGGTCGCAGACCTATACACGCCAAAGGCAAATGACAAATCTCAAATGTCAAATCACAAATACGCCGCTATCGCGGTGTCTGGCCCTTTCGGCGCAACGAAAGAGCAGAGTTCGGGTCTGTATGCGATGAAGATGGCGGAGCGCGGATTTGTTGCATTGGCTTTTGATCCTTCTTTTACAGGCGAGAGTTCGGGTGAACCGCGTCGTACTGCGTCACCTGATATCAATACCGAAGACTTCATGGCAGCGGTGGATTTCCTTTCTAAACTGCCGGAAGTGGACGCAGAGCGTATCGGTATCATCGGTATCTGCGGATGGGGAGGTATCGCCCTCAACGCGGCGGCAGCGGATACGCGTATCAAAGCGACCGTAGCTTCGACGATGTACGACATGACGCGTGTGTCGGGCAATGGTTATTTCGATTCCGCAGACAATGAGTCGGCACGTTACGAAGCGCGTCAGGCTTTGGCAGCACAACGCCTGTCTGATCCGCAAGCTATGGCAGGTGGTGTAATTGACCCGCTGCCGAACGATGCGCCGCAGTTCGTCAAGGACTACTACGATTATTACAAGACCCCGCGTGGCTACCATGCGCGCAGCGGTAACTCGAATGACGGTTGGCGTGTCATCGGCACGCAGGCTTATGCCAATAGCCGTTTCCTGTACTACATCAACGAGATTCGTTCTGCTGTTCTGATCATGCACGGCGAGAACGCGCATAGCCGTTATTTCGGCGAAGCAGCGTACCATTACATGGTGGACGGCAAGGCAGACGGCTACAAGACCGTGGTAGCTCCGAACCCGTGTCCCGAGAACAAAGAGTTGCTCATCATTTCCGATGCTTCGCATTGCGACCTCTATGACGGCGGCTTCACCGAACCGGCAGGAAAAGGCGAACCCAAGAATATGATTCCTTGGGACAAGTTGGCAGAGTTCTTCAATAAGAATCTAAAGTAAGAAATCTCAAATATCAAATATCCAATGTCAAATAAAAAAGTCGTTGTTATTTCTACGAGTCTCCGTGCTGGATCGAATAGTCATCAGCTGGCGGAGCAGTTTGCAGAAGGTGCAAAGAGTGCCGGACATGAAGTGGAATTGATCTCGCTTCGCGGCAAAGAGATTAAGTTCTGTATCGGTTGTCTCAAATGTCAGGAGACAGGTGCGTGCGTGTTCAAGGACGATGTGCCGGCGATCATGGGATCCGTGCTCAACGCGGATGTCGTTTGCTGGGCGACGCCGATTTATTATTATGAGATGTCTGGCCAGATGAAGACGCTCATCGACCGAATGAACGCCATGTACCCGAAGGATTACAAGTTCCACGACATCTACCTGCTGACCACCGCCGCCGAAAACGAGGAATATACCCCGAAGAGAGCAGAAAGCGGTCTGCAAGGCTGGATTGACTGCTATGAGAAGTGCTCTCTGAAGGCCCATCTCTTCTGTGGCGGTGTGAATGATCCGCACGAGATTTCCGGCAACTCCAAGCTCCAAGAGGCATATGAATTAGGTAAGAATATATAAGAATCAGTGTCATTTAGACGAAAAAATCCCACAAAAACTTGCACATGTGGGATTTTTTTTGTAATTTTGCAGCCGATTTTGACAATAATCGTACATCGTAAATCGTCAAAACGTACATCATTTGGCCTTGGTAAAGGCAAGGGTTGTAGCCCGAGAATATTCCTCTAAGTTAAATTATTAAAAGGGTTACAACAACATGCAGAAATCCCAGATTTTTACGTATTTGTACAACACGGTTATCGTGTTGCTTCTTCTCGCAGGCATAACGTACGTTGTGCTGCAATTCACTCATTTCGGGCACATCGAGTACACGGACAATGCCCGCGTGTGCCAGTATATCGCACCGCAGAACACGCGCGTGCAGGGTTTTATTAAGGAGATTCGTTTTGAAGCGTACCAACACGTTTGCGAAGGCGACACGCTGGTCATCATCGAAGACAGCGAGTTTCGTCTGCGTCTGGCGCAAGCCAAGAGCGATCTCGCTCGTGCCCAGCAGCAAAGCAAACAAGCCGGTTCGTCGGTTCGTACGGCATCATCGAACATCTCTGCGACCGAGGCGTCCAAAGCAGAGGCAAAAGCCAATTTGGACAATCTCGCTCGCGAGGACAAACGCTGCGAGCAGTTGCTTCGGACAGGTTCTATCGCACAGCAGATAGCCGACCAGACGCACTCGGCTTATCTCGCCGCACAAGCGCGTTACGAGCAGATCTGTCACACCATCGACATGCAACGCAGCATGGCGGATGAGACGAGCCATAACCGCTCGGCGGTGGAAGCGGCTGTCAAACTGGCAGAGGCAGCGGTCGAGTTAGCCGAACTCAATCTCTCCTATTGTTACATCATCGCCACGCAC
>CAJOEX010000050.1 GCA_905233415.1 Paludibacteraceae bacterium
CAACCGTTCAAGACGCTCGACTTGTCGTATCAGCAACTCTGCGGTATCCCTGCTGCTATATAATAACTCTTCCGCAGTATCAATCCGTTCCCTATCCCTACGCACACTGCAGCTCACCATGAGGCAAAGAGCCATTCCGAGAATGCTAAACCATCCAAATTTCGCTATACTCATTTTCGATGTTATTTTCAAAAAACGGTGCAAAATTACAAAAAATTTCTGACATACGCAAGTTGATATAAACCCATAAAGGCTATATATAAATTTTTGTTTTATTAAAGCGCTATATTTCAGCAATTTACGCAAAGCAAATATAAATCGCAGAATTTGGATATAAATGGGTTTTTGTAGTAACTTTGCACCAGATTTTGAAACGTTTAACAACTCAAAAATGAAGAAAATGAAAGCAAGAATTTTCGTATTGGCAGCGGCGATGATATGCGCCGTGTCAATGGCAGCTAACCAAGTTAACGACACGGTCAACACCGCACAGGACACGTTACGGATGGACACATCCATGTTTAGAATAGCCGAAGTGACGGTGGAAGCACAAAGTGTCATTCAAAAAGTGGACAAACAGGTCCTTCTTCCTAACCGCGAGCAGCGCAAGGCTTCGCACGATGGTATGTCGCTGCTCCAGAACTTACAGATTCCGCGTATTGTGGTGAACCCTGTGGAAAACTCGGTCAAGACCCTAGCCAACCAAGACGTGCAGTTGCGTATCAACGGCATCGAAGCAAGCAATTCCGAGGTCATGGCAATCAACCCGAAAGATGTCATCCGCATCGAGTACCACGACCAGCCGGGCGTGCGCTATAACGGCGCGGCGGCTGTCATCAACTACATCGTCAAGCACCGCGACACGGGCGGCAATCTGATGCTCAACGCGTCCAACGGCGTGACCATGCCCGGTTGGGGCGAGTACCATCTGTCGGGCAAGGTGAATTTCGGCAAATCGTCGTTCAGCCTCTTAACGCACTACTCGCCGCGTGACATCTATTGGACGCGCACGAACGCGGAGACGTACAACTTTTCAACGGGCACGATAGAGAACCGCGAAGTGGGTGAACCGACACGTTTCAAGATGAATCCTGTTAATATCGGTTTGACTTATAACTGGACGAACGGCGAGAAAAACATGCTCAATATCACCTTGCGCGACTTTATGAAGTTCACGCCGCAATCGAAGACCAACCGCGATTCGTATCTGTATCAGGGCACGGACAGTTTTGCTATCCACGACCACGAAAGCAGCAAGTCTATCTCGCCGTCGTTGGATATCTACTACGAGCACAACCTGCCGGACGACAACCACTTGTATTTCGATGTGGTGGGTACGTATATTAACAGTAGCAACAACCGCCGTTTTGAGCAGTTGCCGCTTGGCGAGACGGACTCACTAAATGGGGCCCCCGAAAATTTTAATTTTTGGGGAGAGGAGGAGGCACGACAACCACATTTGTTGCAAAGCAACTTAATCGTTGATCGTCGCCTCCGACGAACGGATGTGACCTCTCGCGTCAGAGGCAACAAATACTCGCTCATCGGTGAAGCCATCTACGAGAAAGACTGGGAGAACATCGGCTTGACGGTCGGTGTGCGGCACAATCAGCAATGGGTCGAGAATACGTATCTCGGCAGTGCCGATGCCACGGTCAACATGACCACCGCTGAGACCTACGCTTTTGCGGAAGTGCAGCAACGCGTCAAGCAGTTCTCCTACGCCGTGGGTATCGGAGCCATGCACACGTATATCGAGCAAGCCGGACAGAAACAATCGAACTGGATTGCCCGTCCGCAACTGACGCTGAGTTATGACTTCGGAAAAGGTGTGTTCTGGAAATACAAAGGTTACGTGTCCGGTTACCAACCATCCCTTTCGGCGATGTCGGACGTGGCGCAACAGATTGACAAATACCAGATTCGGCAAGGCAATCCGAATCTCAAACCCGTTATGTTCGTTGCCAATGAGATGCAGCTTTCGTGGCAGTCCAAACACGTCAATCTGAACCTTTGGGCGAACTACTCATACGACCACAAACCGATTATGGATGAGACCTTTGAGCAACTGATTGACGGTCAATCATACGCCGTACGCACATACGCCAACCACCGCGGTTTTCATCGTCTGCAAGTGGCTCCGAGTGTGCAAGTGCGCTTGCTACAAAACAAACTGATCTTCACGGTTGCGCCATTCGCCAATTACTATGTGAGCCTTGGCAATTCCTACACGCACAAGCATTTCAACCCAGGTGTTCGCGCAAGTATCATGGGCATGTATAACGGCTGGCAGTTCTTCGGCGAGGTGACCACGCGCAGCAATAACCTGTGGGGCGAAACGCTGGAGTACGGCGAGTTCTACCATCATATTGGTCTTGGTTACAATGCCGACAAATGGGGCTTCCGTGCGATGCTGATGAACCCCTTCTCGGTCAAGGGCTATAGCATCGAGACCAAAGATTCCGCCAGATGCTCATTCTCAACTTCCATTGCAACCTCGATTTCGGTACGCAACGCCGCGATTCCGGCAAACGTATAAATAACGAGGACAAAGAAAATGGTATCTTGAGTGGTACGAAATAATTGCGATTTTTTCTATTTGTACCTTTGCGCCCTGAATTGTAAAATGCGGAATTGTGTCGCAACTTGCGACGTAATTGTCGCGCCGCGGCGCGACAATTGAAAAGTGTCACCACTGGTGTCATAAT
>CAJOEX010000051.1 GCA_905233415.1 Paludibacteraceae bacterium
AGAAGTGGCAACTGTTTCCAAAATGGAAATAGTTCAGCAAGAAGGTGTGCGAAACATCAAACGTAGCGTGGATTTCTACAATCTCGATGCTATTATTGCTGTCGGTTACCGCGTCAACTCTCGGCGGGCGACGCAGTTCCGGCAATGGTGTACAGCCGTGTTGCGGCAGTTTGCTATACGCGGCTATGTTATCGACAAGAAACGCATGGAGAACGGTGCCTTTATCAGCGAGGATTACTTCGAATATCTGCTGGCGGAGATTCGAGAGATCAGGCTCTCCGAGCGCCGTTTCTATCAGAAACTGACCGACATCTATGCTACAGCTATCGACTATAACCTCGATGCGCCCACTACGCGCGAGTTCTTCGCGAAAGTGCAGAACAAGATGCACTATGCCGTGCATGGACAAACGGCAGCAGAGCTGATTGTGTCGCGTGCCAATGCGGAGAAAGAACACATGGGCTTAACCACATGGGAGAAAGCGCCAAACGGCAAGATTGTCAAACCCGATGTAAGTGTTGCGAAGAACTACCTAAATGAGTTGGAACTGGAAGATATGGGACGTTTGGTCAACTCTGTTCTGGACACTGCCGAACGTATGGCGAAACGGCATATCCCGATGACGATGGAGGATTGGGCGAAGCGTATTGACATCATTCTGGAAGCAAGCGATGATCGTATACTAACTGACGCAGGGTCTGTCTCTGCCGAACAAGCCAAAGAGTTTGCCGAGACGGAGTTCGAGAAATACCGCATCGTCCAAGACCGCCTTTTCGAATCCGATTTCGATAAGTTTGAGTTGCCGACATTACCTTTTGATAAACAAAAATAACTGAGCGCTACAGGTATTCAACTCGTGAGCAACACTCACAACTATATATTTGGGCAGAAATAATCAAGAAAGGTAAAAAGTCAAAAGTATCGATTTTTGAAGATCAATTGGATAACTTCGTAGCCATAGATTTTGAGACGGCGAACTTCGCGCAGTCAAGCGTTTGTTCGGTCGGGTTGATTATCGTCAAGGACGGCGAGATAGTGGATAACTACTACTCGCTCATCCGACCGATACCGAACTACTATAATGCCCGCTGCAGCGAAGTAAATGGACTGCATTTTGACGACACCAACGATGCGCCCGAATTCCCGGATGTATGGATGGACGCTCAGCGCAAGATACATGAGTATTTTCCATACATCGAGGACGGAGAAGTGCCGTTTGTGGCGCACAACAAGGCGTTTGATGAGAACTGCCTGAAGGCGTTTTTTCGAGCGTATGAGATTGCTTATCCGGACTATGAGTTTGAATGTACCTTGCTCCGTTCGCGCAAGGTCTGGCCGGAAGGACATCATAACTTGGATATCATTGCCGGCTATTGTGGCTACGAAATGACGAACCACCACCATGCCCTCGCCGATGCTGAGGCATGCGCTATTATTGCATTGCAGATTTTATGACTTACGACGAGTACATAGCGCAACAGCAGCTAGCGATGGACGAGGAGCAGCAGGAGGATAGTTGCTTCCTGGAGTATCAGCCCGAAGGGCAGTTTGTTCGCGGACATTAAATCTGATAACATCGCCCAAAGCAGAAAAAAATTAATTAAAATAGTATCTATGCACCTGAACAAAGTACATCATATCGCCATCATCTGTTCCAACTATGAGCGGAGCAAACGCTTTTATACCGAAGTGCTGGGGTTGGAAGTTATGGCGGAGCATTTCCGCGAAACACGGCAGTCATGGAAAGCCGATTTGTCGCTGAACGGAAGTTATGTCATTGAGTTGTTTTCCTTTCCTTCTCCGCCACCGCGACCATCCTATCCCGAGGCAGTAGGGTTGCGACATTTGGCATTTGAGGTGGATGATATAGAAGCGGCAGAACATGAACTGACAGAAAAAGGAATTGCGCATGAGCCCATCCGCACGGACGAGTACACGCACAAGCGTTTCGTCTTTTTCTCCGACCCGGACGATCTGCCGATCGAACTATATGAACGGTAAAATAGTAATAATTACATAAAAACTTGCATAATTCCCCAAAAGTTGTACCTTTGCAGTCGCAAATGAATAAACAACCATGATATATTATTTCTCCGCCACGGGTAACAGCCAGCATGTGGCTACCCGTATCGCCGAAGCACTCGGCACACAAGCGCAGTCCATCGAGACTGCCGATACCACAATCACGCTCGCGGACAGTGAGCCGCTTGGTTTCGTAACTCCCACCAACTGGAACGAAGAGATTCGTCTGGCGAAGGATAACTACGTGTTCGCTGTTGCTACGTATGGCTTCCTGCAGGGCTTTGTCTGCGAGGACGCACGTCGAGAACTGAAACGCAAGGGTATCGTTATGAATGCCGGTTATTCAGTCAAGATGCCAGACAACTGGACGCTGATGTTTGACCTCTCTGATCCCGCAAAAGTGCAGCAGCAGGTGGACGCCGCCGAGCCGCAGATAGACGAAGTAATAGCGATGATCAAAGCCGGCGTACAAGGCAATAAGAGCCATGACCGAATGCCGTATTTCTTCCGCGTGGTAACCGATCCGCTGTTGACATACGAGCGTCAGACCAAGTTCTTTGCAGTAGATAAAAATGCTTGTATCGGTTGCGGGCTGTGCGCCAAGAAATGTCCTGTGCAGGCTATCGAAATGCAGGAAACAGCCAAGACCGAGACCAACAAACTTGGTAAGAACCCCGTCTGGACGGCTGAGCGTTGTGCGCTTTGTCTCGGTTGTCTCCACCGCTGCCCGAAGTTCGCCATCAGTTACAATAACAAAACGCAATCACACGGGCAATATCAGCATAGCAAATATTACAAAAAAGGATGAATATGACAATAGACCAGTTTCGTGAACGGATGGCATCGGACGAGCCGATAGTGGGTGGCTCGGACTTGCACATGGAGTTCCATAAATTCTCGCAGGAAGCCCTGCGTATTACCGCCGAAATCAACGGCTCGTACCACACACCCGAAGAACTGCGACGGTTGTTGAGTGAGTTATGGGCGATAGACGTGCCGGAGTCGTTTGGTATGTTTCCGCCGTTCTATACCGATTGCGGCAAGAACACGCATGTCGGCGAACGGGTGTTCATCAACATGGGCTGTAAGTTCCAAGACCAAGGTGGCATCTTCATCGATGACGATGCCCTCATCGGTCATAACGCTACGCTCTGTACGCTCAACCATCTTCCTGATCCGGCGCAACGTGCAGGCATGACAGCCAAACCCATACATATCGGCAAACGCGTGTGGCTCGGCGCGAATGTGACCGTCCTGCAAGGCGTCACCATCGGCGAAAACGCCATCGTTGCCGCAGGAGCCGTAGTGACCAAAGATGTCCCTGCCAATGCCATCGTCGGTGGTGTTCCGGCGAAAGTGATTAAGATGATAGAAAAATAAAAATTCCCTGTTATTCCGGCAAAAAATGCATAAAAAACGCATTATTTTGCGTTAAAACTTGCATATTTGAAAAAAAAATTGTAATTTTGCCGCGGATTTTGAAAAATGGAGTCTATTACACACTTTTAGGAACATGATTTTGGATCAAATCCTCACATATAACTTCTTAATGGCAAGCGCAGCGCGCAGTATGTATGTATGTATGTATGTATGTATGTATGTATGTATGTGGCGCGCGACGCGCTCACAAGAGGTAGCAAATCAGGCAGATAAACCGACGTATAGGCGGCTGGAGCGTTGTGCTCCTGCCGCTTTGTCGTTTATATAGCAAAAAAAACAAATCAACTAATTAACCATATTGTTTCACTAAAAATCAAAAAATTATGAGAAAAGTTAAACTATTTTTCTTACTAACAGCGCTATTAGCGATAGCGCAGGGTA
>CAJOEX010000052.1 GCA_905233415.1 Paludibacteraceae bacterium
GTCGTCCGGCAGGTTGTGCTCGTAGTAGATGTCCAACGACGGCGAAATAGACTTGCTACTTTCGTGGTCATGGATAGCAAAACTGTCCGTGCCCTGATAGAGATACGAATCGCGGTTTGTCTTCGATTGCGGCGTAAAGTTCATGAAATCGCGCAAGGCTATCTGGAGCATGTTTTTCTCGCCGTTAGTCCAGTTATAAGTCAAAGCGATGTTCATCGGATTCATCTTGAAACGTGTCGGTTCACCCACTTCACGGTTCTCTATCGTGCCCGTGCTAAAGTTGTATGTCTCGGCGTTCGTGCGCGTCCAATAGACGTCACGCGGCGAGTAGTGTGTCATGAGGCTGAACGACGATTTGCCGAAGTTCACCTTGCCCGCCAGGTGATACTCGCCCCAACCGGGCATGGTCACGCCGTTGGAAGCATTGAGCATCAGGTTACCGCCCGTGTCGCGGTGTTTGACGATGTAATTGATGACCGCCGCCGCGCCGTTGTAGCGCACACCCGGCTGGTCGTGGTACTCGATACGGATGACGTCCTTCGGGTTGATTGCCATGACCTCAGAATTGCTTGCCTCGCACGTCTTGGTTGGCGAGGGTCTTGACGGTGTTGTCCGCAGGGTTCACCACAATACGCGGAATCTGCAAGTTCTGGAGTAGCGACATACCATCCGAAGAAGCACCCAACTGCTCTTTGTTCGGCAGAAGAATCTGGCGATCTACTTTCTGAATCACCGCGTCACCTTCTACCACCACTTCGCTCAGTTCAGTCGATGCCTCGTTCATCTCAATCGTGCCGAGGTGGATGTTACCGTTTACTGCCAAACTCATGCCGATTGATTCGT
Source organism: Paludibacteraceae bacterium (assembly GCA_905233415.1). Lineage (GTDB taxonomy): Bacteria > Bacteroidota > Bacteroidia > Bacteroidales > Paludibacteraceae > Colicola. Next base: position 844 of record CAJOEX010000052.1, read on the forward strand.
AACCGATGTACGAACACTCCAACACGAACTCGCCCGTTTCGGCTTCCAAACTGAACTTACCGTGCGCGTCTGTGACCGTGCCGGAAACTTGTTCCGCTGCGTCCTTGATTACTCCGCTAACTTTGTTGTTAGCTGCCATTGACACGGCGCAAACCATCGCCGCTGCCAATACGAAAATTCTTGCTTGCATTTTCTTCAATTTTGAGTTGTTAAATCTTTCAAATTCTGGTGCAAAGTTACTACAAAAACCCATTTATATCCAAATTTTGCGATTTATATTTACAATGCGTAAGTTACTGATATGTAGCATTTTAGCAAAACAAAAATTTATATATGGCCTTTATGGGTTTATATAAATTTGCGTATGTCAGAAATTTTTTGTAATTTTGCATCGTTTTTTGAAAAAAAGAGGTAAAAATGGCAGCCAACGAAACAAGAACAAAATGGATAGCTATAGCATCATTTTATGTCATATCAGTTGCAACGCGTGCATTAGCATTAAAATATGAGAACCTTGACGCTAGTCCAATCGTTGTTTGGCTATGGAATTGGGCAAGGGGTATCGGACCATGTTTGGGCGCACTTGTTGCTGTTCTTACTTTCAAACGGGAATTCCATTGCACTATCACAGGCACATCTATTTGGAAATCAGTCTTGACCGTTGCAATACCGTTCTTTGTTTGTTTCTTTTTTGACCGCGGATTGAGTTTTACGCTATTAGGTTTTATCTTCTATTCCTTCCTCGAAGAAGTTGGCTGGCGAGGCTATCTGCAAGGCGAACTGAAAGAAATGAAGACCGTTTGGCGTGTGCTTGTTGTCGGACTGATGTGGTTCTTCTGGCATATAACTATCGGCTTTAATCTCGGAAGTTTGATATTTTTGGCTATATTGTTGCTCGGCACATGGGGAATCGGCTGTATTGCCCGAGACACGAAAAGTCTTGTTGCTTGTGCCTGTTTCCATACCTTATGGAACTTTTCCTCCCAAAGTTCTCTCTCCTTCACACCGACCGTCATCGCTCTTTATGTGGCAGTTATCGCCGCTTGGTTTGCTATCTGGTATCTGCCTTGGGGACGAATTTTCCCATTTTGTCAGCAAAACTGATAAGGATATTCGCAAAAAAGCAGTACCTTTGCAGCGAATTTTAAATTATTAGTTTATGAAAACAATGTATGAATGTTCGCACAGCAAGGCTGTCAAGTGGTGGACAGCGGTTTTTGTGCTTTTGTTAATGGCGGCTATTGCTTATCAGGTATGGCTCGTCGCACGGGGTGTCAATTATGTCGCAGCAACAGCGATGATTGTCTTGTTGCTGGCGGTACTCCTGTCGTGTTTCTTCCTGTATCCGCAGTACATCATCGCTACTGACGAAGGTATCGGTATTCACACGCTCCTTCGCACTATCCGTATTCCGTATGAGCAGATCGACCGCATTGACCATGCACCAGAGAATTTCATGAGTCCCACCAACACACTTCGTCTGTTCGGCATCGGAAGCGTGCTCGGTTTCATCGGCATTTTCAGGACCAAAGGGATAGGCACCTACCGCGCTTTCGTTACCGACCGTACCAAAGCATTTATTATCTACCGCACACACGGCTTGCCGGTTGCCATCAGCGTGAGCGAACCGGATGAGTTTATGCCGTATTACCTCAAAGGTGGTGACCAACCCTATAAATCCTGAACCGCTATGAATATATTGTATGATTTTTCGCAGGCTTTATTGCAGGCACGTCAGCGCAAAGGGGTGACGCAGGAGCAGATTGCATGGAGTTTGGATATCTCTCATGCCACCTATAATGCATGGGAATGCGGTCATCGTCTCTGCCCGTACAAACATATTATTGCTCTCATCAATTACTTCGATGACGAACAGTTCACGCGGTCAATGTTGCGCATTCTGCTCACACTGCAGCATAAGATGGCAGGCTTGAATCGCATGTCCGATGCCGAACTGACCACTTATTATATGAAACTGATTGCACTCATGGCGGACGAATGTGCCGATTGGCTTAAAAGTATCAAAAAAAGTTGAGCGATAGTTGCACATGTCCGTCAGACCGTTATAGGAACACTCCAACACGAACTCGCCCGTTTCGGCTTCCAAACTGAACTTTCCGTGCGCGTCTGTGACCGTGCCGGAAACTTGTTGGTCGCCCTGTTTCAAA
>CAJOEX010000053.1 GCA_905233415.1 Paludibacteraceae bacterium
AAACCACGCGTTGAACTCCGTAATGACCCAGATGCGGTTCTGTCTGATGACGTCAAAAGCAGCAAGATGCAGGCACGACATATAGCGTGCCCAGCAATCCTGATAATAGAGCAGGACAGCGTTCGGCGTCATCCGGTAACGCGTGTCCATATCCGCTGCTGTGAGCGAATAACGATGGGTGTATTGGTTCATTTTACCTCTTCCCAATCGATGTCCGTTACTTCACGGAGACGGTCATGCAGTTTGACGAAGCGTTTCTCCACTTTGTTGACAACCGCCACTTTAACCCAGTTGCCGATACCGTCAAGGATGATACCCAAACCAACAATCCAAGCAATCGTCTCTGCGCTCACATTCGGGTTCACGAGGCAGTACACGCCGAAGCATGCAGCCAATACGCCAAAACAGCAGACAATCCACCAACGACGGAAACCGACGCGCTTGAAGTCAAACGAACTGATCGCGAGGTTGATACCTTCAAACATCAGCCAGAAAGCGAAAATGAACGGCAGCGCTACCATCAATGGCGCCGGATGGAAGACCATAATCGCGCCGAGGATGATTTGTAACAAAGCAGAAAGGAACATCAGTCCGCTCATCGGGATAAATCCGCGTGTAGCCGACCATGCTGCCATCTCTGTGCAACCGCCAAGGAAGAACATCAAACCAAATACCCAAGCCAGGCTTAACAATGTGGTTCCCGGGCAGAGGATACACATTACGCCGAGTGCTACGAGTGCGACACCCGCAATTGATTTAAATGTCAATTCGACTGCAAAGTTACAACATTTATTTGAAAAAACAAATAAAATGGAACATTTTTGCCATTTAGGTCGTCCTTGCCGATTTTTTCACTTTACCGGCACACCACCGATAATCTCCCTCCATCCATTCGGAAGTGAGACATTCTCCATCGCTACGGCGGCTTTGAAAAGCGGAGCTATCTCTTCGTTCGTAAAACCGGCTATACCACAACCGATGCGCGTTACGCGGAAGAGCAAATCCGGATGTTGCTTCGCGTAGTCAATAAACTCATCCACATACGGACGGATGGTCTCCACGCCGCCTTGCATGGTCGGAATGGCATAACATTGCCCTGTTGGACCGACACCCACACCCCACTCTGCTCCGAAGAGTTTGTGCGCGATGTGTGCTGCTCCGCCGCCATGCATGCCCGAGAGGTTACTGCCGAACACAAATATCTCGTTCGGCTTCAGAGAGGTGATATACTCCGGTGTTACATGTAGTGTCATAATAATTGATTCAATTGGTCATTTTTTCTTGGTATATTTGGCTTTAACAATCTCGTATGAATTGCGAATGAGGTCTTTTGTGAGCGCGTCCGGCGAAGAATGCGGGTCAAGACCTATCCAGTGTTTGGGCGACTCATTATAGGGGTTTCCGACGCAGCCGTATTGGGCTTTCAGTTCGTCTATCCGTTCGGGTTGGCATTTGAGCGAGATAACCTGAAAATCATTGAGATCGAAGAAGCAGAACATGTGTCCACAGACATAGAAAACCAGCACTCCCTCGCCATTCTTAAACATGGTAAAGGGCAGTTTCTCCTCTACATCATTCCCTAACGAAAGGCAGAAATCTTGTATCTCTTCTACGTTCATAAACTCGACTTTTATGTTTGCGCTTGCAAAGGTACAAAAAAAATCCCACATACGCAAGGATGAGTGGGATTTTTTTGCTATTTAACGCAAGCGAGCCAGCATTTTGATGCCATAAACAGGCCAGTACGGCACTTTCTCGATGCCGGTTCGAACACGCGGAATGTCGAGCAGCAGGAAAGCAAAGGTCATGAAACCGGACACCCAAATCATCTGCCCGAAGATCTGCTTCAAGGTCACGGACATGACGGAAGCCAGACCGGCTGCGCCTGACAGAACACAGACCGCTTCGCTGACAGAGTACAGACCGAATTTGCTATTTATACTCGTAAGCGTCAAATAATCGCCGTAACGCGCCAAGTTGTCCGCCATGAAATGTTTGAAAAGCGTGGTATAAAGCCCGTAGCCCGATGCGCCGGCAAGGTACATGTGGATGACATTGAAGATGAAAAGCGCCATAAAGAAATGCTGCAAGTCATGCACGGACTCGTGTAACGACCACATGAGCGAGACTGCTAAAATAGCGTACGCACAACCACGGAAAGCCAAGCCCAAACGGTATTGCTCAATCGGCACATTGACATCCAAATAGAAGTACATCCACATCGAATAGACAAAGATGCAACCGAAGCCGATGGCAAAGAGCTTCCATACTTTCCATCGCTTGTGCCCAAGCCAGTAAAGCGTGATCAGCACGCCGACATACACACCCGGCAACGACCAGAGACAAAGCGCCCCTTTAGTATGTTCCTCCAAACCCCGCACTTCGGTCCAATAAATCTCCTCCAGTGTGTGCTCGGCTCCTAAGAGGAGTTCGGCAACAGCGGTTACCAAGAGGATAGCGAGGACGTTTTTGTATTTGAATATATCCAGCGAGATATAAGGCTGCTCTACCGTTTTGAGGCGGTACATAATGAAAGCCAAGAGGATGAGGCTAAGCGCCAAGACCCAGCGCAATGTGGGCGAAAAGAACCACATGAGGCGGTCGCCATAGACGAGAATATAACTGATCATGAGCATCAGCAGGCTAATCAGTAGTCCCGTGGAGATGTCAATGCCTTTGAGCGGCATCCGTTGCGGCATCGGGCACCACGGTTGGCAAAGAAGCAGTTGAACGAGTACCACAAACGACATCGTCCCGATGGTCAGCACGTGCATCATCTGCCAACTCAGATGAAAAGCAACCACCGCCGCGAGCCACGCGCTGCCGGTGATAGCGGTCAGCAGGAT